>DATJOM010000045.1:0-11152 GCA_035507095.1 Candidatus Acidiferrum sp.
CCGCGATCGCTGCGGGCGTCGCGCCGCCGAGCGGCGAGCACGTGCAAAAGAGCGAGCCGCTCGCGCCAAACGAGCGCAAATCGTTTTGGGATATGCGCGCATGAGCCGCTTCTTCGATTTTCGCAAATCGGTCTTCAAGCGCCCCGCCGCGGCCGCGCTGAAGTGGGATCCGCTCGCCTCCGAACCGCCGGAGGTCGTCGCAGTTGGACGCGGCATTACCGCCGAGACGATCGTTCGCATTGCAAAAGAGCGCGGCATTCCGCTCTACGAGGATCCGGGATTGGTCGAAGCGCTTGCGCGTTTGAACGTGAGCGAGTTCATTCCGCGCGAACTCTACACCGTGGTCGCCGAAGTCCTCGCGTATGTGTACCGTGTCGATCAAGCCTTCCGCGAGCGTGCCGACACGTGACCTGGACGAAGGCGTGGCTGTCGAAGACGATGCGCGATCACAAGGACTGGATTCGCGAAGTACGCGCCACCAAGATGGGTGGCCATCTGGAGATGCACATCTCGGGACGTACGTTCACCGTTGAATTCGTCGACGGCGTCGAGCCGACGCGCTACGTGATCGATCGCGAGCGCTGCTTCGACGAGCGTTCGGCACGCGTCGACGACACGCTGTTTTCGCAAATCGTCGCTGCGCTGAAGATGGCGGTGCACGATTGCTTCGACGCAACGGTCCACGCGTATTCGCCATCGGCCGCGGTCTTCGAGATTCACTTCGCCGAAGGGCACGCGCCTTTCGGCGCAGGCCGGCGTGTCTTCATCGAAGGCCGGCTCGCGGATATGATGCGCGATCAAATCGGCAAACCGAACGTCATCTTCGAGTACCCGGTTCGCGTCGACGGCGCCGCGCCACAGTGGGTTAGGATGGAAGCCTCCACGATCACGGGCCTGGACCCGGTCGCCTAGCGTCGACGCCCCGGTTCCTACACCGCGCGACCTCACAAAGATACGAACAGGAGTTCGATGCTTGCCTCGGGAAGGGGAGGGTCCGTGAGCTGGTTTCAACGACTCCGGGCGTCCCTTGGCAAGGCTCGCGACACGTTCGCCGCGGTGCAGAACCTCGGTCGCGCGCGCAAGCCGCTCACCCCGGAGTTTTGGGAAGATCTCGAAGATCTGCTGATCATGGGCGACTTCGGCGTCCCGACCACGCTCAAGATTATCGGCGGTCTGAAAATGGTCGCAAAGCAAGAGGCCTGGAGCACGACCGATCAAGCCGTCGCACGTTTTCATCGCGACGTCGAACGCTTTTTGACGCTTCCCGATGGCGAATTGCACCTCGACGACAAAGCTCCGTCGGTCATTCTCGTCGTCGGAGTCAATGGCAGCGGTAAAACCACGACGATCGGCAAACTCGCGACGCGTTTGCACGGCGAGGGCAAGCGCGTGTTGCTGATCGCCGGCGATACGTTCCGCGCAGCCGCCGCGGAACAACTCGCGATTTGGGCGGACCGTTCGAAGAGCGATATCGTGCGCGGGGCCGAAGGGGCCGACCCCGCGTCAGTCATCTTCGACGGCATCAAAGCCGGCAAAGCGCGCGGGGCCGACGTGATTCTCGTTGATACCGCCGGCCGCTTGCAAACCAAGACCAACCTCATGGAAGAGCTGAAGAAGGTGCGGCGCGTGATCGAACGCGAGCTCGGCCGTCCCCCCGACGAGACGCTACTGGTTCTCGACGGCACAACCGGTCAGAATGCGATCTCGCAAGCGCGCCTCTTTAATGAAGCCACGCAATTGACCGGCGTCGTAGTGACGAAGCTCGATTCCACCGCGAAGGGCGGCGTGCTCGTCGCCATCGTCGACACCCTCGAGATTCCGATCAAGTTCATCGGCCTCGGCGAGAGCGCGGATGCGCTGCGCCCCTTCGTCGCGGCCGAATTCACGCAAGCCCTTTTTGACGATGCACCCGATTCCGTGAGAGTTTAGTGCCATACCCTTGTCACGTGTATACCTCAAAGTGAACGTATAGCGACCCGCGGATCGGCGAAGGCCGAACGCTACAGATTCAGCCAAGCTGAATCCAGAGAGGACTGCAATGGCAGCGCAAGACGAACGAGCAATCGCCCTGGGCAACGCCCTCGCACAAATCGAGCGGCAATTCGGCAAAGGCTCGATTATGAAGATGGGCGACTTTCAAGAACGCATGGCATTCGAGGTCGTGCCCAGCGGATCGATCGCACTCGATCTCGCGCTCGGCGTCGGCGGATATCCGCGCGGACGCATCGTTGAGATCTACGGCCCCGAATCGAGCGGTAAGACGACGCTCGCACTGCATGCAATCGCCGAGGCGCAAAAGAGCGGCGGTACCGCCGCCTTCATCGACGTCGAGCACGCGCTCGATCCGAATTATGCCGCCGCGCTCGGTGTCGATCTCGATAACTTGCTCGTCTCGCAGCCGGATACCGGCGAACAGGCGCTCGAGATCGCCGAGATGCTCACGCGCAGCAACGCGGTCGACGTGATCGTCGTCGATTCGGTAGCAGCGCTCGTGACCAAGGCTGAACTCGAAGGCGACATGGGCGATGCGCACGTCGGACTGCAAGCGCGATTAATGTCGCAGGCACTGCGCAAGCTGACCGCCGCAATCTCGCGCAGCAAGGCCGTGATGATCTTCATCAACCAGCTGCGTGAAAAGGTCGGCGTGATGTTCGGCAGCCCCGAGACCACCTCGGGCGGACGTGCGCTCAAGTTCTACGCCTCGATCCGCGTCGACGTGCGCAAGCTCGAACAGATCAAAGTCGGGCAAGACGTCGTCGGTTCACGCACGCGCGCAAAAGTCGTCAAGAACAAGGTGGCGCCCCCGTTCCGTCAGGCTGAATTCGATATAACCTACGGTCGCGGTATCTCGAAGATGGGCTCGATTCTCGACGTCGCGCTCGAACAGAACATCGTCGGCAAAAGCGGTTCGTGGTACACCTACGGCGAGCAACGCATCGGACAAGGCCGTGAGAACGCCAAGGCGTTCCTCGAAGAGCACCTCGATATGGCAAGCGAGATCGAAACGAAGATCCGCGAAGCACTTGCAGGGGCCGTTTCAAAGAACGGCCACTCGGCGCCCTTCGAGGCGGCTATCGCCGCACCTCAGGATGACAGGGCGTAAACCATGTCGCCATACGCGCGCGCCTTGGGGATGCTCGCGCGACAGCGGCTCACACAGGCGCAACTGTGGGAGCGCCTAGCGCGTAAAGGCTACGACGACGACACCATCACCGGTGTCGTCGCTCGTTGCAAGGCCGAGCGATTTCTCGACGATCGCCTCTACGCGCAACTCTACGTCGAACGCAAACGCAAGGCACTTGGTGACGTGCGCCTGATCGGCGAACTCGTGCGTAAAGGCATCGATCGCGACGAGGCGCAGGCTGCCGTCTATGCGCTCGAAGACGACGAGCGGGCGCGCTGCGCGCGCGCACTCGAGCAACTCCTTCGCAGCGTAGCGCCAAGCTATGCACACGCGGCGCGGCGCCTCGAGCGGCTCGGCTTCGCGGCCTCCACGATCTATAGCGTGCTCCGCGAGCTCGCCGCTGATACGGTGTCCTTGTAAGAGGTTCCCGGGGCACTGGTCAGCATATGGCCGCTCCGACGATCGTGGTCGCTGAAGACGACAGCGCGATTCGCGATCTGCTCGCGCATCATCTCGAACGGGAAGGTTTTAGCGTTGTCGCCGTGGCCGATGGGCACGCGGCGCTGCGGAGTGCGCGGCATGCTGCCGATCTCGTGATTCTTGATATCGGTCTTCCGGGTGTTGACGGGTTCGACGTCGTGCGTACACTGCGTCGCGAGGAGCGGGCCGTGCCGATCGTTATGCTGACCGCGCGTATCGACGAGATCGATCGCGTCGTCGGTTTCGAACTCGGCGCGGACGACTACGTCACAAAGCCGTTTTCAACGCGCGAAGTGGTCGCGCGCGTGCACGCGGTGCTTCGCCGTTGTGGCCGTTCGTTCGAAGCCGCGCCGGCGGCATTGTGCTTTGGGCGCTTGGAGATCGACGAAGCGGCACGCGAGGCCCGCGTCGACGGCAACGACGTACGCTTGAAGCCGCGCGAGTTCGCTCTGCTCCTCGAACTTGCGGTAAATGCGGGCGTCGCACTTTCGCGCGAACGCCTGCTCGAACGGGTGTGGGGCTTCGATTTCGACGGTGACGAGCGTACGGTCGACGTACACGTGCGCCGGTTACGTGCCAAGATCGAAGAAGACGCGGGCTTGCCCCCGATCGTGCAAACGATTCACGGGTATGGTTACAAGTTCGTTCGTCCATGAGCGTTGGCCGGCGTCCCATCCATTCGCTCGCGCAGCTCGAGCCGTTGCTCGTCGCGGCACTGGGGAAACGCAGCGACGTTCCGTTGTTGGTCTTGCGCTTGCCCGAGGTCGCGCGCCGCCTCGAGCGCGAAACCGTCGATGCGTTTGCCCGTGCTGCCGAACGCGTTGTGCGCGAAGGCGATCGTCTTGCGCACGAGCCGGGCGGCGATTGGTTTGCGATCGCGATGCTCTCGCCGGCACGCGACGGAAAGACCGCGCTGATGCTCGATGCGCGTTCGGCGCTCGAGCGCATCTCCGCGACGATGTCGCTCGTAACGGGCAGCCGGATGGAGACCGGCTGGTGGCCGATCACCACGCGCGCCGACGTCGATGCCTTCGAGGCGACGATCGATCGCGCACTCGAGCGTGGCGCGCGTGAGCGCGAGCGCTTCGAGTTTCTTGCAACGGTCGGCCACGAATTACGTACGCCGCTCACGTCGATTCGCGGCTACATCGAAACGCTGCTCGACGATGAGCTCGACGTGGCGACGACGCGGCGGTTCCTGGAGGTGGCGCGCAACGAGGCGCTTCGTCTTGGGCGACTTGTGGACGGCATGCTCGATTTCTCGCCGCTCGACCTCTCCCCGCAGCCCGCGCGCGGCGTGACCGACCTTGCCGCCGTGGCGAACGCGGCGATTGACGCGCTTGCCCCCATCGCGCGTGCCGCCGGAATGGCCCTCGAGGTGCGGCACGAGGGCGAAGCGACGGCGCGGATCGGCGGTGACGCGTGCATGCACGTACTGCTCAACGTGATCGAGAACGCGATCAAGTACGCGAGCCCCGGCGGTCGCGTTAGCGTCAGCATCGAACGCCAGGATCCCTTTGTCTGTGCAATCATCGACGACGACGGACCCGGCGTGCCGGTCGCGGAGCGCGAGCATATCTTCGTGCATCGCGCGCGCGGCGGCGCAGGCGACGCGCGACCCGGGTCGGGTATCGGGCTTGCCATCGTGCGCACGATCGTCGAGCGTGCCGCGGGCAGCGTGCACGTCGATGATGCGCCGCTCGGCGGGGCGCGATTCGTCATTCGTTTTCCCGCCGCAAAAGCGGATTTTCGCCCGAGCCTGTCGTAGAAGTTGGTCCGTGACGCGATCACGGATTGTTTTTGCTCATGAGAGCGAATCGGCTCTCGCCAGGCTCTTCGATTTCTACCGAATAGCTTGGGAATACGAACCCCGTTCATTTCCTATCGGTTGGAACCTCGGCGGCAAACCTGTCGCCTTTTTTACGCCCGATTTCTATCTACCGGATTACGATTTGTATATCGAGATGACCGTGGCGAAGCCGGCGATGAATACGCGCAAGAATCGTAAGCTGCGCTTGATGGCGCAGCACCATCCGCATGTGCGGGTCAAACTCTTCACGCGTCGCGACGTGGAACGGCTCTTTGCGCGCTTGCGGCCTGCAGCATGATCGGCGAGGTGCTCTTTGATGCACCGGCTATTGCCGAGCGCGTAGGCGAGCTGGGCGAGGAGATATCGCGGGACTACGAGGGACGCGTCCCGGTGCTGATTGGGGTGCTCAACGCCGCGGCTACCTTCCTCGCGGACCTTACCCGAGCGGTGAAGATTCCATGCGAGTTCGATGCGATTGCCGTGACGAAGTTCAGCAGCGTCGAGGGAATACGCTTCCTTAAAGATACCTCAGCTTCTATTGAGGGTCGTCACGTTATTCTGGTCGACGACACCATCGATACGGGTATGACCCTGCAGTATGTATTCAAGTCGCTCGCCGCTCGGTCGCCCGCTTCCTTGGCTGTTTGTACCCTACTGGACCGTCCGGCGCGGAGAATTGCCGATATTGAAGTCAAGTACCGTGGATTTGAGATCCCCGATGTCTATGTTGTGGGCTACGGGCTCGACTACCGCGGACGCTACCGGGAATTGCAGGCGCTCTATGCTCATGGGTCGTGGCCGTGATTGAACGCTCCTTGCGCGCGTGCGCGCTGATTTGCGCGCTCCTCGCCGGCATGCTGCCGCTCCGGGCGAATTCGCTCGAACTGCAGTCGATCGCGCGCGCCGCCGCCGATTACAATAGCCCGAATGCCCACCTCGCGGAGATGTTCCGTTCAGCGTTGCTGGATACCGGAAAGCTGGCGGAGTATGCGCCCGACGGCACCGCCTACATCAAGACCGGCGACATCCCGGCCGAATGGCTGCGCGATGCGAGCGCGCAGGCGCGCCCGTACCTCTTCTTCGCCAAAGATGATCCCGATACGCGCCAATTGTTGCGCGCAATCATCGCGCGCATGGTGAAGTACATTCAGGTCGACCCGTACGCGAACGCCTTTACGCTCGACTATCGCGTGTGGGAGCAAAAGTTTGAGCTCGACTCGCTGGCCTATCCGATCGCGCTCTCGTGGAGCTATTGGAAGACGACAGGCGATAGCTCGATCTTTACGACCGATTACCAGAAAGCACTTGATGCGGCTCTGGCGACGATGCAGCGCGAGCAAGACCATCCGCGCGACTCGAGCTACGTGCATAAGGAACTTGCTAACGACGGCAAGGGACGTCCGGTCGGGTACACCGGCATGATCTGGACCGGCTTCCGTCCATCGGACGATGCGTGTTACTACAATTTCTTGATTCCGTCGGAGATGTTTGCGGTCGTCGCGCTTGGCGACATGGCCGAGATCGAGCGCAGTGTCTATCACAACGTGGTCAAGGCCAACGAAGCGACGTCTTTGCGCGACGAAGTGCAACGCGGCATTCAGACCTACGGCCTCGTGCTCGTGCCGAAATATGGCTACATCTATGCATATGAAGTCGACGGACTCGGCCACGCGATTCTCACCGACGACGCAAACATTCCGAGTTTGCTTTCGGCACCCTACATCGGCTACACGACGCCAAACGACCGGTATTACGAAAATACGCGGCACTTTCTGCTCTCGGCCGACAATCCGTCGTTCTATCAAGGCCAAGTCGCACGCGGCATCGGCAGCTTTCACACCCCAGATCATTGGGTCTGGCCGCTCGCGCTGATCATGGAAGGCCTCACCGCCACGACCGACAACGAAAAACAAGACGTGCTCACGCAGCTGCTCGCGAGTGATCCCGGCGACCATTTGCTCCACGAATCATTCGATCCGGATGATCCCAGGCGCTATACGCGCGAAGACTTCGGCTGGCCGAATGCCCTCTTCTCGGAATTCGTGATGACCCAATTACAGGGCGCACACGAAATCCCGATGGGCGACACCAGCGATCTAGAGTTTCGTTCCGAATAAATCCAACCGATCCAATTCTCCGGCGCATGACATCGCGTCACAATTCTCACGCCACGAAAGACAAAATGACCAAAGCCGATATCATCGTAGGCATCCAGTGGGGTGACGAAGGCAAAGGGCGAGTCGTTGATCTGTACGCCCAGAACTACGACGTTGTCGCGCGATTTGGCGGTGGCGACAATGCCGGCCATCAGATCAAGGTCGGCGATGTCGAGATTGCGCTTCGCATTGTCCCCTCCGGCGTGCTCAATCCGAAGGTCGAGCTTTTTATTGGTGGCGGCACGGTCATCAATCCGATCGGTTTGCTCGAAGAACTCGATCGGCTGGCGGCAATCGGTGTGGATATCTCGCGCGTACGCATCTCCGATCGCGCGCATTTGGTACTTCCATACCACGCGGCGCAGGACCGCGCGAACGAGCGCGCGCGCGGCACCGCCGCGATCGGCACGACGGGTCGCGGCATTGGACCGGCGTACGTAGACAAAGTCGCGCGCACCGGCATCACCTTCGGCGAGTTCGCGCGGCGCGAATCGCTCGCGGAAAAAATCCGTCAAAATCTGCTGCATCGCGCGGCGCTGCTCGAGGGAGAGAACCTCGCGAGTGAAGCCGACATCGTCGGCGAGACGCTCGACGCTGCGCAGCGTCTTAGTCCATATGTCGTGGACGGTGTGGCCTATATTCATGAGCAATTCGTCCATGATAAGCGCGTTTTAATTGAAGGCGCGCAAGGTTCGTTGTTAGATGTTGGATACGGGACATATCCGTATGTGACGAGTTCGCACACCATTGCCGGCGGCGCATGTATCGGACTTGGGATCGGCCCGACTGCGATCGGCCGAGTCATCGGGGTGGTCAAGGCGTACTGCACGCGCGTGGGCGGCGGTCCGTTTCCATCCGAGTTGCACGACGAACGGGGGGAGCGCTTGCGCAAGGCGGGAGGCGAATTCGGAACGGTGACCGGCCGGCCGCGTCGTTGCGGCTGGTTCGACGCGGTTGCCGGTCGCTATGCCGTCCAGCTCAATGGGTTGAGCGCGCTGGCGATTACCAAGCTCGACGTGCTTACCGGCTTCGAGCGCATCGGCATCGTGACGGATTACCGGCTGCGTGGGCAAGCTGCCGGTTTCTCAGCCGCCGGGGCATCCGACCTCGAGGTGGTGGTCGAGGAAGTCGAGGGCTGGAGCGAGCCGATCGGTGACGCGCGCACGATGGCTGCGCTGCCGCAAGCAGCCCGGCGCTATATCGCCCGTTTAGAAGAGAAGCTTGCGACGCCGGTCGAACTTGTGTCGGTCGGACGCGAGCGCAACGAACTGGTCCGGCTCGATTAAATGGGATAGCGCCGTGACCGATACACGAGATAGTAGCCTGACCCCGCGTCAGGCTTCTCCCTCACCGGGCAAGGAGGTCCGGTGCTGCACGCCACGGTTGGCTCGGAGAATTTAGGTACATATAGGCGTGGAGCGTCTTAGCTCGCTTTGGTCAGAATATGCCGCCCGTTTAGCGGCATTTTGGCAGAACCAAAATCGCCAGACACGCACGGTCGTCGTCTCGGGACTCGCGGTCGTCCTCGTAGGGTTGCTCGCTCTTGGGTGGCTCTATTTTGGTCGTGGGCAAAACTATTCGGTGCTCTTTAGCAACCTTTCGGCTGAAGATGCGGCCGCCGTTACACAACATTTAAAAGATGATAAGGTTCCCTATCGCCTCTCGACAGACGGGAAGACGGTCTACGTTCCCGATGCGAACCTCTCCGACGAGCGGGTAGCGATCGCCGGCTCCGGGTTGATCAAAAACGGCTCCACCGGCTACGAGCTTTTCGACCGGACGAACTTCGGCATGACCGAGTTCCAGGAGAAGCTCGATAAGACGCGCGCCGTCGAGGGAGAGCTCGAGCGAACGATCGACGGGCTGGATCCGGTCGAGTCGTCGCGGGTGAACATCGCAACGCCCGATCAGTCGCTCTACTCGTCGACTCAGGAACCGACCACGGCTTCGATCGCGATCAAGACGAAGCCGGGCCAAACGCTCGACGCCGGCGAGGTCAGAGGCATCACCATGCTCGTTGCCAACGCGGTCGACGGGCTCAAACCCGAAAACGTCACGATCGTCAATCAGGACGGGCAGATTCTTTTGCCCGGTCCGGGCGGCGCCACCGGCGACGCGACGACCAACGCCTCGGCGGATGCGCTCAAACTCACGCAGGAGCAGTTGATCGCCAAAGAACGCTACGAATCAGCGCTGCAACAAAGCATTCAATCGATGCTCGATACGACGCTCGGAAAGAACCGCGCGGTCGCACGTGTGTCGACCAAGATGGACTTCGACGCCAACTCGACCGACAGCAAAGTCTACGCGCCGCAGGGCACCGTCCTCTCGAACCAGTCCGAGCGCGAGTCGTACGTCGGTACGCAACCGGCGCGTAATCCGGCCCAAGGTGTGCCGGGAACGACCAGCAATATCGGTACGTATCAGGCGCAGGCGCAGCAAGCCAACGGCCGCTACAATCGCTCGAAGACGACCACCAACTACGACATTTCGGAACAAAACATCAAGCACATCGATGCGCCGGGCAAAGTCTTGCAGACCAGCGTCGCCGTGCTGGTCGATTCGAATGCGCAGGTGGCAAATGCTGCAGGCGTGCCGGCGGTCGCAAACGCGCAGCAATATCAGCTTTCGCCCGCGAACGTACAGCAGATCCGCAACGCGGTCATTGCCGCCGGCGACTTGAACATCGCGCAGGGCGATCAGGTTTCGGTTGAAGCGATTCCGTTCAACCCCTCGGTCGAGAACGCCAACGCGCCATCAGCCGTCACGACGACGGTGCTCGGCATTCCGGTTTGGGCACTCGCCGCGATTGCCGGCGTTGCGCTCCTGGCCGGTATTGGACTGCTCGTGGCACGCTCGCGGCGTGGACGCTTCGCGCCGGCAACCGAACTCCCGTCCTTCGACACATCGCTGGCCGAAGAGCTACCGCCCTTCGAAGAGCATCCGATTCTCGAGGGCGCGCCCGGTATCGCTGCGCCGATTCGTTCCGCGGCCGATCTGACGCGCGAGCAGATGATCGAGTACGTCACCACCGTCGCTCAGGAGAACCCGGATAGCATTGCCAAACTCGTCAAACTCTGGCTAGCCGAGTAGGAGAAGACGTTGGAGTCACCGATCGTTAATCTCGCCGGCCTTGGCAATCTTGAACCACCGCCGCTAGCCGGTCCAATCACCGGCCTTCCGGATCATCCGCAGATCGAAATCTCGGGGCCGGAGAAGGCCGCGATCTTGTTGATCACGCTGGGCCTCGAACTCTCGGCCACGATCTTCAAGTTCTTGCGGCAGGATGAGGTCGAGCGGATCGTCCTCGAAATCGCCAAGATCACCACCGTTCCAATCGAAAAACGCGACGCCGTCATTCAAGAGGCATACCAGCGCGCGATCGCGCTCAAATACATCAACGAAGGCGGCATCGAGTACGCCAAGGAGATTCTCGAACGTAGTTTCGGTGCAGGCCAAGCCGACGACATGACGTCGCGGCTGTTTGCCGCGCTCAAGCACGGAAATCCGCTGGAGCTGATCAAAAAGACCGAGCCTGCGCAGCTGCTGCAATTCATTCAAGACGAGCATCCGCAAACGATT
>DATJOM010000046.1:0-3160 GCA_035507095.1 Candidatus Acidiferrum sp.
CAAGCAAGGCCGCTCGAAATACGGCGCCAAGCGCGACAAGAAGAAGTAAGGAAAGATGCCTCGTAAAGGACCGGCCCCCAAGCGGCAGATTCTGCCCGACCCGAAGTACAACTCGAAGATTCTCGCGCGCTTCATCAATAAGGTGATGCTCAGCGGGAAGAAGTCGACGGCCGAGCAGGTCACCTACGGTGCGCTCGACATCATCGCCGAGAAGACGGGTCGCGATCCGTATGAAATTTTCCAGCAGGCGCTTTCCAACGCCATGCCGCTGGTCGAAGTGCGCCCGCGGCGCGTCGGCGGTGCAACCTATCAGGTGCCGATGGAGGTTAGACCTGATCGGCGCCAGGCAATGGCGATGCGTTGGTTGATCGGCTTCGCGCGTTCGCGCGGGGGTCGCTCATTTGAGGAGAAGCTGGCGGGCGAACTGCTCGACGCCTCCAACAACACCGGCGCGACGATCAAGAAGCGCGAAGACACGCACAAGATGGCCGAGGCCAATAAAGCCTTCGCTCATTACCGCTGGTAATTTACCAGAACATTTTAAAGAAGTGGCAACCAAAGAATCTCCGCTCAAGGAGTCGACGAGGGAGTATCCGCTGGAGCGGACTCGCAACATCGGTATCGCAGCGCACATCGATGCGGGCAAGACAACCTGCACCGAGCGTATTCTCTTTTACACCGGACGCGTGCACAAGATCGGTGAGGTGCACGACGGCGCCGCGACGATGGACTGGATGGTCCAGGAGCAAGAGCGCGGCATCACGATCACCTCGGCCGCAACCGCCTGCACCTGGCGCGAAAATCGGATCAACATAATTGATACGCCTGGCCACGTGGACTTCACGGTCGAGGTCGAGCGCTCGCTGCGCGTCCTCGACGGCCTGGTCGCGCTTTTCGACTCGGTCGCGGCCGTCCAGCCGCAGTCCGAGACGGTCTGGCGTCAGGCCAACAAGTACAAAGTGCCGCGGATCATCTTCGTCAATAAGATGGACCGCATGGGTGCCGACTTCTTCAATGTGGTCGCGAAGATTCGCGAGCGCTTGGGTGCGCGCGCGGTGCCGGTACAAGTGCCGATCGGTGCCGAAGACAACTTCCTCGGCGTCGTTGACCTCTTCACGATGCACAAGGTTGTCTACACCGACGACCTTGGCAACACGATGGCCGACCAGCCGCTGACCGATGCCGACGGCGAGCTGCGGGCGACCGCGCAGAAGTGGCGCCAAGAACTGATCGAGGCGATCGCGGAGCAAGACGACGAGCTGCTCGAGATGTTCTTTGAAGGCAAAGAGCTGCCGATCGATCGCATGAAAACCGCGCTGCGCAAAGCGACGATCGCGGGCTCGGTACTGCCGATGCTATGCGGTTCAGCGTTTAAGAACAAAGGCGTGCAGCCGCTGCTCGATGCCGTCGTCGACTATTTGCCCTCGCCGCTCGAAGCCAAAGCGATCGTCGGCAAGGATAAGAACGGCGACGAGATCACGCGCAAGCCGGACGACAACGAGCCGTTCGCGGCGCTCGCGTTCAAGATCGCAACCGATCCGTACGGCAACCTGACGTACTTCCGCGTCTACTCGGGCACGCTCGAGAAGGGCTCGTACGTGTACAACTCACGCTCGGGCCGCAAAGAACGTATCGGACGCATTCTACGTATGCACGCGAATCATCGCGAGGACATCGATGCAATCGGCGCGGGCGATATCGCCGCGGCGGTCGGACTCTCCGACACGCGTACCGGCGATACGCTGTGCGATGAGAAGCATCCGATCATGCTCGAGTCGATCACGTTCCCCGAACCGGTCATCTCGCAAGCGATCGAACCGAAGTCGAAGGCCGATCAGGATCAACTCGGCAAGGGGCTCACGCGCCTTGCGCAAGAGGATCCGACGTTCCGCATGTGGACCGACGAAGAGACGCAGCAAACGATCATCGCCGGCATGGGCGAGTTGCATCTCGAGATCATTCTCGACCGCCTGCGTCGCGAGTTCAAAGTCGAAGCCAACGTCGGCAAACCGCAGGTGGCGTACAAAGAAGCGATTACCAAGACGGTTGAAAAGCAGGGCAAATTCGTCCGGCAGTCCGGCGGTAAAGGTCAGTACGGCGACGTGTGGCTACGGGTCGAACCACTCGAACCTGGATCGGGATTCCAGTTCGAATGGAAGATCGTGGGCGGCGCGGTGCCTAAAGAATACGCGAAGGCCGTGCAGCAGGGCGTCGCGGAGTCGTCGCAGAGCGGCGTACTCGCGGGATTCCCGGTGCTCGACTTCAAGGTGACGGCGTTCGATGGTTCGTACCACGACGTCGACTCCTCGGAAATGGCCTTCAAGATTGCCGCCTCGATGGGCTGGAAACTCGCCAATCAGGCAGCCGGGCCGATTCTGCTCGAGCCCATCATGAAAGTCGAAGTGACAACGCCCAAGGATTACATGGGCGCGATCACCGGCGACCTCAACCGCCGCCGCGGCATGATCCAGGCGACGGAAGAGGCTCCGGGCGGCGCGCAGATCATCACTGCGCACGTCCCGCTCTCGGAAATGTTCGGGTACGCGACCGACATGCGTTCTGCGACGCAGGGCCGGGCGACGTACACGATGGAGTTCGCTCACTACGAGCCGGCTCCAAAATCGGTCACCGAAGAGATCATCGCGAAATCCGGTCGGAAGAAAGACCAATAAAACAACTCATCGACGGTATGAATAAGGAAGAAAAGATACATCATGGCTAAAGCGAAATTTGAGCGCAACAAGCCGCACGTGAACATCGGTACGACCGGTCACGTCGACCACGGTAAGACCACGTTGACGGCGGCGATCACGAATTGCCTCGCGACCGAGGGTCTCGCGGCTAAGCGCGGCGTCGATGAGATTGACAACGCGCCCGAAGAGAAAGAGCGTGGCATTACGATCGCGATCTCGCACCAAGAGTACGAGACCAAGAAGCGTCACTATGCGCACGTCGACTGCCCCGGACACGCCGACTATATCAAGAACATGATTACCGGCGCGGCGCAGATGGACGGTGCGATCCTCGTGGTCGCTGCGACTGACGGCCCGATGCCGCAAACGCGCGAGCATATTCTGCTCATGCGCCAAGTCGGCGTCCCGCGTATCGTCGTGTTTTTGAACAAAGTCGACCTCGTCGACGACGAAGAGCTGCTCGAGCT
>DATJOM010000047.1:0-8861 GCA_035507095.1 Candidatus Acidiferrum sp.
ACGAACAACCTGCGGAAGTAGCTCAGTGGTAGAGCATCGCCTTGCCAAGGCGAGGGTCGCGAGTTCGAATCTCGTCTTCCGCTCCACATCATTTTGAGAAGAGCGAGCCCGGTTCGCCGGGATACACGGGGCGCGGGCGCAAGAGCGCCGAAGCGCCCTTTCGTATTACATAAAGGAACGAACCACCCGTGAGTACCTCGACGCTGACCCGCCTAGCCCCCACGCAGGTGGAGTTGGAAATCCCGATCACCCCGGAGGAACTGGCCGCGGCACAGGAGCGCGCGTTTCGCCGGCTGGCGAAGAACGTGAAGCTGCCCGGTTTTCGGGCGGGGAAAGTCCCGCGCAAGGTGTTCGAGCAGACCTACGGGACCGAGACGATCGCAAGCGAGGCGCTCGAGGACGTCGTGCCCGAAGTCTACGCGCGGGCGGTGCGCGAACATGAGCTGCTCCCCGTCGACCGGCCGAAGATGGAACTGCTGCCCGCCGAAGAGGGAAAGCCTTCACGACTGAAGGCGACGGTCGCGGTGCGCCCCGCAATCGAGCTTGGCGCCTACAAGGGCATCGAGGTCGAGCGCGAAGCGGCGAAAATCGACGACGAGGACGTCGAGCGGAGCATATCAGCCCTGGCCAAGGAACGCGCGACGCTGGTACCGGTTGAACGGCCGGCCCAGCTCGGCGACGTCGTGACGCTCGATTACGAGGGCAAGATCGACGGCGTCGCGTTCGAGGGCGGATCGGCCCAGGGGCAGATGACCGAGCTCGACGAGAACCGCTTCATCCCCGGATTCGCTTCGGGCATTGCCGGGATGAGCGCGGGGGAGACCAAGGACGTCGAAGCGGTCTTTCCGTCGGACTATCCCAAAGAAGAACTCGCCGGGAAGACGGCCGTCTTTACCGTCACCGTGCACGACGTGAAGGCCCTCGAGCTTCCGGCAATCGACGACGAATTTGCGAAGACGATTTCGGAGAACGAGACGCTGGATGCGCTCCGCGCCGACGTGCGTAAGCGCCTCGAAGCCATCTCGCAGTCGCGCGCACGGCGCGCGATCGGCAACGAGCTGATGGAGAAGCTGGTCGGAGCCCATGACTTCCCGTTACCGGACGTGCTCATCGAACGCGAAATCGACAACATGGTCAGCGATCTCGCCGCGCAGGTCGCGCAGAGCGGGGGGAGCTTCGAGGATTATCTTGCGGAGCAGGGCAAGACCGCGGACGAGCTGCGCGAGACCTTTCGGGCTGACGCCCAGCAGCGCGTCAAAGGAACGTTGGTGATCGAGGAGATTGCGCGAGCCGAGGGCATCAACGCGACGCCTGCGGATATCGCCGAAGAACTCGCCGCCCTCTCACGGCAATACGGGCAACCCGTAGACCGGATTCGCAAGGCGCTCGGCAACAACGTGGTGTCGCTGATGGAGGGCATCGTGCGAAATAAGACGCTCGAGTTCCTCGTCGATAACGCCAAGGTCACCGAAAAAGAAGCCGGCAACCAATAGACGGTTCCAGGCGGATCGGCCGAAGGCCGAACGCTATAGGCTCAGCGAAGCTGAGTCCAGCGCATCGTGCGCTCGGAACCTTCACCCACCTCGTGTGGGTTACGTGTGATGCGTTAGCTGAAAAGGGATAGAAAAAAGTATGGGTCACCTAGTCCCCATGGTCGTCGAGCAGAGTGCGCGCGGAGAACGCGCGTACGACATCTATTCACGTCTGCTCAAAGACCGTATCGTTTTCGTCGGCGGGCCGATCGACGATCACCTGGCCAACCTGGTGATCGCGCAACTGCTCTTCCTCGAAAAGGAAGACCCCGACAAGGACATCGACATGTACGTGAACTCGCCGGGAGGCAGCGTCACGGCGGGTCTGGCCATCTACGATGCCATGCGGTTTATTAAGCCCGACGTCGCCACCATCTGCATGGGCATGGCCGCTTCGATGGGCTCGGTCCTGTTGACCGGGGGGGCGGCCGGCAAGCGTTTTTCCCTGCCCCACTCGAAGATCCTGATCCACCAGCCCTGGGTCTCGCAGATCGGCGGCCAGGCAACCGACGTGGAAATCGCGGCCCGGGACCTGATCGCCACCCGCCAGGTCATCGCCCACATCTACGAGCGGACCACCAAGAAGCCGATCGAGCAAGTCCTCAAGGACATCGACCGCGACTACTACATGACCAGCGACGAAGCCAAGGACTACGGGATTATCGATCACGTTATCGAAGACCGAACAGCCTTGTCGCAACCGGCTTAACGCCCAGGAGGACGCCCGCCCCCGATATGTTCCGCTTCGGAGACGAGAAGGGTCAGCTCAAGTGCAGCTTCTGCGGCAAATCGCAGGAGCAAGTACGTAAATTAATTGCCGGCCCCGGCGTGTACATTTGCGACGAGTGTATCGAGCTCTGCAATGAGATCATCGAAGAAGAGCTCTACAAGAACGTCGACGAGAATCTGCGGCTGCGTAACATTCCCAAGCCCAAAGAGATCAATCACATCCTCAATCAGTATGTGATCGGTCAGGAGCGGGCCAAGAAGTCGCTGGCGGTCGCGGTCTACAACCATTACAAGCGCATCAACGCCGGCGGCGCGGCCGATGACGTCGAGCTGCAGAAGTCGAACATCTTGCTCGTCGGCCCGACCGGTTCGGGTAAGACATATCTCGCCCAAACGCTCGCGAAGATTCTCGACGTGCCGCTTGCAATGGCCGACGCAACTTCGCTCACCGAAGCGGGCTATGTCGGTGAGGACGTCGAGAACATTCTACTCAAGCTGATTCAAGCCGCCGACTACGACGTCAAGCGCGCCGAGAAGGGCATCGTCTATATCGACGAGATCGACAAGATCGCGCGCAAGAGCGAGAATCCGTCGATCACGCGCGACGTGTCGGGCGAAGGCGTGCAGCAGGCGCTGCTCAAGATTCTCGAGGGCACGACCGCCAATGTGCCGCCGCAGGGTGGTCGCAAGCATCCGCACCAAGAGTTCATCCAGATCGACACGACCAACGTGCTGTTTATCTGTGGCGGTGCCTTCGATGGCCTCGAGCGGATTATCGAGTCGCGGGTCAGCGCGAACAACATGGGCTTCCGCGCGACGCCCGAAGGCAAGAAAGATTCACGCACGGGCAAACTGCTGCAGCAGCTGATGCCCGAAGATCTACTCAAGTTCGGGTTGATTCCGGAGTTCATCGGCCGTCTACCGATCGTCGTCACGCTCGACGCGCTCGACGAACTCGCGTTACGCCGCATTCTCACCGAGCCGCGCAACGCGCTCGTGCGTCAGTTCCAGAAGATTCTCAATATGGACGGCGTCGATTTGCAGTTCACCAAAGACGCCCTGGTTGCGATCGCGACGAGGGCCCAGAGCCGCAAGACCGGTGCGCGTGGGCTGCGCTCGATTCTCGAAGAGACGATGCTCGACGTGATGTACGATCTGCCTTCGTTGCAAGGCGTCAAGAAGTGCATCATCAACAAGGATGTGATCGAGAAGAAAGAATCGCCCACATTGATTTATCAGGAACAAAAGAAAGACATGCCCGCCTAGCAGCGTTCGAGCGGTCACCTGCGTTTAATCGGGTTCTAACGAAGAACCCGATTTTTATTTGTTTAGTCACCTCGCATTCGGTGGGAAGAAGAACCCTCCAGATTTCTGGACCCGAAACTACCCAGGCTAAGGAAACAGGTGATTAAAACGAGCCAGCCAGTGGAGAAAGAACCACCCCAATGTGAGCCGGAGCACGTGTGTGCACCGAGCGCGATGATCCCTGCGTGGTGGAGCGGCTTTTTATTTCATGTTCTCAACCCGCGCCAGATCAGTATGTACTTGTACTTAACGATGCTCAGCGATCCACGCGGCGAGTGTAGCCCAACGATCGATCAGATACGCGAGGATCTCGGCTTGTACAGTTCGTCGATGGTCTTCGAAGCATTGGCAGCGCTCGATGACCTGGGATTTATCACGCGAATCCGCGCGGCGTTCCCGGGCACACGTGCGCGCCGGAACCTCTATCGCCGCCCATCGTGCGAAAGCACCTTGATCCGTCTACTCGAGCGTGGCCGCATCGACGGTCGTTTGCGCTCGACAAATCCTACGCGCGCACCGGCTTCGGCTGAATCACAAGCGCTGATCTACGAAGGTCTCGCCGAGATGCTCGGCGAGGCGTACGAAAGCTATGACGGCGCGCCGACCGAAGCCGAAAAGCGTGACGTATTGCTCAAACTCCTCGGCGTCGACAACGCTATTTCGTAGCTATCCCGTACATGATGTACCGCCACGCGGGCGGCACGAGCGCTTGCACGATGACATCATCTATTCGTGCAAGCTTGTTTCGTTGCCGCTCGGTGCGCCCGAGCGTCGCGAAAAAGCCGGCCGTGTCGTAGCACACGCTGCTAAAGGGCTCGAGAAACGACCGCATCTCGTGGACCGTAACGTAGCGCCACTGCGCACCCCAATCAACGTAGCGGCGGCGCAACAATCCGTGTAGTGGGCTTCCGGTCAGGTTTTCAGCAAAGAGCAGCCGGCCACCGGAACGCAGCGCACGATACATGGCGGCGATCGCCATTCGTTGACGTTCGAGCGCGCCGTCACGTCCGATTCCCCCCAAGACCGACTTGAACGCAATGACGTCAAATGCGTCCTCGTAGGGAATGTCCGTAGCATCGATCTCCTCGAAACGTATGCTGCCCGCCACGCGGTAACGAACGGCAAGGGCCTTGGCACGCTCCTGCGGCGTATTGAGGTCTGAGCACACAACGCGATGCCCCTGGGCTGCAAGCCACACCGAGAGTCCACCATCATGTGCGCCGACTTCTAAGCACTCAAGGCGTGCATGTGATAGACGGCCTTCACGCTCCCAATAGCGCAACGCGCGCGACCAGGTCGCCACATCCCATGCGATTGCGTCGCTATCGGAGATGCGCAGCGGGTATTCCTCCAACTAGAGCACCGGCCTCGACGTCGCTTGTGACAACCGCGCCCGCAGCAATAATAGCGCCGGCGCCGATACGCACGCCCGGCACGACGATCGCACCGGAATAGATCAGGACATTGTCACCGATAACGACCGGTGCAACATCGACCACGAGCGGACCGCGATCGTGTTTATCGATCGGACGCCCGGCTTGCGTCGTGATATGCACGTGCGCGCCGAGGTGGACGTTGTTACCGATCGTCAGACCGCCACCGCCCCAGAGCACGCTGTAGGGCCCGATCTCGACGTCGTCGCCAATGGCGATAAAGCCGCGCCGCTCGTTGACCGTGCTCGGGTTGAGATACGCGCCATGATCGATGAAGACGTTGCGCCCGACGGTGATGCGATCTGCACCGCGAACGATCACGCGCGACGCAAAAAGCACGCCTCGCAAACGCGCGCGCTGCTCGGCGTCGGCGGCTTCGGCTCGGGCAACGCGAGCGAGGGCGGTCAAGGTACGCAGCGGGTTCACTCGGCCATCGTGCCCGGACCGCCGCTCGCATGGCTACGGCAGAAGGGCCCGGCGGCCGGGGCCGTCTGTACCAACGCGACGGAGCGCCCTGAATCTAACCAAGCGCGGCGTGGGCACATAGGATGGAGCCGTGATAACCCGAGCCAACGGTGGTCGTGCCATCCGCCCGCTGCTACGAGCCGCGCTTTTCGTGGCGGACTGCGTCCTGGTCGCCATAGCGGTCTTCGTTGCCCCCGCCGTCGGCGACATTCACAGCGCGTCGTGGCAGCAGCTGGCGCTCGTTGCGGGGATCCTGCTAGTGACCGGATGCTACGTGCAGTTCCGCTACGAAAGTGCGCGCACGTTCGATTTTCACGACGTCGTTCGCCTGCTGGTCGGGGCGGCAAGCGGCGCCCTTCTCGCATTGATTTTCGAAGAGATTCCATCGCCGCTAACTGCGGCCTCCGGTCGTCTGGTCGTGATCGCAGCGATGCTTGCGTTCGTACTGCGGATGTTCTCGCGCATCGCGCTGGTCCTGGTGCGCAGTTGGTGGCGGCGCCGGCGTCCGGATGCCAAGCGAGTGCTGATCGTCGGGCATGGCATCGCCGCGCATCAAATCGCGAAAGCGATTTTCGAGGACGAGCGCGTCCCGATGCGCGTCGTCGGATGCCTCGACGACGGCATCTCGGAGCGGCGTATCGACGGCGTTCGCGTGCTCGGCAAATTGCCGCAGTTGCCCGAACTCGTGACCAAAGAGGACGTCGATGTGGTGATCGTCGCCATTGTCGGCGCGCCACTGTGGTTGATAAACGAGGTCAAAGAACTGTGTACGCAGCTGCCGCCCGAACGGCGCCCGAGCGTCAACGTGGTCCCGGACGCCGTCGACGTTCTTTCGGATCGTGTAACGGTCTCACGCATTCGCGACATTCGGCTCGAAGACGTGCTCGATCGCGAACCCGTCGTGATCGACACCGCGGGCATTCGGCCGCACCTGGAAGGCCAAGTCGTGCTCGTCACCGGCGCGGGCGGTTCGATCGGCGGCGAGATCTGCCGCCAGGTCGCGGCCTTCGAACCGGAACTCCTGGTGCTTCTCGGACACGGCGAGAACAGTCTCTTTTCGATTCAGTGCGAGCTGCACGAAACCTATAATTTCCGCCGGACCAAACTGGTACTGGCTGACACGGCGGACGTCGGCGCAATCCGGCACGTGTTCAGCACCTACAAGCCGCGCGTCGTCATGCATGCGGCGGCGCACAAACACGTACCGATCGTCGAAGAAAACGTGTGCGAGGCCGTGCGTAGCAACGTCTTCGGCACGAAAGTGGTCGCGCTCGCCGCTGCGGCGTCGGGCGCGGCAAAATTCATCCTGCTCTCGACCGATAAAGCCGTGAACCCATCAAGCGTGATGGGCGCGACAAAGCGCATGGCCGAGCTTATCTGTCAATCTTTTGCCGGCGGCTCGGCAACCGAGTTCGTGTCGGTGCGTTTCGGCAACGTGCTCGGAAGTCGCGGCAGCGTGGTGCCGATCTTCAAGAGTCAGGTGAAAGCCGGAGGACCGGTCACCATTACGCATCGCGAGATGGTGCGCTATTTCATGACGATCCCCGAAGCAGTCTCGCTCGTACTGCAGGCGATGTCGATGGGCATCGATGGCGAGGTCTTCGTGCTCGACATGGGTTCGCCGGTGCGCATTCTTGATTTGGCGGAGCAAGTGATCCGCCTCTCGGGCTTCGAGCCCTATCGCGATATCCCCATCGTCGAAAGCGGTATCCGACCGGGCGAAAAGCTCTTCGAAGAGATTCTGACGCAGGGTGAGGGTTTCACCCGCACCGCGCACGAGCGGCTCTTCATCGCCAAGCAAGATCGTCTCGATTACGCCCACCTCAACGACGGCGTCGATCGTCTGCGCGCAGCCGTGCGCCGCCACGATGCAAAAAACGCGATCGAGATCGTTCGCGAGTTTGTCCCCGAGTATACGCCGCGGCCTTCCAACGCGCCGGTGGAAGTCCAAGAACTCCAGCCGCAACCACGGGCCGTGCACGTGGAACGCGGCACCGTCGCCCCTTATCTCCCCACTTCCGTTGAGGCCCGCACATCGTGAAAATTCTGGAAGCCCCATCGCTGCGCGCGAGCGCGCTCAAGAAAAAGATCCTGGACCGCAGCGCGCTCGTCGGCGTCGTCGGCATCGGCTACGTCGGGCTACCGCTCGCGGTCGAAAAAGCCAAGGTGGGCTTTAACGTCATCGGTTACGACCGCAATCCGATACGTGTCGATCAAGTCAATCAGGGGCTGAATTACATCCGCGACGTACGCGATGCCGAGCTGACCGAGGTCGTTGAAAGCGCGAAGTTGAGCGCGACGACCGAGTTCAGTGCGCTCGGTTCGTGCGACTGCATCGTGATCTGCGTTCCGACGCCGCTGACCGCCAATAAGGAACCGGACATCTCGTATATTCGCCGCGTCGCCCAGGAAATTGCGCGCACGATTCGCCCGGGCCAGTTGATCAGTTTGGAAAGCACGACCTACCCCGGCACGACCGAGGAAGTGCTGCTCAAGATTCTTGCGGCATCGGGTCTGCGCGTCGGAGAGGATTTTTTCCTCTCGTTTTCGCCGGAGCGCGTGGATCCGGGCAACGCGCGCTACACCACGAAGAACACGAGCAAAGTCGTGGGTGGCGTCACCTCGGCGTGCCTCGACGTCGCGACGTGTTTCTACGAGCAGACGATATCGACTGTCATCCCCGTTTCTTCGCCGAAGGTCGCCGAGATGACCAAGGTTTTCGAAAACACCTTCCGCGCGGTCAATATTGCGCTCGTCAACGAGATGACGCTGTTGTGCGACCGGCTGGGTATCAGCATTTGGGACGTGCTCGACGCGGCCGCGACCAAGCCATTCGGGATTATGCGCTTCGATCCGGGCCCGGGCGTCGGCGGCCACTGCATTCCGCTCGATCCGTTCTATCTCGCCTGGAAAGCACGTGAGTACGACATGAACGTTCGCTTCATCGAGCTGGCGGGTGAGATCAACTGGACGATGCCGTATTTTGTGCGCGAGAAAGTGATGCGCGCGCTAAACGAACAAAGCGTCTCGCTGAAAAACTCTGAGATATTCGTGCTCGGCGTGGCGTATAAACGGGACATCGAAGACTGGCGCGAGTCGCCGGCGCTCAAAGTCATGGAACTGCTGCGCAAGGATGGCGCGCGGATCGATTATCATGACCCCTTCGTGCCAAGTATTACCGACGAACACGGCGCGATGTGGCACTCGATTCCTCTTTCGCGTGAAGTTATGGAGCGCGCACATGCCGTGCTGATATTGACCGACCATTCGACGATCGACTATAGCCGCGTCGTCAACTGTGCGCGTCTCGTCATCGATACCCGAAACGCAACCAAAGCCGTGCGAGATGGCCGGACCAACGTGGTGATGCTATGACGAAGATCGGTGTCGTCGGTGC
>DATJOM010000048.1:0-75400 GCA_035507095.1 Candidatus Acidiferrum sp.
TGGTCTGCGGCCGCTCGTGTGAAGCCGACGAACTCGGCGAAGCGATGCTACCGGAAGATCTACGTGTGGGTGATCTCGTGGTGATGCACACGACCGGCGCCTACACTTACAGCATGGCGAGCAATTATAATTGGTTCTCGAAACCGCCCGTCATCGCCGTCGGCGCCGGCGAACCTCAGATCTGGGCGGCACGCCAGGCTGAGCCGTCAGCGTATTTAACGTAGATGACCGTGCCGTTCATCACCGCTTTGTAGCCCGCGTAGTAGAGATCGAGCGCGTCATCGATTTGACCCTTGAACGGACGGCATTGCTTGTTCGTCCCATCGATTGCGATGTTGGGCGAGAACGTTCCGCCGATAGTCAGCTCGTCTTTGCCGACGACGTCGCCCGCGGTATCGACATACGAAAACCGGAACTCGACCGACGTTGCGGTTTGTCGTGAGACGTTGGTGAATGCCGCACACTCATACGGCGGGTCCATGACCGTGGGCAGATAGGTATTGTTGGCGAAGACCCCATTGTCGTAATACTGCACGGTGTTCAGGGCGTAGATCGCGTCAATTTGAATGCCGGACGCGACATTCTGCACGGCCGTGCCATGGAAGACGTCGAGCCGCTGGTACATGCGCGACGTCAGGATCAGCGCGAGGAGTGGGGTAAGGACCACGCTCATGCTATGCTTCCCCTATGCCACATCCGATGCTTGCTCCGCTGCCTTACGCAGACTGGAAGCCGACGCTGACCACGCTGCACCTGATGAGCCAGATCGTCGGCAAGATTCGCCTCGGCCACGTGCCCTACCGCTCCCATTGGTGGAACGTGACGCTGCATCCAACCGCGCGGGGGCTCACGACCGGCCGCATGCGCAACCGCGCGACGTTTTTCCAGATCGACTTCGATTTCGTCGACCACCAGGTCGTGGTCTCCGCACATACCGCGCACGCGCCGGCGATCATTCCGCTGCATGACGGCCTCAGCGTCGCCGAATTCTATGAAACAGTCATGAAGACGCTTGAGGCGTTCGGTGTTCACACCAAAATCCTCGATACGCCGTACGGGATGGGTGTCGAGACGCGTTTCAGCGCCGATCGCGAGCACGCGTCCTACGACAACGTGATGGTGCGGCGGTGGTGGGAGATCGTGCTCTGGAGCTCGGACGTCTTCGACCAATATGCCAGCGACTTCATCGGCAAGGAGAGCCCGGCGCAGCTCTTCTGGCATAGCTTCGATCTTGCGCTGGCACGCTATTCGGGCCGGCCCGCGAACCGACCGCCGAGCGACAACCCGGTCGAACAAGAAGCATACTCGCAAGAAGTTATTTCGGTCGGCTTTTGGGCCGGCGATGAAAATACCCAGGCGCCCACCTACTATACCTACACCGCACCGGAACCGCCGGATCTCACCTCGATGCCGCTCAAACCGAGCGGCGCAACGTGGGTGCCGTCCGGCTCCGGGCATCTCGGTGTCGTGCCCTACGAAACGATCCGCAATGCCGCCGATCCGCGTGCCGCATTGCTTGCCTTTACGCACGCCGGCTTCGACGCAGGCTCGAAAGCCGCGCAGTGGCCGGCCGTGCCGCCGCACCTCGTCTATTGCGACCGTCTCTACCGGGCTGATTCTTAGAGTACGCCGCGCATGCGGTCGTCGAAGCGCGCGAGATGCGCGGGCGCAATGGCAACGAAGTTCGTGTACTCGAAGTATTCTTCGTAACGTAGGTAGTTGAGCGTGTAGAGGCCATCGCATTTGAGCACAAACACGCGATAGCCATTGCCTTCAAACAACGTGTAGGCTGCGCGTAGCGTATCGCCGGCGAGTTGCCAGGCGCGATTGTACTCAAACTGCACAACGCCCGCGCCGTGCGCTGCAAGCAGCCCGCGGGCGCCGCGTAGCACGTGCAGGTCGTAGCCCTCGGCGTCGATCTTCAACAAATCCACGCGCGTCCAGTCCCCTTCGCGCAGCGCGGCATCGATCGTCGTCACCTCAACTGCGCGCGTCGTCCCTTGCGTGCGCATGAAGTCTGCAACAAGCGTGCTCCCGCGACCGGCGTCCGGCTCTTCGAAGAACGCGAGCGATCCCGGTTCACTTCCGAGTGCCAGGTTGAAAAGCGTAATACATGGTTCGCTCCGAAACCGGCCTTCGAGCGCGTCGAATGCACTACGCGACGGCTCGAATGCCAGCGCTGCAAACGTACGGCCGGCCATGCTTTCGCGCACCATACCAAGCCAGTCGCCGACGTTTGCGCCCACATCGATGAACCGATCGCCATACGAAGCGACGCGTTCCACCAGCCAGCGTTCGCCACTCTCGAGCGCGTCCGGGCTGTCGGCAAGATGATATTTGATCACACAGCGACACTGATTGCGCACCGCGACCGCAAAGCGCACCGCGAGCGGAGACTTCGCCGCAAGGCGCTGCAAACGGTCAAGCAGAAAGTGAGCCGGCATGCTCGCGCTCTTCGCGCTTCTTCTTCCCGCCCCGCTTTTCGAGGCGCCAACATTGCGCGGCGCACACGTCAGCGCATACGTGATTTCGGCGCAAACCGGCGAGGTGCTCTACGCGCGCGAACCGGATGCGGCGATGGTTCCGGCTTCGACGCTCAAATTAGTGATCGGTTCCGCAACACTCGACGCGCTCGGCACGGCCTTCAGCTTCACGACGACGCTCGCGACCGACGGCGGCGCCCTCTACCTTCAAGGCAGCGGCGATCCACTGCTGCAACCGCAAGACTTCGACGATGCGGCGCGCACGCTCGCCACGCTCGGCCTCACGAAATTCAGCGCGCTCGACGGCGACGCGGGAACCCCACGTCCCCGCTATCCGGGCGGCTGGCAAGTCGATGACCTCGCCTACGATTACGCCGCACCGCCCAATATGCTCGCGATCGATGAGAACGCGCTCCACATCGCGGTGCATCCCGCAGCCGTCGGAGCGCCGCCGACGCTGACGATCGAACCGTCGACTACGGCGGTTACGGTCGTCAACGAGGCTACAACCGGAGCGGCCCGCTCCGACGATACGACCGGCCTGCGCCTAAGTTGGAACGCGCCTGCGACGCTGATTGTCACCGGCAGCGTTCCCGCCAACGAGACCGATGACGAACTCGACGCAGCGATCCTCGACCCATCACGCGTTACACTCGAACTCGTGGCCGGCGCGCTTACGCGTGGCGGCATAGATTTTGCATCGGCACCGCAGCTCGCGCAAACACCGGCGGGTGCGCGTGTGGTGTGGACGCATCGTTCGCCCGCGCTGCCGCAACTGCTGCGCGACATGTGGCAGCCGAGCAACAATCTGCTCGCCGAATCACTGCTCGATGCCCTCGCACCGACGCGCGATGCGGCGCTCGATCGCGAACGGACGTGGCTGCAGTCCATCGGCGTCGATCCGGCAACAACCACGCTGGCCGACGGCAGCGGACTGTCCGCGTACGACCGCATCAGCGCGCGCGATCTTGTGACGATTCTCACGCACGACTGGAACGGTCCTAACCGCGCCATCGTGCTCGGCGCACTGCCGGTTGCCGGGCAAAGCGGTACGCTTGTCAAGGATTTCACGGCGCCTCCGCTTGCGGGCAACGTTATCGCCAAGACAGGTACGGTCAATCACACGCGAACGCTTGCCGGGTATTTACTGACGCCGCACGGCACGCTGATCTTCGCGCTTATGATCAACAACTGGATGGACGATGGTCCGCACGCAAGCGCGGATCTTCGCGCCTTCCAATCGACGTTCTTGGAGGCATTCTTCGCGTGAAGGCTTGTTCGATCGAAGACCTGCGCGCGATCGCGCAACGGAACGTGCCGAAGGCGTTCTTCCAATATGGCGATCACGGTTCGTACACGCAGCAAACGCTACGCGCCAATCACGCGGATCTGCAAGCACTCCCCTTGCGGCAGCGCATCGGCATCGCTATGGGCACGCGCGACTTGACGACGACGATCGCGGGTGAACCGTCGGCACTTCCATTCGCCTTCGCGCCGATCGGCTTGCTCGGCATGCAACACGGCGACGGCGAGATTCTCGCCTGCCGCGCGGCGCACGCTGCCGGCATCCAATTTACGCTTAGCACGATGTCGATCTGCTCGATCGAAGATGTCGCCGACGCGGTGCAAAAGCCGTTTTGGTTTCAGCTCTACGTGATGCGCGATCGAGGCTTCGTACGCGACCTGATCGCGCGCGCCGCAGCCGCGAAGTGCAGCGCATTGATGGTCACCATGGACCTCACCATGCTGGGTCAGCGCCACTGCGATGTGAAGAACGGGCTCTCGGTTCCGCCGGAAATCACGTTTGCAAACGTGCTCGATGTCGCGAGCAAACCGTATTGGGGTCTTTCGGTGCTGCGCGGGAAGCGCAAAACGTTCGGCAACCTTGCCGGCCACATCAAGGGCATGGACAGCATCACCTCGCTCGCGTCATGGGTCTCGAAACAATTCGACCCCACCTTGAACTGGCGCGATCTGGAATGGATCCGCGAGCTGTGGCCCGGGCGCATCATCATCAAAGGCGTGATGGATGCAGACGACGCGCGGATTGCAGCCAAGACCGGCGTGAACGCGCTGGTCGTCTCCAACCATGGCGGGCGCCAGCTTGACGGCGCACCGTCGAGTATCTCCGCGCTCCCGGCGATCGTCGACGCGGTCGGCGGCGAGACGGAAGTCCTCATGGATAGCGGCATTCGCACGGGCCAAGACGTCCTACGCGCACTCGCGAGCGGCGCCCGCGGTGTGCTCCTCGGCCGTGCGTACATTTACGGGCTCGGCGCCGCGGGCGAGGCGGGTGTGACCCGCGCGATCGAGATCATACGCAACGAGCTCGACATATCGATGGGCTTGACCGCTACCGCCGATGTCCGCGCGGTGCGTAGGGACGTGCTGGCCTGACGCATCCGGCGTGGGCTCTCCGGCGTTCTTATGAACGTATGGACACCGCGCAAACCACACAAACCGCGATCTTTGCCGCCGGCTGCTTCTGGGGCGTTGAAGCGGCCTTCCGCCGTATTCCCGGCGTCGTCGACGCCGTTTCCGGGTACGCCGGCGGACACACGCCGAATCCTACCTACAAAGAAGTTTGCAGCGACCGCACCGGACACGCCGAGGCCGTTGAAGTGACGTTCGATCCGTCGAGGGTCAGCTATGAGCGGTTGCTCGATGCGTTTTGGAAGATTCACGATGCAACGCAAGTGAATCGTCAAGGGCCGGATTTTGGGACGCAGTACCGTTCGGCGATTTTCACCACGACGCCGCAGCAGAAACGCGAAGCGCTCGCAGCGCGTGATCGCGAAGAAAGGGACTCCGGTAAACTGATTGCGACGCAGATCGAACCGGCGACGACGTTTTATCCGGCCGAAGCGTACCATCAGCGGTACTTCGAACGCAACGGCGCAGCCTGTTACGTCAACGTATGATGGATCGTTTAGCATTTCTCGGCACGCTGCTTGCGGTCGTCGCCTATCCGGTGCATCACTCCGATGCGGACTGGCAAAAGATCCTCGGACCGGATCGCTATGTGATCTTGCGCCAAAACGGCACCGAACCCGCATGGTCGAGCCCGTTGATCACCGAGCACCGCGCCGGCGTTTATAACTGCGCAGGTTGCAATCTCGAACTCTTCACCTCGGCGATGAAGTACGACAGCAACGACGGTTGGCCGTCATTTTTCACCGTCATACCCGGCACGACGCTGACCAGCGCCGACTACGATCTGCCGGGCGAAGAGCGCACCGAGGTGCATTGCCGCCGCTGTGGCGGACATCTCGGCCACATCTTCGACGACGGGCCGCCACCGACGCACAAGCGCTACTGCATCGATGGGCTCGCGCTGATCTTTCAGCCCTCGCCGAAGAGCAGCGGGTAGAGCCATCCGGCGAAACCGCCGCCCAAAATCGGCGCGACCCAGAAGAGCCACAATTGCGAGAGTTCCTCCGGGCCGGCGAAGATCGCCGGGCCGGTGCTGCGCGCCGGATTGACCGACGTATTGTCGATCGGAATGCAAACGAGGTGGATCAACGTGAGCACCAGGCCGATGGCGATGCCGGCAAATCCCGCCGGCGCGCGTTTGTCGGTCGAGCCCACAACCACCCAAATAAAGAAGAACGTCAATACGAACTCGGCGATCGCCGCTGACGCCATCGTGTATCCGCCGGGCGAGAGATCGCCGTAGCCATTGCTCGCGAATTGTCCCGGCGTCCAGGCCGGCGCGCCGCTTGCAATCGCATACAACACCGCGGCCGCTGCGATCGCGCCAACAACCTGTGCAACGATGTACGGAAGCACGTCGCGGATCGAGAAGCGCTTTGCGAGCCACAAGCCGACGGTGATGGCCGGATTGAGATGCGCGCCCGAGATCGGGCCGACCGTGTAGACCATTGTGAGTACGGTCAGTCCGAACGCAAGCGCCACGCCGAGGAAGCCAATACCGAGCTTCGGGAAACCCGCGGAGATTACGGCCGCGCCGCAACCGCCAAAGACGAGCCAAAAAGTGCCAAATGCTTCGGCGGTCATACGCCGTGGAAGTGTATTCATGTGTACGCCTCGCTGAAGGGAAGGATTCGTGCACGTTTTCCGTTGATAGCGAAGACCGCATTGGCGACTGCCGGTGCGATCGTGACGGTCGCGGGCTCTCCGATGCCCGTCGGGGACGCACCGCTCTCGACAGTCGCAGCGTGAATCTCCGGAGCACCGTTCATGCGCAACACGAGGTAATCGTAGAAGTTGTGCTGCTGCACCGCGCCCTTCTCAATGGTGATGATACTCGCAAGCGCCATCGAGAGGCCGTAGTTGGTTGCACCTTCGAGCTGCTGGAGCACGATCGTCGGATTGACGACCTGGCCCACATCCGCAACGACGAACACGCGATGCACCGCCGGCATCTTCCCGTTCATAGACACCTCGGCGATCGTTGCAACCGATGTGCCGCTCCAGAAGCCGAATGCAAGGCCGTGTTTGGTTCCGGCGGCCGGCGATCCCCAAGACGCATTCTTCGCAACCGTGCGGAGCACGTTTGCGGCGCGGGGATTCCTTTGCAAGAGAGCAAGGCGAAACTCGAGCGGATCCTTGCCGGCAGCGTGTGCGAGTTCATCCATGAACGTCTCCATCACGAAGCCGTTCCAGTTGGCGCCGGGCGCGCGCAAGCTCCCCGGCGGAACGCCGCTCTCCGGATCGATGTACGAGACGTGAAGGTTCGGAATCTCGTAGGGCGTGTTCATCACCGAGTCACACGAAACCGAATCCACGCCGTCCTTGAGAGGATAGCCCACTCCCTTCAAGATCGAATCCATCACGACCGTGTGATCCATCGCAACGAGATTTCCGTTTGCACCGATCACGGCTTTGACGCTGTTCGCGCCCATCGGCTTGTACCAGTCGTGCTGAATGTCGTCTTCGCGCTGCCAAATCACTTGCACGGGCGCCTTGATCGCTTTGCTGACCGCGACCGCGTCGTTGGTGAAGTCTACATAGAGACGCCGGCCGAATCCACCGCCGAGATACGTTGTGTGAATCTTTACCTTGTCAGGCGCGACGCCCGCGATCTTCGCTGCGCCGAGCTGCGCGAAGGTCTGCACTTGGGTCGGCGCCCAGATCTCAACACCGTCGTTGGTCACCGACGCGGTGGCGTTCATCGGCTCCATTGTCGCGTGCGAGGCGAGATTGCCGAAGTAGATCGCTTCAACCGTAGTTCCGTTGACGTTTTTCGATCCGCGCGCGGCTGCGACGACCGCTCCCGTTCCCGAGCGTGCAAGGTCGAGATAGCGCGTCTTCAACGTCTGCGTGCTTTGATCTGCAAACGGCCCGTTGTCGTAGACGACCTTGAGCGCGGCTTTGCCTTGAAAGGCGGCCCACGAATTCGTCGCGACCACGGCCACGCCGCTCGGTATCTGTACCACCTCGATCACGCCCGGAACTTGCTTGGCCTTACTCGCATCGAATGATTTCACTTTTGCGCCGAAGACCGGGGGATAGAGCACCGAGGCAAACTTCATCCCCGGCAAGCGCATATCGATGCCGTACTTTGCGGTACCATTGACCTTGAGCGGCGTATCGACGCGTTTGTTCACTTTACCGATCAAGGTGAACTGCTCGGGCGTCTTGAGCACCGGCTTTGCCGGCGCCGGCATCGATGCGGCAGCGCCGACAAGACTGCCGTACGTCGCCGTGCGATTGTTCTTCGCGTCGGTGACGACGCCGTCTTTGGTGGTGAGCGTCGACGGATCGACGCCCCATTGCTTGGCAGCCGTGGCTACGAGCATCGCACGCGCGCTTGCTCCAGCGGTCCGCAGCGGGATCCACATCGACGCGACACTCGTGCTGCCACCCGTGACTTGAAAGTGGAAATTGGGATCTTTGTAGGCATCTGCCGCCGGTGCAAACTCGACGATGACGTTGGCCATCGGAATGTCGAGTTCGTCGGCAACGATGGTTGGAAGACCGGTCGCGACGCCCTGCCCCATCTCCGACTTGTTGACGAAGATCGAGACCTTCTCGTCGGGATGGACGATCAGCCACGCGTTCGGCTTGAAGCCACCCGTTTCGGCACTCGCCGATGCTTGCGGGGCACTGCTGCTCTGGTTCGCGCACCCGCTGGCGTTGACGCCGAGCACGAGACTTCCCGCGAAGAGTGAACCAAGGCGTACGAAATCGCCGCGATTGATCGCGGTCATGACGCCTGACCTCCGCCGGTTGCGCGCGCAACCGCCTTGCGAATGCGTCCGTACGTGCCGCACCGGCAGATGTTCGTAATCGATTCGGCGAGATCGGCGTCGGTCGGATGCGGGTTCTTCTTCAAAAACCCGGAGATTGCCATCAGTTGTCCGGACTGACAGTAGCCGCATTGCGGCACCTCTTCGTCGATCCATGCCTGCTGCAGCGGAGTCAGCTGTTCGGGTGTGCCGAGTGCCTCGATCGTCGTAACCGACTTGCCGTCAGCCGCCGAACACGGCGTGACGCACGACCGGACCGCCTCATCTTCGAGATGGACGGTACAGCAGCCGCATTGCGCGACGCCGCAGCCGAATTTGGTTCCGGTGAGCCCGACGACATCGCGAATTGCCCACAACAACGGCATCTCGCCGGGAACGTCAAGCTCGTGCTTCTCCCCGTTGATCGTAATTGAGACCACGTCATCCCCCGATGGCCGCGCCCACACGCGGCGAAGCTAGGAAGCGAACGTCAGCTCGTCGTCAGCGTCGAGAATATCGAGAACCCGATCCAACTCCGGGCGCAACGCCAAAACCGGATGCCGCTGCCGCACGAGCGCCTGATCTTCCGTAGACATTCGGCTAACGACAAAGGTTTCGAGCTTTGCGTTGAGCGCCTGCGCGCCGGCGGGGTCGATGCGTTCGCGCAGCCACGCGATGACCGCATCTTCGCTCGACGCCGCCGCGACCGCGTCGCGAAATTCGCCCATGTCCAGGCCAAGCCGGCGCACGACATACGCGCTAAAACCGGTGTCGTGGTTGAGGAATGGCCCGAGCTCCCCGCCGGGCAACTCCGCGCGAAGCTTGTCGACCGTGCGCGGCAAGAAGTAGTACCCGAGGATTGTTTCTCGCACGCCGCGGGGGCGATGGACGCGAAGATTTAGTGGGCCCATCCCCGATTCTTCACCAGCGAATTTAGATTGTTCCTCTAATGACGCGCGCGCGCGGCGCGAAACACGCCGCAGCGTGCGTTACGCTGTATTCACACCGCTTCCGCAGGGCCAGTCCCGCCTCGAAGCACGCCGTACGCACGTGCATCTCGTTTGCCGTCACGTCGTCTTCGCTTGGGTACAAGATCCAAAGAACCCCTGTGGCTTCGAGGTGTTTGGCGATCTGCGGAATGCACGCGAGATCCGCGGGCGAGTCCATCTGCGCGACGATGACGTCGAAGCGACCGCTCAGCGCATTCGTCGGCGGATAGTCCACGCACGAGATGACCATTGCCGCAAAGACGGGATTCGTGATACCGCGCAAACACACGCGATGCATGGGTTGTATGCCCAATGTATCCGTAATCATTGACCGCACCACCCTTTCGGTATTCCTCACACTGTCGCGTGCGAGCGGGGTGCATGTCAACTCACGCCAGGCTCCGTGGTTTAGAGCAACGCGCCACGTCCGTGTCGGGCGCGTCTACTGGGACGGCCATTTCCCTTATTGCGAAAGAAAGCTCGCTGCGTTAGACGCAGCGAACTCCAAATGGAGCCGACGGCCGGATTTGAACCGGCGACCTGACGCTTACGAAGCGCCTGCTCTACCAGCTGAGCTACATCGGCATTTTGAGATGTGGCGAAGCGCCGGGGAGCCTGGTTCTGCGGCCCGACCGCTACCCCTGCTCCCCCGTGTTAAGCCCTGCGACTTAGTTCGTATAACCCCGGCCCGTGCCCACGGCCTCCTTGCCTCCAAGCGTTCCGAGGAATTCGTCGTGCTTCATCGGCCGCGAAAACATCGGGTAGTTCTTCTCGGTGGCAAGACGCTGTTCGTCTTCACTAAGCGTCGCGGTGCAGTCGGTCAGCGTTACGACGTTATAGCCCTTCTCGTACGCGCTGCGCATTGTCGACTCGACACAACAGTTGGTGAGAAATCCGCCAAGCACGATATTCGTGATCCCGCGGCTGCGCAAGATAAAATCGAGATTGGTGCTCGCAAACGCATCGAGACCACGCTTGCCTTCGACGACGATGTCGGCTTCGGCGGGCTTCAACGTTTCGACGATCTCTGCGCCCCACGTTCCCTTACGGAACGACCCGCTATCGACGACGCCCTTCAAGATGCCGTAGGGTTCGCTCGTAAGCTCGTGGTAATCCGGCGTGAACGTAATCGGCGCGTGCACGATCGTTGCCCCGAGTTCGCGCGCGCGTTCCACCGTTTCGCGGGTATTGTCGAGCATGTTCGTGCTCTGCATGATCGGTTTCACCGCTTCGTGCAGCGTGCCGCCCGGCGACGTAAAATCATTCTGGTATTCGATCAGGACGACTGCCGTTGTTTTAGGGTCCATCGTACCCCCGCTCTCCCCCGACGCATCGGGGCGGGAGACTTGCACGCGCGCAGAATCGACGCCTGCATGGAGTACGACGTCGTGGTCCTGGGTCTGGGCGGCATGGGCAGCGCAGTCGCCGCGCACGCGGCACGGCGCGGCCTGCGCGTCGCAGGCTTCGAGCAATTTCCGTTGGTTCACGAACGCGGCTCGTCGACCGGTCGCACGCGCATCATTCGCAAGGCCTACTTTGAGGATGCGGCTTACGTTCCGCTGCTCGAGCGTGCATATACGCTCTGGCGCGAACTCGAAGAGCGCTCCCAAACCGCGCTGCTTGATCTCTTCGGGGTGTTGATGCTCGGCCAACCCGACTCCGTGACCGTAGCCGGTGTGACCAAGGCGGCTGCTGCCTACGATATTGCGATCGAGCATCTCGACGCGGCGCAGCTGCGCGTGCGCTACCCGCGTATCGACGCTGAAGCGAACGAGGTCGGCGTCTTCGAGCCGGACGCCGGCGTAGTATTTCCCGAGCGCGCGATCGCGACGCATCTCAACGACGCGCGCGACGCGGGGGCAGCGCTCTATGATGAGGTCCGCATCCGCGGCTACGAACGCACCGGCGATCGCATCCGCATACATTTCGACGGCGACGAGCCGGTCAGTGCGGCACGCGTTGCGGTATGCGGCGGTGCGTGGACGAACGACCTCCTACCGCATTTGCAGCTTCCCTTACGCGTACAGCGCAACGTACAGTACTGGTTTGCGCCTTCGCTGCCGTGTGGGCCGCAGGAGCTGCCCGCATTCTTTCTCGAACGCGCGTCGCTTCGTGCGCCGCTCTACGCAATTCCCGATCTCGGCGACGGGTTCAAGGTCGCGTTTCACGGCTACGGCGAAACAACACGCGCTGACGACCTCGATCGCGAGGTACGCACCGGTGAAATCGAAGCAATGCGCGAGACGCTCGCGAAGCTGATGCCGGATACCACGATGACGTTGCGCGATGCGGCGGCGTGTATGTACACGCTGACGCCCGACGGGAACTTCGCGATCGGGCGCGATCCCCAAAATCCTAACGTCGTGATCGCGTGCGGCTTCTCGGGTCATGGATTCAAGTTCGTGCCGGCGATCGGCGAGATCGTCACGCAGCTGCTGCTCGGCGAGGCGCCGCGGCTCGATATCGGCTTCTTAGGCCTCGAGCGCCTTATTGCCGGTACGTGAAGCCCTGCACGTAGGCGCTGCCGCTATCGCCCCAAACGACCCAAATCGTGCCGCTGCGCGGATCGATCGCGGTCGTGTGTACGCCCGGCGCGATCTTCGAATCGTCGAGCAACTTCGGATCGCTGATCCCGTCGTACGAAAAGAGCGTGATGCCCCCGCCCGCGCAGGCGATCCACTGATGCGTCGGCTCCCAACTGCACTGGTCGACGTGCTCGGGCAAATTGACCTGATGCACGAGATTGCCCGAACGATCGTAGATCGCGAGCACGTTGTTCTCGCCGCCGTCGATCAATTGGTGCGTATCAGCGTCATACTGCAACGGATGATCGTTCTTGAGCTGTGGTGTCCGTAACACGCGCGAGACTTTGAGCGTCTTGGGATCGATCACGGCAATCTCGTTGTCGCTGGCGATGTTCTGATAAACGTCGTGCGTCTGCGGATCGACTTGAATGTACTCGGGCTTGTGTCCCGGCACGGTAATCGTCGCAATCATTTTGAAGCTCTTCGTATCGATCACAAAGACACGCGTCCCGTCATCTTCATCGGCGTAGATCCGCCCGAGGTCGGGATCGTAGGCGATGGCATCGACGGGTCCGTCGACGATCGCCGTGCGCAGAATCTGCTGCGAATCCGGGTCGACCTCGCTGACGCTGCGTGAGTCACCGTTTCCGGTAAACACATGTCCGGTTGCCTCATCGATCGCAAGCCCGTGCATCGGGCCGACTGGAATAACGGCAATCACATTGCCGGTATCGGCATCGGCAACGAGTAGGCCACCGCCGCCAGGATGCGCCGCGTAGACACGATCGCGCTGCGAATCGATCGCAACGTAATCGAATCCGCCGGCTGGAGAAACGGGTACCGGTTGGGTAACAGCAACGATCGGCACGCTCTTATCCTTTGTTTTCAGCGTCGTGGAACGTTCCCCGCTTCGCGGTGCGGTCCAACTCCAAATCTTCCAGATAATAGTAAACGATCTTGCGGTCGGCGAAGCCGACCTTTGCAAGCTCGCGTCCGTTGATCTCGACAACTTCGTGGATGTGTCCTTCGCGCCCGGCGTAGGCGTAGTTGACCTCGGAATATCCAGGGTCGCCGGCCTTGGGGTGGGGAATGGCCTTGACGCCGCGTAACGGGGTGTTGTGACGATGCATAGCGTAGACTTCGCTACATGATAATCACCTACCGCGGCAAGACCCCAAAAATTCATCCGAGCGCGTTCGTAGCCCCCACGGCCGTCCTGATCGGCGACGTCGAGGTTGGCGAGGAGTCGAGCATCTGGTTCGGCGCCGTCTTACGTGGCGATAACGGGCCGATTCGCGTCGGAGCGCGTACCTCCGTGCAAGACAACGCCGTGCTGCACGTGATGACGTTGACGCAGATCGACGACGATGTCACGATCGGGCACGCTGCGGTCATGGAGGATTGTCACGTCAAGTGTCACGCCCTGATCGGCAGTAACGCCGTACTCCTCAATGGCTGCGTGATCGGCGAGGGTGCGCTCGTTGCAGCCGGCAGCGTGGTCGGCGAGCGAGTCGAGATTCCCGATCGGGTCCTGGCGGCCGGCGCGCCGGCCAAGGTAAAGAAAGTGATCGAAGGCGAGGCTGCGCACTGGATCGAGATCGCCGCGGAAGAATACGTGCACCTCTCGCGTTCCTATATCAGCGAAGGAATTAATGGCCAACGTCCGTGAGCGCATGGTGCGCTTCATCGAAGGGGAAGGACACCGTGTCGACGCGTCGCCGGTCGATCCGGGTTTAGGCGTAAGCGAGCTGCTCTTTCGGACGCGGGGTCAGGTCTTTTCCGTTACGACGAACGAAAACGACGCGGGCTTATTGAGCATCTCAACAGCCTACGAAATTCCAGAGTGGGCGCGCGAACGCGCTCAAAACACCGAGGCGCTCGAGCGCGTGCGCGCCCAGCATGACGGGATCGCGTTCACCCTCGCTCACGACGGAGGCCTTTTCGTGGCAACACTCGACGAAAAGGCCGACTCGATGCAAGACATCATGCACGTGTTTTGGTCGCACGTCGCGCGCCTACGCGATGCCGGACAACATGCGATTGAGGAAATCGTCGATCGCACCGAGAGCAAAGTCGCAGCCGAGAAGTTCATCAACTCGTTCATGATGAGGGATCGGTGAACGATCCGCTCAAGCCGATTGAGGTGGCGCTTGAAGAAGAGGGCCTCTTCTTCACACGCGACGATGACGACGATGCGTTTCGCGTTGCCTTTAAAAGCGAGGGCGATCGCTACTTTGTCGTATCCTATCGGGACGACCAAACTTTCGTGATGCTCGGTTCGGGTTGGGCGTTGCCGGCGGGCGCCGATGCAGCCGAGGCGCTCGAAATTGCCAACCGGCTCAACGTTCGCAAAAAGTTCGTGAAGACCGCGCTTTGGCAGGAAGAGAGCGACGTGCTCTTCACCGTCGAGCTTTGCGTCGGTTCTTCCGAGGAGATTCGGCCACACTTCGGCCGCCTGCTCAACGTCCTGCGTGACTCCGCCGTGGAGTTCTTCGAAGCGTTACGGGATGGTAGCGAACCTTAGGGCGGTGGGAAATGGCTTTCGTCCGCGTAAGGGACGAATAGCGTGTACTCTTTCTGGAAGCGCAAGTTCACCGTGCCGGTCGGGCCGTTACGGTGCTTCGCGATGATGAACTCGGTCTTATCCGGTTCTGGTCCTTCGGGATTGTAGTAACCGTCACGGAAGAGAAACGCCACCATGTCCGCTTCTTGTTCAAGCGAACCCGAGTCTCGCAGATCGGCAAGCATGGGGCGCTTATCGTTGCGCGTCTCGACGCCGCGATTGAGCTGCGCTAGCGCAACGATCGGGACCCCGAGATCCTTCGCAGTCACCTTCACAGTGCGGCAGATCTCCGAAAGCTCTTCGTTGCGATTCGCGTTCTTCTGCAATGCGCCCGGACGCAGCAACTGTAAGTAATCGATAAAGACCGCACTGAGGCCGTGCGTCGACTTCAAACGCCGGCAGCGGCTGCGCACCTCGGTCACCGTCAGTGCGCCGGTATCGTCGAGAAAGATCGGCAACTCGTTGAGGCTGCCCATTGCACGGGAGATGTCTTCCCACTGATGCGACTTGATGTTGCCGCGCCGCAAATCGTGCATGGACAGCTGCGCTTCGGCACAAATCAGGCGCTGGATCAACTCGTTGTTCGACATTTCGAGCGAAAAGAACGCGACCGGCTCTTTCGATTCGCGGGCTGCGGCGACAGCGGCATTGAGCGCAAACGAGGTTTTTCCCATGCCGGGGCGCGCCGCGACGATCACGAAATTGCCGGGCTGAAAGCCGGTCGTCATGTTGTCGATATCGCGGTAGCCCGAGGTTACGCCGGTGCGATCGCCGCGTGCGTGAAAGAGCCGGTCGATGTGCTCGAAGGCATCTTTCATCAGGCTGTTGACCGCGGTGAAGGCGCCGTTCATTGTGCGCTCGCCGATCGAGTAGACCATCTGCTCGGAACGATCGAGCGCGGCGTCGACGTCTTCTTCAGCCTCGTAGCCGAGCTGCGTGATCTGCGTGCCGGCATGAATCAACGAGCGCAGCGTCGCTTTCTCGCGCACGATCGTCGCATAGTATTTCGCCGACGCCGCCGTTTGCACGGTATCCATCAACGAGCTCAAATAGGAGAGGCCGCCGACCTTTTCAAGCTGGTCCCGCGTACGCAGCGCCTCAGCGACCGAAATCTTATCCAGCGGCTCGCCGCGATAGAACAGATCGTAGAGCACCGCGAAGATCGTCTCGTGCACGTGCGCGTAGAAATCTTCGGGACGGACGATCTCGCCGACCGTCGACATGATCTCGCGATCGACCAGCACCGAACCGATCAACGCCATCTCGGCTTCGAGGTTGTGTGGCGGGATGCGGTCGATCGAACCGCTGTGCAGATGCGAGACGCTCACGCTCGGCTCTTCCGACGCCCGTTCTGTGGGCGACCTTGCGAATGATTCAAACGTTTAGTGGATAACTTGTGGACCCGCAGTGCACGAAGCGCCTGCTCGACGGTTGCCACCGGAACCAGCTGCACCCCGGAGAGCGCGGCGTTCACTTCGCGCGCATTCTCTTTCGGCAACAGCATCGCGCGCATGCCGGCTTGACGCGCGGCGTACAGCTTTTCGATAACGCCGCCCACACCCCGAACCTTGCCTTGAATCGAGAGCTCACCGGTAATTGCAACGTCTTGCGGCAACGGCGTTTTGGTCGTCGCCGAATAGAGCGCGAGGAGGATCGCCAAACCCGCCGAGGGCCCGTCGATGTTGCCGCCACCGACAATGTTGATGTGGAGATCGAAATCCGAGACGTCAATGCCGGCAAGTGTTCGCAAAACGCTTGTCGCGTTGAAGACCGAATCCTTGGCCATCGACCCGGCGGTGTCGTTGAAGCGGATCGTGCCTTTGCCGGCTTGCGACGCCGCAAAGGCGACCGCCTCGATCTCGATGATGCTGCCCAAATAATTGTGCACGCCCAGACCAAAGGTCTTGCCGATCTCGCGCGCCGAGCGCGCGCGCACGAGCGTATGCGGCACGAGCCGGCTGGTTTGAATGACGACGTTGACGTCGTCTTCGGTGATCGTCACGGGTGCGTTGCTGCGCTTGGGATCGACGCGATAGAGCGCCTGACTGTACGCGTCGGCTACAATCTGCACCGCTTTGCGCCCTTCGATCGTGTATGATGCGATCAACTGCGGCACGCCGCGCGCCGCTTTCGCGCCTAACCGTTTGATCGCGCCTTGCACGATCGAGACGACCTGGTGCTGCGTGAGCGGCGAGAAAAAAATCTCGGTCGCGCGCGAGCGAATCGCGGGGTCGATCTCGTCGGGGTCGCGCGTGGTCGCGCCGATCAAGACGAAGTCCGCGGGCGCACCCTCTTTGAAGAGGCGTTTGACATAAGCCGGCACATTGGGCGCGCTCTCGTCATAGTAGGAAGACTCGAAGGTCACGCGCTTGTCTTCGAGCACTTTGAGCAGGCGCGTCTGCAGCAGCGGGTCGAGCTCGCCGATCTCGTCGATGAAAAGCACGCCGCCGTGGGCGCGCGTGACCAGACCGAGCTTCGGCTCGGGAATGCCGGCCTCGGCGAATTCGCGACGGCTGCCCTGATAGATCGGGTCGTGGACGCTGCCGAGTAGCGGATTGGTCGTCTCGCGCGGATCCCAACGCAGCGTCGTGCCGCTCGTTTCGACGAATGGCGCATCCTTCGCAAACGGCGTGTAGGGGCGCGATTTTGCGTGCTCCAACACCAAGCGCGCCGCGGTCGTCTTGCCGACGCCGGGCGGCCCATAGAGGATCACGTGCTGGGGATAGGGTGAACTGATCTTGGCCAGCAGTGCTTTGATCGCGCCTTCTTGTCCGATAATTTCCGAAAGACGCTGTGGGCGCAGCTGCTGCAACGCCGACGCCGCGAGCGTGCGCTGCTCGAGCGCTTCGAGTTCTTCGAGTTTGGCTTGCGTCGAAGGCGTTTCCGGCCCAGCATCCTCGCGCAACGCCTCGAGTTTGAGGTCGTGCAGGTACTCCTGATGCCGCGCGTTCATCTTCTCGGAGACCTTCTTTTCGATCGCGTCGCCCACGCTCTTCTGCGCGAGTAGATCGGCCATCGCTTCTTCGACTTCGGCAATCGCTCTGCGCTGCTGCGCGCGCGTGGTCGTGCGCTCGATCGTGGGATCTTCAAAGACCAAGCGCGCAAGCGCAGCGAGACGATCCGAGAGATTTTGCGAGCGCATCATCTTCAACGCGCCGACCTTACCCGCGCGCAGCACGAGCTTGTCCTGCCCGATCGCTGCGGCCAGCATGGTGTAGAGCGCTGTGACGACGCGGTTTAGCTCGTCCTCAACGCCATACTTGCGCCGCAGGCGCGACGCGTAGGTGCCGTCCGTTGCGGCAGCCACGTTAGCGGCCTATCCTACGACGAGACGACATTGATCGTCGCTTTCGCGACGACGTTGCGATGCAGTTTGATCTCCACGGGGTAGGTTCCGAGCGCCTTGATTTGGCTTTTGATTTCGATCTTGTGCTTGTCGACGTCGACCGCGAGTTTGCTCGAGATGGCGTGGGCAACATCGGCGTTCGTTACGGCGCCGAAGAGCTTACCGTTCCCGCCGGCCTTCGCCTTGACGTCGAGTGGCGTGCTCTCGATCTTGGTCGCGAGTTCTTTGGCGTCGGCGAGCGTTTGCGCCTCGCGCTTTGCGACCGCGCGCTTCTGATCGGCGTGCGCCGCAAGCGCACCTTTGTTGGCCTCGGACGCAAGGCTGCGCGGCAGCAAGAAGTTGCGCGCGTACCCCTCGGCGACGTCGACAACGTCGCCCTTCTTCCCGAGCGCTTTGACATCGCTCAGAAGAATGACCTTCATGTGCTAGACCCCGTGGTTATTCGGAAACGTAAGGAAGGAATGCGATCACGCGCGCGCGCTTCACGGCAGTCGTGAGCAAACGCTGATGTTTCGCGCAATTACCCGAGATGCGCCGTGGAACGATCTTCCCGCGCTCGGACACGTACTTCTTGAGACGATTGACATCGCGATAGCTGATGTCCAGCGCCTTGTCGGCGCAGAAATTACACGATTTGCGCTTCGGGCGGCGATCTTTCACCGCGCGCTTCATCTTCGGCTTGGGAGCCACTGCAGTTGTCCTTTCGACTAGGTGGTTGAAAACGCAGCGTCAAGCGCCGCGTTCTAGCCAAGTGATCCGGCTGATCCGGGCCACTACCGGTCACCGCGAGGGGGACCGGACGGCACATAATACCATGCCGGCCCTCCTCGTCCAAGTGCCTATTTATGCGAACGTGTGTTCGCCGCAACGGCGCTCGATCCTTTTAGCGCGTGGCCCCGAACTCGATGCCGAACCGGTCTTGCTGTGTCGCGGTACCCGTGGGGCCGAAGAGCGCCCCGGCGACCCCACCACGCACCGTCGTGTGGCCCCACTCTAGCCGCAAGATCCCATAACCCGCAAATTTGTACGTGGGCGTGAGCGTGTACGTCGTGGCACCGCTTCCAGGTCCATACAGGAGGAAGGCGTTTGGACTTACCGTGGTCGCGGCGGCGCCGTTGGAGGCGTCCTCGATCCGAACGCCGAGCGAGAAAAGGCTCGAGAACGTGTACGAACCCAGCAGCGAGACGGCAAAGTCGGATGCGGTCTGTGTGTACCCGAGCGGCACCGATGCCGGCGACGACACGTAGAGCAGGTACGGTGAGAACTGCCACTTGCCGGCAGTGTGCGTGTAATACAGGTTGTACTCCGACTGATTTGCCACAAACGACGTGACGTTGCCCTTCGTGTTCGCACCCGGGTTCATGCCGACGAACGTGAGCGAGGTCGTGCTCGAGGGCGCCCACGCAAGCGAATATTCGACCGTGTTCAGCGATCCGCTAAAGAAGCCGTCGTTGTACTCGGCGGCTACGCTCCACGGGCCATTACTGTAGCCGGCGTGAAAGCCACGACTAAAGACGGGCTCGAGCGCCCAGCCCAGACCGCGCTCGATGTTCACGTTTTGATACGTGAACGCGCTTTCAGTTCCGAGCAGCGTGCCGAGTTGCCCCGCATAGATCGTCAGATGCGAATCGGGCGAATTGTATGCCAGCTGCCACAACGGCAAGAGCGTGAAGCAGCTGATGTTGGCGCACGCGAGGCCGCCGTTCTGACCCGAATAGTTGTTAAACGTCTGGTTGAGCGACGCGCCAAGGGTTGGAAAGTTGTAGCCCCCGACGGTTGCCGAGCCTTTCCAATAGCCCGACGTGTAGCTTGCATTGATAAGCAGATTGCTCATGTCCACGCGCGAGAAATGATCGGCACCGGTAGGCGTGTCGAGCGCGCCGGTTGCATTCACGTTATTGGTTTGGAAGCCCATTACGGTAACCGCTCCGCCGACCGTGCCCGAAGCAAACGGTGTCGCCGTCGGCGTGGGTGTTGGTGCAGGTGCCGAGGTAGCAGGCGGCGTCTGCTGTGCAGACGCCGCCGTGGCTCCTCCGATTACGATCGCTGCGGCTGCGGCCGCAGCGATCGTTACGTTGCGCACCCTCATGCGTGCGAACCCACGGGGGGCGGAATCGTTCCGTTGGTCACGGGAATGCCCGGAATCGGATCGATGCCGTGGATCGCGAGGTCGCCCGCGACCATGTGATCCTCGGTGACACGCAGCGGCACGATGAAGCTAATGAGCTTGAGTATAACGAACGTGCCGACGATGTTGACCGCGATGATGAAACCTGCAGCTTCGGCTTGGTGGATGAATTGCGCCGGGCCGCCGCCGTAGAACCAGCCGGAGACGGTAACGGTCGCGGCATTCTTGCCCGCCGCCGGATTGGCGACGTATTCGATCATCTTGGGATCGGCCATGAGTCCGGCCATGAGCCCGCCGACTAAGCCGGCGACGCCATGCGTGTGCAATACCGAGAACGTGTCATCGACTTTCTTCATAAACGACAGCTTGCCGAGATAGTTCAAAGTGAGCCACGGAAGAATCGTCACCGCGCCGACGACGATCGCCCCGAAGCCGTTGACGTAACCGGCGCACGGCGTGATCGCGACGAGGCCGGCGATCATGCCGTTGATCATCGAGACTGCATTCGGTTTACCGGTTGCGAACATATCCGCGATGAGCCACACCAGCAGTGCTGTCGCGGTTGCAAGATTGGTGTTCAGGACCGCGGCGCCCGCATCGGCGTTGGCGAAATAGGGATCGCCGCCATTGAAGCCGTTCCAACCGAGCCAGAGAATGCCCGCGCCGGCAAAGGCCATGATCAAGTTGTTGGGTTCGAAATCACGTTGATCGGCGAGCAAACGCGGACCAACGACGGCAGCTGCGACGAATCCCGAAACACCGGCGGCCAAATGAATTACGTAACCGCCGGAATAGTCGACCGCACCGAGCTGCGCGAGCCATCCCCCGCCCCATAGCGAGAATGCGCCGATCGAGTAGACGATCAGACTCCAAATCGGGACGAAGATCATCCAGGCCTTGAAGTTCATCCGTCCAAAAACCGAACCCGCGATCAAGATCGGCGTAATCGCCGCGAAGACGAATTGGAAATAGATCATCGCCGAGCCCGGGAAGTGCAGTTCGGGCATGCCGCTCGCCGCGAGCGGCACGATCGACTGGCCGATCTCGAAGTATGGCGAGAGCGCGGGCCCCGGAATACCGACGAGCGCAGAGAGTATTCCCGGCCCGAGCTTTGCCGGATTGCCGAAGCTCATGTTGTAGCCGAGCAGCGACCAGCTCAACAGCACGATCGCGAAGGCGTAAAACACCATCACGGCCGAGTTGAGCGCCCACTTCTTCTTTACGAGCCCGGCGTACAAAATCGCAAGCCCCGGAATGCTTTGCATGCCCACGAACGTCGCGGCAGTAAGTTGCCACGCGGTGTCGCCGGAACTCAGCCACTTGGGAGCTTCCAAATACGGATTGACGTCAGCTAATACAAACACGACCCAAACCTCAAAGGCAATGAGCAAAGGATGTTTACTATCCTAGGGAGTGGGTCGTCCAGGCGCACTGGACATTTGATAAATGGAAAGACCGCCGGACTAGCCGACGGTCGGTACCATGCCGGCCGGATCGCCTAGAAAAGGTTCCACAAAAATTGGTTGTACACTTCGTGGTGGAACTGCACCTCGGGCGCCTTCACCACGGTGCCGAGCGCGCGAGCGCAGCGATCCGCGGCGACTTGCTTCAGCTCGGCATAGCGTTCCTTCACGTCATCACCGAGTAGCGCGCTCGTCCACTTCGACGTGCGGAACGCGGTGAGCGCATCGTAAATGTTGTCGGGCAGGTAACGCTCGGCTTGACGCAGGTTAGGCGTGTCGGAGATCGCGCCTTCGAGCCCGGTCTTAAATACGGCTAGCATCACCATGTAGGGGTTCGCATCGGGCGCGACCGAACGCACTTCGATACGCACGCTGCGCTCATTGCCGATCGGAAAACGAATCATCGAGCCGCGATCGACCGCCGAGGCTTTGATTTGGTTCGGCGCTTCAAAGTGCGGATCCAGCCGCCGATAGGCATTTACCGAGGCGTTGAGCATCAAGCAGATGTCGAGCCCGGCGCTCAAGATGCGGTCGGTGAACTGCAGCGCAAGCGCGCTTAGGTTCTCTTGGCCCTTCGGTTCCCAGAAAAGATTCTTGTCGTCCTTGCTCACCGAGACGTTGGTATGCATGCCGTTGCCGTTGACGCCGACAACCGGTTTGGGCAAGAAGCTTGCCGTCATTCCCATCTGCGTTGCGACCTGCCGGCAGATGAGCTTGTAGAGGGCTATGCGGTCCGCAGCCATAACGGCGTCGCCGTAGTTGTAGTTGATCTCGAACTGCGAAGGCGCAACTTCGGGGTGATCCTTCTCGTTCTCAAAGCCCATCGCGCGCTGGACTTCGGCGACCGTATCGATGAACGTACGCAGCGGATCACCCGGCAGGGACTTGTAATACCCGCCGGTGTTGACGTATTCGAACCCGTCGGTCTGATAAAATCGTTGCTCCGCGTCGATGCCGCCGAACAGGAAGCCCTCGATCTCGTTGGCGGCATTGAGCGTATAGCCATTCTTCGCGAACTGGTCGTTGGCGAATTGCTTGAGCACCCCCCGGATGTCGGCGGTAAACTGCGAACCGTCACGATTGAGCACGTCGCCGAAGACGAGCACCTTCCCCGGCCCGAAGATGTCAGCCGGGGCCCAATAAAAGGAAGCCCAATCACAGAAAAGACGCAGATCGCTTTCGCGCTGGGCCGTAAAGCCGCGTATCGAGGAGCCGTCAAAGGTCAGATTGTCATGCGACTTGAGCAAGAATTTCTTGTCGTAGTCGAGCATGTGCAGGCGGCCCTCAAGATCGGAGAAGAGGACCGTAACCGCCTTGATGCGTTTCTCTTTTTCGAGGTAACTCAGCCGGTCTTGCTGGATCCGTTCGAACGGCACGCGGTTCTTGCGTTGCGCTTTCGCAGCCAAGTTGAGTTCCTCGAGCTCAGTATAGGGCAGCTCGAGAAAATCACGCATTTCCGGCATTCTTAATCTCCTTTGGCTCGACGGTTATACAATCCGAAGGCGGGACCTTTGTCCATTTGGCTAATTATGGTCCTTCATGGAGTCGATTGTCACGGGGCGCCCGGCGCTCGAGTTCATCCTCGCCCCGCGAAGCGCGGCGGAGTTCTTCGAGCAACACTTCGAAAGGCTTCCTCTGCACGTCGAGCGGAACGACCCCGCCTACTTCGCCGACGTCTACGGCGTCGTCGACGTCGAGGATTCGCTCGTGGTCGGCGCGCGCGAACCCGAGAACTTCGCGCTTGTCAAAGCCGGGAGCCCGGAGGTTCCTGAGGACGACTTCACCTACGAGCGGCCGAGCGTGCGCTGGCGGCTCACCGGCAAGGGCCCGCGGCGCTGGATCGACGCGCGCAAGGTCGTCTCGCATTTTGCCGACGGCTATACGCTGATCATCAAAGACGCCGCGCTCTTTAGTTCGCGATTACAGCGCTTCTGCAACCATCTCCAACGCGATCTGATGGCGTTCGCGCAGCCAAACGTGTATTTCACACCACCCGCCGCGCAAGGATTTCAGGTTCATCACGACACGCACGACACGTTGACCGCGCAAGTCGCGGGCGAGAAGATCTGGCGCATCTACGAACCGATCATTCAACTTCCGCTCGAGTCGCAACCATTCCACAGCGGAACGAAAGTCGAAGGCCTCAAGCTGATCGATGAGGTCCACTTGCGCCCCGGCGACACGCTGTATCTTCCGCGCGGCTTCCCCCACGAAGCCAAAACGTCGGAGAGTGTGTCACTCCACTGCACCTTTGCGCTTGCACCGCTGCGCATCACCGACGTGATGGATCTCGCCCTTCGCATCGCGGGCGACCAAGACGTCGAGCTGCGTCATGCGCTGCCGCCGGCGATGCTCGCGCGCGAGGATCTGGCAATTCGTCTTGGTGAGTTCTTCGAATCGCGGTTGACCCAGACGTTCGAAACGCCGCGCATGCAGGTTGCCGTCGATATTGCGCTCAACGAACTTTTCCGCCTTACCCGGCCCAATGCCAACGGCGCGTTCGAGCAGGCGTTGCAGACGTTCGACATCAAACCGTCGACGCGCGTGCGCATCGACGAGACCGTGCCCCACGTCTTACGCCAGCGCGATGAAGGAATCGAGCTCCTGATTGCGGGCAAGGTCGTCGCGTTTCCGCCAATCTGCAAAGGGGCATTCGAGCGTCTGCAACGCGGCCCGACGACCGCACAGGAGATGGATCCGGCGCTTTCCCCGGAGCATCGCGCGCTCCTGATCAAGCTGCTCGTGCTCGAAGGTTTGGTCGTGATCGACGACTACTCTTCGCCGTCGAAATAGTCGAGCGACTCCCCGCGTATGAACGTGCGCGCCGGTTCACGCACGCCGTATTTCTTACTGTCTGGGTAGTACCACGACTCGCCGATGGGGTTGTCGGCAATGCACATCACGACGAGATCTTCGGGTCCGTCGCCGCCGCGCAGCTGATGCGCCTCACCCGGCTTGAAGAGAAACGCGTCGCCCGGCACGATCTCCGTTACTCCCGATTCATCGCGCACGACGCCGCGCCCGGAAATGACGTAATAGAATTCCCACTGGGCGCTATGCGAATGGTACACCGTCGCAGCCACGCGCGGCGGAATACGTTGGATCTCGAGATCGAAAGGATGCCGTTCGAGCAAATCGGTTGAGTCCGGGTTGCGGCCAAGCGCAACCGAGATCTGTTTGCCCCAGCCGCCGATCGTGCGTTTCGGCGAGAAGTATTCTTCTTCAGGAACGTCGTTGCTGTTGATCTTGCGCATGTGCGACGGCTTCGCTATGGCAAGAACGTGAACCCCGCACCCAGGTAGTGCGGTTTGCTTCCGCCGGCAGCGTTGAGCGTCGTACCCAGGTCAACGTTAAAGACCGAATTCGATCCGATCGAATGTTTGACCGACGCGATGCCGCGCGTCTCGCCGGCGGAACCATAGGTCGCGTTGGACTGCATGCCCACCTCGCCCGCGAACCACGTGCCCGGAGCGATTGGTGCGGTGGCCGACGCGGTGTCGAACATCGATGAGCGACGATGTCCGCGGTTGGTCGCAATGTAGTTCAGCATGCCTAGCTGCGCGGCAAAATTCGCGCCGTTCGTTTCCGCCCACGCCGCGGTGACGTGGACGTCGGCGAGCGGTAACACGTACAGATTTGCTAGCGGACTGAGCGGCGGACGACTCTGCGCCGTCAACATCAGCGCAACGCCGCCATCTTGTGCAATCGTACCCTGGGCACCGAGCCCAGCATGCGCCATCTCGTAATGCGCGCCGTGACTCGAGATCGCAAGTTCCGTCGGTGCGTCGTAAAAGACCTCGACGTTTGGCGCGACGCCGTAGCGCGCGCGCAGGAGCGGATACCCCGCAAGCGCAGTTCCGCCGACTTTGGACGCGTTTTGATAATACATCGTCGAGACGGCGACGCGATGCGGTTTCACGACACAATGCTCTGCGCGCGCCTTGGTGCACGCTGCGGCGTGCGTCGTGACGGCCCGCGCGCCGAGCGGCATCACTGCCAGCGCACAGGAAGAAACCACAGCGATAAAGGCGCGATTGACCACGTAGCCACTATACAGCAGGCTAAGCCCTTTGGCCTGGGGATCGCCTGAGCTACGTTCGGCCCGAGACATAGGCGAAGACGCGCCCATCAACGTCGAGGATAAGGAGTAGACTAAACCTTGGCAAAACGGATTTTTGCGCGCTCCTTGGCTTTGCGCGCCGCTTCCTCGCGATCGCGCGGTGGCGCGTGTGTCACGAGCGAGTCAAGCAACTCGCGCGCGGCCTCGGTGACGCGATCGACCGCGCGGTCGAAGGATGCTTCGTTCGCTTTGGACGGGTGCGTGAATCCGCTTAGCTTGCGCACAAACTGCACCGCGGAGGCTCGGATCTCATCCTCGGTCGCCGGCGGCGCGAAGTTATGCAGGGTCTTGATATTCCGGCACATGCGCCCAGTATACAGTAGATTCCAAGGCTGGGAGCGCACGCTGAAAGCGCCTTTTGCGGGAGGACATCGTGCAACGCCATTCGGTCACCGGTGAGATCTTTGGGTATCTCGTCTGCCTGCTTACCGTCGTCATCTTCTTTATAAGCGTGGCGGGAATCGTGAACAGCGCGTTTCGCGTCGTCAACCCGACCGCCGGGCCCCGCGTCATTGCGACCCGCATGCTCGGCGGACCCGGGCATCGCGGCGGCAACTTCTTCTTTTTTCGCACGCGCGGCGGGAGCCAGCACAGCGGCCGGGCCATGGGGCCGCCCCAACCTTTCGCGCTGCCTTCGGGTGCGCCCGACGTTACAACCATGCGCGCAAATATCGTGGGCGATGCACGGTTTGACGCGTGGCGGCGGCTGGTGCTCGCTATCGTGATGTTGGTCCTCTCGATCCTTGTATTCCGGCGCGCGTTTGACTGGCTCAATCCGAAGCAAGCCACCGGAGGGGGAACCCAGACCTGAGCGCCAATGGTCACCGCCCGGAGGTGCGATTGATGCTTACTGATGTCAAGGCGGTCGAAGAGAAGGTGCGCAAGGAGATGGAGGACGGCATGGTGACGCCGTACTACTCCCTACCGCTCGAAAAAGTGTATAACGTGCTCAACGGCGCGCTCGCTTCAGAAATTATTTGCGTGCTGCGCTACAAGCAGCACTACTACATGACGACATCGATCCATCAAGAGCAACTCCAGTCGCTGTTCAAAGAGCATTGGGAAGACGAGGAGGAGCATCTCGAGCGCATTGCCGACCGGATCAAGCAACTCGGCGGTGTACCGAACCTGGATCCCAACGGCATTGCGTCACGCGCGTTCTCGAAGTTCGAGAGCGGGCACACGCTCGCCGATCTGTTGCGCGAGGATCTGCTCGCCGAGCGAGTTGTCATCAAAATGTACGGCGATATCGTCGAGTTCTTTGGCACCGCCGATCCGGTAAGCCGCCGGATGTTCGAAGAGATTCTCAAAGACGAAGAGGATCACGCAGACGAAATTGCCGATCTGCTCTACACCGTTGATCCCGAGACCGGCAAGACGGTCGAGCAGTTCACCGGCGATTCAACTTCTGCGAAATTCAGCAAAAAGAAGTAGCCGTCAGCGGCACCAGACCACGTTTGCCGTGTAGGTGAGCGTGGTTTTTCCGTCGGCGGGAAGATGCAGCACCCACGTTGCGCTTCTCGCCGATTGCTTTACGTGCGGCTGGCTCTCGCGCGTAATCGTCCAGTCGCCGGGTATCGGCTCGATGACCGTCAGGTCCTGGGCGACATCCTTGCCGTTGGTCACGTCGAATTCGTACGAACTTTCGCTGCTGCAATCCGAGAGCAGATGAAAGCCGGTCTGGCGTTTGCGCGCGACGATATCGAACGCATCGCCAAGGTTTAGGCGCACCGTATCGTTCTTTGGCGTATGCGGGATGTTGTCGCCGCCGACAAACTGCGCGAGACCATGCGAATCATCTTGATAGATTCGAACGAGGCCCGCGGGCAGCGGAATTCCTAAGTCGCCACCCTTGTTCACAAACGAAACGATGACCGCAATCGGCAGCCGATTGGTAAGCAGCGCGTTCTCGCTTTGGTAATAGTAGGTCGAGCCCACGAGTTCGAGCGTCTTCGTGACGGGAACGTCGCTTGCCGAGAGCAGCGCTAGCTGTTTGGTCTGCTTGTCGAGAATCGTCGTACGATGGGAAAGCGTGTAGAGATGGTACTCGAGGATATTCTCCTGCGTCGTGCCACCTAGCGCGCTAGCACTAGCCACCGAATACAGATCCGAGCCAACGCCGCTCTTCACGATACGTGCAGGGAGATTCACGCTGCCGGCTACGAGCTGCAGCCGCGCATCGTGGTATGATGTTCCGCTGGTGTTATCGAGGGTCACAAGTCCGACCAGTGACATGTGCGCCTGATCGGGGTCGAGCGTACCCACGTATGCAACGCTCCATGACAAGCCGCTCGTCAGATAGCGCAGATCGAGCACTTGCGGACCGACGCGCGCGGTTTGCAAATCGAGGGTGAGCGTGGGACGGTCGCGCAGGCTCTTCGGGATGCTCGGAAAGACGATGTAGCCATCGATCTGGGTCTCGATGCGATCCGCGTACTGCAACACGATACCATTGGGGCCCGCCGTGAGCACGCGTGCGTGTTCGCGACGGTCGCGCTCACCCGCGAATTTCGCCGGATGCACGACGATGACGTCGTACCCGATGTACTTCTGCAGTAGTGAATCCTGATCGAGTACATCGTAGTCGAAGTTCTGTTCCAGCACGTTCACCTGTGCCGACGAGTCCGCGCTATCCAGAATCGCCGAAGTCGCATCCATGCTCGCGCTGACGTCGCGCCACGCTATCCGATTCACGCCGGCCTTGAGCGAAACGCGCCGGCGATCGTGCACCAAGGCCACATCGTTGTTGTAAATCGTGACATTGACCGCTCGTTGGTCGGCAAGCGTGCTCGCGCGTTCGGGAACGTCGGCCGGCGCGTACGCGGGGACGAGTGCGATCAAAAGCGCGGCGAGAATTTTCACAATGCGTTTCATTTGGCGATGAAACGTGTCATGTTTTGCGCGTGTGACCGTTATTTATTGGCACAGGCGGGAGCCTAGCGCGCAAAGGTCCAACGATGCCTCCCGTGGAGGATCTTAGGCTATGACTGGTTATCGCGTGGCGAGGTTCGTGACCACGCTTGCGGTTTGTATTTTGGTCGCGGGAGCGGCCGCCGACGCCACATTGGATACCGTAATCGCCCAGCGGGTCACGGTTTCGGATAAGCCCGTAACCGATTGTGTTGCGCGCGCACGCGCAGCGCTTACCTCGGTCTTGCAAAGCGCGAATGAAACCGACCCCGGCTCGGGCGAGTGGGTCGGCGTTGCGCAAGTAAGCGGGTCGATAGCCGCGGCGGTGGTGATCGAGTGTCACCCCGTCGACGCCGGTGGGTATTCCGCGAGCTTCACCTGTTCGGTACAAACACCGACGTACGCCGACACCGCGAGCGGCCTATGCGGAAAGTTGACCGCCGCGTTCAACACGGCCGCGGCACCGGCAACTACGCAAGGAGGCGCACTATGAGCGGACGGTTGCAACGTTTCGCGGGCATACTTTTTTGCGCGCTGATAAGTACGAGTGCGGTCGCGCCGGCGTCGGTCGATCTCGCAACGGGCATTCGGCACGTCGTGCCAACTGGAACGATAGCCGACTGCGATAGCAAAGCCAGTGCTGCGCTCGGTGCCTACTTGCAGCACGTACTCTCGCCGACGCAGGACGAGTGGGTCGGAACCGGACCTAAAACCGAGGGCATACAGTCCGACACAACATCCGCAGGAACGATTCGCTGCTTTGCACATGCGGGAGGCTACGTGGTAACCTTCACGTGCAGCGTGGAAGCGCCCAACAATCCCTACACTGCGACCGCGCTCTGCGACGATCTGCTCAACAATTTTGAAGGCCAGCCGCAGATCCCGCTCGCCACGCCGACACCACCGCCGAGCGGCTGCACGACGGCGAGTTTGGCGGGCGTATGGCAATCCGACAACAGCAAGATGACGCTCACCCTAGATCAGGACGGGGAACTCACCGATAGCGATAACGTCATCGGTAGCTGGGTCCTCAACGGGCTCAACGTCAAGCTCACGTACTACGGCTATCACAACTTGACGCTATCGTCGGACGGCAAACACATGAGCGGCTCGGGATACAGCTTCACGCGCAAGTGCTGAGGTCGACGGCATGAAAATCGGTACGCTCGAAATGAAGATCGCACGCGTCGAGGGTTTTCAGGTTCGCGTGCACACGCTCGACGGCCGCGACGTGCGTTCGGATCGCGAAGGCATGCCGCCGTGGAGCTGGGAAAAAGCCGCGCGCGACAGTTGGTCGGTCGCGCGCTGGAAGCAAGAGCGCTTTCGCAGCGTCTATCCGGGTTTCGAGGTCGAGATCCTCGACGGCGACGGTCAGGTGATCGAATTCGGACAAACGCTGCTCGAAACCGTGCGCGAGAGCTACGACTAGCCCGGTCGGACCGTGAGATGGTCGACCACGCTCTTGACGCCCGGCACGGCGCGTACCGTTTCGCGAGCCGTTTTGCCTGGGTTTCGGTCTGCTGCTGTTGTTGCGCGGTGCATCCGACGCACGCGATGCCGAGGTTGATGCTGAGGTAGAGCCAAATGGAAAATTTCATCGAAGCAACGTACCCGCGTTCGGGCAGGCCGACGCCCGGCGCACTCTTCCGCTCCCTCTTCGCGTCGCCGTTCGGCGTGCTCAATCTCGGCGTCGATGCCGATGGCACGCTGGTCGAACTGTGGCTCCCCAATCGCGAACGCCGGGACGTCTCGTCCGAGCCCTTCCCCGCTGCCGCGCGTACTGCGATGGACGCGGTAAAGACCCAGTTGCACGAATATTTTGCCGGCAAGCGGCGCACGTTCGATCTCGCGATCGCACCGAAGGGCTCGCCGTTCGAGCAGCGCGTGTGGACGCGTTTGCGCACGATTCCGTACGGCGCGACGATGTCGTACGGCGCAATCGCGGCGGAGTTCGGACTGGACAACGCCGCGCGCGCGGTAGGACGCGCCAACGGCGCAAACCCGATCCCAATCATCATTCCGTGTCACCGCGTCATTGGCGCCGATGGCACGTTGACCGGCTTTGGCGGCGGACTGCCGCTCAAGCGGGCGCTGCTCGAACTCGAAGGCGCGATCCGGCCGCCCGACCCGCAGCTCTTCTAAGTATTAGGAATCTAATTGACAACGCGCGCCGACTGCGCTAATCTACGATTACATTCATAATAGTTCGGAGGCTCATGTGTCTCGGAAAAAGTCGCTCGTGCTAACCGATCACGAGCTGCGATTGATGAACGTGTTGTGGGACCGCGAGCGCGCGTCGGTGGCGGATGTCGTCGAATCGCTCGCGCCGCCGCCGCTGGCGTACAGCACGGTACTCACCACGCTGCGCACCCTCGAACACAAAGGCTACGTCGATCACGAAGAGGACGGGCGCGCGTACGTCTACCGTCCGCTCGTCGCCCGCGATGAAGCGGCAAAAAGCGCGACCCGCCATCTGCTCGACCGCTTCTTCGGCAGCTCGCCGGGCGCACTCGCGGTCACGTTACTCGACGATACGCAATTGACCGACGACGACGTCGCCAAGATCAAGGGACTGCTTGCACGCAGCCGGAGGTCACCGAAATGATCGACACGGTTCTTCTCAACGGGCTGTGGCAAGGCGCCTTGATCGTCGCGGTCACAATGCTGGTCGTCACGTGCGTGCCGCGGCGTGATGCAGCGACGCGGTCCGCGCTTTGGTCCTGCGCGCTGTTCGCGCTTGCGGTCGTGCCGATCGTAAGCTTATGGCGTCCACAATTCGGCGACGCGGGGCTACCCGTTGCACTGCAAGTCACGGCGGCGCCTGCGGTCGTTACCGCGAAAGCTGCAAGCGCAATCGGCACATGGTTCGTCGCGCTTTGGCTCGTTGGTGTGCTCGCCGGACTCATTCGGCTCGCGCTCAGCTTCATACGGATCCAACGCATTGTTCGCAGCGCGACGCCCGCACCGCAACTCGGTCCGCATGTGGTCGTTGCAGATGACCTCGCGTTTCCGATTGCTGCGGGCATGCGTAGACCGTCGATCGTCGTTCCCGCGCATCTCGCCACGACGCTCGAGCGCGGCGACCTCGATGCGATCGTACAACATGAGGCCGCACACATCGCGCGACGCGACGTCGCCGGCAACCTGATCCAGCGGCTGATCGAAGCGATGCTCTTCTTCAACCCGTGGGTGTACGTGATCGGACGCCAGTTGGTTCAGGAGCGCGAAGCAGCCTGCGACGATTGGGTCGTGCGCGCGACGCACGATCCCGATCGCTATGCATCCTGCCTAGCACGCTTGGCAGCGACGCCACGAAATGCCCGCGTGCCGTTGCTCAGCCCGAGTGCCATCGGTTCGCGCCGCATGCTGGTCGGGCGCATCGAGCGTTTGCTCTCGAGTCGCGCGCCGCAGCTCAAAGTGAACGCGGCGGTCATCGGCGCCGGCGTCGCGGCCTTCGCCGCACTCGCCGCCGTGCTCATCGCGTCGAATATGCGCGGACCGCTTCATCAAAACACCGTCGCAGCCGGACCGGCCACCGGCTCAAGCGCGAAGAGCGGGTCTCGAATCACGTCGTGTGCCCTCGCGGATTCGCCGGCGCTAGTGACGTATGCGGTTCCGCCCAACCTGAGCGCTCCGCCCACCCACCGCCTTCAGACGCTCGTCCTTGTCACGATTAACCCGTACGGAAATGTCGTCAACGCGAAGGTCACACGGCCGAGCGGCGATCCCGTGTTCGATCGTGAGACAACGGCCGCGGCAGAAACCAGCCGCTATTCACCGCAAATCGTCGCGTGCAAAGCTGTCACCGGTACCTATCTCTTCCGAGCGGAGGCAAATCCTTAACCATCATGATCATACTTGCACTTCTCCTCACCGTTGTATTGCAAACCACAACCGGACAGGCAGCTGTCGCAGCCGCCAACCCGTCGAACTGCAACCGCGATGCTACCATTCTCTATGCCGCACAACCCGAGATTCCGAAGAGCACCCCGAAGGTTACCGCGAATGTAACGGTGCGCGTCGATATCGCGCCGACCGGAACCGTCACATCCGTCTCAATCGTCAAATCGAGTGGTGTTTCGGCAATTGATTTAGCCACTGCCGAAGCCGCACGAGCGTCGAAGTACAAACCGGCGATGTCGAACTGCAAAGCGGTGCAAGGGTCGTATCTCTTCCACGTCGCCGTAAGCCCCTGATCGGCAAGGCGACGCCGGCGGCGGGGCGAAGCAAAGGACATGCCGATACTCGCCCTGCTGCTCGCAGCCGCAACCTCTACCGCCGCGATCGACACGGCGATAACCGAACAGATCAAGGAGCAGCAAGTGACGGGGGCGGCCGTCGGCGTCTACCAAAATGGCACACTCGTCAGCATCAAGACCTACGGACTGCGCGATGTCGCAAAGAAGCTCCCGGTCGATGCCGACACGCGTTTCGAAATCGGCTCGGTCACCAAGCAATTCACGGCGGCAGCGATTCTGCAGCTGCAAGAGCAGGGCAAACTGTCGATCGACGATCCGCTTGCAAAGTACCTCCCGTCGTTCCCGCACGCGAGCGAAGTCACGCTGCATCAGCTACTCAACCAGATCTCTGGGCTACCGAATTATACCGGCATGCCGGACATCGGAACGCTGATGTCGACGATCCCCGACGCAACCGACAAGATCGTCGCATTCGAGCACAAGCCGCTCGACTTTACTCCCGGAACAAAGTGGGAGTACAGCAATACAAACTACTGGGTACTCGGCAAGGTTGTCGCACGCGTGTCGGGCATGCGCTACGAAGACTACATCCGCGAATACGTCTTCAAGCCGGCGGGCATGACGCACTCGGGCTTCGTGAGCGACGAGTCGAGTTTTGATGATTTCGCGATTCCGTATTGGCAAGGGCCCAAGAATGACGGTCCGACGCAACCCGCACCGGTAATGCTGGAATCGTGGCCTGCGGGTGCAGGGGCGATCGTCTCGACGGTTGGTGATCTCGCGCTCTGGGACAGCGCGCTTGCGAGCGGCAAAATCGTCAGTCCTGAGAGTTTCGCGCTGATGTCGTCACCGGGACACCTCGTGAACGGAAAAGCGACCGACTACGGCATGGGCCTGGAAATAGGCCCACACGAAGGGCACGAACGCGTGGGGCACGATGGCGGCACGATGGGCTCGCTCTCGGTAAACGCGACCTATCCCAACGACCACGTCGAGATCATCGTCCTTGAAAACAATGTGCGCGGCCAGCCCGAGGCAGTTGAAACCGCGGTACTCGAGACGATGTATCCCGACGCACGCATCGCGGCGCGAAAGCCCGCACCGGGCGAGGATCTATCGGTCCGCCCGCACATCGTGCATTTGCTCGATGGCGTGCTCAACGGTACGCTCGCGCAGAGCCAGCTATCACCACAGATGCAGAAAATCCTCACACCGGACGTGCTCAAGCAGAGTGCCGCGCACTTCGCCACGTTTGGCGCTCCGACAGCGATCATTTTCAAAGTAAAGGACGATAGCGGTTTCGGCGCTACCGGATACGTGTACCGGATCGAGTTTGCGCACGGCGAGGTCCGCAATTTCGAGGTTCAGCTCGACAACAAGACCGGCATCGTCACGGGGATGCAACTCGCGCCCGGGTAGGCCGCCGCACCACTAGCGCGGCGGCATAACGCGGATCATCGTTATCGTTTCGTCGGCGCCGTGTCGCGGCGGCCACACAGTGGGCATCGGCATGCCGTGCATCGCGCTTTGAATCGCCGCAATCTCCGCCGGCGTGATTCCATGCCCTGCGATGGCGGTCATGACTTGATCGCCATTGCGCCACACGAACCGCTCGTGTTTGACGAGAATGGGGTTCCCGGCTTTGTCGACGCCTCGATCCTCAAATGTGTATTTCGAGGGTGGAGAGGTTTGGCTCGACGCCCACGCCGCCGATAGCGCGAACGTGCGTCCGTCAGCCCGTTTGTAGGTGAACATTACGACGCTTGGGCCGATGCTCCAGGTGTGCGTCGCGCGCGAGAAGACACCGGTCGGCGCAACCTGGATTGTCGGACCGATTGCATCCGCGGGCAGCCCTCCCGGCACAACCAGGGTGAAGTGCACGCGCGCTCGCGCTTCGCTAAGGCTGACCGTCTGCGGTTTCATCGCTTGGTACACTGATGCGGATGGCCGTTCCGTAGGCGGCGACCAGTGCAAGATTGCGGCGATCTTTGCTTCGAGCGTTTGCACCACGCCCGGCGAAGCGACGGGAAGCGCAATCGCGACGGCGAGTGCACCAGCCGCCGCAGCGCCGATTACGAATGGCCGGCGGTCTGGTTGCGTGATGCGCGAGGCAGACATACGCCGGTAGATGTCATCGAGTGGAACCGCCGGTGCTTCGAAACGTTGCAGCATCGACGTAATGCCGTCGCGGATTTGCGCGTCAGTGATCATGCGTAGCCTCCTTTGCGTAGGACTCGGCGCGAATCTCGGTGGCCAATGCTTTGCGTAGTGCGCGCCGCGCGAGCATCAGTTGAAAGCGCACGCTTCCCGGCGGGAATCCGCAAGCATCGGCGATCTCGGCGCTGTTCAGCCCGGCGTAGTAATGAAGTAACACGGCGGCACGCTGGCGCAGCGGCAACGCCGCGAGCGCGTTGTAGAGATCGAGGCGCTCGGCCGGATCGGTCGTGATGCCCCGCTCGCCGGCGGCGTCAAGCGCATCCGTCGGGTGGCGTCGTCGCCCAAGGCTGATCGCGCAGTTGACGACGATTCTGTACAACCACGCGCGAAACGCGCTTGCATCCTTGAGCGCGGCTATCTTGCGCGCAACGAGCGCGCACGCTTCTTGCGCTGCATCTTCCGCGAGACCACGATCGTGCAGAATCCCGAAGGCGATGCGGTACGCATCGGGCCAGGTCTGGATCAGGAGCCGGTCAAGCTCCTCTCGGTCGATCTTCATCTACCCTATAGACGCGCGGCCGCGGCTAACTGTTGAACGTTGTTCCGACCAGGCGTCCCACGCTTGCAAGTGCGGCCTCGCGCTGCGAGGCGGCAAGCTTGCACTCCGTGAGATAGGCCCCGATGAGGATCGGCGGCCGATTGGGCGGCCACGCGATCGCGATATCGTTGGCCGTGTCGCTGTCCCCGTGCGCATTGTTGCGCAGACCCGTACCCGTCTTGTCGCCCACGATCCACGATCCGGGAAGTCCGGCGCGCAGGCGTGTGCCGCCGGTCGTGTTGTTTTTGAGCAACGTTATGAGCCGTGCGCGTGATGCACCACTCAGCGCCGATCCCGCGAGCACGCGTCGCATGTCGGAAACCGTCGCTGACGGCGCGGTCGTATCACGCGGGTCGCCCGGAATGCAGGTGTTGAGCGCAAGCTCCGTCCGATCCAATCGGGTCACCACATCGCCGAGCGAACGCACGTAGGCCGTGTAGCCCGGCGGTCCACCAATCGTTGCGAGCAACAGATTTGCCGCGGTGTTGTCGCTGTAATCGACCGCGGCTGCGCAGAGGGCGCCGATCGTCATGTACCCGTCGCCGACATGCTTCTCGCTAATTGGTGCATGCGAAAGCAACTGCGCCTTCGTGTACGCTACGTGCCGGTCAAGCTGCTCCTGACCGCGATCGACCCGTGCGAGCACCGCCGCAACCAACAGCAATTTGAAGGTACTGCACATCGGAAAACGTTCGTCTGCGCGATGCGCAATCGTTTTGCCGCTGCCCGTATCGATGGCAAACACGCCCAGCCGGCCGCCCGTGTCGCGTTCGATCCCGGCCAGTGTGGGACTCGGCCACGCTAGCGGCACAGCGGCCGCGCCAAAAAGGAAGCTGCTTCTCTGCACGCAACGCGTGTTAGTCACGACGCAGACCGGAGCCTCGTTTGACGCAACGATGAAGATCCAGCTTGGGCGCCACGTCTACGGCTTGGCTGCTATCGTCTTTGGCGTGGCCGGCCTGGTCTTTAGGGACTTCAACGTCTGGCAACAGCTTCCGATACACGACGCTGCCTTGCGCGTCGCGCTCGTCGACGTCGCCGCCGCAGTCGAGATTGCCGGCGGCGTAGCGGTGCAATTCGATAAGACGGCGCGCTTCGGAGCCGTCGCACTTGGTGTGCTCTTTACGATCTTCGCGCTGGTAAAGATCCCGCTCATTGTCGGGCAACCACTGGTCTACGATCAGTGGGGAAATTTCTTCGAACAGGCGTCCCTCGTGAGCGGCGCGATGCTCGTCTATGCAACAGCCGCGCCGAACGCGCGACTTGGACGCGCGGGGTACTACCTCTTCGGCATCTGTGTAATTTCATTTACGCTCGAACAGGTCATCTACCTCAACGGCACGGCACGTTTCGTCCCCGCGTGGATTCCGCCCGGTCAGATGTTCTGGGCAATAACCACAACGCTCGCATTTGCGCTCGCCGCAGTCGCACTGCTCAGTGGCCGCTTCGCGCTGCTAGCAGCGCAACTGACGACGCTGATGATCGCGGGCTTCGGATTGCTCGTGTGGCTGCCGACGCTGTGGACCTCGACGTTTTATGCTAACGCGCACGACCTCACGGCCTGGGCCGGTAACGCGGAAAACTTGGCCATCTGCGGATCGGCCTGGATCCTGGCCGACTACCTCGGCCGTACCCGCTCGATCGGGTAGATACGCAACCATAAGGTTGCATTTGCGGACATCCCGTGGTATAAATATGCAACCAGGAGGTTGCGTATTATGCCGTCGACCGATCGAATCGAAAAGAGCCTCTTTCTCCGCGCGCCGCAGGAGCGTGTGTGGCACGCAATCAGCGATGCACAAGCGTTCGGCAGCTGGTTCGGCATGGAGTTCGATGGCGCGTTCGCGCCGGGCAAAGCGATGCGCGGCCGCATCGTGCCGACCACCGCCGATCCCGACGTCGCCAAAATGCAAGAGAAGTACCGCGGTATGCCGGTCGCGATCTTCATCGAAGAGATCGCACCGATGCGCACGTTTTCGTACCGCTGGCATCCGTTTGCGATCGACAGCGACGTCGACTATTCGCACGAGCCGATGACGCTTGTCACCTTCACGCTCGAACCCGCCGACGGCGGCACGAAGCTCACGATCACCGAGACGGGATTCGATTCGATCCCGCTCGCACGCCGCGCCGATGCGTTTGAGGCCAACGCGGAAGGCTGGGCCGCACAGCTTACGCTGATCGAGAAGTACCTGTTGCAACCCCAATCATGAGCGTCGTCCCCCTTCTTGCGGCACTCGGCGATGAATCGCGCTTGCAGATCGTCAAAAAGCTCTGCGAGCGCGGCCCGCTCTCGATCGCGAAGCTAACGCAAGGCTCGGAGATCTCGCGCCAAGGTGTCACCAAACACTTGCACGCGCTGCACAAGGCGGGTCTGGTGCGCAGTGAGCGGCGCGGTCGCGAGCACATCTGGAAACTCGAGCCCAAACGCATCGATCAGGTCATGCGCTACTTGGCGCAGATATCCAAGCAGTGGGACGATGCGCTCGCACGCCTACGCTCGGCGGTGGAAGAGTAGCGCGCCGGCTGCCGGAATAGGTTCGAATGAGTCAACATGCTGACGGGATAAATCCCAACGTTCCACCCTCGGGCACGGGTTGTGTCGAATGTCTCGCCGATGGCGGATGGTGGTTTCACTTGCGCAGATGCACTGAATGCGGGCATATCGGCTGCTGCGACTCGTCGCCGGCCCGCCATGCGACCGCGCATTTCCACGGAACGAAGCATCCGATCATTGCGAGCTTCGAGCCCGGCGAGGCCTGGTTCTACAATTATGAGACCGAAGAAATGCTGCGCGGACCGCACCTCGCCGACCCGCGCTGGCACCCCGCCGATCAACCTGTTCCGGGACCGGCCGGAAAGGTTCCGGCGGACTGGGAATCGCGGCTCAACTGAAAAGGCGCTCGATGTCGGTTATATCGAGATCGACCGTGGGGCCCGCGGCTTCGTCGAATAACGTCGCGGCCAGCGCGGCTTTGCGCTCTTGGAGCTCGAGGATACGCTCCTCAACCGTGTCTTCGGCGATCAGCTTATAGACGAAGACGTGCTGCTCTTGGCCGATACGATGGGCACGGTCCGTGGCCTGGCGTTCGACCGCGGGGTTCCACCACGGATCGTAGTGGATGACCGTGTCGGCCGCGGTGAGGTTGAGCCCGGTGCCTCCGGCTTTGAGACTAATGAGGAAGAGCGGCACGTCGCCGTTCTGGAAACGTGCAACAGGGGTTTCTCGATCGCGCGTGTCTCCGCGCAGCTCGACGAAGGGCACGTTGCGTTTTCCGAGTTCCGGCGCGATCAAATCGAGCATCGAGGTAAACTGCGAAAACAGTAAGATACGGCGCCCGTCATCGACGAGGCTCTCCAGCATCTCGAGTAGTGCGTCGAGCTTTTGCGATTCGTCGATGCCGGCGGCCGCATCGAGTTTGAGCAAGCGTGGATCGCAGCAGACTTGGCGCAGCTTGAGCAATGCGTCGAGCACGACGATGCGGCTACGCGCAAGTCCACGACGTTCGACTTCGTCGCGTACGCGCTTGTGCATGGTCAGGCGAATCGTTTCATAGAGATCGCGCTGGCGCCCGACGAGCGGCACGCGCTGCACGATCTCGGTCTTCTCCGGCAGTTCCTGCGCGACGCCTTCCTTCGTGCGGCGAAGAAGGAAGGGTTTGATGCGCGCAGCGAGCGCAGCACGTCGATCCACATCGCCGTGCTTTTCGATCGGCGTGCCGAAGAGCCGCGTGAAGCGCGCGCGTTCGGGTAGCAAGCCGGGAACCGCATACGCGAAGATCGACCACAGCTCTTCGAGATGATTTTCGATCGGCGTGCCGGTGAGCGCGAGGCGCTGGGCGGCGTGCAGTCGCGACGCGGCAAGCGCCGCTTTGGAGCGCGGATTCTTGATCGCTTGTGCTTCATCGAGCACGGCGATCGACCACTCGAACGAGGCGAGCGCCTCGATGTCGCGCAGCAGCAGCGCGTAGGTGGTAAGCACGAACGTCGCATCGCCGATCTGGGCGAAGCGATCGGCGCGGTCGGCGCCGGTGAGCGCGAGCACGCGCGCGTCGGGCAGAAAGCGCGCGATCTCGGCGCGCCAGTTCGGCGCGACACTCGTGGGAGACACGACAAGCACCGGATGCGTCAAGCGGCCGGCCGCGCGTTCCACCGCGACGTGCGCGAGCACTTCGACCGTTTTGCCCAAACCCATATCGTCGGCGAGGATACCGCCCGCGCGATGTTCGCGCAGCGTTTGCAGCCACGCCACGCCGTCACGTTGGTAGGGCCGCAGCTCGCCCGCGAACGCAGCGGGGATATCGATGCGCCGGGCGGCGTACGCGGCGAGGTCGTCGAGCATCGCGCGTATCGACGGCGCGTTGTTCCAACGTGTCGCGATCCCGCCTGCCGCCGCGAGCGACGCCGCCTGCAACACCGGCACGCGTACGCGCGCTTTCTGCCCGTTACGGCGATCGCCGAAGAGTCCGCCGAGCGTCGCCAGCACGCGCGCAACGCGATCGACCGGCAGCGCGACGTATCCACCGCCCGGCACGCGCCCGACGAACGGCATTTGCCGGCGCGCGAGTGTCGCGGGATCCGCATCGAGATCAAGCCCGCTGCGTCCGAGTGCGTCGATCAGCACGGGCAAGAGCGAGACGCGCGTGCCGTCGACATCGATGCCAAGCTCGAGCTCGAACCATTGCGCGGCACCGCTCTCGTAGACTTCCGCGCTCCACTCATCGCCCGCCTCGACGATGCGAAACGGAAAAGACGGCAGCGTAACGATCCGCCACCCGTCGTAGCGCAGTTGCGGGGCGTCGCGCTCGAGAAATTGCAGCCACGCGTCTTCACCGTACGGAGGAAAGTCAAGCCGCGCGAGCGTTTCCTGGGCACGACGCTCGGAGGCGCGATCGCGTGGCCACACGGTCGTGCTCTCGCCATGCTCAACGGAAATCGTATCGCGCGGATCGCTCGCGGGCACGAGTTGGTCGCCATACGCGAAGGCGACGCTGCCCTCGGCGCGTCCCGCTTCCGCGAAAAGCCGCAGCACCGGCTGCGGCTCGTGCTCGTTGATCTGCAGTGCGAGATCGCGCGCAGGACCTTCGATGCCGGTGCCGCGCAGCACGCGATGGATCGCGATCTGCGCGCGCTGTGCCTGCGCGGTCGAAAACGCCGGTGCGCGCGCGATCGTAGCCGCAAGTTCCGGCGCTATGTCCAGCGCAACCGGACCGGCACGGCTCGCCTGGGGATCGACATACCATAGCGGCGCCGTCGGCAGTAGCACGGCATGTGCGTGCCGTGCGAGATGCACGCGCACGAGCCCATCGTCATCGGTGCGCCACGCGAGCGCTGCGCCGGTGATCGGCGCGTATTCGAGTACCGATGACGACGGGTCCCGCCAACGCAGCAGACCGCGCGTCGCGAGCAACTCGAGTAGCATTGCGAGAATCGCCGGCGAGAGCTCCGCGCCGAGTCCAAGCAATCCACTCGCGCTCACAAGGCGCCCGGCGACGTCATCGATACCGGTGATGAAGCGCGCGCGCGAATTCCTCAAGTTGTGGAGCGAGAACTCGCGGGGTTGTGCGCTACTTCCCGCAGGGGGCATGACGTACGGCACGAGTCCCAGCGTGCGCTGCCCCTGCGATTCGGGAACGTCGATAGTGTAAAGCAGCCGCTCGATGCTCTCGGGCGCCGTCGCTTCACCGAATGTCTCCAGCATCCGGCGCGCCCATCCGTCGACCGCGCGGTCGGACGCACTGCCCGCTCCCGCGCTCGAATCCGACAACATCAGCGCGAGCGCCGCGCCGTGTTTGCACCCAAAGCCATCTGAGCACGAGCACTCACTCTCGATCGTCCGCACGCCGTTGCGATCGCGCACGGCAATCCGCACGGCATACGGCCGCGCAGCAGATCCTTGCACGTTCGCGCTCGCGGCGTCGTGCTGTTCCGAAAGGCGGACGTTCGCAATGCGATTCGTCGTAAGATAGCCGCGAGCGCGCGCCAGCGTCTGCGGATCGAAGGAGCGCTCGAGGTCGGAAGGATCAAAAAACATCGGAACCGATTCAAGTTACCGACACGAACGGTGAGACCCTTTGAAATGCTGCAGACGATCGGGTTTAAAGCACGTCGTACTGCAGAATACCGCTGGGGAGGGCGCGCACACCTTCGGTGAGCACGTGGCGACGCGGGGGTCCTGTATGCATGATATGTAGCACGTCCGCGCTATATAGCAGCGTCGCCGCATCGGCGATGAGCCTGCGGTGGCACCGCCACCACAGCGATTCCGAGCACATGATCGCGGTTCGTGTGGCGGCCGCATCGCGCATAAGCGTTTCCAGGGCCGCAAGAAAGTCCGCGCTCTGCATGTAGTCCGCGTAGCCGCGAAACGACGCGTGCCGTAGCGCGATATTTGGACTGTCCGGGCGCGCGCGACGAAATCCGCCTAGGTCTTTGCGCCACTCGTACGTCGCCCCCGCCAGATCGGGGATCCAGTGGGCCATGCGTTCCGCCCACACATGTTGGTGCGCGCGGCTCTTCGGCACGCTCCGCACATCGATCGCACCCTTCACGGCGTTCGCGCGCAGTAAGGCGGCGAGATCAACCTCACTTGCTGTCCCGTGCCCGAGCGTCAAGAGCTGCATCGCTCGACGGTTTCGACCTTAAGCTGCGCGATCGTCTCGAGCACGCACCGCGCCAGCGAGAGCGCCGCGGGATCGGGCGGAAACTCGCGATTGGGAATCGCAATCACCGCGAGTTGCGCGGCATGCGCCGAGCGAATGCCGTTGGCCGAATCTTCGATTGCCGCAGTTTGCCGCGGATCGGCACCGAGCAGGTCCAGCGCGCGAAGATAGACGTCGGGTGCGGGCTTGCCGCGTGCGACGTCATCGGCAGAAACAACGACTTTGAAATATTTCGTCCAGCCGGTCTTTGCAAGCACCGTTTCCGCGACGGCGCGCGCTGCGGCGGTCGCGAGACCGAGTGGGAAAGCTGCGGCGAGACGCTGCAGCGCTTCGTTCGCACCCGGCAAGATCGGAACGTGCTTTGCAAGCTGTTGCGCGACGGCGCCCACGACTTGCTCGATAATTGCCTCCGGTGGGAGCGCCACGCCTAAATCGTTGTGTATGTAGCGCGCCCATTCCGTCGTGCGCATGCCGATCATCTTCGCTTGCGCACCGTCGATCCAGCGGCCGCCGTGCTCGACGACGAATGCACGGCGCACATCGCGCCAGATCTGCTCACTCTCGATAAGCGTACCGTCGAGGTCGAAGATGACCCATTGTCGCTTCATTCCTGCGCGAGACTACTCATAGGCGTGTAACTCGATCTCACGGAGCTTTTGCGAAAACTCCTGGTCGCGCTGGGCGATACCGCGCAATGAGCTGATCTGCCACATCGCGCAAGTCGCTTCCGACAACCTCAGGCTGCGGGCCTACGCCGAGCACGTCGTTGAGCGGACGTTTGATGAGCGCTGCATGCCAGCCGGCGCCGAGCGCTCCGATCGTGTCCCAGGTGTGGCTTGCAATCAGCAGCATGTCCGACGGCTTCGTACCGAGTTGCGCTTCGACGTACGCATAGGCCTCGAGTGCAGGTTTGTGACGCTTCACCGCCTGATCGACGCTGAAACGCCGCTCGAAGTGTCCGGCGATGCCGCCGGTTTCGAGCTGACGCGTTTGGACCTCCAGTACGTTGTCGGTAAGTGTGAACAGGCGAAATCCAGCATCCTGCAGCAGCTGCAGCGCAGCGGGAACTTCGGGGTGCGGCGGCATCGACGCAAACTTTTCCGTCAGTTCGCGCTTGTCGCTTTCACCGATCGTGATCCCGCGCACGGCTGCAAGCATCTGCATGACCGCACCCCCGATTTCGGTGAATGGCACGTAGCAGTCGGCCAGGGTCAGCGCTTCGGAATAGAGGATCAGATTTGCAAACCAGGTGCGCATGGCGGCTTTCTCGCCAAAAATGCGCTCGAAGATCGGATTCATGGTGTCGAGGTCGAGCAGCGTTTCGTTGACGTCGAATACGATCAGCGGCTTCTTCGTCGATGTATTGGTCATGAGCAGAAGCTACGCTCCGGCTCAAGCGAAAGTCAAGAACCAGGCCTAGGCAGCGCCGGCGAGGGTCTGCACGACACCCGCAAGACGCTCTGCGCTGGCGAGGACGCCGCGCTGTTCTTCATCCGAAAGCAAGGGCCAAAGCACGTCCTCGACACCTGCGCGTCCAACGATGCTGGGCAGCGAGAGCGTGACGCCGTACCGCGGCTGGTGCGAGCCGACCGGCATCACCGCGCGCTCGTCGCGTACGATGCATTCCGCAACGCGCGCGACCACCATCCCGATTCCGTACTGGCTCGCGCCGATGCCCTCGATAATCGAGATGTTGGCGAAGCGCACTTCTTGCTCGATCGACTGGCGAAACTCATCGAAGGCGATTTTTCGATCCGCAAGCAGCTCGAGCAGCCGTACCCCGCCGATTCGCGCCGAGGACCACAGGAACACGCTGAACGTACCGTGCTCACCGATGACATTGGCTTCGACACTCATCGGGCTGACGCCGAAATACTTGGCGAGGTGGAATCGGAAGCGAAGGCTGTCGAGAAACGTGCTCGTGCTCAAGACGCGATCGTGCCCTGCCAAGCGGCGCGTCAAATCGACGAGCGGTTCGGGCGGATTGGTGACCATAAGGAGCGTTGCATCGGGCGCGGCCGCGACCACCTGCGGAACGATCTCTTCGAAGACGCCGGCATTGGTGTTGAGCAAGCGCAGCCGGCCGAGCGGATCGTTGCGGTTGGTTGCGCCGCCGGCCTTTTCGTTGATGCCGGCCGCGAGCACCACAAGCGATGCGCCGGCAAGGTCAGCATACGCACCGGCACGCACGTCAACGGCCGGCGAAAGCGGCGCGCCGTAGCGAACGTCGGCCGCAACGCCCGTCGCGCGCGCTGCATCTTTGTCGATCAACACAATATCACGCGCGACGCCACGAACGACCGAGGCGATCGTGACGGCTGCACCGACTGCACCGACGCCGACGATCCCGAGCTTCATTTTTGCCCTGCTTGCGCGACGTGAATCGTCGCCGTAACGGGCGTGGGATGCTTGAGAAAATCCGGGAGGTGGCGCAGGGTCAGACTCAAGAACGCGCAGACGCAGATCACGCCGAAGACGCGTTTGAGTTGCGGCGAGCTCAGCCGGTTCGAATACCGCGCGCCGAAGTGCGAACCGATAACGGCGCCGATCGAGAGCGGGATCGCAAGCGCCCAGTCCACGCGATGCGCGGCGATCTGTGCGAACACGCTCGGCCAAACGTAGATCACCGCAATGAACGACGCCGTCGGCATCGCCACGTACGCCGGGAGCTTGTAGCGCCACATCAACATCGGGATCGCAACCGTGCCTGCCCCCAAGCCGAAGAGCGTGGAGAAAAACCCGACGATCGCGCCTGCGATGCCAAGCTCAAGGTTTCCGGCCTCGAGCGAACGCGGCGACTCAATCTCGGTATCGGCCAGCTGCGTTCCACGCGCCGGCCGCAGCATGTTGAAGGCGATGAAGATCAGCATCAGCCCGTAGAGCACGTCGAACTGGCCGCCGCTGACGAAACGCAACATGAAGACGCCGACGAAGCCGCCGGCGACGCCGCCCAGACCGAGCGCGCGACCCATCCGCACGTTGATGCGCTTCTTCTTGCGCAGCGCAAACGACGCAACCGCGACGTTGACGCCGACCATGAAGAGCGACGTGGCGGCGACGACTTGCGGACTCAGATGCCCGACGAGGCGCAGCGCGGGGACGGAAATGAAGCCGCCGCCGAAGCCGACCATGCTTCCGAAAAAGCTGGCAACGAGGCCCAATAAAAGCGTGAGCGCCGTGATCATACCCAAGTGTTCGGGCACGCGAGATTGCCCCAAGAGCCCGGCAAGCAAGCCCCGGGTTAAGTGTACGTTGGCGGCGTGTAAAGCCGGTACGGCGCGACGAAGGGCGCGGGGTAACTACTAAGGTCTTAGTTGACAATCGCCGCAAGATCGGCTACGTTCTACTAAACTCTTAGTAGAAGCGAGGTCCCCGTGCCCCGTCAAAAACCGCGCTCCTTAACGAAGGCCGAACTCCGGATCATGCAGGTGCTCTGGAAGTTGCGCCGGGGATCCGTTGCCGAAGTCGTCGCCGCGATTCCAAAACCGCCCCTCGCGTACACGACCGTGCTCACGATGCTGCGCATCCTCGAACAAAAGGGCGCCGTCAAACGCGAGCTCGAGGGGCGTGCCCATATCTACTTCCCGGCATTTGAAGAAGACGACGCGGCCGGGACCGCGATCGGCGACGTCGTGCGATCCTTCTTCGCTGATAGCAAAACCGCGCTTGCGATGCGCTTGATCGCCGAAGAAAAGCCTGACCGCGACGAACTTGCGCGGATCAAGCAGATGATCGAAGCCTACGAGGAGGGCGCGTCATGAACACGGTCGTGCTGTTTGCGGTCACCGTGCTGGTCAACGCGCTCTGGCAACCGGCCCTGATCGCCGCCATCGCCTGGGCCGCTCTGAAGATTTCGCGCTGCAGCAACGCCACGACGCGCCATGCGGTGTGGTCGCTTGCGCTCGTCGCAAGCTTTATCGTGCCCTTCATGAGCGCAATGCCGATCGTGCTGCCGCACGGCACCGCCGCGCCTATCGCAAGGGTTCAACACCATATCGCACGCGCACAAATATCCGTGGCCCGCGAGGCCGCTGTTCCGTCGCGACCGGCGTTCTCGGTGAGCCGCCCGAGCTTTCGAGTTGCGCCCACGGTAGCGCTACTCGTGGCCGCGGTGTGGCTGATTGCCGCGCTCGCGATTCTCGCGCGGCTGCTGATCAGTCTTATCTACCTCAATCGCCTCAAGCACGATGCGCTGCCGTTGGCGGTCGAGTCGCGCCACGCGCTCACCCGCTACGATCGGGCACACAAGGGCGACCGCGACGTGCGCATCTGCGTCAGCGATGAAATTACCGTCCCGGTCGCGGTCGGGATATTCGATGCAATGATCCTCCTTCCGTCGGACCTCGTGCGCGAACTCGATGCGAACGATCTCGATCGCGTACTGCTCCATGAACTCGCGCACGTGCGGCGCTCGGACGACTGGGTGAATCTCTTCGAGCGCATCGTGCAGGCGTTGTTCTTCTTCAGCCCCGGGGTCTATTGGATCTCGCGACAGATGGATTTGGAGCGCGAAGTCGCGTGCGACGATTGGGTCCTCGAGCAGTCGGCCGAAAACGTGCCCTATGCGCGCTGTCTCGCACGCATCGTCGAAATGACGCAGTGGCCGTATACGGCTCCCGCAGCTCCGGGCGTGTTTGTGACACGTAAAAGTATGTCGATCCGCATCGAGCGATTGTTGGCACGCGGGCGCGACATCCGGGTCCGCTTGGCACTCGTCCCCTCGCTCCTCGCGTTCGCGTTTATCCTCGTCGTTGTAATTGCCGGTGGATTCGTCTCACCGACGATCGCCTATACGCTCGATCGCAACGTCACAACGCTTAGCAAGACAGAACGGCCGCAAACGCATAGGCAGGTGCAAAACTACGACGTGAAAGTAAGGACGCAGTACGCGATCTCGTCGCCTGCGCCCGAAATTGCCACGACATTGGCGCCAATGCCGGCACCAAAACCGGTGAGCAAACCGGTCGCGAAGACGACGGTCGCAGCAGCGAGTAGCGCACCAGCTTCAGATAAACCTCGTTTTTGGAACCCGCCAATTTCGGGAGCGCCGCAGTCGATGCCGAAGATGGTTGCAGACGCAAGTTACATCGATGATCTCGCGGCCGCCGGCTACAAGAATTTAACCCCCGAGGACCTCATCGGGCTCAAGAGCTTGGGTGTCACCGGCCAATACATTCGCGACCTGCAGAGTGCTGGGCTGAAAAATCTCACCGTTCACGACCTCGAGAGCTTGAAGTCGCTCGGCGTCGACGGCAGCTACATCTCGCAAATGCGTGCGGAAGGGCTCACCGATCTCACGCCATTCAACCTCGAGGGTCTCAAATCGCTCGGCGTAGACGGCGTCTACATCAAGGATCTGGCGAACGCAGGGTATCCGCATCTGACCGCACGCGACCTCGAGGCGCTGAAGTCACTTGGCGTCGACGGCGACTATATCCAGAAGCTTCACAGCCACGGGCTCACCAATCTCACGGTTAGGCAGCTGGAGATCTTCAAGGCGCAAGGAATCGATCCACAATGAAGCGCTGGTATGGTGTTCTTGCTCTCTGCATCGCACTCACGGCAACGGCAGCGCGCGCCGAGACACTCAACGGGACCTGGTCGATATGGAAGAACGGTTCGGAGGCGCTGCTTGAGCTGAACTGGAGCAGCTGGAGCGACGGAGGCGGCTCGCACCACAACTCGACGCTGCACGGCGTCGACGTCAACGCGCTCGGCATTGCAAGCGCGCTTGCATCGGCCGGTCAAGATGTGCATTTTCGGCTGAACCGCGAAGCCGGCGATTATGCGATGGATGGCTGGATCGGCGGAGGCAAGGGTGGCGGCACCTATGTGTTCACCCCGAACGCTGCGTTTTTCGACAGCCTGCGCAAGCAGGGTCTCGACGTAGATGAGCCCGAGAAGCAGCTGACCTTCGCCGATCTCGATATCACGCGCGAATATATCTCGGACATGCGCGCCGCAGGCTATACGCTGGACGTACAAGATTTAATAACGTTCCGCGCGCTGCGCATCGATCGCGCCTATATCGACGGCATGCGCGCAGCCGGTCTGCAGAACGCCGATGCGCGCGAGATGGTGTCCTTAAAAGCGCTGAAAGTCGATCCGGCGTATATCCAGATGCTCGCCGGCTACGGGTATGCGCATCTGGAACCGCAGCAGTACGTCACGCTCAAAGCCTTGCGCATTGACGGCGACTACATCAAGCATTTGGCCGATCGTGGCTTCCATCACCTGACGGTCCAGCAACTCGTCAACTACAAGGCGCTCGGAATAAACTAAACGCGCCGAGGCTCGCCCGCACGATAGCGGTAAACGATGCGCCCCTTCGTCAGGTCATACGGCGAAATTTCGACGTCGACCCGATCGCCGGGCAGAATCTTGATGTGATGCCGGCGCAGACGGCCCGCGATGTGCGCGAGGACCGTATGCCCGTTGTCGAGCTCGACGGAAAACATCGTGCTTGGGAAAACCTGCTTAATGCTTCCGAAGACCTCGAGCGGCGCTTCTTTGTTGCTTTGGTCCGTATTGGCTTTGGGAGGCCGAGGGCCGGTGTTGCGTTTACGAGCGATGATGGTGCTCCTTTCTTATTCTAGCGGCGGCGGCGGCGTTGGAAGGTTCTGCGGCGCGCGGGAGGTGGCGTTTCGAGCGTCTTACCCACCGAAGCGTCGCTCAAGCGATGCTCGCCCCGATTGACCCGCTTGCCGATGGATCGCTCGATCGCAGCGAACAAGTCCACTTCATCCTGCGAGACAAAGGTTATCGCATCACCGACCTTTTGCGCGCGGCCGGTCCGGCCGATGCGATGAACGTAGTCCGCTGCCTCGTTCGGGACGTCATAGTTGATGACATGCCCGAGGTCGGCAATATCGATTCCGCGCGCTGCGACGTCGGTCGCCACGAGAACCCGGTAGCGTCCTTTTTTGAAGGCTTCAAGCGCACGAGCGCGTTGCGCCTGCGACCGGTCGCCGTGAATTCGCTCTGCACCGACGTTGTGCCGCGAAAGCACCCCGGCCAAACGCTCGGCGCGATGTTTCGTACGCGTAAATACCAGCGCGCTGTAGATTGAGTTGTCGGCGAGCAGATCGACCAGCAGATCGGTCTTTTTGTGTTGATCGACGGCGTAGACCGTTTGTGTCACCGACTCGACCGGCGTCGTGGTGGGAGCCAAGTTGATGCGCACCGGGTGGGAAAGCAACTCGTTTGCGAGCGCGCCGGCCGTGCCGGCCAGCGTCGCGGAGAAGAACAATGTCTGCTTGCGATTCGGCAGCTTGGCGACGATTCGTCGCACGGCCGGCAGAAAGCCCATGTCCAGCATGCGATCGGCTTCATCGAGCACGAGCGTGCTGATGTTGTTCAAACGCGCCTCGCCTTGCGAAATCAAATCGATCAAGCGACCCGGCGTCGCAACGATTATTTCATGATTGCGGCGAAACGCCTGAATCTGCGACGCCATTCGCACGCCGCCATAGACGGCGGCAATGCGGACATTCGTGTGTTTTGCAAGGGCGCGAAGATGGTCAGTGATTTGCTGCGCGAGCTCGCGCGTCGGAACCAAAATAAGCGCCTGCGTGCCCGATGCCGGCGCTTTCAGGACCGCTTCGAGAATCGGCAAGCCGAAGGCCGCCGATTTTCCACTGCCGGTCTGCGCGCTGGCTAATACGTCGGAACCCGCAAGACACGGCGGTATCGCCATACGTTGGACGGGCGTCGGCGTTTCGAAGCCGAGTTCGCGGACACCGCGGAGCAAATTGGGACTAAGCCCGAAATCGGAAAATGTAGAAGTAGAAATGAAAACTGATCTTTCGTAAAAGTGGCGCTTCCTTACGACCACTCGAAAGATCGCGCATTGGGGGCCTTGAGTATCTCATGAAAACGCACCAAAGGCAAATCGAGGGCCTTCTGCGGCAAAAGGTGCGTCTTTAGTCGGAGGGTTCGGACTCGTCTTCGAGCGCTTCCGGCTTGTCGCGGATACTCAAGCCGAGCTTGCGATGATACTCTTCGTTCCGCGCAAGCGCGGCTTCGATATCGTCGCGAACTCCCTCCTCGCGAAGCAGCTGCCGTATGCGCTCGCGACTGTCGCGCAGCGCTTTCGCGTGCGCTTCCAAGACCGCACCAGGGACATCCGGCGCATCGAGCGGACGGCTCAGCCACGCCTCCATCGCCTCGTAGGCGGCGCCGCCTGCAAGCTCCGCATCGGCCAGCTCATCCTTATACGTTCGAGGCATCGTTAAAATTCGGCTATCGGTTCTTAATGCGTTTGCTTCGCAACGTGGTCGTGGCGCCCGTTTGTTGGCTTTGATTGAAACCGAGCTTCAGGCGCCGCGTGTTGATCACCGCTGCGAGGACGCCATCAACGGTCTCGTCGCTCACGCTCTCCACGATAAGATTCGAGCCGTTGATCCGTGCGCGCGCTGACGTCATAAAGCGCCGTCCGGCACCCTTTGCGAGCACCGTGAGTTGCTCGATGAGCCCGAGGCGTGTCACGGCGCTTTTGCCCGAAAACAGACACAGCTCGGTTCCCTTCGCAGCAGAACGACTGCGGACAGCCGCTGCGGGTTGCGTGACCCTGCCGTCGCGGATCAGCACCGACGCACCGGCGCATGCACGCAGCGCTGCAAGAACGTCAGGCCAACTGAGATCCCGGCTCGATCGTGCGTTCATCTGGACGCGCGTTCTGCAACAACGAGTGCGTGGGATGAAGTGAGCAGCACGGGTACGGCTTCCTCGGCGGCGATGACTTGTCCGCTCACAAAGGCGCCGTTCACGAGGAGCAGCAACTGCGCGGCGAGATTGTCGGGACGCCGCACGCCTAACCTTTCGGCAATACCTTTGAGCCTCCGGCGCAGTTCTCGCTTGTGCGACGCGGCAATAACGCGCGCCGGGTGCTCGGCTTCGGGAAACTCCGCCGCCATGTTCAGCTGCGGGCATCCGCGATAATTTTTCCGTCCGATCCGTTCGCCGATCCACCGCATGTGCGCGTCAAGTTCCGCCTGTGCGTCGGCGCGATGGCGCTCCGCAACGCTGTCCCATTGCTGCCAGAACTGCGCGTCTTCACGCGCGAGAAACGCCGCGATAAGATCGTCTTTCGTACGGAAGTGCCGGTACAGGCTCGTCTTTGCGACCCCGGCTCGCTCCACGACGAGATCGACCCCGACGGCGCGGGCGCCTTCGCGATAAAACAGGTCCGACGCCGTTTGCAGGATGCGCTCCCGCACCTCATCAACCGCCATACTTGACATGATACAGACCTGTCTGTTCTAATGCAAGCCATGAACATCGCAGTCTATGGCGCCGCAGGCCACACGGGGCGCTTTGTCATCGGGGAGCTTCGGCGGCGGGGACATGCCCCGGTCGCGGTCGGCCGGGACAACGCAAAAATGCCGGAGATGCGGATCGCCCCGCTCGACGACCCGGCGGCGCTCGACCGCGCGCTCGCGGACGCGGAGGCAGTCATCAACTGCGCCGGGCCCTTTCTCGACACGGCCGCCCCGTTGATTGAAGCCGCACTGCGCGCTCGCGCCCACTATTTCGACGTTACCGCAGAACAGCGCAGCGCGCGTTCGACGTTCGAGCGTTTCGATGCGGCGGCGCGCGAGCGCGGCATCGTTGTCGTTCCCGCCGCGGGGTTTTACGGCGGCCTCGGGGATCTCTTAGCGACTTGCGCGATGAACGGCTGGACGCAGGCCGATCGCGTCGACATCGCGATTGCGCTCGATAGCTGGTGGCCGACACGCGGCACGCGGAGCACCGGAGCGCGCAATACCGCGCCGCGCCTCACGCTCCGCGACGGCGAACTCACGGCGCTCCAGCCGTCGGCACCGACGACATGGAATTTCCCCGAACCGTTCGGCACGCAAGACGTCGTCGAACTGCCGTTCACCGAGACGATTCTCGCGGCGCGTCACTTGCATGTGCACGCGATGCACAACTACATCAACGAAGCGCCGCTGCGCGACCTTCGCGATCCGGCTACGCCGGAGCCGGTCGCGGTGGATGAGCATGGCCGTTCGAACCAGCAGTTTCTCATCGACGTGATCGCTCGGAACGGCGATGCAGAGCATCGCCGTACGGCGCGCGGCCGCGACATTTACGCGATCACGGCTCCGATCGTCGTCGAAGCCGTTGAACGCATTTGCGGAGGTTCGCGCCGCCATGCGGGAGCCTTCGCACTCGCGCAATGCGTCGACGCGCCGGCATTTCTTCAGGCGCTAGAGCGCATGGGAGAAATCGTGTGCCAAGCGCATGCGGCCAAGCGCTCCGTCGCCTCCATTGCGCACGCGCGGGTATTCTGATGAATAATGAGCGCATCGACGACCCCACCCCGGCGGGAGGTTACCGAGACCGGCCTGCGCAGAGTCCTAATCGTAGCCGGCGTGATGGCTGCGGCGCTGATGCAGACACTCGACTCGACGATCACCAACGTAGCGCTGCCGACGATTCAAGGCAATCTCGGCGCGAGCCAGGAGGAAGGCACGTGGATCGTCACTGCGTATGTGATTGCTGCCATCGTCGTCATCCCGCTCACACCGTGGCTGCAAAACCGCTTCGGGCGCAAAAACTATTTCGTCGCCTCGATTGCCGGCTTCACAATCGCTTCGGTCGTTTGCGGATCGGCCGACAGCCTGACGTTGCTTATCATTGCGCGCTTTGTGCAAGGCGCCTTCGGCGGTGGCTTACTCGCAACTTCGCAATCGATTCTCCGCGACACGTTTCCGCCCAAACAGTTAGGCCTTAGTCAAGGCATCTTCGCGCTCGGTGCAATCATGGGGCCCGCACTTGGGCCGCCGCTCGGCGGCATTCTCGTCGATAACTACTCGTGGAATTGGGTCTTCGACATCAATATTGCGCCGGGGATCTTTTCCGCCATCGTGCTAGCACTCTTGCTGCGCGATCCGGAACCCGGGCGCGCGGGAAAGGTGGATTTTGTCGGCCTCCTGCTGCTCGCGGCAGGCCTAGGATCGATGCAGTACGTGTTGACCGAAGGCGAACTCCACTACTGGTTTGCCGATCCCGCCGTGCTCGCGCTGAGTATCGTGATGGTGATAAGCCTCTGCTCATTCGTGTATTGGGAACTCTTTGCAACGCAAGCGCCGATCGTCGATCTGCGCATCTTGCGAAATCGCAGCGTGGCAGCGGGCTCGATTCTTGGCCTGACGCTCGGCGTCGCGGTTTTCGGCTCCACCTACATCCTGCCGCAGTTCACGCAGGGTCCGCTTGGCTTCACGCCTACGCTCAGCGGTCTGCTGTTCATGTTGCGCGCATTGCCGATCATGCTGATGACCCCATTGATCGTGCGGTTCGTGGGGCGCATCGATCCACGCGTCATGCTCGGTTCGGGCTTTTTACTTGTAGGCTTCGGCAGTTGGCTGCAAGCGACTGTGACGAACGGAGACGCCAACTTCTGGAGCTTTGCTCCGGCGCTGATTACAACGGGTATCGGGTCTGCGCTGCTCTTCATCCCGCTCTCGATCGCTGTACTCGGAGCCACGACACCACAAGAGGGTCCCAAGGCAGCGGCATTCATCAATCTTTCACTGCAGCTTGGCGGCTCGATCTCGGTTGCCGCGCTCGACGTCATCATCGATCGGCGTTGGTCGTATCATTCGTCGGTACTGGGCGCTGACGCGACGCTGCAGTCTCCAGCGGTTCATGCGTTCTTACAGCACGGCGGTACCATCGAACAACTCGCGCAGCTGGTAAATGGCCAGGCCGCCATCCTTGCGTATGCAGATGCGACGATGGTGATCGCGGTGGTCTGTCTCTTGTGCTCGCCGCTTGTCCTCTTCATGCGGCGTCGCCGGCAGCCGGCTACGCCTGCAGGTGAGTCACGTAGCGCAGCGCCTTCGGCCGCGCAAGCCGCCGGTCACGCGTAAGTCGGAACGTTGTTTAGCGTCAGCGTATCCGATAATGCGCGTGAATTACTCCGGTGCTGAAACGGCGCGTCTCGAGCAATTCAAGATTCCGTCGTAACGCGGGCCGGAATGCAGGCTTTCCGCCGCCGACGATCACCGGGTTGAGAAACAGATGACATTCGTCGACGAGATCGGCGTCGAGCGCAACTCCCGCAAGCTCGGCGCCCCCAATGTTGATATCGTGCTTCGATTCGCGCTTGAGCTTCGCAATGGCCTCGGGGTCGAAGTCTCGCTCGACACGCGTGTTGCGTGTCGTCGCGCCGTTCAGCGTTCGTGAAAAGACGATCTTCTCGGCCTTTTGCCAGACCCGCGCGAAGTCGCGGTGTTCGGGTGGATAGCTCTCCACCGGCCCATCCCAGTAGGCCATCGTCTCAAGGAGTCGCCGTCCATAGAGATATGTTCCCATCGGCCGCAACAGGTCCGTGATGAAGGCATGTACTTGATCCGGATTGGCCCAATCGAAGGCGCCGGTTTCGTCCTCCACGTAACCGTCGAGCGACGCATTGTTAATGTAGATCAGCTTCGCCATACGTAAGGAAGTAGCGCCATTTGAAATCATTTTTCCTCGCGCGAAGGAACGATGACGACGCGGCGCGTGCTCTCGGCCGGCGCGACCCACGCTTCGGAGATCGATGAGAGCGCGAACGTTTGGGTAGGCACATCGATTTTTCGGTCCGCGATAAGCTGCATGTAGACCGGAATTTGGGCCATGACATCCGCGATCGAGGCGGAGCCGGCGCCGCTGCCGGAAATGCGAATGCGGCGGCTTCGCAAGAGTGATGCGGGCACCGCGGCATCGGGACCGGCCATCGCACCGATTTGAACGTACGCGATGTTTGCCGCGTCTTCTTCAAGTCCGCGCCGCGCCAAAGCCGTGAATGCCGTTTCGGCTGCGGTGGCCCAGAGAAAGTCGAGGACGATGCTGGGCGCCGCGCCGTCGAGTGCGTGCGCAAGTGCCTCAGCATCGGCGTCACGGTCTCCGGTCAGTGCGACCGTCTTTGCACCAAACTCCGCGGCGCGACCTAGCCCGACCGGATTTCGCCCAACTCCTACAACCGCCGACGCGCCGAGCAGCCGAGCATGTTGGACCGCAAGCGATCCCGCCATGCCGGTTGCGCCAAGAACAAGCACGGTGCCGATCGCGCCGAGCTCCGCCACGCGGGCGTTCAACGGCAGCCACGACGAGAGCCCAGGGTTTATCCCCGCAGCGATCGCAACCGGATCCGCTCCGGACGGGAGCGCCACGCGCATCTTTTTTGGTACGGCCATTCGCTGTGCAAACGTGCCGTATGGCGGCCGAATAAAACCCGTGTAGATCAGCTCGCCTGCTGCGGTGCGCGCGACCGCGTCAATCCCCGGAATGAGCGGCCACGAACCGGTACTGCCATAGTGACGCCCAGCCGCCAGCGCGCGCACGATCGGATGCAGGCCGGCCGCGACGAGGTCGACGAGTTCCCAGCCTTCCCCAGCGCTCGGATCGGCGAACTCGCCGTACACGGGAACCGCGTCGAGGGTTTTTACGATGGCAGACTTCACAGCGGCCTCCTTAACTAAGTTAAATACATAGCCCCAGTATTCCTTATCTTTGTTAAAATGTCAATATGCGGACGGGTCTCTCGAAAGCCGCGATCGTGCAAGCGGCGCTGGATGTCCTCAACGAGCTCGGCATGGACGGGGTAACCGTGCGCGCCGTCGCCCGGCGCCTCGGCGTTCAGGCGCCGGCCTTGTACTGGCACGTCAAAGACAAACAAGAACTGCTCGACGAGATGGGCACGGAGATTTGGAGGCGCGCCAGCCAAGAAATGCTCGCGCTTCGTTCCGACATCGCTTGGCGCGAGCGGCTTGCCGCATACGCAACGATCGTACGACATGCGCTTCTCTCACATCGCGACGGTGCGAAGGCGTTCAGCGGTACATACCTGACGGATGTCGGCGTTCTTGAGCGACAAGAATCGATGTTTACACAAATGGGCGAGGCCGGGTTCACGCTTGAGGATACCGTGCGGGCGTACTCGTTACTCTATAGTTTCACGGTTGGCTTTTGCATCGAAGAGCAAGCTGTCGCCTCAGCCCAGTCGGGCGACGATCGGTATTCGCTGGATCGGCGGGCAGAGCGGCTGGACGCGGAGCGCTATCCACGCGTCGTCGCATCCGGCTCCTATATATTCGGCGACCCCGACGCCCGATTTGCCGATCTGATCGACGTGATCATTGGGTCGATAGCGCGGATGAAGAGTTGAGAACCAGATCCTCGAGTCGCGGATAGACCAGGTGAACGCCTTCGGGGAACGTGGTGGGGTCGATGATGTCGTGTCGCGGCGCGCCAAGACCGCTCAGCACAACCTCGGAATACGTTGCGCCGCCGGCTTTCCATTGCGCGAGCAAGGCGCGCGAGACCGAATTGTTCACCGCGCTTTCGTTGGCATTGGTAACAAGGACGCAGTCTTTCCCAAGTGGTTTGCCGGACGCATACGCGAAGAGCTTGTCGCCGAAGAATGTCACTTCGGCGAGCCCGTGTGTCGGATACCCGGGATAGGCGTACTTGGGCAGGCAATCTTGTTTCACGCGCGGGTCCCACCACCAATACATACTCGGAATCGTGTAGAGCGCGTGCATCGCCGCCGTGCCGACTCCTCGCGGAATGCCGATCGGCATCAAGAACGGCGAAACCGCGACCGCGAGATCGATCGGCATCGCTTGCGCAAGCCACAGCGACATCGAGCCTCCGAGCGAGAGGCCAACCGAGCTTATATGCCGACCGAGACCGCGCGCGTACGCAAATGCATCGAGCGTGCATGCTCCCAACTCCTCGATCGTTAGGTCCGCCAACGTTGTCGTAAGGCGATCTTTCAGCCCGTGTCGCGGCGTACGTGGTGCATACACGTTACAACCACGCGCATAGAATTGTCGCGCCAACAGATCGAATTGCTGCGGGCAGTTTGTAAACCCGTGAAACAGGATGACCGCATGATCTACGGTGCTACCGTGTTCGTAGAGTCGTGGCAGCGCGGCATGTTCGAGCGTAGCATCGGCTGCGTCGCGAGCGATTACGGCGCGAATGGCTCGGACGGATTCCTCGTACGAAAGCGCAGCGGGGACGCCCGGTAACGCTCGTGGTTGCGTCTGTGGCCAGCAACCGCTAAGAGCGCCGCCGCCGACCGAGGCTGCAACAACCGCCGCAAATGCTCGCCTATTCACAAGCACCAGCCTAGCACGCCGTCTTCCCTTGGAGCATCCCCATACCGCATTCGTCGACAAGTTCGAGGGATTACCTCGCTACGTCCGCGTAGACGCTCCCATGACACCCAGCCGGCTCGAGCAGTTCGCGGACGGAATCTTCGTTATTTCGGCGACGTTGCTGGTTTTGAATTTCGCCGTCCCGGTGCTTGGCGACGCGAACAATGGGGCGCTCATGCAAGCGCTGGTAACCCAGTGGCCGAAGCTTCTGGCCTTTCTCTTGAGCTTTTTCATCATCGTGAACTACTGGCGCCTGCACGCCGCGATGCTCCACGACGTGCGCGTCCTCGACCATAAGACGGTCATGTTGAACACGGCGTTCCTCGTTGTAGCCGCCTTCATCCCATACGCAACCAACGTAGCGGGAACGTATCCGACGCTTCCGGCGGCCGCGGTTTTGTATTCCATCGTGCTGTTGGCCGGCGCGCTCCTCGGTTTCCTCATGGCGCGCCACCTCATCGAAAGCCGCGCGTACCAGGCGGACGTGGCGCCGGAACAGGCGCGCGCGACCTATCGCCGCATCCGATTCTCGCTCTACATCCGCATCGTCGGCCTCATCTTCGCGTTCTTCTTGCCGATCGCGTCGTACCTGATTTACTGGGTGATGATCATCTACTTCTTGTCATTCAGCGCCATCGACAACGCGAGCATTTAGCTGACTGAAATGAGCAGACCAATAGTTATCGCGCTCTACCTGCTGGCAATGGTAGCCGTCATAGTCGGTGTTGACGTCACGTTCTTCAGGAGCCGATTCTGGGAACGACTCATAGTGAATATTGGAATCGTCTTGGTGTTCGCGGCATTCTACTTGCGGTTCGTCAGGCGCTGACATCACCTCACGTCTTGGGCTTTGGTACGGACACGTGTTTCCGAGGAAGGCTCGCTTTTTCGCCCAAACCACGAACATGTTTCGTCGTCTTCTCGCATTCACCGCACCGTTCGTATGCGTGATGAGCGCCGGCTGTTCAGGCCACGGCACCTCAGCGCTGCCTAGCCTGAATACACCGGTGGGAGGCACCCAACCAGCAGGCAAGCGTGCAAACGCGACGTTCATCCTGATCATCCCGCGGCAAAGCGGCTCGAGTGCATCTAGCCGCAAGCCGATGTATGTTTCACCGTCGACGAAGTCCGTCGCGGTAACCGTCAACGGAACGTCGACTGCGGTAACGATCTCGACAAGCGGCCCTGATTGCACGACGCCGACGGTCATCTCTCCGACGACCTGCACGATCCCCATCTCAGCTCCGGTCGGCACCGACCCATTTGAGGTCGACACGTACGATCAACCCAACACCGGTTCCGGTCCCTATGCCGGTAACGATCTTTCTAATACGACGTTCGAGGCGACGATCGTCCAGGGCGAGGCCAACACGGTTACCGCGACGCTGGGAGGCGTCCCGGCGTCGCTCAGCGTCACGCCGCTTTCGAATTCGGGATTGCTCGTGGGATCGAGCGCCGGCGGCGGATTCATTGCGTACGGCGATACGTCGTTCAGCGTCGCCGTCATGAGTTACGACGCCGACAATAACCCGATCGTCGGTCTAGGTTCCCCGACGCTGACGCTCCAGGGTACCTCCGGCATCAGCATTACCGCTCCCGCTTCCGGATCGTCACAGAATATCTTCACGCTCAAGAACGCCGCGTTCAACACGCGTGAAACGCTAACGGCTACGGCTACGCCCGTGGCTGGGACCAGTGGAAGCCCCGTTGCGCTGAGCATCCCCTGGGAGACAAAGCATGTCGTCGTGTATACGCTCAATCCAAACAACAATGCGGTTTATGTGTTTTACGATGAGACGGCGACCGCACAGTACAGCTTGGCGGTTCCGGGAGGCTCCAACGAGGAAGACGGCCTTGCCGTCGATGCGAACGGCACAGTGTACGTCCCGATAGGAAACGGTACCGTTGACGTGTACACGAACGGCGCGACGTCGCCGAGCTACACGATCAGCGGCGTTGTAGGCAATCCCGATGGCGCCTGCGTCGATCACGAAGGCAACGCGTACTTCACCGACTCCAATGGAAATAGCGGCGACGGACAAGTCGAAATGGTGACGCCGGGTGGAACGACGACCGCGGCGACATACACGCAGGATATGTCGGGCCCATTCGACTGCGCGGTCGATCCGGTCGACGACTCGCTCTGGGTGCTGAACCTCGGGAATTCGACGGTCGTGCAATTCCCGCACGGCTCGACGACCCCGGAGCAGGAGTTCGGATTAACCGGCGGTGAGAGCTATTCGGACGAATCAATCGCACTCGATCGTTTCGGAACGATGTACGTCGGCGAAAACAACGGCAGTGACGTGCCACAAGTTCAAGTCTATCTGCTCGGCGCGCACTCCTCCGACTTCACCCTAAACACTTATGATCCGAGCGGCTTCTGGGCTCCAACCGAGCTCGCAGTCGATGTCGCCGGCAATCTCTGGGTGGGGGACTTTACCAGCGGCTCAGGCGGCGCCGTCCAAGAGTTTCCCGGCTATGTCACCGCGACGAGTTCGGCGACGATGCTGCCCTATACACCGCTCAACAGCCTGCTGGGTTTGGCCGTAAATCCATCGCAGTAGTCCTAAGCATCAATACGACGCTGCGTCCTTTGAAGTTCCCGAGCAGTCGCTGTAACGCGCGCTACTTCGCGAGGTACGCGGAGAGCCGCTCGAGCGTCTGCGCCCAGCCCTCCTGCGCGCCCTTGGCCGCTTCCGGCGTAAGCTTGAGGAACCATTGCCGGATCGAGAGTTTGGTCTTGTCGCCGAGCGCTTCGAACGTCACGGTTAGGCGCGTTTCGAAGATCGTTGTATCGCCGAACGAAACGGTGCTATACCGCGTAAAGCGCTGCAGCGGCGCGACCTCTTCGTAGACGCCTTCCTCACGGTACAGGTTGCCATTAGGCACCAACATGTGCATGCGCAACGTGCCGCCGGTCCGCATATCCTGTTCGTAGACCGGATTCGTGCAGCCGTGCGGCGCACACCATTGCTGCGCGCGCTTGGGATCGCTCCAGGCCTCCCACACGAGTTGCAGCGGCGCGTCGAAGACGCGATCGATGGCGATTTCAGCTTCTTGGGCGGTCGTGTCCATCGGAATCTCCTCGTTGGATGGTCTGCAAGTAGCCGTCTAAGCGGTCGAGGCTCTCGTCCCAGAAGCGCTCGTAGCAGCGCAGCCATTCGGTCGCGTGCTGCATCGGTCCGGAGGCGAGCGTGCAGGCGACGGTGCGCCCAACTTTCTTTTTAGAGATCAATCCGGCGTTGGCGAGCACGTCGACGTGCTTCATCACCGCGGGTAAAGAGATCGAAAACGGATGCGCGAGGGCGCTGACGGATTGGCTGCCCCGCTGCAGCATGGTCAGCATCGCGCGCCGCGTCGGATCGGCTAGCGCCGCAAACGTCCGGTCGAGCGCCGGCTCCGAATACTTAACCATGTGGTTTAGTATAGGTGCGGGCGCGCCGGCTGTCAACCGCCTTCCGCCAAAGCTCCGGAGCGCCAAGGTGTTCGCAAACTCCGGCAAATGCAGCGGTCGGACCACGCCATTCCAGCTCATCGACGTTCTCGAAAAGGTTCGCGTCCGTTCGAAGCGTTGCGAGTTGTTTAAATAAGAGGGCGCGTTCGCGATTCCCACCTAGCACGTTTTGCGGGAAGCGCTCGATCTTTCCGTAGCGCGTCAGGAGTGCTGCCGCGCCCTTCGCGCCAATGCCCTTGATCCCGGGATACCCGTCCGCAGCATCACCTACGAGGGCAAGGTAGTCGGCAATCAGCTCCGGATCGACGCCAAATTTCGCCCGTACGCCGCTCGCATCGCGGACGACATTCGTTCTTCTGTCCACCTGCACAACGCGATCTCCGCGCACGCATTGAGAGAGATCTTTGTCGGGCGTCCAGATACAAATCTTCTCGACACGAGCATCCCGCGAGGCGATTTTAGCAGCCGAAGCCAGCGCATCGTCCGCCTCGAGTTCGATCATTGGCCACACCGCTACGCCCATTGCGCGCAACGAGTCCTCAAGAGGCGTGAACTGTGCGAGGAGCGCGCGATCGACCCCATCTCCTGTTTTATAATCGCTCCAGAGCTGGTTCCGAAATGATTCGATAATATGGTCGGTAGCGACGCCAACATGCGTCGCTCCATCTGCGATCATGCGCAGTACGGTATTGAGCACTCCGACAACGGCGCCGAACCGACGCCCCTCACTACCGCCGCGGCGCTGCAGTCCGTAAAAGTGCCGAAAGAGTTCGTAGGTTCCGTCAATAAGATGAACGACCACGCTATCACCTAGAATTCCACATCGACGTTTCGCGACTCTTTATGAGAAAGAGCCCAACGAATTTCGTCGGGCTCTTCATTACATCGTCCCTCGACTACGGCGCTGCGCCTGCGCCCGGGATGACAACGCATCGTGGCCCTAAGCTCTTCAACCTTTGCTGTGACGCTGCGCGTGCGTGAAGGAGGTCGTGGTGGGGAGTTTCGATGGTGTCGACGCACGGCCTGATACACCGGTGCGCCGCGAGTTCGATTCTCGCACTCTCCACCCGCAGAAATTGCGCAACCGAAAAAACGGTGATAGACTGGTGTCGTATCAGGCCGTGCGTCACCAGGGCCGCTCCAAACGAGCGGCCCTCGGCATTTAGAGGAGCCCGACGATTTTTCGCCGGGCTCTTGATTTCGTCGGTCCCTCGACTACGGCGCTGCGCGCCTACGCTCGGGATGACAAGTGGAGCGCCATTTCAACGTAACTCGTTCCGGCAGTCAGAGCGTAATTCGAAAGCGCAAGCCCTCGACATCGCCGTACGCCGGATCCTTCTTGAAGCGCTCTACGAGGATCCCACCGTTGGCAAGGATCACGCGCTGCGACGCGACGTTGTCGGGATCGGTCGTGATTTCGACGTAGGGCAGGCCCTGCTCGCGCGCTTCTGGCAGCAAGAGCCGAAGCGCGCTCGTTGCGTATCCGCGATTTCGCTTCCACGGAACGACCCCGTACCCGATGTGACCCAAGCACTTCGGCGGCAACTCGGCCGTCCCGGGTAACCACCTGAAGCCGATCTCCCCGCAAAAGTCGCCGTCCCACATCCAACGATGAAACCCAGGAATGCGCTCGACGAGTGACCCGTCGGGGAGTCGATATGGTCCGCCCTTCGCTTCGGGATCGTCGAGCAATGCCACGAACTTTGCCGCGTCCTGTTCTATCTCGCGAAGCTGCTCGAAACGCGCTTCGTCTCGAGTATTGTCTGGCGACCACCCGCGTTGAAGCGCGTCGACGTAGCCCGGTAAACGCTCCACGGACGGCCTAACCAAGGCGAAGACTCTCCGCGACACGTCTGTACTTCGCACTCCTTGATATTCTATGAATACCTATTCAAATGATGTGAAAAGCGCCCCGTTACACGGCGCGCTTTTGCTCGTGTTTATCGATGTGGTGAAGACATTTCCACTTTTAGAGCCATTTCCACCTAACTGCCAATTTTCGGCCAGTTGGGGTGAGACAGCATCAGAACGGCGTCGTCTCACGTTTTAGGCGACTTTCACTCTAACTGGTCCCTGACCGCGACCTTTCACCGTAACTCGGACGGTGGACGCAAGCGAACCTGGATTGCGCGGCGCGCGCGTTCGAGGGCGGTGCGATCTCCGTGTAAGATGAACGCCGTGTTTGCCGCGATCAAGAGGGCGTTGCACTCGAACGCAACTTGGGAGGCCGGGGCATCATCGAGCGCGCCAATTGCTTGCGCTTCCGCAATATTGTGTTCGAGCAGTTGCATCCACTGTCGCTGATACTTCGCGATGCGCTCGCGGACCGGACCCGGTCGTGCGCCGACTTCCGCCGCGGCTACCGCAAAGAAGCAGCCGCCCGGGAAAACCAAGCGTTCGACGTACGACAGAAACCGCTCGCAGAGTTGTTCGACCCGCTCGCGCGGACCCGAGGCGGCTTCGGCCGGCATTATGATTTCACGCACGAATATCTCGCGGGCCGCTTCGATGGTCGCGAGCTGCAGTTTCTCCTTCGAGCGAAAGTGCGCGAAGAGCCCGCTCTTGCTGACGCCGGCTTCCTCGGCCAGCCGCCCGATAGAGAGCCGTTCTAATCCCTCGACGGTTGCCAGCCGCACCGCCGTATCAAGGATCGACCGGCGCGTACGGTCTCCGTCGGATCGGGTCCGCCGCTCTGCGGCGTCCTCAGCCAAGTTCTTCGCCATCCCTACTTGACAAGATAGCACGATCGGTTGTACTTGTTAAGAACGACCGATCGTGCTATCTCTGGAGGTCCCAATGATCGCCAAGTCGTCCCGCGTCGCAGATCGCCAGGCCCCCTTACGCCGCGCCTATCTCCAAAATGCAGAGAGCGCGCGCAGCACCAAATGGGCTGCCACGAAGGCCGGTGCGGGCGCCGACACGTTTCACTCCGAGGTCCTGATCGGCAAAGGCTTTGGAATTTCCCAGCGTCTCGGGATCGATCGCATGGTCGGCGGCGATCACGATTTGCCCAACCCGGCGGATCTTCTCTGTGCGGCGTTGGCCGCTTGCGAAGACTCGGCCGTGCGCATGATCGCCGACCTCCTCGGTGTTCGGATCCTCGATCTGCAAGTGGAAGTCACCGGCGACGTCGACGTACGCGGCACACTCGCTATCGATCGTTCCGTCAAAGTCGGTTTCCGCTCCATGGATTGCCGTGTGCATCTGAGAGTGCAAGACGCGGAGCCGCCGCGCCTCGCCGCCCTGCGTAAGCAAGCCGAAGCATCATGTGTCAATCTCGACACGCTACGCACGGGCGTCCCGGTGTCGATTGACTTCGTAATAGAAACAGCTGACTGATAGGAGATTGTGATATGCCCCTGATTCAAGTGAGTGTCATCAAGAACGTATTCACTCCCGCGCAAAAGGCAGAAATGATCACCCGTTTAACCGACGCCATGGTTGCCATCGAAGGCGAGAATATGCGCGGCGTGACGTGGGTGAAGATCGACGAAATAGAAAGCGGCGATTGGGGGATCGGCGGACAAGCCCTGACAACCGCGGCCGTCCGGGAGCTTGCTGCTGGGAAAACACCCGCTAGCGTACGGTGAACGACCGCGCTAAGAGCGATGCGCGATCGGATGCTCAAGAGCCCGACGAGATTTCGCCGGGCTCTTTGGTTTGATGCGCTTCCCTCGACTACGGCGCTTCGCGCCTACGCTCGGGATGACACGTCAGAACGGCGGGTTATCGCTCGACGAAAACGCTGATACGCAGAGACGAGCCGTCGTTGCCTTTGAAATACATGTCGCAATGGGCCGGGTACTGCCCGTGAATAGCAAACTTCCAGATGTATTGCCCTTTGGGATCTAATGACCACCCCAGATTCTTGGCCCAGGCGATTTGACGGCTCGAACACAGGCCTCTTTGCGTGTCCCACTCGATTTGGTTGGTTTTGCCGCTCAACGAGAGAACGACCTGAGCCGACGTGTGCACCTTGAGCGTCAATTGTGACGTATAGGAGTATATCTCTGCCGACGCGCGCACCGGCAGCAGGACCGCCGCAAACGCAAGAAAAGCGAGCAATTTTCTCATCGGATTCCTCCCGGACGCTCATTTCGGTGTCGGCGCCGTCTCGTCCCACATCGTCGAACACTGCGATTTGTTCCTAACTCGTGGTTTTTCGATCGGTTAGGGTGAGACAGCACTGTTTTTCTGGCAGACGCTCTGGTTTGATTTGGGCGCTGCCGCGCTTCTCGGTGCTCCGCTCGCTGTACCTATCGCACTTTTCACGGCCCTCGGTGAGTACGAGATGGAGTATCCGTACAAGGAGTGCTCGGATTTCAACGCTCGATGAAAAGAGCCCGACGATTTCTCGCCGGGCTCTTCTGTTACGTCGGTCCCTCGACTACGGCGCTCCGCGCCTTCGCTCGGGGTGACAAGTGGGAGCGCTACGCTCGCGATGACAATTTAGAACGTCAGAACATCAGAACGTCAGAACGGTTCCGCGGTGTAATTTTGTCAACTTTACATTATTGTGCAAGCGGTCGCGCGCTCGGGCGAGCGAGCCCAAGGGGTTGTGCCGCAACGTCGGGGGGAGGTATGGTTTAGTTCTCTATACGGGGGTGACCGATGTCCCGTTGCCTATGCCGCGCGTCAGCGATTGACTCCACCACACGCCGGATAAGCGCGGATCTTTCGCGGCGCGGATTCGTGGCCGGAATGACCGCTTCGGTGGCGTCGCTCGGACTGTTCACGAGCGCAAAGGCGGCGCCGCCGCCGTCGCCGCGCCCAATTCTGTTTACGAATTTTAGGCTGTTCGATGGCACGTCCACCGGCTTGCGCGACGGGCTTTTTCTGCTCGTCGAAGGCACGCGGATCAAAACCGTCGGCACCGGTACTCCTCCGACGCTAGATGGCGCCGACGTGATACGTTGCGGCGGACGGGTGATCATGCCGGGCCTCATCGACTCGCACTGGCACGCCATGTTCGCAGGTGTGTCGCTCCCTGCATTGATGCAAGGAGACGCGGGGTTCATTACTCTAGCCGCCTCAGCCGACGCGGAGCGCACGTTGATGCGCGGTTTTACTACGATTCGCGACCTCGGCGGCCCGAGCTTTGCGTTGAAGCAGGCCATCGACCAAGGTCTGGCCACCGGACCACGCATTTATCCGTGCGGTGCAATGATTACGAGCAGCGGTGGACACGGCGACATGCGCCCGCTCTACGAACTGCCGCGTGCACCTGGCGGCCCTTTCGGCTCAATACGAGAGGCTGAAGGAGCGATGATCGTCGATGGTCCGGACGAGGTCAGGTTACGCGTTCGCGAGCAACTCACGCAGGGTGCATCGCAAATCAAACTTGTCGGGAGCGGCGGTGTATCCTCACCGCGCAGCCCACTCGATGCGACCACGCTGACGGAGGCGGAGATGCGCGCCGCCGTGGAAGTTTGCAGCGACTGGAACACCTTTGCAACCGTTCACGCGTACATCCCGAAGGCGATCCAGAGAGCGGTAGCCGCGGGAGCCAAGTGCATCGAGCACGGTCACTTGATGGACGACGCTACAGCCGCGACCATGGCCGAGCACGGCGTGTGGCTCAGCATGCAACCATTTCTAACCGAAGAGGACCAGCTTCCCCAATCCGGTGAGGCGCGGGGAAAAATAGCTCAGGTATTCGCTGGGACGAGCAACACCTACAAGCTGGCAATAAAGCACGGCATCAAGACGGCATTCGGTTCCGATTTGTTGTTCTCACAAACGCTGGCACAGCGGCAGGGCGTCATGTTGACCCACCTGACTCAGTGGTACACAAACGTGCAAATTCTAAAACAGGCAACGGCTTCCAACGCCGAACTGCTGAGCTTGAGTGGCCCGCGCAACCCGTATCCCGGAAAGTTGGGCGTCGTCGAAGACGGCGCGTTTGCCGATCTCTTGCTCGTCGACGGCAATCCCCTCGACGATATCAGCCTCGTAGCAAAGCCGGAAAAGAGCTTTGTCATTATCATGAAGGATGGAACGATTTTCAAAAATACTCTCGCGTGACGTGGGCTCCGTGCAAAAAATTAAGCCCGGCACCGCAGTGCCAGGCCCAATTTCTCTGTGAATTAACGCGTTTGCACTCGGGTGCTTTACTTTACAAATTTACTCCACGTCAGAACGGCATTGTCTCACGTTTTAGGCCCATTTCACACCAACTGGGCTTTTTGGGCGCAATTTCACTCTAACTCAATTTTTTGGCCCCAACGCACCAGATCCGGAAATCATCGTTCGGATCTACCGAGGCTGCGGTTCCTCTCGTTTCGCAGTCCAAAATAGTATTACCGAGCAGAGCAGCGTTATCTCGGCGGTCGCCCGCTATTTCGTCGAGAAATTGCTGCGCCAAGTGAGGCTCTCCAGGGGCATTTGGGTCGGAAGCCAACCTGCGATACTCAAGAAAGCGCTCGTGCAGGGAAAAGTCGCCGAAACCGAGTTGTGAGCGTAATTTCGCAATCTCGTTGCCTCTTTCAAGAATCTCCCTTGCGTCCGCCGAATGCGGCACCGTTTTCGAACGAAGCCGCGGCACGTCGACTCGATCGTTTGTGCCGAATAGACCCCAAACGCCGGAGGCACAGTCGCGCAGGGCCTTTAGAAAACGCTCTTCATACGCTGCCTCAGCATGCTGCAAGTCTCGTTCGCGTCCAGCGGTTCTTGCCGGTCATTTTCTTTTTCCGCGGCCTCTCTTATTACAAGCGCCCAGCGACGTAGCGGCCCTGTTCGCCGGCGATGCGGCGACCTTGGTAGCGCGCCAGCGACATAATCGCGATCATTGGGTTTGCTCCACACGATGTGGGGAATGCCGAGGAATCGCAGACGATTAGTCCACTAACACCGTGCACCTCGCCGCGCGAGTTCGCCATGCCTAGGTGCGGATTCTCGCTCATCTTGACCGATGCTTGCGCGTGCGCGGATGAGACGAGCGTTTCGTTTGGGGCAAAGGTGAGCTTTTCGCAGAACCCGGCCTCCGAGGCGGACTGGAAGATTGCGTTTCCTCGTGGAGTGAGCGGCTCGTGAGAAGTCAGGATCGCTTCCCTGGCGCCAGAAGCAAAGATGATCTCGACCATGCGCGCGGCCGCGAAACGGAGGCGCGCCTTGTCGGGATCACTTAGCCGATACGCGATCTGTGGCGTCCCGCTCGCTGCGCTCCACGATACGCGGTTGCTATCCGATGGTGTGTCTACGAGCATCGCGCCGAATCCGGCGAGTTTACTGTAGTCACGCATTAGGTCAAAGTGATCGACTCCAAATCCAGGAAGAGCAATCGCGGCATCGATCGGGTGATCGAACAGACACTCCAGCATGAAGCCGTGGTCGGCATAGAAGTAATCACTATAGTAGCTCCCAGTGATTCCGCGATAGTTGACGATCTCATGATCGAACACGCCGGCAATCGGAAGGCTAGGATGAAGCACCAGTCCTCGTCCGATTCGGTCGAACGGATCGGGTACGTTCGACCGATGCAGCAAGGCTGGGCTCTCGATGGCACCGGCACTGACGATGACAAGCTTCGCGTCAATGGAAATCGGACCGCTCGGGGCGCTGTTTGGCCGCGACCCCGTTTTTGTGGGAGCTATGGTTCCCGACGCGCCTACGGCTCGCAATTCGCTACCAGCAGACTCAAAATGAATCTGATCGATCGAGCAGTGGTGGATCAGGCGAACGCCATCGCGGAGTGCATCTTGGAGATAGGTCACCATCGTGCCGCGTTTTGCGTCGTAAGCGCAACCCTGACCGCAAAAGCCGCAGCCGATGCAGCCTTGCATATTTAGCTCGTACTTTTTCGCCGACACACCCAGGCTGCGGCAGCCATCCATGAAGAGCCCGTTGTTGTCGTTCACTTCGGAATCGGCCGGGGCGTGCACGTTACATCGCTTGCGTATATCTCGCAAAGCAGCGGCAAGATTTAGCCCTTCGACGCCATAGTCGTTCGCGGAGTCTGAGAATGAGAAACCCTCGAGGCTATACTGCCGGCGCCAGCGATTCCAGACTTCCGGAATGGGATCGAATGAGAGCGCGTAGTTCACGGTGGTCCCGCCGCCTACACATTCGCCGCCGGCCACGGGAATCGCACCGTCAACGGTCGATCGCCCGCCGTTCTGTGCGAGGAGCACCATCATGTCGAGTTCGCGCTGATTGAAGAACTCGGCGCCGTAATATGGACCCTTCTCAACAAGAACAACGGACAGCTTTGTGTACTCGGCAAGGGTCGCGGCAATCGTCGCGCCGGCGGAGCCGGAACCGACGATTAGGACATCGCACCTAATGTCCGTCATGCGCGCGCGCCCTTCAGGATCGGACCAGCATAGCCAATGGCGGGCCATGCTTCCCGCAGCGAATAGAACGCAACGAACGTAACCGCGCGAACGGAGCCGTAGAATCGGCGACGCACGCTGAACGCACTCTGCGACCAGAGGCGAACGTACTGGCTCTTCCGTTCTGGCTTAAGATATTGAAAATTCGCTGCCGGCGAAAGCCCCGTTGCAGCGAACGCCGCAGCATCTCGTCTTACGAGATCGCGCGGATCGGAATCCGGCGAAACGGCCCGTTCCGCGGCGAAAAGCTGGTCATCTCCCGTCGAAAAAAACGCGAGCGAGGAAAAGCCGCGAAGCGATGCCTGGAACACCGGGCTTTCGCCAAGTTTAAAGAGCCCCTCGATTCGTTGAACGACTGCCGTGCTTGGGATCGCAGGGAACGCCGGCGACCCAAACGGCAGCAGCGTTTCCACAAGCACTGTCAGTTCAAGACCGGCGGCGTCGGTTTCCGCGGCGAGTGAGACATTGCGCAAGAACGCCGCGGCGACCATTGCGACGCTCGAACCGACGAACGCGGCCCGTTTCAAGGCGTCTTCTCCAAGGGTAACCCTAGGACATTATTGTCGCCGTTGGAGATCAAGAGCCCATATCGACCACGCAATGGCCCGTTGTACCAGCGCGGCGCAAACAGCTCGCACCAAACGTACATATAGGCTCCGCCAGCAAACAGCAATAGCAGGATCGTATAAAGCCTCAACACGACGCTTCGTTGAGGATCGTACCACATCACGCTTAGCGAACGGTCTGCCATCGCCTACCACTACTGCGATTGGTCCAAACATTCCCACGGACAGATCGGAAGTAGGCCAAAGGTCCCGGCGACGGGCGCGAAGCAAAAGAGCCCGACGATTTCTCGCCGGGCTCTTTTGTTACGTCGGTCCCTCGACTACGGCGCTCCGCGCCTTCGCTCGGGATGACAAGTGGAGCGCCTACGCTCGGGATGACACGTCAGAACGGTTCCGCGGTGTAATTTTGTGAAGTTTACACTTTGAGATGAGGGCGCCGCTACTTGAGAATATTGACGGCCCGGGCGGCGACGATCGAAATGGTGGTGAGCGAGATTGCCGCTTCGAGGATCGTCAGCATCCGCGCTCGCGTCGTAAGGGGCGGTGCGTCGGTTGCGCTAAAGGCTGTCGAGGTCGTAAATGAGAGATACAGGCAGTCAAAAAAGTTGATCGGTTCCGTCGATGCTTCGGGCTTGATAAAAGCGAACTCCGCCTCGATCAAACTATAGACGATCGCGAACGCGATGATATTGACGATCCAAATGAACAACGCCGTTTCTATCAGACGCACGGCATCGATTGCTTCACCGTGGTTGACGATCATGGTGACGACCTGAATCGTACTTGCCAGCAGGGCGAGCACGAACACGCCCGTAGCCACTTCGGTTGTCGTGCGCGTCTTCTTCTGGTTCCCGGTGATCGTCCAAAAGATCGAAAGCACGCACATGAATGCAACAATTACGCCGAACGTCAGGTTGAGGATTGGGCCGCCGAGGATGTACCGGTCGCGCAGACCGATGAACAGCGCTAGTGCCACGACCAGTGCGACGGGTTCGCCCCAATCGCGCCGCGGCCGGCTAACGCTGTTCATCCTCTCGCTGACCTAGTCGGCCGCTACGGCCGCAGCCGCCAGCCTTTCGAGGTCGCGGTATTGCGCCTTCTCAACCGTCACGCCGACGAACTGGATCGTTCCGCCCGTAAAGGTTCCGGGGCTCTTATACCTCTGGCTGACCGCGTCGCCACTGTCGTACCCGATGCACAGACCGTCGCCGGATAACGTGAACTTGCCGGGTTGCGTTTTCATCGGGCCCTCCGCAACGACCTTATCGTCCACGTAGAGCTTCGTTGTTCCAAGCGACTCGTTGTTCTCTCCCGCGCGCTCGCGCGTGAACTCCATGCCCAACGTATATTTGCCGGGCTTGAGTTCGGGCGACACGAATTCTTGCTCCGGCTTTATTCCCAAGAAGTTGTACACATAATGGAGCTTCTTGTCTTTGATGAAGAGCGAGTGACCGCCGAAACGCGAACCGTGCGCGAAGATGACACCCGAGCAATCGGCGGCGATCTCGACGTCCGCGATGATCTTGTAGGACCGTCCGCGACAGTTCACGGCAACGCTCTCGGGAACGGGCCTCGTGCCCGGGTAGTAAATATAGCGTTCGCGTACGGGTTCTTCGGTCGGGCGTTCCACCGCGAGCTGCTCCGGTGCGCTGCGGTCATCCAGCGGTAGGACGAGATTCTTGTCTACTTCCTCGAACCACGCTTTGATGAGCGCTTGTAATTTCTCCGGATACTCCTTGGCGAGATTCCTCGATTCCGCACGGTCGACATCGACGTGATAGAGCTCCCACTCGTCTTCGTCGAAATGCCCCTTATTTGAGAACGGCGCGTGCAACGCAGCGGCCTTCCAGCCGTTTTCCCAGATTCCGCGGCTGCCGAGCATTGCGTAGTACTGACGCTTCTTCTGCGTCGGCGCATCGGGTTTCGCATCGAACGTGTATCGCATCGATACGCCGGAGAGCGGATACTGCTCGACGCCTTTGTAGACTCTCGGCATCTCCAAGCCGCAGATCTCGAGAATCGTTGGCACGATATCCGTGGAGTGGTGATATTGATGGCGAACTTCGCCGCGCGCTTTGATACCCTGGCGCCACGAAATCACGAGCGGATCGCAGGTGCCGCCGGAGTACTCGGAATAGCGTTTGAACATTTTGAACGGCGCAGACGTCGCCGCGGCCCATCCCGTCGGGAAGTGTTCGTAGGTGTCCGGACCGCCCAGGCGGTCGAGATACTTGAGGTTCTCTTCAATCGAATCAGGATATGCGTTGAAGAACTTGTTCTCGTTGACCGATCCGTTCGGGGTGCCTTCACCCGACGCGCCGTTGTCGGCGGCGTAGATCACGATGGTGTTTTCGAGTTGGCCGCTTTGCTCGAGGTATTCGATGATGCGGCCAACTTGTGCGTCGGTGTACTCTGAATACGCTGCGTACACTTCCATCAAACGCGAGAAGAGCTTCTTTTCATCGGCGGACAACGAGTCCCACGGACGGACGAAGTCGGCGGGATTCGCGACCGATTCCGGGAGCGGATTGAACGGGGTGAGCTCCGTGCCTTCTGGCAGCAATCCCTTGGCGATCATCCGCGGAAGCGCCCATGCGCGGTACGCGTCGTACCCGTCGTCGAACTTGCCTTTATACTTCTCGATATAATCCTTGGGCGCGTGATGCGGCGCGTGATTCGCGCCCGGGCAAAACCACATGTACCACGGCTTGGAGGGGTTACTGGATTGCTGATCGCGGATCATCCCAATCGCTTGATCGGCGAGGTCTTTCGAGAGGTGGTAGCCTTCTTCGGGGCTGTAGGGCTGATCGATGAAATGATTGTCTTCGGTCAGATCGGGATACCACTGATTCGTTTCGCCGCCGAGGAATCCGTAGAAACGATCGAAGCCCATCCGCAGAGGCCACTGCTTGCGGCTCGCGCCGGATGCGACGTCGGTCTCGGGAACGTCGTGGTTTTTGCCGACCCAGAACGTGCTCCACCCACCGTCTTGCAAGATCTGTCCGATGGTCGCGCACTGTTCTGGGATGCGCGCGTGCTGCCCGGGGAAGCCTTGAGCTCCCTCGGTGATGGACGCCATTCCGTTCAAGTGATGATTGCGGCCGGTCAACAACGTCGACCGTGTCGGCGAGCAGAGTGCGGTCGTGTGCCACTGCGAGTACATCAGCCCGTCGTCGGCAAGTTTCTGGAGTACCGGCATGTTAATTCGGCCGCCGAACGGCGACCACGCTGCAAGTCCGGTATCGTCGTACAACACGAATAGGATATTCGGCGCCCCTTTGGGCGCCCTCGTCGGCGTGTACGGACCCCAGTCGGGGACCGAGTCGCGAACATCGAGTTTGATAACACCTTTAAATGCCTTATCGGCCATGATCTATCTCCCAGTCGATTACGTGCCGGCCAGAACGCATAACAACGTCTCAATATGCGGCAACATAAAACGACGTTATCGCTTGACCGGGAAAATCCCGAGAAGAATTATCCGAGAATTGCAAGCCCCATCGCGAAGCCGGAATGCGCTTACCGGATAGTGGGCAACGCGACCAAAGGTCATCGCGCTTCTCGAAATCTTCTTGCGAAACATGCACCCTTATGACATTGGGATCGCAACCGAATCCTAGCATTCGTCGCACGGTTACGACGCAACCGAGGGTGCGGCAGAAACAGAGGTACATTTATGGTCGAAGCAGTCAAGAGTAATTTTCGTGACATCACCGGAAAGTGGTGGTTATTGCTTTTGCGCGGCCTGGCGGCTGTTGTCGTCGGAGTGATCGCGTTTGTATATCCCGGCGATGCCCTCACCGCGCTCGTGCTCGTGCTCGGCATTTATGCTTTTGTGGCCGGCGTATTAGCACTCTGGGCAGCGGCGGCCGGCATCGGGGGCGACTACGGGTGGGCGCTGTTTCTCGAAGGCATCATTGCGATCATCGCTGCGCTGCTGATTTGGTCGTGGCCACTCGCAAGCGCGCTAGCATTCGTCTATTTTGTCGCCGCGTGGTTGATTGTTTCCGGCATCCTTCAAATCACGGCTGGAGTTCGGCTGCGCGACATCATCAACAACGAGTGGCTCTACATTCTGAGTGGGGTCGTCTCGATCGTGTTCGGCGTGTGGGTCTTCCGCAACGGATCGCAGGGCGTCGTCGCGGTGGCATATCTCATTGGTTGGTATTTCCTACTTTATGGTCTGCTGCAGATCGGAGTCTCCTTCAGAGTCCGCTCGATGCACACTGCCGCAACCAGTTGATACCGACTTTCAAAAGAGCCCGGCAAATCTTGCCGGGCTCTTCTGTTACGTCGGTCATTGTTACGAGCACTACTGGGATTTTTCCAGATTTGGATAGCGCATATGCAATACAGGCTACCATGTATGCGACGGTCTGGTGAGTGATGATCGAGCTCATTTTGCTTGGACTCTTGCTCTTACTGGGACTCACCGTTGAATTGACCTATCGCCTTGCCGGGGGGCTGCCGCTCGAAGCGGTTAGCGACGACGCGTGGAGCGCGATTCAATCGGGAATCGTCACCCTGGTAGCATTCATCATCGGCTTCTCGTTTGCCCAAGCCTCGGAGCGCTTCGATGCGCGCCGCGTGCTGGTCGTCAAAGAGGCAAACGCGATCGGAACGACGTGGCTCCGCGCAGATAATCTACCCTCCGGAGCGTCGGGCGCATTTCGCCGAGTTCTAGCGGAGTACGCGGCAACGCGACTGTCAGTCTACGAAGTCCCGGTAGGTTCGGCGCCGTATGCAACAGCAATCGTGCAAAGCGGCCGGGAGCAAAGCGAACTTTGGCCCATCGCCCACGCGGCGCTGCATGCTCACCGCGGCGATCTCGGGCTTTCGCTCTTGATGCAATCGCTCAACGACACGATCGACGTTTCGGCCGAACAAATTGCGGCGCTGACGAGCCACGTGCCGGCGGCGACCACGGCGATAACCATCTTTCTCACTTGGCTGGCCGCATTCTCACTCGGCATCCGCTTTGCCCGCAGCAAATCGCGGCCGATCTTGATGAGCGCGCTGACCGTCATTACCTATTCGTTGGTGCTCACGATGATCATCGATTACGATCGCCCGCAGTCGGGTTTCATCAAGGTGAGTTTGGCGCCGTTGGCTACGCAACTGCAGTCGATGCGAAAAGAACAGCTCACCGTACCGTAGACGGTCGTGGCTTTCCATTCTCTGGCTCCCGCGACGATCGTTGCGAGGCCGAGAAAACGATGATAGACTGGTGTAGTATCAAGCCGTGCGTCACCGGGGCCGCTCTTTGAGCGGCCCTCGGCATTTAGAGAGCCCGACGATTTCTCGCCGGGCTCTTTGGTTTCGTCGGTCCCTCGACTACGGCGCTACGCGCCTACGCTCGGGATGACAACGCTTCGAGGCTCGCTCACGCTCGCACCTCAGCGTGACAGCTTTACACCACGTCAGAACGGGATTTCGTCGTCCAGCTCGTCGCCGAAAGCTTCGCCGGCAGACGCACCATTCGCGGTGCCGCTGCGTGCGCCCGCGTATTCACCGCCGCCGCTAAAACCGCCGCTCTCACCGCCGCCCGGACGTGAACCGAG
>DATJOM010000049.1:0-6520 GCA_035507095.1 Candidatus Acidiferrum sp.
GTATTTGACGAGATGTAGAACGGTTTGCTGCGCGCGTTCTGCTTATTTGCCGGCGGGACGTAGAGCGAGATGTTCGCATGCGTGGTTTTCGCCGTAGTGGGCTGCGTGCCGCCGGGATTGCTGCCGGTAACCGGCAGCACCGACTTTCCACCGCCGCCGCCGCCGCAGGCGGCGAGCACAAGTGCGAGTACAAAGAGCGTTCCGGTGACGAGTCCGCGCATGGTTGCGTCCTCCTAGGGTCTGCGTGTTCTTAGACGGCGATGGGCCACTCCGCACGTGACGTAGCTTGGTGTGGACGTGACGTTGAAATTCTCTTGCCGGCCGTGCGCATCGGTGACGGTAGCGGTGAATGACACCGTACCGGACGCCGAGAGCCAGAAGTCGTGATCGGCGCCGGGCAACTGCGTGGCCGTAACGCCACTTGCCGCCGGAATGCTCACCGTAAATGGTCCGGAATCGCCGCGTTCGAGAATGGTGAGCAAAGCTGCTGAACTGCACCCCGAGTTCAGCGAAACGTTCGGCACCCACCACGTTTTGGTCGGCAGCACGCGAACGAGGTTGAGATTTTGGTTCGCATCCATGTCGAGCACGTACTCGCCGCCGTGGCTGTTGTAGACCGTTTGGAACGGATCGACGGAATTCGGCAGTGAGACGAGGATCGGAAGCGGCGACGAGGGGACCGATTCGACGAGTCCGAGCGCCTCGTAATCGTAATCGATGTATTGCATGCGGTCGGCGGCTCCACCGGTCGGTGAAAACGCCTGCAAACTGGCCGGCTCGGGATTCGGAAGCCCTGCCGCCGGCGACGGCGGAAGCAGGAGCAATTGCGTCAACGCTCCGGCGCCCGACGAAAGCTCCTCGACGTCGGCAGCGGCTCCACCACTGTTATAAAATGCACCGTACGTATTTCCGGCGCCGTCGACCGCAACACCGCCGCCGTATTGATACGAACCGCTGAGCACGGACGGATACCCGGAGACGGTCGCCGGACTGCTGGTCGTCACCAAGAACAGCGGGTTTGGAATGTCATAGAGGCTGTTCGAAACGATGGCCACGCCGTTGCCGCTTGCAAGCGGCGCGATATTGGTGCTCTCCTCTTCGGTGTCGCCGCTCAGCGTGAATTGCGCGATCGGCGGATTGGGACTCGGCGTGGCACAGCTCGACGACGCACTGAAATAGCCGGCGTACGACGGCGGCGGCCCCTCGTAGTCGCTGTCGTATCCAACGTACCAAAGGTTACTATTCGCGTCGACTGCGATGCCGTACGGATAGATACTGTCGCCGCCGGACGTCCACGGATAAAGGCCGCTTACCACCGGCGAGCCGCCCGCAATCGACGTGAAGCACGCCAGCGGGCCCTCGTCGTTGACCCACAGGTTGCCATTGGGCGCCATTGCCATGCTCCACGCGGTAGATGCGATCCCCGTTAGCGAGCCTTGTGCGCCGGCGGTTGCAGTGCTGGGATCGAACGTGCCGGTGATCCAGCCCGATCCGATGTACGATGCAAACCAAAACTGGCCGCTCGTTTCGCGACCGATGAATCCGCTGTATACGTAGTTACCGCTGGTGACGAGCGGATATGCTTCGATATTGCTTGCGAGGACGTAGTTTGCCGGTGACGGCGTCGGGTTCGGTGCGGTCGTCGAGTACACCGAATAGGCGTCGATCAGATGATCGCTCGCGTCGGGGCGCGGCGTACCGTCGTAGCCGACTTGCACGTCGTTCAGATCGCCGGCGCAGTTGATCGTTGCGGTTACGCCCGACGCGCTGCTGCCGCAGGCCGACGCACCGATCAGCGAAAGTGTCAAACCGTCGGCCGCCGGCGACGCTTGAATGACGATTGGGCTATAGTACGGCAGGGTCGGCGCACTCATGATGAGATTACCGCTGCTGTCGTATGCGGTGACAGCAACCGGTGCGCTCGTCGGTACACCGACGGTGAAAACTTGCGTGTTCGGCGTGTTCCCGGGATCGGGGCTCGCAACGGTTACCGCAACGCTGTTGACGATGCCGTTGAGCGTGAATGCGAGCGGCGATGCGCCGGGCGACGGGCTCAAGCTCACCACCACCGGTCCGGAGACGTAAGCGGAAAGCGGCGCGGCATTTGCATTTGGACTCGCTTGCGCAAACGCAGCGACGAGAAATACGTCGGTGCCGACCGGCGCAGTGACGACGAACGTGCACGTTTCGCCCCCGCCGCTTGCGGCGGCGCACGGACTCGGTGTCGCCACCGGAAAAATCTGCAAATTCGCCGGGGAAGGCGACGGTATCGGCGAGCCGGTGTACGGTACTACGAGCACGCCGAGCGATTGCGTGTTCGGCGAGATGTACAGCGGCTTACGGGAGGCTTGCTTGTTTGCCGGCGGGACATAGAGGGCGATGGTTGCGCGGGTGGTTTTCGTCGACGCGGGTGCGCTCGTGGTGACGGCCCCTGCGCCATTCGAACCGGCGCCCGGGAGCACTCCCGACTTTCCGCCGCCGCCGCACCCCGCGGCTAAAACCCCCAAAACAAAGAGTACCCAGGCTAGTCGTAAGCGCATGCAACCACCGTCGGAGAGCGAGTCCCGTGGACCCTAGTTCCTTTACGGCGGCTACCGCTCCCTTGCGACTAAAGGTCTACCGGCGCTTCAGGCGAGCGTCGCGCGGCGCTTCAGCGCCCGTTCGCGCTGCTTGTAGACCTTGATCGTCAGCTCCAGCCGAGACGATGTGCCGGTTTTGCGCAATATGTGCGAAATGTGATTTTTGACCGTCTTGTCGGAAAGCCGCAGTTTATTTGCGATCTCCTGATTGCGCAAGCCATCGAGCAGTTTTTGCAACACACCACGTTCGGCTGGGCTGAGCGAAAGTTCGATGTTCGTCATGGAGTGGTACTTCGCGAAGAATCCGCGTCATCTTACCGACTGGGACAAAGTGCTCAACAGACTTTTGGCCCAAGGGAAGCAGTCGAGCGCTCATATTAATAACACCACCCGTTTTTATCAGTGCGCCAAGAGCGCGGCAATGTGCGCTTTCACCCCGGGCCATTCGCTTGCGATTATGGAATAGCGCGCCGAATCGCGCGGCGAGAAATCGGTTGCCATGCGATGCGCGCGCAAAATGCCCTCGAACTGCGCGCCGATGCGCTCGATCGCGGCGCGCGAGCGCGCGTTTCGCGCATCGGTGTGAAAACATACTGAACGCATACCCCACGACTCGAACGCCTGCGTGAGCAGCAAGAGCTTTGCTTCGGTATTGGCCGCCGTCCGGATCGCGTCGGCCCGCAGCCAGGTGTAGCCAATCTCGCCCGTGTCGTAGCGGTTCGCCTGTGGCCGGCTTGGCGGCCACGGCCAGCGTTCAAGTGCAAAGAAGCGCGTCGACCCGATCACGGCATCATCGCCTTGGCGAACGATTGCATAGGGACTCGCATGACCGGCCGCTGCCCATGCAAGCGCGGTCTCGACGTACTGCCGAACCGCGTCCTCGCCGCGCGGCACGAAACTCATCGCGTAGGGTTCGCGATCGCTGCTGCTCGCCGCGGTCAACCCGGCGATATGTCGCCGGTCAAGCGGTTCGAGTCGTATGTTGCTCGCGTGGAGCGCTACGTCGCGGGTAGTCATCGTGCTCCAGCGTAGCAAATGAGGACAATGGGGCTACGGTTTCTCCCGAACGGCAGCTAACCGGAAGCGTCACGGCCACGTGGCTCCCGCGTCCGGGCACGCGTTCGACCTCGACATGGCGCGCGAGCTCCGAGATCAAATACAGCCCGCGCCCGGATTCTGCCCAGATATTCGCCGGCAGCACCGGATGATAGTTGAAGCCGGGGCCCTTGTCGATCACGTGCAAGAGCAGCCGCTTCTCGCGCGGCTCGAGCGAAACGCTCAGCGGGCCGGGGGCGTGCCGCACCGCGTTGCCGATCAGCTCGGAGAAGATGACGCCGCACGTCGCGAGTTCTTCGTCGTCGATGTCGCACAGGGTCAACAAACTGCGAAAAAATTCTTCGCGCATTGCGTAGGCCGATCGCGCATCGGCGGCCTCGAACTGCCAGCGCAGCGCGTTGTGCGCAAAGTTTACGACCAAGATGGCGATATCGTCACGCGGCATCTGATCGGCAATTGCGCGCTCGATGAACTCGGCCGGATTCGCGGCGTGCAGCACCGCGTCGCTGGCAAGTACGGCTTCGAGCATCTTCTCGCCGGCGACCACGTCGCGCGATACTTCGACGATGCCGTCGGTGTAGAGCACGAGCATGCTGCGATCGGGGCAGGCCTGCTCGTGCAGCTCGAAGTCGACGCTGCGAAAAGCACCGAGCGGCGCCGACGGGGCTTCCAGCCTGAGCACACCGCCGTCGGGTAAACGCAGCAGCGGAGGCGCGTGGCCTGCGGAGACATAGCGCAGCATGCGCGTGTCGGGATCGATCACCCCGATAAATGCACTCACCAGCCGATCTTCCTCTTCGGCGAGCAGCAGGCGGTTGCACAGGTCGGCAATTCTGCGCGGATCGGCAAAATCCAATGCCGCGACGCGGATAGCTTGGCGCATTTGCACCATCACGCGCGCGGCATCGACGCCTTTGCCGGTAACATCGCCGATGCTGAGCACGATCTCGCCGTTAGAATTTTCGAACGCATCGTACCAGTCACCACCGATGTCGGCTTCGGTCGAGCCGGGGCGATAGTATGCGCTCACCTCCATGCCATGGCGTGAAGGGAAGCGTCGCGGCAAGAGCGAGCGTTGCAACGTCTCCGCGACGTACCGTTCGCGATGATACTGCTTAGCGTTGGCCACGGCGAGACCCGCGCGGCGCCCCAGCTCGATTGCGAACGAGAGGTCGCGCGTGTCGAACTCGTGGTGTTCCGTCGTGCGGACGAATGTCAGCGCACCGAAGATACGGTCTTGCGCGACGACCGGCACGACGATCTTCGAGCGATACCCGAGCCGTCGCATGTAGAGCTCGTGCTGCCGCGAGGCGGCGTGCGCGAGCAGCGTTTGCTCGTCGATGCGCGGGAGAAAAAACGGCGTGCCGGTTTGCGTTACGCGCAGGACCGGATGGACCCGGAACTCCTCGATATAAATGATGCCCCCGATGCCGGCCAACGTCGCTTCATGGCGCGGATCGCGGCTCGCGGCCGCGGTCACGAAGAGCCGATCCGAGCGCTCGTCGATCAGGTCGAAGATGCAGAGATCGGCAAACGATTCAATCGCGAGCCGGGCGACGTTGTCGAGCGTCTCCGATACGTCGAGCGATTGATGGAAAATGTCCCCGGCCCGTACGAGCAGCGTAAGGCGTTCTTGGTCGCGGTGTACCACCTTGGTACTATACGCGCTTACGCGCGACGCCAATCAGCTTGGCGCGCCAAGCGGCCGGGCTGCGATGCTAGGGCTGCGGTTGCGTGACGCCGACTAGCATCGTCGCTTGCGCGGCGGCCGCGGTGTTGCGCAAGGTGCGCCCGTTGGAGAGAACGATCCCGCGCGGGCCGATCGCGACGACTTTGAGCTTGCCGATATGGGCGCCGACCGTAACGCAATACGTATTGTGGTTGCGCATCGAGCTGTCGCGCACCAGCGCGTAGGTGAAGTCCTGATTGCCGCCCGTGCTCAGCACGGCGATGGAATCGGCCGGCGTGCGCCAAACAGGCGTCGTTTGCGCGAAGCTTTCGGTGGTCGAAAGCGCGCAGAGAACAGCGAGTAGCACGAGTGCTCTAAACAGAGCCATCTGGATCACCTCGTTCCCCCAATATAGTATCGGTATGTTTCCCCGTTGCGATTGATGGAAAACAAGGGAAGAGGCGTTAAGCTTATGTTTCGCCTTATCCGCCGGACATCGCGCCGACGATCAGCAGCGGCTCGGCGCCTCGAGCGACGGCCTCCGGCAGCGGCGCATCGGGCGAATCGTGCGAGAGATCGCGTTCGCAGGCGAAGTACCGGATATGTGGGCGGCGCTTGTGCGTTGTGCGATCGCGAATCGTGCCCAGCAGCATCGGGTAGCGCGCTTCGATCGCGGAGAGCACGCTACTCACGCAGACGTTTCCGTCGAGTTCGATCTGGACTTCATCGGCGGTGCGCGCGAGGGACTTTAAGTGCGCCGGAAGGACCACGCGAATCACGGCAGCGTTTGGACTTCGACCGAAAGCACAGCGGGAAGATCGTGCACGATTGCCTTCCAGGAGTCACCGCCGTCGGGCGACATGTAGACTTGGCCGCCGGTCGTGCCGAAGTAGATCCCGCACGGGTCGAGCGTGTCGACCGACATCGCGTCGCGCAGCACGTTGACGTAGCAATCGCGCTGCGGCAAACCATTGGTCAGCGCTTCCCACGCATTACCGCCGGTGCGGCTGCGGTAGACGCGCAACTGCCCGTCGAGCGGAAAGTGCTCCGCATCGCTCTTGATCGGCACGACGTAGATCGTCTCCGGCTCGTGCGCGTGCACGTCGATCGGGAAGCCGAAATCGGTTGGCAGATTATCGCTCACTTCGCGCCATGAGTCGCCCGCATCGTCGCTGCGCATTACGTCCCAATGCTTTTGCATGAAGAGCACGTGCGG
>DATJOM010000050.1:0-49825 GCA_035507095.1 Candidatus Acidiferrum sp.
TTCCGGTCGGTTCACCGCGTGCGCCGTCCGCGAAGGTCGTCTATGCACACGACCGCAGCTGGCTCTTCGTCCTGGCTGACGGTTCGGAACGCTACGCGGTCTACGCGATCAACGGTACGGCGGCAACGCGCCTTGGCGAGCTGCAGCCGGAAGGCTTGACGAGCTCGCTCTACGTTACGCACGTGCCCACAATCGATGCCGTCGAACTGCGCGACGGCAATGCGGTCGTCGAACGCGCGCAGGTACGCTAGCCTACCTGGTCGCTCTGATTCTGAAAAAGGTTCGGCTCAGCCGGTTTGCGTTTCGCGCGGGCGTCGCGCGGCTCGGCATCCAGTGCGGTCACCGTGCGCGGCGCGAGATCGATCACGCTCGGTTCGGGAAGCTCATCGCCGTCGAGCGCGGCTTCGTCTTTGAGTTTGCGACCCTGCGGTAAAAGGCGGGACTCGTAACTGCCGATCGCCTCGTTGTACGCGCCGACCGAACGCTCGAGATTGCGTCCGACGTTCACGAGCTTCTCGGCGAAGCGCGCGGTGCGATCGTACAGCTCGCGGCCGAGCGTAGCGATGCGTTTCGCGTTTTCTTCCTGTTTGACGGCTTGCCAGCCCATCGCGAACGAACGCAGAAGGCTAATTAAGGAAAGCGGGCCCGCGATCAAAACGCTCTTGTCGAGCGCATACTCGATCAGCATCGGGTTTTCCGTACATGCGGCGCTCAGAAACGCTTCGCCGGGGACGAACATGATGACGAAGTCGGCCGACCCCTCGCTCGTCTGATAGGTGCGCTTGGCGAGCGCATCAACGTGGTCTTGCAGCGCTCGCGCATGCCGCTTCACGAGTTCGCGTCGCGCCTCGTCGTCGTGCGATTCAAGTGCGGCTTGCAGGGCGTCGGTCGGCGCTTTCGCATCGACGAAGACGACGCGATTGCCGGGCAGACGAATCGTCATATCGGGCCGGCCGCGACCGCCTTCGAACGCGATCGTCTGCTGTTCGTCGAAATCGCAGTGCGCGAGCATACCGGCCTTCTCGACGACGTTGCGCAGCTGGATCTCGCCCCATTTGCCACGCGTGGTCGGGCTGCGTAGCGCCGTGACCAGCGTCGAGGTTTGGTTGGAGAGCGCGTTGGCTGCCGACTCGATCTTGTCGGCGCGGCTCAGGAGTTGCTCGAGCTGTGCGCGAAGCGCGCCCGAGTCCTCACTGCGCTTGTTCTCGATCTCACGCACCATGCGATCGAATTCGCCGAGCCGGTGCGTCGTGCTCTCGTGCAGGTCGCTCTTCGCGCGCTCGACCAGTGCATCGATGGCCGACCGTTCGCCACGCTGGCGCGAATACATTACAAACGCGCCGAGTGCGATACCGACGAGGAGGAAGAGCAAATCGACGATTGCGCTCACGATGCTAGTCCAAGTTGATCCTTAAAGAAGGTCTGCACGCGTATCCACGCGTCTTGCGCAGCCGATGCTACATACGAACTTCGCGTGTCGTCGAAAAATGCATGCCCGGCTTCCGGATAGATTTTTATGTCGTGCGGAACCTTGAGCGCGGCCGCCCAGGCTTGAACGTCTGCTTCGGGGATGCTCGTATCCTTTGCGCCATAGCTCCCGCACACCGGGATGGTCATCTGGGCGGGGTCGATATCTTTGACCGCGCCGTAGAACGGCGCGACGGCGACGAACACGTCGGCGTTGTCGAGCGCTTGGATGAGCGCAATGTGTCCACCCATACAGAACCCGCTTACGCCGAGTTTTGCATCGGCAGCTTTCTCGCGCAGGTGCAGCGCGGCTGCTTTGAGGTCGCCGTCGTATTGCTCGCGCTGCAACTTCACGGCAAACGGGCGGAAGACGCTGAAATCGGTCGCACCGTCGCCGCTCGGCGCTCCGAATCGCGAGTAGAGATCGGGTGCAATGCACATATAGCCTGCCTTGGCGTAGCGCCGGATCGTATCGCGCAGCTGGGCGTCGACACCCCAGATCGCCATGCAGAGCACGACCCCGGGCGTCGTCGCGGTGAGCTGCTTCGGATAGGCAGCATAGGCTGCGACGGTGCCACCTGGTCGGCGTAGTTGGAGATGCTCGGCGGAAATTGCCGGGTCGTTTTCGGGGACGATCGGCGGGTGGGGTGCGCCGAACCCGGTTTGCGCCGGGGCTTGCGCAGGTATCGACGCCGTTGCCGCCGCACCGGCGGCAAGGCCTGTAAATGCACGGCGGTTGATGTTCATAGTGAGACATATTCTTCGAAGCGAAGTAGGACCCATGTTCGGTTTTCTTCTCGCGCTTGCGCTTGCGATTGTTGCAGCGGTGCTCGGTCACTTCGTGCCGATCGTCGGCGCACCGGTATTCGCGATTCTCCTCGGCGCGGCACTTGCGACGGTGCGCGCGCCGGGACCGGCGCTGCGGCCGGGCATCGCGTTTGCGAGCAAGCAGCTATTGCAGTGGTCGATCGTGCTGCTCGGCTTTCATCTGAGCCTCACGCAGATCGTGCAAGGCGGCGCGCAATCGTTGCCGGTGATGCTCGGCACGCTCGTGATCGTGCTGGTGCTCGCCTATTTCGTCGGCAAGTTGCTCGGGCTCGACCGCGATATTCGCCGGCTCATCGGCATCGGTACGGCGATCTGCGGTGGCTCGGCGATCGCCGCCGTGTCGAGCGTGATCGAAGCCGACCAAGCCGATATCGCCTATGCGCTCGGCGTGGTCTTTCTCTTTAACGTCGTCGCGGTATTGATCTTTCCGGCGCTCGGGCATCTCATGGCGCTCTCGCAACACGCATTCGGGTTGTGGGCCGGTACTGCGATCAACGACACCTCGTCGGTGGTGGCGGCTGCGTTCTCGTATGGACACGATGCGGGCAACGACGCGGTGATCGTCAAGCTCACGCGCACAACGCTGATCGTGCCGATCGTCGTGTTCTATGGATGGCGCAAGATCCAAGAGGCGCGCGCCGGTGCGCAGGGCATCAACTGGCGCGCGATCATCCCATGGTTTATCCTGTACTTCCTGATCGCCGCGGCGATCAATTCGATCGGCTTGATTCCGGCGGCGTTGCAAGGGCCGTTGCAAACGCTCGCGCTCTTCTCGATTACCGTGGCGCTCGCGGGCGTCGGGCTTGGGACCGATATCAATAAGATCCGCGCGGCCGGGGTCCGCCCGCTCGTGTTGGGAGCGATCCTCTGGGCGGCGATCGCGCTCTCGAGCCTTGGTCTGGCCCGGTTGTTCCGCGTAGCTTGACCCCGCGTCCCTGGTCGTATCCGCTGGGGCAAGGGCCGGGTTAGAATGGCGGGAAGTCTCTCAACCCCTAACCTAGGACGGAGTATTTAAGGAACGTGGCGGACGCGGTAGTCAAAGTGACCCTCCCCGAGATGGGTGAGTCGGTCACCGAAGGCTCCATCGTCGAGTGGCGCAAGCGCGTCGGTGATCAGGTCAACGAAGGCGACACCCTCGTCGACGTGACGACCGATAAAGTCGATGTTGAAGTTCCCGCAACGGCAGCGGGCCTGATCACACAACTCTACGGTAAAGAGGGCGATACGATCGCCGTCGGTGCAACATTGGCCGAGATCGATACGTCGAAGAACGGCGCCACGCCAAAGACGAACGGGAAGACCGCTGCCGCACCGCCCGCCTCCGTACCGAAAGGCGAACCCAAAATCGTCGCGGTGACGTTGCCCGAGATGGGCGAGTCGGTCACGGAAGGTTCGATCGTCGAGTTTCGCGTCAAGGTTGGACAGAGCGTCAACGAAGGCGACACGATCGTCGACGTGACGACCGACAAGGTCGACGTCGAGGTGCCTGCGACCGCAAGCGGCGTCGTCACGCAACTCTTCGGCAAGGCCGGCGACACAATCGCCGTCGGCGCCAAGCTTGCGGAGATCGACGCGCACGCCTCGTCTACTCCGCCGGCGTCGAAGACGGAAGTGAAAGCTAATGCTTCTGTCATCCCGAGCGTAGCGACGGAGCCGCGTAGTCGAGGGACTGGCGAAGTCACCGCGTCGCACCAAGCGCGACGCATTGCGAACAAACTCGAACTCGATCTTTCGTCGATTCGTGGATCGGGACCAAACGGCTTGATCTTGCGTAGCGACGTGTCGGCGCAAGCTACCGGCGCACGCAAAGTGACCTCAGCACCGCCGAAATCGACGTTACCACCCCTGCCGCCGCCGCCGGCCGGTGCAAAACTCACGCCGCTCAAAGGCCCGGCTGCCGCCCTCACCGGCTACATGGAGCAGTCGCTGACGATTCCGACGGCGACGAGTTTCCGCACGCTGCCGGTCGACGTGATGGATGCGCGACGCAAAGAACTGAACAACGCGATCAAAGCGGCGAACCGCAGCGAAAAGATTTCGTTCACGCATCTCATTGCCTACGCGCTCGTGCGCGCGGCGAGCGAGATGCCGTTTATCACCTACAGTTTCCGCCGTGATGACGCCGGTGCGCCGGTCCGTGTGGAACCGGGCATCCATCTTGGCCTCGCCGTCGACTCAGAACGTAAAGATGGAACGCGCTTCCTGATCGTGCCGGTGATCAAGAACGCCGACACGCTCGATTTCGCCGCGTTCTACAACAACTATCAAGAGCTCGTCACAAAAGCGCGCGACAACAAACTCACCGCCGACGATCTGCAAGGCGCGTCGTTCACGCTGACCAATCCGGGCGGCATCGGCACCGTTGCTTCGGTGCCGCGTCTGCTCGCCGGTCAGGGCGCGATCCTCGCGACCGGCGCAATCGGCTATCCGGCGGGATTCCAAAGTGCGTCGGAACCGGCGCTACGTCAGCTCGGCGTCAGCAAAGTAATGCAGATGACGAGCACCTACGATCACCGCGTGATTCAGGGCGCGCAGTCCGGCGAGTATCTGCGTCGCGTCGATCAGCTTTTGCAAGGCGCCGACAACTTCTACGAAACGCTCTTCACGCAATTAGGGGTGTCCGCCGGCAAACTGGAGTCGCCGCGGCGCGGCGACGGGACGTTAGCGGACAAAGCTGTAGGTTTGGACGATAAAGTCGCGCCGAGCGACGAAATGCTGCGAGCGGTTGCGGCGGGCATGGCGATCGTTTCGGGGTATCGCACGCACGGGCACCTCGCCGCACACCTCGATCCGCTTGGTGTCGAACCGCCGGGCGATCCCAAGCTCGACCCGGCAACCTACGGGCTCACGCCCTCGCTGCAGGCTGCGATTCCGGCCTCGGTCCTCAATGTCTACGTGCCCGGCGCGACGCTCGCCGACGTTCTCCCGAAGCTGCACGAGATCTACAGTTCGACAACTGCATATGAATTCGAACACATCTCGAACACCGAGCAACGCCGCTGGCTGCGCGAGACGATCGAGAGCGGTGCCGGCAAGATCGCACTATCTCCAAAACGTCAGATTCGCTTTTTGCAGCGCCTGACCAAGGTCGAGACCTTCGAGCGTTTCGTCCGCAAGACGTTTCTCGGGCAGAAGAGCTTCTCGGGCGAAGGGCTTGACGTCATGGTGCCGATGCTCGAGGAGACCCTCGAGATGTTGGCCGACGAGGACACGCCCAATGCCGTGCTCGGCATGGCGCACCGCGGGCGCTTGGCCGTGATCGCGCACGTCGTCAACATGCCCTACGAAGAACTGCTCGGTGAATTCGAGGCGGCGCATCAGCGCGGCGACGTAACCAGCGATAACGATGTAACGGGCGACGTGAAGTATCACCACGGCGCAACCGGCGTCTACACCACGACGAGCGGCAAGCAGATCATGGTAACGCTGCAGCACAATCCGAGTCATCTCGAAGCGGTCGATCCGGTCGTCGAAGGGCGCACGCGCGCGCTGCAGACCGATCATTCGCGCCCGATTCCCTCACAAGACGTGCGTAAGGCAGCACCGATCTTGATTCACGGCGACGCCGCGTTCACCGGACAAGGCATCATCTCCGAGGTCTTCAATCTGCAGTCGCTGTCCGGCTACGCGACCGGCGGCACATTGCACATCATCGCCAACAATCAGATCGGCTTCACGACGGATACGCGCGACTCGCGCTCGACACGCTACGCCTCCGATCTCGCCAAAGGTTTCGATGCCCCGATCATTCACGTCAACGCCGACGACGTCGATGCGTGCATCTCGGCCGTGCACCTTGCCGAAGCGTTCCGCGAGCGCTTTGCGCGTGATGTGGTCATCGATTTGATCGGCTATCGCCGCTTCGGTCACAACGAGCAGGACGAGCCCGCATACACGCAACCGTCGATGTACGAGAGGATCAAAAACCATCCGACGGCACGCGATCTGTTTGCCAACAAGTTGATCGCCCAAGGCGTTGTGACCGCCGAGCAAGCCAAGGAAATGGTCGACGAGGCGACTGCGCGTCTGCAAGAAGCCTACAAGTCGGTCAAAGAATCGCATAGCGGCAGCATGATCGAGAAGATCTCGCAATCGGCGCCGTTGCCCACCGCGACGCTGGTGCCGGTCGACAAGGCCCAGCTCCTGCTGTGGTCCGACGATCTCATTACCGTACCCGACGGGTTTGCGGCCAACAAGAAGCTGATCACGCAGTTCGAGCGCCGCAAGGCAACGATCGCGCAGAAGGGGCTCGTCGATTGGGGCATGGCCGAGGCGCTCGCTTTCAGCTCGCTACTGGCATCCGGCGTGCCGATTCGTATCACCGGTCAAGACACCGAGCGCGGCACGTTTAGTCATCGCCACGCCGTGTTACACGATCCGGCGACCAACGCGGAATACGTGCCGCTACAACACCTCACGCAAGCCAAGGCCAGCTTCGAGATTCACAACTCGCCGCTTTCGGAGTACGCGTGCGTCGGTTTCGAGTACGGTTATGCTGCGGCAGTGCCGAAGGCGCTCGTGCTCTGGGAAGCGCAGTTCGGCGACTTCGTCAACGGCGCGCAGATCATCATCGATCAATTCATCGCGGCAGGCCAAGCCAAGTGGGGGCAGACCTCACGCTTGACGTTGCTGCTTCCGCATGGTTACGAAGGACAAGGTCCCGAGCACTCGAGCGCGCGTCTCGAACGCTTCTTGCAGCTTGCCGCCGAAGGGAACTTGCGCGTTGCGTATCCCTCGACCGCCGGGAACTACTATCATTTGCTGCGTCAGCAGGCGTCGTCGCCGAATCCGGTGCCGCTGGTCGTCATGACTCCGAAATCGTTGCTGCGCGCGGAATCCGCATCGGGCTCGATCGACGACATGGCGACGGGGGCATTCAAACCGGTCATCGACGATCCGAATGTCGGCGATAAGAAGAAGATCGAACGCATTCTGCTCTGCTCGGGCAAAATCTACTACGATTTGATCGCATCCGATCTCTATCCGAAGATGAAGAAGACGGCGATCGTGCGCATCGAGTTGCTCTCGCCGATGCCTTCCGAAGAGATCAACGATCTACTCGACACCTACCCGAATCTGAAGTCGCTCGTGTGGGTGCAAGAAGAGCCGAAGAACATGGGCGCCCGCGCCTACGCGCGCCGGCGTTTGCTCGAGAAGTTGCGCAAGCCGCTCGACATCGGCTACGCCGGCCGCGGCTATCGCGCATCGCCGTCGGAAGGGTATCCGGGCGCACACGCCGTCGAGCAAGAACGCGTCGTCAAGATGGCCCTGAACGAATAGAGCCGGCGTGGCCGGCATTTGCAAGGAATTCCGTGAACGGACGTGTCCTGCGCGAGGTGATCGTCGACCTCGACGATGCGGCCGATGCAAACGACGGTCGAGCGCTAGCCGGCGTTCGGTTGGGCCGTCACGGTCACCGTTTGCGAACGGCCATTTTTGTCGGTCACCTTTAGCGTGACGACGCACGTCGATGAGTCCGAGGTGTCGGGAATATAGAAATCGTGATCGGTGTTCGGCACGGTGCTGATCGAACCGAGACACGACGGCGCCGTCCCGACGACCGTCACGGTGAACGGGCCGCTGTCGCCGCGCTCGTCGATGCTCAGGATGTTGTTGGGGTATGGCAGGGTCGTCACCGGAATCCACCAGGTAGTCGTAAATTCGGCGCGCGCTAGCATGACGGCACTACTCGTGGCATCGTAGTAAAGCACGAACCCGGCACCTTTGCTCGAAATGGCAACGCTCTGACCCGAGGCCGCAAACTCCGCATTCCCGAGCGTCGTCAAGATCGTGATCGGTGTCGCGCTGTTGGGCCCTTCGACGACGCCGAGCACGTTGTTCTGCGAATCGGCGTATCCGATGCGATCGGCGGCGCCGCCGTTGGGCCCGAACGCCGCGAGGCCGTGATATTGTGACCACGGCACCGTAATCGTTTGTGAAGAGAACGAGGTTCCGCCATTGGCGAGATTCATGATGACGCCGTTGCTCTCGTTGTTGAACAACATGTAGCCGACGCCTGTCCCGTCGATGCCGACGCCGCCGCCGAATGCGTAGCCCGGCACAAACCCTGGATTGAGTTGCGTTACGACCGCACTCGAATTCACCGTCCATGCGCCGCCGTCGGAGACACCGTTGATCAACACGCCGCCGCCGCTCTGCGGCACCATGAGAAGGTCGTTGTCTGAATAAACGTCTCCCGACAGCGTGGCACTGGCGAACGCCCCGCTCGTGCACGTGCCGGTAAGCGGTGCGTAGGCTACAACGTCCGGCGAAGGAGCGGGCGACGGTGAGCCGCTACCGCTTGCCCAGATTTTCGTACCGTCGAATGTCACGTCGCTGGGATAGCCCATGAAGCCGGAGAGGTTGACGGTGTTCGTCGCGGTGCCGCTTCCCGCAGGGAAGCAAAGGAGCTCGTCGTTAACGCGATCGCTGACCCAGATGCTACCGTCGCTCATCGCATAGAAGCCGCTTGGCGTCGTGCCGTTGAGCGTAACCGGCGCCGACGACGTTCCGGTAGAAACGTTGATCGTCCCGTATTGAGCGGTCGTGAGCACGTTCGATTCGAGCATGTACGCGATGATGTTATTCGGAAGCGCCTGCAGGTAGCCGGCGTTGTAATTGCTTCCGCTGCCGAGCACGGATGTTTGCACATTGCTTCCGAGCACGAGGTTTGCGGGCGAGGGTGCCGGCGATGCGGTCTGCTCGGCGGTGACTACAAACGTGTCGACGATGTGATCGCTGCTGTCGGCGGTAATGCCACCGTTATAGGAATATCTTACGTTGGCCAGATCCGACGCACATAAAATGTCGACGATGGGACTTGGCGACGTGACGCTGCTCGCTCCGGGGCAGGCCGCGTTGAGAGTCAGGCCCACGCCGTCTCCGGCGGGCGTTACACTGAGTATCACCGGGACGAGAAAGGTGTCGCTGAGAATTGCAGCACCGCTCGCGTCGTACGGCGTAACGCCAAGCGGCGAGGGCATCGTGGAGACGCCGGCGGTGAGCACTTGGGTGTTCGGTGTATTGTTCGGATCGGGGCTTGGGACCGTGACCGCAACGTTTGCGACGATACCGTTCATCGTGAATGCGAGCGGCGTCGGTACAACACCCGGTGCGGCGCTCGCGATCGCGATCGCACCGGAGACAAACGATGCGAGCGGTGTCGAGCTTGCACTTGGACTCGACACCGCAAACGTCGCGACGTAGAAGATGTCGGTGCCGTAGGGTGCGGTGACATTGAACGTACACGTTTCACCGCCGGTGCCGGTTGTCGCGCACGGACTCGGCGTCGTTACCGGAAAGACTTGCGCCTCGGATGGGGTCGGCGTGCCCGAGCCGTCGGGCACCACGGCAAAAACGATCGATTGCGTGTTCGGCGAGATATAGTAGGGCCTACGCGCTTTCGACTGCTGGCCGGCGGGCGGAATGCGCAGCACGACGGCCATGCGCTTTGTCGCTTGCTGCCCCGGCGTCGCGGCGCTGGCTACCGGCTGGGCGATCGATGGAACGACGCCCGATTTCCCACCGCCTCCGCATGCGGCAAGCAACGCCCCTAGCGCAATGAGAAGGCCGACGACTCGTAGACGCATCGCTTTAGCCACCTTGGTAGCAAGAAAATGGTGACTAGAGTATGCGCTAGCCGGACGTGCGCCCCCTCGTTACGCGGCTAGTCCATCAGTTTCATCGTGAAGTACGTCCACTGCAGTGCCGACGTTCGCGCGACTTCCTTTAAGTTAGCACCGGCCCCGTGCCCGCCTTCGGTCACTTCATAGAACAAATACGGCACACCCATGGCCGAAAGCTTTGCCGCAAATTTCCGGGCGTGCTGCGGTCCGACGCGGTCGTCCTTGGTCGTCGTCCAGATAAAGGGCTCCGGATAAGCGACGCCGGCTCGCAGATTGTTGTAGGGCGAGATCGACGCCAGAAATGCGCGTTCGGCTGGAACCGAGACGCTCCCGTATTCGCCGACCCACGATGCACCGGCTTCAATCTGCTCGTAGCGCAGCATGTCGAGCAACGGCACCTGGATGTCGACGGCGTCGTACTGTTCGGGATGTTGCGTAAACTCGACGCCCATCAACAATCCGCCGTTTGAACCGCCCATGATGCCCAGGCGGCGCGGCGACGTGATGTTGCGCGTGACGAGATCTTGCGCAACCGCATAGAAATCGTCGTAGATGCGCTGACGATGCGTTTTCAAACCCGCTTCGTGCCATGCCGGACCGAACTCGCCGCCGCCGCGAATATTCGCGAGCACAAAGACGCCACCGCGTTCGAGCCACAGCTTTCCAATAATGCCCGAGTAGAATGGCCTCTCTGAAATCTGAAATCCACCGTAGGCGTTGAGCACGGTCGGGTTCGCTCCGTTGAGCTGCATGTTCTTAGGGTGGACGATGAAATACGGAATCCTCGTACCGTCTTTCGAGGTCGCTTCGTGCTGTTCGACGACGTCATTCCTCGCGTCGAATTGTGCCGGAAGCGATTTTACGACCGCGACGTTGTGGTTCGCGGTATCGACCGACCACAACGTCGTCGGTACGAGAAAACTCGCGACGCTGATGAATGCCGCGTTGTTACGATCGTTCGTATCGACGAGATTGATTGCCGCATTGTCGGGAAGATCGAGCTTCGTCGACGTCCATGTGCCGTTCGACCCCGGCGTAAATACGAATCCGCGACCGCGCACGTTCTGGTCGATCACCACCAGAAGATGTGAACGCGTTGCGGCGACGCCGTCGATCGACTCGCGTGGACCCGGGGCGTAGATCAACGCCGGTGAGAGGTGCGACGGATCGGCACGCATCGCCGCAGCATCGAGCGCAACGAGCGAGCCTTGCGTGAAATGCTTGCCCGCAACGTCCCAGTCTTGGTTGAGTGCGACCACCACTTTTCCATCGACCATGTCTTGGAAGTCGAGCTTCGCGGGAAGCGCGAGCTCCTTGACGCCGCCGGGCGTCACGAGATAGTACTTCGAAGTAAAGAACGTGACGCCGCGGCGAATTAACGTAAGCGAATTCCCACTGCCGTCGTGTAGCGCGAAGGGATCCACTTCGACGTCGGTTTTTTCGCCGCTAAACACCGTGACCGCGCTCGAAAGCGGCTGCCCGCGCTTGAGGCGTTTGACGATGTAGGGATAACCCGAAGGCGTGAGGTCGCCGGGGCTCCACTCGCGTGCCACGAGGAGTGTGTCGCCGTTTTCCCACGCGACATTTTGCTTGCCGCGGGGTAGCGAGAAGCCGTCTTTGACGAACGCCGAGGTGGTCAGATCGAACTCTCGCACGGTGATGGCGTCTTCGCCGCCGTTCGAAAGCGAGATCAAGCAGCGCCTCTCCGCCGGCCACGCGCAGTCCGCGCCTTTCCAAACCCAGTTGGCGTTTTCCGCGCCACTGATCGCATCGAGATCGAGCACGGTCGTCCAAGCCGGCGATGACGATGCGTAACTCGCCGGTGTGGTGCGGCGCCAGATGCCGCGCACGTGCTGTTCGTCCTGCCAGAAATTGTAGATCGCGCCGCCGATCGTATCCGGGTAGGGAATGCGTCCTTTGGCCTGCGCGATTGCGAGTGCGTCGCTATAGAGGCCCGGATAGTGCGGATTGTTTTCGAGAACCGGAAGGCTCTTGGCGTTCTGCTCTTCGACCCATGCCATCGACCGCGCGCCGTCTTTGTCTTCGAGCCATTGGAACGGATCCGTCCCATCGGTACTCGCCGGCAGCGCTTTCGCGACCGTGGTCTGCGCCGCCGTCGTCGACTGCGCACGAGCCGGAATCGTGGCATATTGGGTAAGCACGAGGCCGCCCAAAACCGATATACTCCATAGGGATCGAAGTGTGAAATTCACGCCGGTCTCCTTCCACGTACTCTTCGGGTGCGTACGTTCGTGGAGACGTCGTTCCCTTTGAGGAGACGCAATGGCTGCATTCCGCGATAGCGCGCACGCGCGCGACGTGCTCGAAGGCTTTTTCAAATATGAAGCCGAGGTCGAGGATCCGTTCTTCGGCGGGAACGGCGTCGTTCTCGCCTACACGTTGAAAGACCCGGTCGTTCGGATCGTGCTCGACACGACGCGCAAACCGGAGCCGGGCCGCCGTTACGACGTATATATCGACGACCCGAGCGCCCCCACGCCGACCGTCGAACTTTTTATGCGCGCCGACACACTCGATGCGCTCTATCGCGGCGAAATGTCACCGAGCGCCCTGATGACCGGACGCGCAAAGGCGCAGGGCGATCTTGCCACCGCCATGCGTTTGCTTCCGGCGATGGCTAAGGCGATTCCCCGCTACAAGAAATACCGCGAGGAGCACGGCTAAACCGCCATCGCGCCGAGCAAGCCGTCGATCTCCGCCGCGCTGACGAAGAGCTCGCGCCCGCCGCGCGCGATGAAGCCTTCGTCGCGCATGCGCGCATAGAGCGCGAGCAAGTGATCGTAATAGCCGTTGCTATTGAGTAAGCCGATCGGCTTATCGTGAATGCCGAGTTGGCGCCACGTCAAAATCTCGTGAAACTCATCCATCGTGCCGTAGCCTCCGGGAAGCGCGATGAACCCGTCGCTCAAGTCCGCCATGAGTGCTTTGCGTTCGTGCATGCTTTCGACCACGCGCAACTGCTCGACGCCGGGGTGCGCGATCTCGTCGCTTGCAAGGCCGCGCGGGATCACGCCGATTACTTCGCCACCCAGCGCGAGCATCGCATCGGCGAGCGAGCCCATCAATCCGACGCGGCCACCGCCGTACACCAAACCGAAGCCACGGGCGTACACTGCCTGCGCAACCTCGGCTGCGAGTCGCCGGTATGCTGCGTTCGTGCCGGCGTGCGCGCCGCAGAAGATACAGAGCCGAGCCATGCGAAGGGGCTTGCATGCCCAAACCCGCAATGCCCGCTGACGGCGTGATCCGTGTTGCGCGCGAACGCCGTCGCGCGAGCGTCGTGAGTCTCGTCCACGGCCTGCGTCCGCACGAGACCGATGAGATCGCGAAGGCGCTCAAACGCCACTGCGGAACCGGCGGGACCAGTAAAGACGGGATCGTCGAGATTCAAGGCGATCACCGCGAGCGAATCGTCGCCTGGTTTCTCGCCCAAGGGCGCAAAGCCAAAGTCGCGGGCGGCTAACTAACTTTTTAGTTGACAAGCCGGGACCGGCGCGGTATTCTGCTCTTAAAGAATTAGGAGATAGGAGAATCCCGGCATGCCCCGTCGTCCATCACCCACCCTCACCGAAGCCGAACTGCGCGTCATGGAGGTAATCTGGCGCCTGGAGCGCGCGACCGTCGCCGAGGTGACCGAAGCGCTCCCACCGCCTCCGCTGGCCTATAACAGCGTGCTTACCACGCTGCGCATCCTGGAGCAGAAGGGCCACGTGACGCACGAGGAGGCGGGTCGCGCCTTCGTCTACCGTCCGCTCATCGCGCGTGAAGCCGCTGCCGGCAGCGCCGTCAAGAACGTCGTCGAGAAGTTCTTCGGCAACAGCACCGGCGCGCTCGCATTGCGCTTGATCGAGAACGAACGGCCCTCAGATGACGAGCTTGCGCGGTTGCGTTCGCTGATCGAACGCTACGAGGAGGCCTAGTCCATGCAGCCCTCGTTGTTCGAGGTCATCGCGCACGCCGTCATCGTCGTGCTCGTCAACACTCTCTGGCAGGGCCTTGCGATCGCCGGCCTCACCTGGCTCGCGCTACGGCTTTTCCCGCGTGTGAACGCATCGACGCGTTACGCTGCGTGGACGCTCGCGCTCGTCGCGGTCGTCGTCGTACCGATCGCCACCAGCCTGACACACATCAGCTACTACACGCTGCCCGCTACCACCACGAATCCAATCCAAAAAACATCATCTAAGACGGCTGCGCCCAACGTTTCGGTTCCGACGACGCAGACGGCTGCTGCGAGCGGAGCGACGCAGTCCGGAGGCGGAAGCCTGAGCGTACCGCGCATGCCGGACGTCCACATCAACGCGCCGCTGCTGTTTATGACGATTTTTCTCTCCCTGTGGGGCATTGCGGCGCTGCTACTTGTCGTGCGCCTCGCTGTCGCGCTGCTGCGCCTCGAGCGTCTCAAGCGCGATGCAATGCCGCTCGGCATCGAATATCGCGATCAGCTGCGGCAATGGCAGCGGATCGACCCCGAGCGCGACGTACGGCTGTGCGTTACGGCCGGCATCGAAGTGCCTGTTGCCGTTGGCTTGTTCGATGCGATGGTTCTTTTGCCCAAGGGACTGCTCGATCAGTTCGACGCACAAGAGATCGATCAAATCAGCTTGCACGAGCTCGCGCACTTGCTGCGGCACGACGACTGGACGAACGGCCTGCAGCGCGTAATTACCTCGCTCTTGTTCTTTAATCCGGCAGTGTGGTTCATCGCACGGCAAATGGACGTGGAGCGCGAGGTTGCGTGCGATGACTACGTCCTCGAACTCACCGGTGCCGTCCGTACCTACGCTTTTTGCCTCACGAAGATGGCGGAGATAACGAGCTGGCCGCACCAGCCGCTCGCCGCACCCGGCGTGTTTACGACGCGCAAGAACATTTCGATTCGTATCGAGCGCCTGCTGCGCACGGGACGCGCGATCGGCTCGTCGATATCGCCGGCAACCGCGGGCGCGGTTGCGGTCGGATTGCTCGGGGGCTACTTCGTCGCGTCCACGCTTACGCCGGAGATCGCGTTTGCGTTGCCGTGCCCGCCGGCAGCGCCGGCAGCGGTCGCAATGGCCGCGACGACGGCGCACGCAGCGCAATCGGCGGCGCCGTTCAAGGCCCCCGCGCCGAAGCTGGACGTCACCCTACCGCAAGTTTCACTCACGATTCCGAACGTGACCGTCAATGTCGCGAAACCCGTGCAAGCCGCAACCAAGTCGATAGCGTATGCCGGTGCGGCGACCGCGTCTGAAGCCGCGACGAGCGCTGCGCGCGGATCGACCATCGACACGGCAATAAAGACCGCGATTCGCGGTCGTGGGATGAATTGCACGGGCTGCAACTTCTCGGGACAGAACCTCTCGGGCAAAAACTTCTCCGGCTCGAATTTCACCGGCACGGACTTCAGCAAGTCGAATCTTCAGGGCGCGAATTTTAACGGCGCAAACCTCAGCGGCTCCGACTTCGAAGGTGCCGATCTGCGCAACGCATCGTTCGTAGCCGCAAACTTGAGCGGCGCAAATCTCGATAGCGCGAAACTCGACGGTGCGAACCTCGACGACGCCAACTTGAGCGGTGCCGATCTCAATCCGCGTACCCTCTCACCGGCCCAGATTCGCGCATATCTCCCGCACTGTCGCGGTTGCGACCTCTCGGGCGCGAACCTAGCCGGCATGGATCTGAGCGGCATCAAACTCACCGGCGTTGACTTGAGCAAGGCTAACCTGCGCGGAGCTAATCTTAGCAAGGCAATCTTTAGCGGCGTGGACTTCTCGAATGCGGATCTGCGCGGCGCGCGCACGGACGGAACGCAATTCATCGGCTGTGATTTCTCCGGAGCGCAGCTCGGTAATCCTTAACTAATCTTCATACCTCTCGTGGATGATGGGCGCCCGCGCCCGGGCATCCGTGTGTCACAGCCTAAGAAAGGAAGTCGGTCAAAATGACGGCACTGATGCGAAACCTTGGAGTCGCGTGCGTACTACTTCTAGCATCTATGGGTTTAGCGACTGCGCAATCGACCTCGTTCCCGTCTCGCTGCGTCGGGTGCAATCTCTCGAACATGCGCCTGCACGGTGCAGATCTCCATGGCGTGGATTACACCGGAACCAACATGCGCGACAGCGATCTGAGTTCGGCGAATCTGCGCGACGCGCGGTTGACGGGCTGCAACTTGGAAGGCGCCGATCTCCGCGGTGCGGATCTTCGTGGCGCGCAGTTCATCGGGGCAAACCTCCGGGGTGCGCAGCTTCAGGGCGCGCAGTTCGACCACACCACGTTCACCGGCGCAAACATCGAAGGCACGGATTTGCACGGCATGAACCTCACCAACGCGGGGTTTATCGGAGCGAACTTCAGCGGTGCGAACCTCAGCAACGTGCGGTTCGACGGCGACGACTTGGTCGGTGTCAACATGCGCGATGCGCACCTTGACGGCGCATCGCTACGGAATGCTTGGGTCTGCGCGCATAACTCCGATGACGACGATGGCGTCGTCTTCCAGCGTGAGGCCGAATGCATCAATCTCCGCGGTGCCTCGGTGCACGGTACGGTCTTTACCGGCGTGCAGTTGTGCGATCGCGAACACGGTGACCGCCGATGTTCGCCGGTTACCGCCGCGATGTTGCGCGATAAGTCGGAGAACTCGCTCGACGGTGCGGTGCTGCCTTGATCGTTCCGCTTCTCGCCCTCCTCGGAACCTTTGCGGTCCCAAGCTCTACGCCGCCGGCGCACATCACGCTGGCGTGGGACGTCGATCACGCGCGCCCGGCCCAGGACAAAACCGACGTCTACATGTGGAGCGACGGCAAGTTTCTGTACGTGCATTTCGATGCGCAGCAAACTGCGCCGTTGGTCGCCACGCAGCACGTCGATGACACGGTCACGGGCGGGAGCAATATCGGCGGCGGTATTGCCTGGAGCGACGACGCGGTCTGGGTCGACCTTTGGCCGACCGGTCCCGCAGGATTCCAGTACCAGTTCGAATCGAACCCGATCGGCGCGCACAACGAAGCTTCGAGTGAGAACAATGCCTTCGCGCCGCATTGGGAGTCAAAAGGCGCGGTAAAGAACGGCGGATACACCGTCGACATGGCCATTCCGCTGGCCGTTATCCACGGCGCGCACACAGGTACGTGGCGCGTACAAGTCGTTCGCTACGTGCGCAGCACCGGGGATCTCGACGTTTGGTCGTACGATCCGGCGCAGACCAACCCCGACGATCCGGCGCGCGCGGGCACGGTAACGTTCACGAACATCGCAAAGCCGCCGGTGCCCAAGCCGCGCATCGCGCCGTACGCGCTGGCTGAAGCAGCGAGCCAGACGATCGGCGGAAGCACGTCGCGCGTCGGCATGGATTTCTCGATTCCGGTTGCGCAGACGGCCTCATTCTTCGGGACGTTTCATCCGGATTATTCAAACGTCGAGCTCGACCAGCAGTCGATCTCGCCGACCGTCTTCGAACGTACCTACAGCGAAGTGCGGCCATTCTTCACACAGGCGGCGAGCTTTTTCAACGCGTTCAACTGCAACGTGTGCAACGGGTTCCGCACGACACTCTACACGCCGTCGATTCCGACGCCGGCGTCCGGATATGCGTTCGAAGGGCGCCAAGGCGAGTTTGGTCTTGCCGCGTTCGATGCGCTCGGCGACGACCGTAACGACGGGGCGGCGGCGTTGAACTACACGTCGCCGGATACGCACTGGAACGGCGCATTTCAACATGTGATCACCGATATTCCGGGGCTGAACGACACAACGAATGAGGGCGGTCTTTCATATTGGAACGGCAAGTACCTCAGCTTCTACGCGAACGATGCCGTCGAGTCGGGCACGCTCGTCACCGATCCTTCCCAGGGCCAGTGGCTTGACGCCGGGGGTGGCTGGGGCAATCAGAAGTTTGCGCTCTATGGCTCGGTTCGCAAAGTCGGCGACCAGTTCGATCCGGTCGACGGATTCGATTCGCACCCCGGCATCGCGGGATATGGCGCCTACACGGCACGCATCTGGACGTTCTCGCCAAACGACAAGCTGCTCTCCGCCGGCGTGAGTGTCTTTCTGGACCGCTATCAAGGCGTGCAGTACGGTCAGGCCCAGACCGACACGCAAATTCTGCTCGATCTGCTAACCAAGAGCACGATCGATATACAAGCCTTTTCCGGGTCGAACTATTGGCGCTTCGGTGAGGTGATGACGCCGATCTCGCAGAGCGGCGGCTTTAGCCTCACGTACCATAGCGGCACGCAGAACAACGTCGGCAACTTTCCGTCGCATGGATCGTCAGCGACACCGACACAGATTCAGTATTACACGGGACGGTACGGTCTTGGGCGACTAGACACGTGGTACCGCTCGACGACGTTGCGCATGGGCACGCGCGGCTACCTTACCTTCGCGGTAGACAACACCTCGCAGTGGATGTACGGCAACTCACCCGACAACATTCAATGGTTTGATTCGGTGAGTTATAGTTACCAGCTCGATCGCAATTCGTCGTTCGCGGTCGGCGTGCGGAAGATTCAGGGTGTGCCGCCGGAACCCAACGGCGGCGGCAACTGCATCGGGGTCTGTTCGAACGTCTCGGTCGCGTATCACTTGCGCTTGCGCGATTATGAATTCTACCTTGCCTACGGCGATCCGAACACGCTCACGACCGTACCGCAGGCAATCTTCAAAGTGATCTTCTATGCCGGCGCTCAGAAGGGCACCTAATGCGCAATACAGATGGCACTCGCCGCAAGAGTCGCGCCGCCGCGGGCCGTCCGCACGTGCGGCGCTACACGCCCTCGGCCTCGCCACGATACGGGCCTATGGCGGCGCGACCTCCCGTCGAGTTTATTTTTTACGCGGAGGCGACGACGGGTACGAAAGATCCGAAGAGATCATCGTGTTCTCCGTGCAATCCGATACCGGCTGCGGCGTGCGGCGACTGTCGTTGCCCGGCGTCGCGAGGAGATTCCAGCAGCTGTTGTTGATCGAGCAATAGCAAAGACGAACCCCGACCGTATGTGCGGTTAACGCGCCCGGCGCGATCGTCCGCTTGAATGCGATGGCAAACAGCAACTTCGAGTCGCCGGGACGAATTGTGGTGGAGCGCCCAAACGACGAAGAGGATATAGAGGCTCGAACATTTTTCAAAGCCGGGTTCACTTCGAGGTCGTGCAGATACGTGCCCCAGCCAGGCACGGCTTTATCATCGATAAAGAGCTGCGCCGAATCGATCAGCGCCGGTCCAAGCCCGTCATTGGCGACCTGAATCGTCACGCCGAGCGGGCTATAACTGCTATTCACGCTCAGGTACGGCCAGATCGTCGCGGCGTACTGTTGAGCGATGACGCGCGTTTGATAGATCAACGCGAATGCTGCCGCCGCGCTTACGAGCAGCGCCGCAATAGCGATCGCAAAGTCGAGGCGAAAGGCCTTTTCGTTCATGCTAGAACCAACTCGTCGGCAGCGTCGCCCGCCCTACGGATCGCTTCGCGGATCATCTGGTCCTGGATCTCTTTGACCGCCCAGCGCGCTTGCGCATCGGGCGAGAGCTTATCGATCGGGTCGAAGTACACGAAGGCCTTGTTCTTCTTGACGGCCGGCGCCGTGTAGACGCAGATCCCGTTCTCGCGATCGTAGTAATCGAATGAGTGCACGTCGCGTTTGCCGCCGCCGCCCGGCGCATCGCAGATAAACAGCGGCGTGTTGAAGCCGGCAGTCGCGCCGCGTACGAACTTCTCAATGTCGACCGACGTCTGAATCGTCGTGCGCAGTTCTTCGACGCCCTTGACCATGTCGTGCATATAGACGTAGTAGGGATGCACGTTGACGTATTCGAGGCGCTTGACGAGCAGCGCCATGCGCTCCGGCGTGTCGTTGACGCCGCGAATCAACACCGATTGGTTGCGCGTGAAGATACCGCGCTCGAAGATCCGCGCCATGGCTTGTTGCGTGATCCACGTGATCTCTTCGGGCGCATTGAAGTGCGTGTGGAGCACGACGTCTTTGCCCATCGCGCGGCCGCGATCGACGACTGCGGTAAGCGCGTCGAGCCATGCGTCGTCGGTAAGCAGCTTCATCGGCATGATCGCCGGACCTTTGGTCGCAAAGCGCATGCGCCGCACGTGCGGAATATCGAGCAACGCATTACCGATCAGCGCGATGTTCTTCGGCGGTAGTTGATACGCGTCGCCGCCGGAGATCACGATGTCTTCGAGTTCCGGACGCTCGCTGATATACTGGAACGCGTCTTCCCACTGCTTGGGGGTTTTTGCAAGCGCGACCTTATCGACGTTCTCGGTATCGGGACCGATCGCGTAGCTGCGCGTGCAGAAGCGGCAGTACACGGGGCACGTGTTGAGCGGAAGGAAGAGCGCCTTGTCGACGTAGCGATGCACGAGACCTGGAACCGGCGAGTCAGCCTGTTCGTGCAGCGAGTCGAGCGTCAAGCGCGGATGATCGGGCAGAAGGGCGGATGCGAGCGGAACGAATTGCCGCCGAATCGGATCGTCGACCGGATCGTTCCAGTCGATCAGCGCGAGCGCGTACGGCGAGACGCGCACCGCCATCGGCGCCTGCTCGAATCCGGCCGCAGCGTCGGCAAAGAAATCACCGCTGCACAGGTCCTTGATCGTCGCGAGCAGCTCTTGCGGCGTCTTGACCGCGTTGCGCTGCTGCCAAAGATGATCCAGGAACGTCGCCTCATCGATCTCGTGATAGGCGGGCACGTGACGCCAGAATTCGCCCTGCTTGAGCGCTTTATATTTGAAGTGCGACGGATCGACGGGCGGTTTGAGGTGGACGATCTCGCTCATGGCCGGTTCCTTGAAGCGTAGGTGCGTTTGAAGTGCGTGTGAATCTCGGGGTGGTCGCGTAGCGTTTGCAGCGCGATCTGGGCGTGATCGCGAGCATACCCGTTGCCGACGATCATCGTGACGTCTTTTGCAACGCCTTCGGCCCCGAGCGCAGCGGCCGTAAAAGACGTACACATCGAGAAGAAGTAGACGGTGCCCCGATCTTTCGTGCAAAGGATCGAGCCGAGTTCGGTACCCGCCACGTTGACGCAGTTGATCGTCACATCGGCGAGGCCGGGCGCAATGCGCACGAGCGCGTCGCTCATGCCGCGAGCATCGCGGGCATCGGCGACGATGAAATCATCGACGTACGCATGCTCGATCAACAACTTCGCGGTGACGGTCTGCTTCGACGGCGCGATCCCGATCACACGCCCCCTCTCGCCGACGCGCGCTTTGGCTTGCGCGCACGCGAGCAAACCGCTCTTGCCGTCGGCGCCGACGATCGCAATAGTCTGGCCCTGTCGGCATAGGCGCAAGGTCTGCGCGGGCGCGCCGGCGACGTCGAGCACCGCAAGCGCAACGTTCTCGTCGATGTCGTCGGGGAGCACGGCCCACAAGCTCGTCGCAAAAAGGATCGCGCTCCCACGAATCCAGATGCGGCCGGTGCCGACGTCGACGCGCTCGATCGCTTCGATGTGCAACGGCGTCAGCGTAAGCGATACGAGCGACGCGATCCGCTCGCCGGTCGCGCGCATGGTTCCGATGAACATCCCACCGCTGCCGGTGACGGGATTATGCATCTTGCCGCGCTCGCTGACGATCGCACGTACGTGATCGGCGATGCGCGCCGGATCACCGTCGCACGCGTCGGCAATCTGTCTGAACGATGCCGAGTCGATGTTGAGCACGTCGACGTCGCAGAGTCGCTCGCCCTCGAATGCGACCGGCGTGTTGTCGAGCCTGTGCGCGTTCTGCGGCATCGCCCCGGCCGGCTCGAGCACGCGATGCGTGCCGAGCGGATGCGGCGCACGTTCCGAGGCGATGCTCACGAACGCACCGCGATCCCGTCGCGCTCGAACGGCGTCGAGAGCACGATCGTCGTTTTCGTCCGTGCCATGCCGGGGAGCGCCTTCAACCGCGAGAGCAGCTCGTCGAGATGGTGCGTCGAGCGCGTCATCACTTTGCAGACGAACGACTCTTCGCCCGCCACCGAATGCACTTCGCATACCTCCGGCATCTCGCTCAAACGTTTGGTGAATTGCTCGTAACCCGCATCTGGAGTCGTATAACAACTCACGAACGCGATCAGTTCAAGCCCGAGGCTGCGGCCGTCGAGCTGCGCGCTGTATCCGCGGATATGCCCGCGCGCCTCAAGCCGCTTCACGCGATCGTGTACCGCAGGCGGCTTCAGCCCAACGAGCGCGCCGAGCTCGGCGAAGGTCGAGCGCCCATTGCGCTGAAGAGCCTCGAGCAGCGCGAGGTCGAGGTGGTCGAGGTCTTCGGAGACAATCATGTTCGCCAAATTCGCTTTTCTTGCCGCAGGTTGTTCGGCGGTTTGACTATAGCACCCCGCATCCGTTCATTCAAGGCGGCGGCGCTGGCGGCGATCTTGCTCGCCGGCTGCGCGAAGGCCGGCGGCCCGGCCGCGGCCCCGGCGGGCGTCGTACGCTTTGACCTCGCGGCCGACCCGACGACGCTCAACCCGCTCTTCATCCATCCCGACGCCTCGCTGGCCGAGGCACAGGTCGCGCGACTCGCCTACGAGCCATTCATCGACCTCGACGCGCACGGCCATCCCGTGCCGGTGCTGCTCGCCCGCATACCGACGCTCGCCAACGGCGATCTTTCCGCCGACGGTCGCACGATCGTCTATCATCTGCGTCCGAACGTCCGCTGGAGTGATGGCGTGCCGCTCACCAGCGCCGACGTGCTCTACACGTTCCGCGCGATCATGGATCCGAAAAACCCCGTGCGCACGCACGCAGGTTACGCGTTGATCGATCGCGCGAGCGCACCCGATGCGCATACCGTCGTGCTGCACCTGCGCCGGGCGTGGGCGCCGGCGGTGCTCACGTACTTCTCCTATGGCATCACGCCGCAGGTCGTGCTCCCCGCGCACGTGCCGCTGAGCAAACTCCCGAGCGTCGGTGACGGGCCGTATGATTTTGTTGCGTGGAGGCGCGGCGAATCAATCACCTATCGCGCGAATCCGCACTATTGGCGGGGCACACCGCCTACCGGCATGCTCGACGTCCGCATCGCCGGCGATCCGTCGACCAATATGTTGATGTTGCAATCCGGCGCGCTCGATTGGAATTTGATCGCTCCCGCGCAGCGGCCGATTGCGTCGCGCGACACGCACGTGCAGATCTACACGACGCCGACCGCGGTCGTGGCGGCGCTGGTGTTCAATACGAAGCGTGCACCGCTCAACGATGTGCGCGTGCGGCGTGCGCTGGCGCTTTCGATCGACCGGACGACGATCAGCTCGAAGATCACGCTCGGCGCGTATCCGGTGACCAACATGCTGCAGCCGCAATTCTCCTGGGCGTACGATCCGGCGATTCGCGAGCCCGGCTACGATCCGCGGGCTGCCGACGCGCTCTTCGATGCGGCCGGCTACAAGCGCGGGCCGAGCGGCATGCGCGCGCTGCATCTCACCTACGCGCAATTTCCCGAATCGGTGACGGGCGTGCACGTCGCCGAAGCGGTCCAGGCCCAACTGCGTCAGCGCGGCGTCGACGTCTCGGTTGAGAGCATCAGCAACGCGCAGCTGTTCTTGCCGGTCTCCGGAATTCTCGCGACCGGGCGCTTCGATCTTGCCTATGTACCGTTCACGATGGGCGCCGATCCCGACGATAGCGACGTGCTCACCTGCGGCGCGCCATCGAACTACATGCACTGGTGCGACCCGGCCGTCGATCGGCTCGAAGCCCAGGCGCTGACCCGCGTGTCCCAGGTGGAACGCCGCCTGCTCTACCGGCAGATCGCGCGCCGCGTGGCGGACCAGGTCCCGCTGCTCTACCTCTTCAATGCGCGATATCTGTACGCGTATCGCGATCGGCTACACGGCTTTGCGCCCAACGCCTTTTTGCCGACATGGAATGCATGGGAGTGGAGAACATGAGCGAACGAGTCGCCATCGTCGCGGTCCATGGTGTTGCACCGCACCCGCGCTATGAGTTCCAAGATCAGGTTGCGAGCGATCTCTGCGCGCGGCTAAACGAGCGCGACGGCGCGGACGCGTGGACGCTCGACGTCGTCAATCCGCGCGACGTGCTGGAACCCGGCATCGACGATCCGTTGCCGACGACCACGCGCGTCCTGCATACCGGTGACGCCCGGAAGGATCCGAAGAGCACGTTCTTCGACGTCATTGAGGCCTATTGGAGTCCGATCGATAAGGGCCAGACCAACTGGTTCTGGGTGCTGCAGTGGATCCTGCGCTCGGTCTTTGCCCCGTTCAATACGACCGCGCGCATCCACGCGCCGTTTGTCAAGCAGTTTTTCGACTTCGGATTCATCGGCAGTGCGCTGCTGTTGAGTTTCGTGTTGTTCGGCGTGTCGCTCGTGATGGTATGGCAATCGGCGATTCGTCTTGCGACGATCACCGGTATCTCGCAGCGTTCGACGGTCGGCGAAGCGATCAACGCGTTGAACGCCAACGTGAAATCGCCGACCGGGCACCCGGTGGTGGTCGTCGTCTGGCTGCTCGTCGGAATCGCCGGCGCGTTTCTGGTCGGTCAGGCGCTTGCGGCTATAGTCAAAACCTGGGTGCAACGCAAAGCGCTCGCAAAGCATCGCGCGGCGATCTGGCATCGTGCGCTGGCGATTGCGATCACCGCGACCCTCGGAAGTCTGATGATCTACGGGATGGCGGTAGCAAAATTCCCGAGCGGCAAGTCAATGGGGTGGATGGGCGTCCTGTTCCTCATCTTAATCTTTCTCGCGTTCCAGATCGGCTATGCGCTCCTGATCGACTTCATCGTGAATTTCTTCGGCGATGTCGAGATCTACACGACTCGCGACGAGAACGACGCGAAGTTCTACGGCCTGCGTGACGCGATCATGGATACGGCCGTAACTGCGTTGCTGCGCGCGGTCACGCCGGAGCGCAACGGCGGCTTCGATTACGATCGCGTGGTTTTGCTTTCGCATAGCCTCGGCGGCACGATCGCGACCGATGCTATCACGCGCCTGAAGCAAGCCTGCGAGCAGGGTGCGCTGACCGCCGAGCAATTCAACAAAGTTCGCGCCTTCGTCATGTTGGGATCGTCGCTGGAGAAAACGAATTATTTCTTCGACGTCTCGGGCGCCTCACCGTCGCTCTCATATGAGGAGTGGCGCGGAAAGGCCTGCGAGCGGATCTTTTGCGGCGATGTTGACGTGCTCGATAAGAAGGACGGCGCCAAGATTTTCTGGCTTAACTACTGGTACTTTCAGGATCCGATCTGCGACGAAATTCGTTCATATGCCGATGTGTGCCGCAACGAAAAGGGACATCGTCACATGACGCCCTTTCACCCGCTCATTCACTCGGACTATCTCGACGATCCATGGGTCTGGCAGTCATCCGAGGATGCCAAGCACCTCGGCCTACTCGACGTGATCGCGCCGGCCTAAAATCCTCTGATGCGTTTGCGCAGCCAGCGCTTGTGTTGATCGGCGACGCGCGTCCAGAGCGCTTCACTGCGGTCGATCTCGAGGCCAAAGTGCTCGCGAAGAATGCGTTGGAACGATGCGTGCGAGGACGCAGACTCTTCATTCATATGCTCGGGCGAGAAAACGCGCAACGCGGCATTGGTCAGCGTCGCCATGCCGCGTTCGCTGAGCTGGGCACAGACAAGCGTTTGAACGAACGGCGACTCACTTGTCGTTGCGAGACTGCGATTTGCGGACTCGAGTGCCTCCATATCGACCGGGTCGCCGGTGAAATCGTAGGTTGCCCCGTTCTCGCGATGGTTGTAGAAGCGCCAGTAGTTGCCGTGGCACGTGAGCTTGAAATCGAAGCGACCGTCGTTGAACGGTCCCTCGCGTAGCGGTGCCGGCGTGAGGAAGCCGTTACCGAAGCCGACGTCGGCAAGATAGGGTTCGTCGAGATGTACGAGCAGGGCGAGGTGATTGATCGGTGCGCCTTCGACCGGGCGGCTTCGGTTGACCGTCGCACCGATGGTCTCCACCCGCAAGCCGATCTGCTTGATGACCCATGCGAAGAGCAGGTTATGTTCGAAGCACCAGCCGCCGCGCTCCCGCACCACGAGCTTCTCGAAGATCGCGTCAAACTCGAGTGAAGGCACCTCGCCAAGCTGTACGTCGATGTTCTCAAACGGAATCGCAAGCAGATGCGCGCGATGCAGGTTGTGCACCGTTTGTCGCGTCGGCGAGAGCGGACCGCCATACTTGATGCGGCGCAGATAGCGATGGAGTTTGAGTGACACCCTGATTGCTCAATGAGGTAGCGAGATCGTGTACGCTCCGCCGCTGCCGAGAAAGAGAGGTGCTGAGGCGTGACCATCACGATCGATGCGCACGAGCGCATTACCGCGATGGAGAATGGCAATGGCGGCCGAGCCGTCGTGCAGCCACTCGACATCGAACGGCTGCCCTCCAACCGTAATATCGGGTTTTGCCGTGTTCGTCGTGAGGTCGATCGGCGTCACGGTCGTCGTCGCGTAGTTCGTCACGTAAGCAAGCTTGCCGGTCGGGTCGACGGAAATGTACATCGGCTCGACGCCGACTTTGACCGCTTTTACCGACTTGCCGGTTGCCAGATCGACAATGCTCACCGTGTTCTCACCGTTATTGACCGCATAGAGCATCTTGCCGTCGGGTGAGAGCGCGAGGCCGACGGGGCGCTGTCCGACGCTCACCGGCGTCAGCACTGCGCGCGACTTCAGATCGACGACAGCGACGGCGTTTGAACCTTGAATCGTGACGTATAAACGCGACGCGTCGGGCGCGATTGCGATATAGCGCGGCCCCGTACCGACTGCGATCGGCTTGCCTGCACGCAGCGTCGCCACATCGATCGGCTGAATTGTCCCATCATCGTAGTTGGCAACCCAGACAGTCGAGCCGTTGGGCGCGATCGCAAGCCCGTTGGGCGAATTGCCGACCGCGACGTCGGCGACGACTTTGTTTTGCACGGTATCGACGACACTGACATTTTTCGCGCTGCGATCCGCGACGAAGTACAGTCGACCATCCGGGGTCAGCGCGCCATCGCGCGGCTCGTCTTTGACGGCGATCGGCGCTCCGAGCGCACCCGTGCGAATGTCGTACGGCATGACGGTGTCGTTAAAGCGATTGGCGATCCACGCGAGCGGCAGTCGCTCGTTGTTTTGTTGCGCGCGAATGTCGATCGTTACCGGTTGGAGCTGCGCGCCGCGCCCGTCGACGCCGGCGATGCGCACGGTATACAGGCCGCTGGTACCCGACGCGATGACGATTGGGACGTTCTGCGACGACTTCGCGTTGAGCGTTATCGAACCGACCGACGGCGCGACGGAGAGGCCGTGCTGTGTCGTTGCGCGCCACGTCAGCGATGCCGGCGAGTCACCCGTGTTTTCGAACGTAATCGTCGTTGAGGCGTTGCTGCTACCGGGGGTGAGCTGCACGGCTGCATCCGACCGCGTGATGCGTACCGGCGTGGACGGTGGAAAGGCGGCGTTGGTTGTTGCGAACGCCGGCATCGCGTCCTCGGGCGCGCTGGCCCACGCTTTGTCCGGCGTCGATGCCAAATCGAACGCGAGATGCACGCTGCCGTGCAGTGGCAGGGCGATCCAGGTGTGCTGCGTCGCTTGGCCGTTGACACGCAGCGCGGTGACGTACGGCGTCGCGTCCGATGCGGCCGGTGCGTCGATGGTGATCGTCGGCCCGTGCGGCGCGCGAATGACGATGTGTGAAAAAAGTGGGCAGCCGATATCGAGATCGCGAATCGCGGTAAACTGCGGATAGAGGCCCATCGCCGACCACGCATACCATGCACTCATCGTGCCGAGATCGTCGTTACCGGGGATGCCGTCGGGCGTATCCATGTAGAGCGTCGTCATCACGGTGCGCACGATCGCCTGTGCGCGCCACGGTTCGCCTACGGCGAGATAGGTCCATGGTGAACCGAGACTCGGCTCGTTGCCCATCCACGCGTAGGGCTTATCTTGGTCGGCGTTGAGTTGCGAGAAGAACGTGTCGAGTTTTGCCGCCGCGGCGTCGCGGCCACCCATACCGCGCACGAGGCCGGGAAGATCCTGCGGGACCATCCATGTGTACTGCGCGGCATTGCCCTCTTGGAAACCGCTCTGGCCGGATTCACCGATCGTCGTGTGCAGAAACGCGCCGTCGCCGTCGCGCGGTGCGGCCCAGCCGGTCTGCGTATCGAAAATTGTCGTCCAGTTATCCGCGCGCGGCAAAAAACGCCGGTATGCGGCGTCATCGCCGATCGCGCGCGCAAACGCGGCAATCGATGCGTCGTCGAGGGCGTACTCGAGCGTCTCCGACGCGCCGTTCGGTACCGGCGAAACCGACGTCGTATAGTAGTTCGGAATGTAGCCGTAGCGCTGATAGTCGGCCGATTGCGGACGCTCGAGATACCAGCCGTAACCCGGCGGGCTTGAGGTATCGGTCGCGCCCTTGATCATCGCTCGTAGCGCCGTGCGCGCGTCGAAGTTGCGCGCGCCGAACGCGTAGCCGCCGGCAATGACGGGATCGACAGAGTCGCCGCCCATCACGCTGCTCGGCTGATTGACGACCGGCCAGCGCGGAAGCCACCCGCTCTGCGCGTAAGCGTCGACGAGCGACTGTTCCATATCGCTCACGCGTTCGGGTGCGAGCAGCGCAATCAGCGGAATCTCGGTGCGATAAATATCCCAGTCGGAGTAATTGGCGTATTCGGCATGATCCGGCTTGACGTGATGGACGTCGCCGTCGAAGCCACGATACCGTCCGTCAGCGTCGCTAATGACATTTGGATGCAGCATCGTATGGTAGAGCGCCGTGTAGAACTGGCGCTGTTCGCTGCGCGTCCCGCCCGAGATCTCGACGCGCGTAAGCATCCGCTGCCACGCGGCCAGTGCGGCGTTGCGTACGGTTGCGATGTCCCAGCTCTTTGCTTCGGCGGCGAGGTTGTTGCGCGCCCCCTGCGCGTCGACAAACGAGATCGCGACCTGTACGCGCACGACGGAATTGGCCGTCGTATTGAAGCGCACCCACGCTGCGGCATGTGGGCCACGCCCGTCGCCCAGGACGCCGGACGCCGCAAACGGCCGGTCAAAGCGTGCGACGTAATAGACCGTGTAGCGATCCGGCATGCCACAGAAGAACCCGCTCGATGCCGACGCTTCGACTTCGTTCGTACCGGCGATGTGAATCGAAGCGTCGGTAACACCCGCCTGATTCGACGCCGGATTGATTACGACGTTCGCTTGTGCGCTCGCCGGAAAGGTGAAAACGCCGAGGCCGGTGCGCGCGGTTACGGTGAGTTCGGTGCGAATCGCCGGCGTGCCGAGCGAGACGGCGTAATACCCGGGTGCCGCCGTTTCGGTCGTATGCGAGAAACTTTGCTGCGTCGTCGAAGGATCGGTGACCGCACCTAGTGTCGGGAGCATTGCAAAGTCGCCGAACACGCTACAGCCCGGTCCGCTCAAGTGCGTGAGGCTAAATCCGGTAATCGACGAGTCGGTGTACTCGTAACCGCCGCCGGCGTTTTGTGAGGGAGTGTCCGGACTCCACTGCACCATCCCGAACGGCGTGTCCGCGCCAGGGAACGTATCGATCGGACCCCCGATTTGCGTTCCCGACGTCCCGACGAAGGTGTCGACGAGCGACGCCGGCTCGATTGTCACTGCGAGCACCGCGGCCGCGAGCAATGGAATCATCCGATGTACGCGTCGACTTCGATCTCGACGAGCAAGTCCGCCGCGATCAGCCGTTTGATCTCTACCATCGTCGCGGCGGGACGAACGTCGCCGAAAGCTTCGTGGTGCGCCTTGGCGACCAGCTCCCAGTCATCGATGTTCACGACGTACATCCGGGTGCGCACGACGTCGTCGAGCGATGCGCCGGCTTCTTCGAGCGCGCGTTCGATGCGCGCGATCGCACCCTTGGCCTGCACGTAGGCATCGGGGCCATCGCTCGTCGTTCCCGAGACGAAGACGAAATCGCCGATGCGCACCGCGCGCGCGTAGCCGACGCGCGCTTCCCACACGCTCCCGCTCCCGATATGGCGGCGCCGCGTCGACATTACAACGCCTTGACCGCCGCGGTCAGTGCGTCGACCGACGCCTTTGCATCACCGAAGAGCATCGCCGTGTTCGGCAGCTCGTACAGTGGGTTATCGATGCCGGCGAAGCCCGAGCGCATCGAACGCTTGAGCACGATTACGTTGCCGGCCTTATCCACATCGAGAATCGGCATGCCGTAGATCGGCGAGCTCTTGACACTGCGCGCAGCCGGATTGGTTACGTCGTTCGCCCCGATGACGAGGGCTACATCGGTCGTCGGAAACTCGTTGTTGGCGTCATCGAGATCGAGCAGCGCTTCGTACGGCACGTTGGCTTCGGCGAGCAACACGTTCATGTGGCCGGGCATGCGTCCGGCGACGGGATGGATTGCGTAGAGCACCTTTACGCCCCGTTTCTCGAGCTGATCGGCGAGCGCTTTGACGCTGTGCTGCGCCTGCGCAACCGCCATACCATACCCGGGCACGAACATCACTTTGTTCGCGTACGCAAGCATGACCGCGACGTCGTCGGCTGAGACGCTGCGTACGTTCTGCGGACCGGCCGACGCGGCCGCCGATTCCGATCCACCGGCCGAACCAAACGCACTGAAGAGCACGTTTGCCAGGGAGCGGTTCATCGCTTTGCTCATCGCGACGGTCAGGATCGTACCGCTCGCGCCGACGATCGCGCCGCAGATAATCAACAGTTCCGAGCCGATCTCAAAGCCCGCGATTGCTACGGCAAGACCGGTGAATGAGTTGAGCAACGAGATGACGACCGGCATGTCGGCGCCGCCGATCGGCAGCACGAAAAGCACGCCGAGCGCGAGCGCCGCAGCAAGCAAGACCGCGAAGCCCCATACCGGCAGCGTACCGCCGCTGACGATGAACCAGATCCCAAGGGCGATGATCCCAAGCGTAACGATTGCATTGACGACTTGTTGTCCCGGATAGGTGACGGGGCGTCCGGTCATCAGCTCTTGCAACTTCAAAAAGGCGACGATCGAACCGGCAAGGCTCACGGCGCCGATGATCATCGAGACGACGAGCGAGACCGAAACGATCGGGTCGAGCGACGAACCCCCGCTGCGCAAGAAGACGATAAATTCCACGACGCCGATCATCGCGGCGGCGCCGCCGCCCGCGCCGTTGTACAGCGCGACCATTTGCGGCATTGCGGTCATCTTCACGCGCACCGCGGCGACGATGCCGATCGACGCGCCGAGGATCATGCCGATAGCAATCGCCCACCACGCAACGCCGTCGGTCTGCACCAGCACGACGACAAGCGCGATAAACATGCCGCACATGGCGAGCCGGTTACCGGATCGTGCGCTTGCCGGAGAGTTTAGGAAATGCAGCCCAATAATGAAGAGTGCGATCGCGACGAGATCGAGGAGTGGCGCGGCAATACTCACTTGCCACCACCCTTACCTTTGAACATCTGCAGCATACGCTCGGTCACCGCGAATCCACCGAAGACGTTGATCGCGCCGAGCGTCACCGCCGCTACCGCGACGATCGTGAGGACGATCGAGGTGTTGCCGCTGTTAAAAAGCGCGACGGTCGCCACGATCGCCCCCGCGACCACGATGCCGTGGATCGCGTTCGTGGCCGACATCAGCGGCGTGTGCAGCGTGGTCGGCACTTTGGAGATCACTTCGAAGCCTACGAAGATCGCCAGCACCAAAATGGTAAGCAGTGTGATGAAGTGATTGACGTCGGTCATGCGATGCGTGCTCCTTTGATCACTTCATCCTCGAAATCGAGCGTGAACGCGCCGTCTTTAATGAAGGGCGAGATCAGCGCGTAGACATTGCGCGAGTAAAGTTGGCTCGCGTTGTAGGGCATCGTCGATGGAAGATTTACCGCGCCGAGGATACTCACGCCGTTGGGCGATACCACGGTTTCGCCGGCTTTGGTGAGCGTGGTGTTTCCGCCCGCTTCGGCCGCGATGTCGACGATCACCGAGCCCGGCTTCATCGCCGCGATGGCCGCGTCGCTCACGAGGATAGGTGCTTTGCGTCCGGGCACGAGCGCGGTCGTGATCACGACGTCGTTCTTGCCGATCTGCTCGACCATCCACGCGCGTTGGCGCTCTTGCTGTTCAGGCGTCAGCTCTTTCGCATAGCCGCCCGCGCCTTCGGCACTCTCGCCGAGATCGAATTCGAGAAACGTTGCGCCGAGCGACTGCACTTGCTCTTTCACAACTGCGCGCACGTCGTAACCGCTGACCACGGCGCCCAACCGGCGCGCGGTCGCGATTGCTTGCAATCCCGCTACGCCTGCACCAAGAATCAGCACCTTGGCCGGCGGGATCGTGCCGGCGGCGGTCGTGAGCATCGGAAAGAATTTCGGCAGCGCACCGGCTGCAAGCAGCACCGCTTTGTAGCCCGCGATGTTGCTTTGGGAGGAGAGCGCGTCCATTGACTGCGCGCGCGTGATGCGCGGGATCATCTCCATCGCGAGTGCCGTGATCCCGTCATTCTTAAGCGTTTCCACGTATGCCGGATCGCCGAGCGGATTCAAGAACCCGACCAGGGTCGCGTTCTTACGCATCGCTGCCAGGACGTTCGGTGCGGGCTTGCCGACCGTCACGACGAGATCGGCGTCGGAAACCAGCGCGGCCGGGTCGTCGACGATCGACGCTCCGGCCTGCGTGTAAAATGCGTCGGGGAATGCGGCGGCGGTTCCGGCGTCGCGTTGCACGCGCACGGAACCGCCCGCCTGTATGAGCTTCGTTACCGTCTCCGGAACCAGCGCCACGCGGCGCTCGTTCGAAGCGGCCTCACGAGGTACGGCGACGATCATGGGCGCGAGTTTCACGCGAGCGTTTAGGAAGCCCTACTTGATCGAGACGGTATTACGCAGTGTGCCGATCTTTTCGATCTCGACCTCCATCACGTCGCCGTCTTTGAGAAACTCCGGCGGCGTGCGCGCAAAGCCGACGCCCGACGGCGTGCCGGTCGCAATTACGTCGCCGGGCAAAAGCGTCATGCCTGTGGACAACTCCTCGATCAGTCGCGGAATGCGAAACATCATCTGCGACGTGTTGCTGTGCTGCTTTTCGACGCCGTTGAGCCGAAACATGATTTCGAGTGCGTGCGGATCGCCGACTTCATCGGCGGAAACAATGAAGGGGCCGTACGGCGAGCACTCATCGAGGCTCTTGCCCTTGAACCATTGCAAATGCGCGCGCTGCAGATCGCGCGCGGTGACGTCGTTGAAGGCGGTATAGCCGAAGATCACGTCCATCGCATCCGCTTCGCGCACATCTTTGCAGGTCGTACCGATAATCACCGCGAGCTCCGCTTCGAAGTCATATTCGTTCGAAACGCGCGCTTCCAATTTGAGCGTCTGGTCGTGCGCAGCGATCGTCGTCGGCGTCGCTTTGGTGAAAAATGTCGGCACGTCCGGAAGCTTGAGCTCTTTCCCGAAGATCGCGGCGCCTTCTTTCGCGTGCTCGAGATAGTTGCGACCGACGCAGAAGATGTTGCGCAGCGGGTGGACCGGCGCATCGAGTCGGGCGAGGAGCAGTGGTAGCGTTTCATTCGTGTGGTGCTTCGCGCGCTGCTCGGTCGGGAGCGCGATGTAGGCCTGCATCGTCGGCGTATCGATGCGGCGAATGGTGTTGCCTTCGACGACGCCCGGGGCGCTCGGGCCGTCCTTCATTCTATACGTTACAAACTGCATACCCGGCTAGTTTATCACGGAGGCCGCTTGCTTGTGAGGTGCCACATCTCGCAATAGCGGCATCGATATGCAAAGAGCGGCACACCCCGCATGAGGATGAAGGCGCGGGCGTGTTCTTCGCTTGGATAGGCGTCTTTGCCGGTACAGCTGCGTGCGCGATCCGCCACCGGGTCGAGCACGAACTCGCGCGGAAGCGGGGATCTATGCGTGGGGCGTGGGCGACGGCGTCGCGCCAATGATGCCCTCGAGCGGCGGCAAATTGTTCTGCATCTGCTCTTGCCGTTGTTGTGCTTCTTCGTATTCGCGCTTGGCCGTGTCGACCATGACGCTCGCGGCACCGGGTTGGTTCCCCCAGTTTCCGCCGCGCGAAACAAGCGCGATGCGGCGGCTGATCTTCTGCGTCTTGGGATCGAAATCGTAGTTGACGCGATAAAGCCCGACCTCGGCGCTGCCGTCGGGATGTCGAATCCACATCTGCAACACGTTGCCGTTCGTCTGCGTGTTGAAGAACGGGTCGGATGACGCCTTGGCCGATTTGACGCGGACGACTTGGCCCTTCGCGTTGACTTCAACGACGAATTCCGTGTGCAGCGGCACCTTTGGAATCGGTGGCGACGGGAGCGGCGTCGTAGCCGCGGTGGTCGCCGCGAGCACGAGCGTAAGAAGGAGCGCGCGCACGTTAATTCGCGGAGAGGACAGTGAACTGCCGTCCGCACGAACCGCACGCAACGATGACTTGCAGGTGGCGGCGTTCGGTCGGATCGGGCGCGGTTTCGGTCGTCTCTTCACAGCCACAGTAACGGCAGCGTGTCGACAGAGAGTTCCCGGCGGAGTCGGACTGGTTCACGCCAGCGGCTTTATGCGGGCCGCTCTGCGCGACCTCCCGCCGGGGACCGTTCCTGGGATGCCGCGAAGTCGCAGGCAACGTGCTCCGTCTTGTTACCGTCACCGCACTGGCGCTTGCACTGCTTGCTGCCCCGGTCTCCGCCGCTCGACCAATTGTCGATCTGCACAAGCTTGACGCTTACTTTGCTCTTTTCGCGAGCGATTCGAACGTGCCGTGGCAATCAACGGCCGTGCGTTTGGATACGTACTCCAGTGCGCCGGTGCACTTTGCAGTATACCAAGTCGATCCAGCCGATGTTGTCACCGCAGGTTCGAATGCACGTCCCCGCGCGATCGATACACGCGGACGTAGGCCGGTCACGAGCTTTAGTTTTACTCCGCCCGGCGGCTATCAATTCCAATCGAGCGAGGTAGACGTCCAGCTCGGCTCGCGCGAAGGCTTCTTCGTGGTCGAAGCGCGCCGTGGCGATGTCGGCGAGCAAGTGTGGATCAATCGTACGCGCGTTGGGCTGCTGACGAAGGAAACGCCCGGCGAGTTGTTGCTTTACGCGACGGATCTTGGAAGCGGTCACGCGCTCGCGCACGCCCGCGTGCAATTCGTGGTCGAAGGCGCCTTTGAGACGCGCTACACCGATTCGCACGGCATCATTCGCTGGAATCGCACGCCGCGACCGGTCTTCGCCCTCGCGCAATACGGCAGCAGCTACGCGTTTGCGAGTTTTCTTCCGCAAGCTCCGTTGCCGGGCACGATCGTCGGCGTGCGCACCGACACGGCGGTCGTGCACGCGGGCGGAGCGGTGCGCATCATCGGGTTTGCGCGCACACGGAGCAACGGCTCGTTACGGCCGGCTACGGGTAGTGCGACGATTGCGATGCGACTCGGCGGCACGCTGCTCGCGCAAGTGCAGGCGCCGGTTGACGCCGCCGGCGCGTTTACCGCCGATATTCCGATTCCGTCGAATGCAACAGCCGGTGACTACGCAGTCCTTGCCCAGGTCAACGGCGGCGTAGGCGGCGCAACGGTCCACGTCGACGCCGACGCGAACGGGCTTTCGCTCGACATTGCGAGCGGCTGTGACGGTCCGTGCGACCCGTTAAAAGACGTCCCTGTGACGATCACGTCGTCGCGCGGGTACGTACCGGTCCGCGTGCAGATCGTGCGCTCGCCCCACGTCTACGTCGGCTATAGTTCGCCGGACGTGCCGTGGGGCACGAGCGTGTGGACCGATCAAACGGTGCAAACCAATGGCGACGGCCGTGCGACCGTGATGATTCCGCATCCGACCGACAGGCTTCCCTCGACGTACGGCGTGCGCGCCGACGCCGGTGGAGCAAGCGCGGTCACCCGCATCGTTGTGCCAACGGCGCGTGCGGCCGTGCGTATTGCCCTCGATCGCGGTCAACAGACGCTCGGTACCCCGGTAAACTTTGATATTTATGGCAACGACATCAATAGCGGCAGACCGCTCGCCGGCGCGCACGTCACGGTCGCGCTGCAGCACGGGCCATCCTCGCAACAGCAAGATCTCACACTCGACGCCGACGGTCATGCGCACGGCGCATTCTCGGCGCCGTCACTCGGCACAAACCTTGTATTTGCAACGCTCACCGTCGACGGCGCGAGCACGACGGATGTGGCGCAAGTGGATATCGTCCCGCAAGCAACGCAGGACACGAGCCTCAACGGCAGCGCGAACGTGCGCGTCGCACTCGATCGCGACGTCTATCGCGCCGGTGACGCAGTACAAATCTCCGCATCGCTGGACGGTTCGCAGGGCGACGCCCTGCTCACGATCGAGAGCGCCGGCGGGACGCAAGCGGTGCTTGCGCCGGTGCGCGACGGGCACGCATCGGCGTCGCTGCGCATTGCGGATGCGACGGGCGATCTCCGTATCGGTGCGGCGTTCGTGCGTGCCGGTGCGATCGCATGGACCAGCGTACCGCTTGCGCTCGATGCACCAGGGCGTCCCGTTATGGCGAGTATCGCGATGCCCACCGGGGACTTTGCACCCGGCGCGCCCGTCAATGTGTCGCTGCGCGACGTCGCGCCGGGCGCCGGCACGACGATCGTGCGCATTAGCCGCGGTGCGCCTTCGGGCGGTGCGCTCTTCGAATCCGCACCGGCGCTCTTAGCGGTCGGACTGGCGGCGACCCAAGTCAGTGCACCCGAAGGACGCACGTGGCATCCGTGGGTCGATTCGACCGGCGAACACGCGCAAGTGATCGGCTTCGAACGGCGCGGATCGGCGCCGCAGAATCTTGCACTCGAGCAGGCCGATACGCAAGCGGTCTCGTGGAACGTCGCGCGCTCCGATGGTGCGAGCATCTCGGTAGAAATGCCGAGCACACGCGGACGCTACACGCTCTCGATTCTTACGATCGAAGATGACGGGCGGGTAATTTCCGCTTCGTCGCCGATTACCGTCCAGTAGTGCAAGGTACTGATGCCGCGTAAGAGACCAAGCCGCCTGATGCTGCTCGACACGTACGGTTTGGTGTACCGCGCATTCTTTGCGCTGCCGCCGCTTACGACGGTCAAGGGCGTCCCGATCAACGCGGTCTACGGCTTTACGATGATGCTGAACAAGCTCATCAACGACGAAAAACCGACGCACGTGATTGCAGCGTTCGACAAGGGCATGCCGGTGAGCCGCGTGCAGCTCTACAAGGATTACAAGGCACAGCGCGACGCGATGCCCGACGATCTGCGCAGTCAATTCCAACTCGTGCGCGACGTGCTCGCGGTGCATCGCATTCCGGTCGTCGAGATCGAGGGGCAAGAGGCCGACGACGTCATCGCCACGCTTGCGCGCCACGCCGAGGACGCAGGTGAAGAGACCTTGGTTGTAACGGGCGATCTCGATCTGCTGCAGATCGTCGACGATCGTACGACCGTGCTCACCACGCGCCGTGGCATCACCGATCTCGGGCGTTACGATCCCGCGGCCGTCTACGAGCGCTTTGAGTTACAACCGCGGCAACTGGCCGACTATCGTGGACTCAAGGGCGATCCGTCAGACAATTTGCCCGGCGTTCCGGGTGTCGGCGAGAAAACCGCCATCAAGTTGATCAAGGCTGCGGGTTCGCTCGATGCGTTGGTTGCGGATCCATCGCTTGCGGGAACGCCGAAGCTGCAGAAACTCATAGAAGAGTACGGCGAAAAGGCACGTGTCTATCGCGACGTCTCCACCGTACGCCGGGACCTGCCGCTCGAGATCGATTGGGAATTGCGATACGAGAAGCCGAGCGATGCGGCACTCTACCCGCTCTACTCGCAACTCGAGTTCAAAACGCTGCTTGCGCGCCTCAAGGCTCCGGTTGACGGATTGCCGCTCTTCGCCGCCGACAGCAAGCTCGAGGGGACGTATCGCACGTACGTCGCTTCGGTCGATCCGCCCGAGTTTGCGCGGTTAGCCGACGAATTGCGCGCGCTTGCCGGCGTTGAACGGCTGGCGCTCGCGGTACGCGAAGATGCAATCGGTGTCAGCGGCGCGCCCGGTACAGGGACGGCGTTTGCCGCGAGCGCGCTTGCGCACGACAATGTACGCGAGGCATTGACGCACGCAGTCGATCGCGCCCAACGCATTGTAACGTACGATGCCAAGCACGTAGCGCGCGTGCTCGCTGCGCACGGCGTTGCAGTGACCGATGTCGGCGACGATGCGATGCTCGCCGCACATCTCCTCAACCCCTCGCGCACCTTTGCGGCGATCGAAGACGCTGCTGCCGAACACTTGCAAGCGGCGCCGGGCGCCGATGCGGCCGCGTATGCCGACGCTACGCTGCAACTCCTCGACGTAATGCGGCCGCTGCTCGAAGAACGCGCGCAGATGCGCGTCTACGAGGACGTCGAAGTCCCCCTTGCCCCACTGCTCGCGCGTATGGAGGCGGCGGGCTTTGCGATCGATCCGGCGGAGCTCGCAGTGCTTGGGCAAGAAGTCGACGCCTCCGCGGCGCGGCTGCAAGCGCGCATCTACGATTTCGCGGGCGAAGAATTCAACATCGGCTCGCCGTTGCAATTGGGCAACATACTTTTCGGACGCTTGCAGATTCCGGGCGGAAAGAAAACCAAGACCGGTTGGGCAACCGGCGTCGAAATTCTGCAAGGCCTGGCAAAAGAGTATCCGATTTGCGCACTCGTCTTGGAGTGGCGTGAGGTCACCAAGCTCAAGAACACCTACATCGACGTGATCCCGCAGTTACTCGATTCGCGCGACAAGCGTCTGCACACGGTATTCAATCAGACCGCGACGGCGACCGGACGGCTTTCGTCGACGAATCCGAATCTACAGAATATCCCTGTGCGGGGCGATCTCGGGCGACGCATTCGGAAAGCATTTGTTGCCAAGAGCCCCGAGTACGTGTTGCTCGCCGCCGACTATAGCCAGATCGAACTTCGGTTGATGGCGCACCTCTCAGGTGACGAGGCGATGCGCACGGCATTTGAAGATGGGCAAGATATTCACGACTTTACCGCGCGCCAGATCTTCAATGTTGGTGCTGGGACCGTCGACGGTAACCAGCGGCGCATGGCCAAGAGCGTGAACTTCGGCTTGCTCTACGGTATGTCGGATTTTGGCCTCGCGCAGCGACTCGAGATCGGACGCGCCGAGGCCCGCGAGATCACGACCGCGTACTTCGCGCGCTTTCCTTCGGTGCGCAACTACATCGATCGAACGCTCGAGGAGGCGCGCGAGCTCGGGCACGTCACAACGATTCTCGGGCGGCGGCGTTACATGCCCGCGCTCACCTCGAGTAACTTCATGTTGCGGTCGGCCGCAGAACGCGAAGCCACCAACGCGCCGTTGCAAGGGAGCGCGGCGGACCTCATGAAGCTGGCGATGGTGAAGGTCGACCGCGCCGTTCGCGCCGAGGATCTCGACGCGACGATGCTCTTACAGATTCACGACGAGTTGATCTTCGAGGTCCGTCGCGATCAACTGCCGGCACTTGCGAATCTCGTTCGGCGCGAGATGGAAGAGGCGCTGTCGCTAAGCGTGCCGCTCGAAGTGACGGTTAAGTCGGGCGCGAATTGGTACGACGTCGAGATGTTGGATGAAAACTGAGTATCCCGCTGCATTGTTTGTCGCGGCTGCGATCGTCGCCGCAGTGCTCGTATTCTGCGTCTTTCTCCGAGCAGCGTTCTGGAGCTACGGAAGCGATACGGGGACGTTTGCGGTCGCGATTTCGAATGCGCCGAGTGGCATGTACGACCTCGCCGAACATGGATCGCACTTCCGCTACCATTGGTCGCCGATTCTTTTTGCGCTCTATCCGCTACTGCTCGTCGCGCGCTCGATTGTCACGCTTCAGATCGTGCAGGTTGTAGCGATCGTCGGCTCGGTCTTTGCGCTCTACAGCCTAATCGTACCGCATCTCGGCACCCAACTTGCGTTGCGCGTCTCACTTTTGGCGTTGATCTATCCCCCGTTGATCGGCCTCGCGTTCTCCGAGTTTCACGAGGTCGCATTTGTGCCGCTGCTGACGTTCTTACTGCTGCTGGCAGCGGACCGTCGCCGGTGGAGTTGGTATGCCCTGTGGGCTGCGTTGCTGTTGTGCGTGCGCGAGGATATTGCACTGATTCTCGGTTGCTTCGGCGTTGCGCTGGCGTTTTTGGGCGCGCGTAGCGGGCGCCGCGACGAAGTATACGCAGGCGGCGCGACTGCGCTCGGCGTCGGCCTGGTGATGTGGTCCTACTTCGACGTGGTCGCATGGCGTCTGGGCGGTTGGCGGCCGGCACACTTCTACGATTATCCGTACGCGGCAGGCCCGATCGCCGTCGCGGCGTCGCTCCTTACTTGGGGCCGTCTGAGCTATCTGCTGGAGATCTTTGTGCCGCTTGCGTTTCTACCATTGCGTACGCGCTGGGCGTTGCTCGCGGCGCCCGGCCTTGCCGTCGTCGTGCTTGCGAATTCGCCCTCGGTATGGCGGATGGGAATGCACTATGTCGCACTCTGGCTGCCGTGGGTGCTCGTCGCCGCAGCCGCCGGTGCGGCGAGCCTTGCGCGCAAGAGCGAACGTCTTGCGCTGCGTTGGGTGAGCGGCGCGATCGCCACGAGCCTGCTCTTCTTGATCTTCGTCAATCCGACGCACGCAGCGCACTATCTCAGTCCGAGCTATCACGATCTCAAAGCGGTGCGGGAAGCATTTCAATGCGTGCCGCGCGAAGCAACGGTTGCGACGCACGATGAATGGTACACCGAGGTTGCGCTCGACTACCCGCATGTTACGTGGGATTTTCCGCCGCAAGCGACGTTTGCGGTGTATGCTTCAGACTATCCGAGTCGCGCGTTTCAAACGAACATGTTGCCGCGCGTCAAGGCGCTGGTTGCGAGCGGCAACATGCGGGTGATCTGCCGCTTCGATCAGGTGAGCGTCTATCAGCGCGCAACACCCGCGCCGCAGCATCTCCCGACGATCACGGTGCATGCGCCGAAGGCTACCTTGACGCTGCAGGTCGCGACGACCGAAGATCAGCGCGAAACGGGGCTGATGAGCGTGACGAATTTACCTGCGCACACCGGCATGGTCTTCGTTTTCGATCAAGACGCGCCGGTCGTGTTCTGGATGAAAGATACGCTCGTGCCGCTCGACATGGTCTTCGTTGCTGCCGACGGAACGGTGCGCAGCGTCGCGGCGAACGTGCCGGTCGTTTCTGAGGACACGCCGGATGACAAGATACCAACGCGACCAGGCGTGGCGAAATATGTGATCGAGCTTCCGGCCGGCGAGGCCCAAAAAGACGGTATTCTGGCCTCGGTGCGTCTAAGCGAGCTCACAGCATTGCACTAAGCAGGGGGAAGAACGTCACTCTTTGCCCTCGACCGGCGTTATAGAGGGCATGAAACGTTCACTTCTGTCTGCGATCGCGCTTGGGACAGCGCTCGCAGCAGCACCACTCGCAGCGTTGGCTGTGACGGATGTCGCACCAACGACGGGACCTACCGGTAATGTGTGCGGCCATCTTTACGCGTCGCCGGCGCAAATCGCCGCACTGCAAACCCTGCTGGTTCCTGAAAACATCATCGTCGCGAATTCGGCTGCTGGAACTGCAACCACAACGGTTGCCCTCGACGGCAGCTTCTGCTTCGAGCGTCTCCCGCCGCAGATCTACACGCTTACCGCATTCGGCGATGCACCCGCGCAATACCAGGCTACGGTGCAAGTTGTCGCCGGTAAGACCCGCTATATCGAGGTTACGCGAGGCAGCGGCTTGTAAAAGGTCTGCGTGCCCGAGCTCCCTGAAGTCGAAACGATCGCCCGCGGCTTGGCCCACACCGTCGCGGGCAAGACGATCGAATCCGTAAAGATTCACCTTCCGAAAATGGCCCAGGCGCCGCCCGGCGTTCGGTTTGCTACTGCCTTACGCGGCGAGCGTATCGAGGGCGTCGGGCGTCGCGCGAAATATGTTGTAATGCAATTGGCCTCGGGCCGCCGACTGGTTACGAGCCTGCGGATGACCGGCCGTCTGGTGGTGCAGCGGCCGGGAGAGACGGACTATCCGGGCACCCACGTGGTACTCCATTATACGGATGGAACGCGGCTGTCATTCGCCGACGTGCGGACCTTTGGGCGCATGCGGCTGGTCGAGCCGGGCGAGCCCTGGGATGCCGAACTTGGCGTGGAGCCGCTCTCTCCCGCCTTTACACCGGAGGGCTTTGCAGGTATGCTCTCTGGGCGGACGACGCCGATCAAGACACTGCTCCTCGATCAACACCGCATCGCAGGCATCGGGAATATCTATGCGTGCGAGGCGCTGTGGGAAGCCGGGATCCGTCCCGGCAAGCCTGCCAAGGCGTTAACCAAGCCGGCCGTTGTGCGGCTTTACCACGCAATCCGCGACGTTTTAGCCCGTGCAACCGAAATGCGCGGCACGAGCGTCGATGACTACGTGGATGCCGAGGGTCTCGAGGGGGGATTTCAAAACGTCCTCTCGGTGTACGGCAAACTTGGAGAACCTTGCCCGCGTTGCGAAAAGCCGATCGTACGAACGGTACTAGCGCAACGAGGGACCTGGTGGTGTCGAAACTGTCAGCGTTGATTCGCAAAATACAAATTGTTAGGTAGGAACTACAACATCTCTACGACTGAAATCGCTCCCGCTACTTACGAGGAAGATCAACTCGCGCTCGAACAGCGCCTCTACGAAGAGTCGCTCAAGGTCCTCGACGAGGGACAAGTTCTGAACGGCATGATCGTTCAGAAAGACAAGGACGAATTGCTCGTCGACGTCGGCGGTAAATCCGAAGGCGTGCTTCCATTCCGCGAACTTTCACTCGCGGTCGATCCTAAGACGCTCAAAGTCGGTGACACCCTCGAGGTGATGATTCACCGCATCGACGATATGGACGGAACGTTGTTCCTGTCCGAACGTCGCGCGCGCGCGCTCAAGACCTGGGAGAAGGTCATTGAGGCGCACCAAAACGACGAAGTGATCGAAGCCACCGTGACGCAAGTCGTCAAGGGCGGCGTCCTCGTCGATCTCGGTATGCGCGGCTTTGTGCCGGCATCGCAGATTCGCCGTCAGCCCGTCGGAAATCTCGACGAGCTCGTTGGGCAGAAGCTGCGCCTGAAGGTGATCGATCTCGATCACAAGCGTCATCGTGTGGTACTCTCGCAGCGCCTGGTGCTCGAAGAGGAGCTGCAGGCCAAGAAGCAAGAGCTGCTCGACACGCTCGAGGTCGGCCAGATTCGCGAAGGCATCGTCGTCCGTCTGGCGGACTTCGGCGCGTTCGTCGATCTCGGCGGCATCGACGGGCTCATTCACAATAGCGAATTGAGCTACGCGCGGATCAAGCATCCCTCGGAGGTCGTGAAGATCGGCGACGTCGTGAACGTCGAGATTATGAAGTTCGACCCCGACGCGAAGAAGGTCAGTCTCTCGCTCAAGCACGCGCTTCCCGATCCGTGGGACGAGCACGCTGCGCAACTGTTCGAGACAAACAAGTTGCCGGCACAGATCGTCAAGGTCACGCCGAACTACTTGCTGGTCGAAATCTTCCCGGGCATCCTCGCGATGGTTCCCAAGGGCGAGTTCGATCCTAGCGCACAGTTCAGTGCGGGACAAGACGTCGAGGTCACGTTGCTCACCATCAACACGGCGACGCGACGCATCACCGCGTCGATCCAACACGTTGCGGATGTTCCGCCCGAAGAGATCGAACAGTACGTGCATCTCGAAGAGGACACGCTCGGAACGGTTGCCGACGCCGTCGCCGTCCCGGACGTCGCGGAAGTCTCAGGCGAAGTCGTGATCCCGGACGAAGTCCAAGCGTAAACTTGTCATCCCGAGCGTAGCCGCGAAGCGGCGTAGTCGAGGGACGAGGGACCGGCGAAACCAAATGGAGTGCGGATAACCGCACTCCATTTTTATCTCGCCAAGCCCTACCTCATAAGCCGAAGTACCCAAGGGTATCAAGCGAAGAGAAAGAAGGGGCGCGGGCATGAACCCGCGCCGTGCTTTCTTGGTGGGCTTAACCGCGTTGGTCATGCCATTCGCGGCGACGACGCCCATCGTGGCGCAAGAGTCATCGGCATCCCCGATGGCTTCGTGTGCGGAGCCGAATCGTGTAGCGCAACCGATTCATGCCACCGAGCCCGACTACCCGGATGCAGCGGCCAATCTCCACTTGAAAAAAACGAGTACGATGGTCGGCGTCAAAACCGATGCGACCGGAGCGGTTACCGCGGTCTGGCTCCTGGTATCATCCGGAAACGATGACCTCGATAAAGCAGCGCTCTCCGCCGCTCGGCGCTCGACGTTTCGCCCGGCACTTGTCAACTGCGCGCCGGCGGCCAGCGCGTTTAGCATGCTTGAGGAATTTGAACCGGAGAGCGGCACCGATTCGGGGGTGAGGACGCCGGCTGCGGCTGTCGCGCCAAGTCCTTCGTTCTCGCCTCCACCCGGCTGGACGCCCTACAACGCGCGGGCGGGCGCAGGCTGGCAGATGTTCTCGAGTTGGCGTTCGGGCCGAAGCGTCATCCTGGTCGAAGGCGGCGCCGCAATAGAAACCATCGATCAGTTCCATCAGCAAGAGGAACGGACGTTGATGGCGCGCGGAGCATCCATCGTGACGGATAGAGCCGTGTTGATTTGCAACCAGACGCAGGCCGGATGGCTATTCGTTTACACATTGCGTAGTGGATCGGTTGGTTACGCCGACATTGGTGCTTTCCAGCCAAACGCCATGTACCTCGTAACATACGGCTCCTACGATGAAGTGCATCCAAGCCAAAGTGTGATGGCCTCGCTCACGTCGTTGTGCATGCCGCAATGAAGGGGGCGCTGGCGCTCGCTGCCGTAATGGTGGCGATGTTCGTAGCCCTCACGGCGATCGACCATTTCCGTCCGCGACTACCGCAGCCGGCGGCGACGCCGTCGACGGCGGCGACAACGTGTAGCGCTGCCTACCAGCCGCCGCGGGTCTTGTACGCGCCGACTGCAGCCTATCCGGCTTCGGCGGACGCTTTGCACCTTGGGGATAGGACCGCGTACGTTGCCGTCACCATCGACGCGAGCGGAAGACTCGTGCGATCCAAAATCCTGAAGACGTCCGGGAATGCTGCGCTGGATGTCTCGGCACTGGATGCCGCTCGAGCGAGCGCCTTTGCTCCGGCAACCCTCAAGTGTGCGCCGGTGACGCGCAGCGCCGCGATGCGCTTTATTTTTCACGGTCTGCATGTACCGGTGTAGCGTCGCTGGAGTGATCTCGCCATAGGCGCCGAACTTCTCGCCTCCCATGGGACTGCAGGTCGGACTGACGGGTGGGATCGGTTCGGGGAAGAGCGAGGTTGCTCGCATCTTCGGCGATCTCGGCGCGTACGTAATCGACACCGACGAGCTCGCCCGCGAAGCGGTGGCGCCCAACTCCGATGGACTTCTCGCAATCGCCCACGTCTGGCCGCAGTTCGTGCGAGGCGGTGCGCTCGATCGCGCGGCGCTGGCGGAGTGCGTGTTTTCCGATCCGCAGGCACTCGCACGCCTGAACGAGATCGTCCATCCGTTCGTTCGGCGGCTTGCCAAAGAGCGCGAGACGAACGCGAAGCCGGATCAAGTCGTCGTGCACGTGGTGCCGCTGCTTTTTGAATCAGGCTACATCGACATGGTCGATAAATCGGTTGTCGTCATAGCGCCCGATCGAGAACGCATCGCCCGTGTGATCCAGCGCGACGGAACCGATGCCGATCACGTGCGTGCGCGCATGGCGACGCAGATCGATCCAAAGGATGCACGCGCGCGGGCCGATTACGTGATCGAGAACGACGGCGACGTTGCACACTTGCGCGAACGGACGCGCGCCGTGTACGATGCTCTGACCGGAATAGCACACTAAGAAATGCACTACCAATGGATGGGCGCACACCGTCGCTCCCGCGACGGTCAAGAGGGCGTTGAGTTCGCCGTGTGGGCGCCCAGTGCAAGCGCGGCTTGCGTCGTTGCCGACTTCAACGGCTGGCAGATCGGCGCACACCCGATGCACGTGGAGCACGCCGCCGGCATTTGGCGCGTCTTCGTGCCGGGCGCGCACGAAGGGGCGCGGTACAAGTTTGCAATCTGCGCTGCCGATGGCACGTGGCTGCCGCTCAAATCGGATCCGTTCGCATTTCGCTGCGAACTCCGTCCGGATACCGCGTCGGTCGTCAGCCGCTTGCCGGTGTCGAGTTCGAATGCCTGGATGCACGGGCGCGGCGGTATACAGCATCGCGGTGCGCCGATGGCGATCTATGAAGCGCATCTCGGCTCATGGCAGCGTGTGCCGGAAGAAGACAATCGATTTCTGCGTTATGACGAGCTTGCCGATCGTCTCCTGCCGTACGTCAAGGAGATGGGGTTCACGCATCTCGAGCTGATGCCGGTCTCGGAGCATCCCTTTGACGGGTCGTGGGGCTATCAACCGATCGGGCTCTACGCGCCGACGTCGCGCTTCGGTACGCCGCAGGAGTTTCGTAATTTCGTCGATCGCGCGCACGCCATGGGCATCGGGGTCATCATCGATTGGGTCGCGGGGCACTTCCCAAGCGACGAACACGGCCTCGCGCGTTTCGACGGTACGGCATTGTACGAGCACGCAGACCCGCGCCAAGGTTGGCATCCCGACTGGGACACGTACATCTTCAACTTCGGGCGCCACGAAGTTGCCGATTATCTCGTCAACAACGCGCTCTTTTGGTTGCAGGAATACGGGGTCGATGGTTTGCGCGTCGATGCGGTTGCGTCGATGCTCTATCTCGACTACAGTCGCGCGCCCGGCGAGTGGGTGCCAAATCAATACGGCGGGCGCGAAAATCTCGAAGCGATCGATTTCATCAAACGCACGAACGAGACCGTGTACCGCGATGTGCCGGGCATTGTGACGGTCGCCGAGGAGTCGACCGCATGGCCGAAAGTGTCGGCGCCGACCTATCTGGGCGGTCTAGGCTTCGGGTTCAAGTGGAATATGGGTTGGATGCACGACACGTTGCAGTATCTCTCGCACGAGCCGGTGCACCGGAAGTACCATCACGACGAGCTGACGTTCTCCTTGATCTACGCGTTCGATGAAAACTTCGTGCTGCCGCTCTCGCACGATGAAGTCGTGCACGGGAAGGGCTCGATTCTCGAGAAAATGCCGGGCGATCGTTGGCAGCAGTTCGCCAACGTGCGGCTGCTCTATAGTTACATGTACGCCCACCCCGGCAAGAAGCTGCTCTTTATGGGCGATGAGTTCGCGCAAAATCGCGAATGGAATCACGATCGTAGCCTCGATTGGGATCTGCTTACCGACGATCGCGGCTTGCACGCCGGGGTCAAGCTTCTCGTCCGCGACCTGAACTATCTCTACCGTTGTACCGGACCGCTCTACGAGCGCGACAACGAGCGCGAAGGCTTCTCCTGGATCGACCACCAGGATGTCGAGAATTCGGCGATTGCGTTCGTGCGGCACGGGAACGATCCACACGACGTGCTCGTTGCAGTCTGCAATTTTACGCCGGTCGTACGCTATGGCTATCGCATCGGCGTCCCTGCGGCCGATCAATATGAGGAAGTGTTCAACAGCGACTCCGAACGCTATGGCGGCACGAACGTCGGTAACCTCGGCCGCGTGCACGTCGTGCCGGTTCCTTCGCACGGCCGCGCGCAATCGATCGCGATTACCCTTCCGCCGCTTGCGGCGGTCTACTTCCGCCCGGTTCGCGGATGAAGCCACTCGGCCGCGCGGCGGTTCTTCCCGGACGGCCGTATCCGCTCGGTGCGACATGGGACGGCAGCGGCGTCAACTTTGCCCTCTTCTCCGAACACGCCGAAAAAGTTGAGCTCTGCTTGTTCGATGCGCGCGGCACGCGCGAGCTGCGTCGCATTGCACTGCCCGAATACACGGATCAGGTCTGGCACGGATATCTGCCCGAGATCGAACGCGGCGCCCTCTACGGGTATCGCGTGTACGGTCCTTACGACCCCGATAGCGGTCATCGTTTCAATCATCACAAACTGCTGATGGATCCCTACGCGAAACAGCTCTTCGGGTTTGTGCGCTGGACCGATGCGAATTTCGGCTATCGTCTCGGCTCGGCGCGTGCCGACCTTTCGTTTGATCGGCGCGACAACGCGGCGGCGATGCCTAAGTGCGTGGTGGTCGACACCGCGTTCACCTGGGGTCAAGATCATCGGCTCTACACGCGCTGGCATGAAACAGTTATCTACGAAATGCACGTCCGCGGGTTTACCATCAAGCATCCGCACGTGAGCCCGGAGGTGCGCGGCACGTTTGCCGGACTCTCCTCACCGGCCATCATCGAGTATCTCACGCGTTTGGGTGTCTCGGCGGTCGAGTTGCTGCCCATACACGCCGCGGTCGACGATCGGCATTTGGTGGAACGGCGGCTGCGCAACTACTGGGGTTACAATTCGATCGCATTCTTTGCCCCCGATCCGCGTTTGCTCTCGGGTTCGTCGCTCGGTGAGTTCAAGACGATGGTCAAGCGTCTGCACGAAGCCGGAATCGAAGTACTGCTCGACGTCGTCTACAACCACACCGCCGAAGGCAATCATCTCGGTCCGACGCTCTCGCTGCGCGGCATCGACAACAAGAGCTACTATCATCTCGACGGCGGGCGCTACTACGCCGATTACACCGGCTGCGGCAACACGCTCAATCTCGAACATCCGCGCACGCTGCAGATGGTCACCGATTCGCTGCGCTACTGGGTCAACGAAATGCACGTCGACGGCTTCCGCTTCGACCTTGCGCCCGCGCTCGGCCGTCCCGAAGGGCCGTTCGAACCCGCCAATGCGTTTCTCGCCGCCATGCAACAAGATCCGGTGCTCTCGCGTGTCAAGCTCATCGCCGAACCATGGGATCTCTCGCCCGGCGGTTATCAACTTGGGAATTTTCCGCCCGGATGGTCGGAATGGAACGACCGGTATCGTGACACGGTGCGCCGCTTCTGGCAGGGCAACGACGGCATGATCCCCGAGTTTGCGACGCGGTTGACCGGCTCGAGCGACATCTTCGACCGCTCGGGACGCCGGCCGCGCTCGAGTCTCAACTTCGTTACTGCGCACGACGGCTTCACCCTGGAAGATCTGGTGAGCTACGACCATAAACACAACGAAGCGAATCTCGAACACAATCGCGACGGAAGCAACGCCAACTATAGCTGGAACTGCGGCGCCGAGGGTCCATGCGAGGATCCGGCGATTCGCAATCTGCGCGCGCAGCAGAAGCGCAACATGCTGGCGACGCTTATGCTCTCGCAGGGGTTGCCGATGTTGCTCGCCGGCGACGAGTTCTGCAACACGCAGCTCGGTAACAACAACGCCTACTGTCAGGACAACGAGATCGGCTGGCTCGAGTGGACACAAACGCAAGAAGATCCCGATCTCGTCGATTTCATCCGGGACTTGATTGCGTTGCGCCGCGAGCACCCCGTCTTTCGCCGTCCAAACTTTTTCAAAGGGAGCGCGCTTTCGCCGAGCGGTCTCAAGGACATCACCTGGATCGGGAGCAGCGGTGGCGAGATGGTCGATGCCGATTGGCACGATCCGGCGCGCCGCTACATCGCCGCGTTGTTCGGCGGTGATACCGGCGATCGCTTCGTTAGTCTGCGCGGTTATCCGGAATACGACGATACGTTCCTAATGTTGCTCAATGCGCACGAACACGACATCGCGTTCACGCTGCCGGCGCTTCCTACGCTGATCGCGTGGCGGCTCGTGATCGACACGGCGCGACCGGCGCGTTTCGATCCCGATGCGCGTCTGTTGGGAGGCGCTGTTTTTCCGCTTCGCGCACGCACGCTTTCGCTGCTCGTAGCGGAATGATCGACGATCGCTACGCCGACGCGTTCGGCAACCCGATCGCGGTGTCGCCCGAAACAATGGCCGC
>DATJOM010000051.1:0-15220 GCA_035507095.1 Candidatus Acidiferrum sp.
CGTTCCTTCGGAGCTGCCCATGTGTTTGCGGTCTTTGCGTTGATTGGCCAGATTGGTGCCTCGCCGGCCGCCATGACGCCCCGTACGACACACCAGCCTGCGAGCGAGCGCGCGAAGGGCGTGAGGATCGTGAATATCGACCACCATGTGAGCATAAACGGCAAAGCACGGCGCAATCCAAGGCGATCGACGAGCCAACCGCCGGGGAAGTTGAAAAGTGCGTACACGATGCCCCACACAAAAGAAATCAAGCCGATCTGCTGGAGATCGAAGTGGAACGTGTTACGGATCGCCGGAATCGAGACGGAAAAGTTGACGCGATCCATGTAATTTACGGACACGCTCAGGAACATCAGGAACGTAACGAGGTATCGCCGCTTGCTCATAGACAATGCGCGTCTCCTTTAGTGCCGAACCTAGCCGACATATGATGCCGACCTGCAAGACGGTCCTGCGTCCGGCGAATTCTTTCTGTGCCCGCGTCCCGGGGCTGTAACGAGGGCTGGACGGCCCTACGCCCGTAAATACCGCAAATGGAAAGACTTACGCGCAGGCGTTTCTTGCAATCGGCCGGCGCCTCCGCCGCCGCGGCCGCACTTGTTTCACCTGGGCTTGCGTATGCTGCCGCGTCGCGGCTGAACGACATCGACCACTTCATCATCCTGATGCAAGAGAATCGGTCGTTCGATCACTACTTCGGAACGCTGAGCGGCGTTCGCGGCTACGGTGATTCGAGCGTGCTCCAGCTCGGGGGTGGACGCAACATCTTCTATCAGCCCGATGCACTCAACCCGCAAGGCTACGTGCTGCCATTCCATCTGGATACGCACACCACCAGCGCGCAACAACTGCACGATCTCAGTCACGCGTGGGACGCGCAGCACGACTCACTGGCGGCCGGCAAGATGGACGGCTGGGTAAAGACGCATCGCGAAAAGAACGGTGCAGCGGGTCCGTTGACGATGGGCTACTACACGCGCGCCGATCTGCCGTTCCACTATGCGCTCGCCGACGCATTTACGATTTGCGACGCCTACTATTGCTCGGTGCTCGGACCCACGTATCCCAACCGGCTCTATCACGTGAGTGCGACGGTCGATCCCGGCGGACGAGATGGCGGTCCGGTCCTCAACAACGACGCGTTCGACGGTAAGATTACCTACACGTGGGAAACCTACCCCGAGCGTCTCCAGCGCGCGGGCGTTTCGTGGCAAGTCTATTTCGACATGGAAGACGATTACGCGCTGAACGTCTTACGCTATTTCAAACCGTATCGCGATGCCGCTCCATCGTCGCCGCTGTATCAGCAGGCGCTCAGAGGCCGTCCGTTCGCGACTTTCCTAGACGACCTGCGCAGCGGTAATCTTCCGCAGGTGACGTGGATTCTCGGACACGCGAAGCAGTGCGAACATCCGAACTACCTCCCCGCGGCAGGCGCCGACTTCATCCATAGCATCCTGCAAGCGCTCTGGGCGAATCCCGCGGTGTGGGCAAAGACCGCGTTCATTCTCAACTACGATGAAAACGATGGACAGTTCGATCATGTCGTGCCGCCGGCTCCGCAGCCTGGAACGGCGGATGAGTTCATACACGGGCGCCCGATCGGCCTCGGCTTCCGTGTGCCTTGCATTGTGATGTCGCCGTACTCGCGCGGTGGCTACGTCTGCAGCGAGACCTTCGATCACACATCCGTGCTGCGCTTGCTCGAAGCCCGTTACGGCGTCGAGGTGCCGAACCTCAGCGCGTGGCGGCGCGCGACATGCGGCGATCTCACTGCGACATTCGGGTTCGGCGACCCGCCGCGTCTCGACGTTCCGGTCTTGCCGGAGACGACGCGCGAACTCGCGCGTGTTGAAGTTGCGATCAAGGAACTTCCGCGACCCGAGGTTCCGGTGCAACAAACGATGCCGGTACAAGAAGCGGGCACGCGTCCGCGTCGTGGAGTCGGGACCTAATGCTCGCATTGCTTGCGAGCCTGCTTCTGGCGGCCTCGCAGTTTGCCGTAAACGGACCGATTCCGAACCTCGACGTCGTCAAACGCGAGATAGTGCAGTATTACACCTCGGGTCAGCATGACGCCGATGTTGCTAGGGTCGACGCGCGTATGCAAACCGACGTCGATGCGCGCGTGCGCGCGGGGGCGCGAAAGCCCGCCGCGGTCTTTGACATCGACGACACGGCGCTCTCGACGTTCACCTACGAGCGGGCACACGATTTTGGGTTCGACGACGTCTCCTGGACGAGCTGGGAGCGCGCCGATCGCTTTCCGGCAATCGTCCCGACCTTGCGTCTCGCGCAGCACCTTGCGCACGAACATATCGCGATTTTCTTTGTGACCGGGCGTCGCGCGCCGGAACGCGGGGTAACGCTGCACGAGTTGGCGCTCGCGGGTTACCCAAAGCCGGCGGGACTCTATCTGCGTCCCGTCAACGACCATGCGTCCTCGGTAATTCCCTTCAAGTCGTCGTCGCGCGCGCACATCGTTGCGCTCGGGTACGACATTGTTGCGAGTGTCGGCGATCAGTGGAGCGATTTGCGCGGAGGCTATGCGGACAGCGTCTACAAGCTTCCCAATCCGATGTATTATTTGCCCTAAACGACGCAGGCGTGCCAAGCGCCTTCCGCTAAGAAAGCGTGGGTGTTCCGCTATCTGACGGCGGGCGAATCCCACGGACCGGCGCTCGTCGGTATCCTCGACGGGCTGCCCGCGCATCTCCACCTCGATGTCGAGCAGATCAACGCGACGCTGGCGCGACGCCAGGGTGGATATGGTCGCGGCGGGCGCATGAAAATCGAGCGCGACGAGGTCGAATTTCTTGCCGGTGTCCGCGGGAGCGAGACGTTGGGTTCCCCGATTGCCGTCATCGTGCGCAATCGCGACTATGAGAACAACCGCGCCCTCATGGACCCGATCACGGGTGCCGGGAAGGCGCTGACAAATCCGCGTCCCGGCCACGCCGACTACGCCGGCGCGCTGAAATACCGTCACCGCGATCTGCGCAACGTGCTCGAGCGGGCAAGCGCGCGCGAGACGGCGATGCGTGTGGCACTAGGTGCAATTTGTGCGCAATTTCTCGAAGCGCTCGGCATCACGACCCGCAGTTACGTCCACCGCATTGGCGATGCGGTCTCGCCCGAGTTAGAAGATTTTTCGCAAGATGACGTCGAGGCCAGCGACGTCCGCAATCCCGACAAGGCCACCGAAGCCAAAATGATCGCCGCGATCGATGCTGCGAAAGCTGCGGGCGATACGCTCGGTGGTGTGTTCGTCGTGCGCGTCGACGGCGTGCCGGTCGGCATCGGCAGCAACCGGCAGCCGGCGCAGCGGCTCGACGGCGTGCTTGCGGGTGCGCTGATGGGGATGCAAACGGTCAAAGCCGTCGAGGTCGGGCTCGGCGCCGATGTCGCCGCGCGGCCCGGATCGCAAGCGCACGACGTATTCGCTTTGGACGGAAAAGATGTTGTGCGCGGGAGCAATCGCGCCGGTGGCATCGAGGGCGGCATGAGCAACGGCCAGCCGATCGTCCTGCGCGTGTCGGTCAAGCCGATTCCCACATTGATGAAGGCGTTGCCATCGGTAAATCTGCACGAGCAAACCGACGCGCCCGCGACGATCGTGCGCAGCGACGTCTGCGTCGTGCCGGCGGCGGGCATCGTGGGCGAAGCGATGGTGCGGCTTGCGCTGGTGGCGCCGGTCTTGGAGAAATACGGCGGCGACTCCATCGAAGAGACGCGCGACAACCTGCAGCGCGCGAACGACGCGGCCGCGGCGCTCTTCACGAAGGAAGGCGTGTGAAGCAGCACATCGCGCTCGTCGGATTCATGGCGTCGGGCAAATCGACGATCGGCAAGCGGCTCGCGCGAAAGCTCAAGTGCGCGTTCTTTGACACCGACGATATCGTGGTCGCGCAACATGGCGCGATCTCAGATATCTTTTATAACGAAGGCGAAACGGCGTTTCGCAATTACGAGCACGACGCGCTCGCCCACGTGCTAAGCGACGGTGAGCCTGGCATCGTTGCGTGCGGTGGCGGTGCGCTCTCCTTCGAACCCTCGGCAAAACTCTTGAAGAAGAAGAGCTATCGCGTCTTTGTCAAAGTGACGCCCGAGCTTGTACTAGAACGCTTGCGCAACAGCCGCACGGTGCGGCCGATGCTCGGTCCAACTCCCGCACTTGCGCGTATTAAATCGCTCTACATCAAACGGATGCCGCAGTACGCGCATGCGGATTTCGTCGTCGAAGCCGACGGCATGAGCACCGCGCAAGTTGTCAATGCGATCGTCGAGTGGCTGCACAAGAAGAAGATCGAACTCTGAACGACTCAGACTTTATCGTCAACACCGATCTGCGATATCCCATCTGCATCGGTGACGATACGCGCGAGCCGATTGCGACGTTCATCGAACATCGCGCGCAGCGCTTTCTGGTGATCGCTGACGCCCATCCGGCGCCGGCCAAGCTGGCTCGCGAGCTCGGGGAGATTCCCGGGGCATTGGGCGTTTTGACATTTCCGCTCGGCGAAGCCCGCAAGAATCTCACCATGGTAGAAAAAGTACACGACGCATTGCTCTTCGCCGGTGTCGGGCGCGACACGCTGCTCTTGGGCGTTGGAGGCGGTGTGGCGAGCGATCTCTTCGGCTTTTGCGCGGCGACGTACATGCGCGGCGTGCCCTACGTTCATGTCGCGACGACGCTGGTCGCGATGGTCGATGCGGCGGTCGGCGGGAAAACGGGCGTCGACGTACGCGCCGGTAAGAACATCGTTGGGACGTTCACCGACCCGGTGGCGGTGTTTGCGCATACCGCCGCGTTGCAGACGCTGCCCTATCGGCAGCTTCGCGAGGGTTTGGCAGAGGTCGTGAAAGCGGCCATCATCGAGGGGCACGAGTTCTTCGAATCGATCGAGACGCTTGCGCCGCATGCGTTTTGGCGCTGGCCTTGGCTCGAGATCGTTGCCGAAGCAATCAAAGTGAAGACGATGATTGTCGCGGACGACCGGCAAGAAGCCGGGATGCGCGAGCTGCTCAACCTCGGTCACACCTTCGGGCACGCGCTCGAAACGGCCAGCGGCTATCGCATCTCGCACGGCGTCGGCGTTGCGCTCGGGTTGCGCGCGGCAGGCTTACTCGCGCTGCGCACGGGACGCTTTTCAGAGGAAGAGCATCTGCGCATGCTCGGCACGACCGCGCTGCTCGGCATGCCGTTGCGTACGGCGATCGGCGTCGATGAGACGATGGCGGCGATGCAAAGCGATAAGAAAAAACGCGCCGGCAAATTGCGCTTCGTGCTTCCGCGCGCGATCGGCGACGTGGAGTATGGCGTCGAGGTGCCGGAGCGCACGGTGCGCAGCGTGCTGGCGCAGCTGCGCCGCTCGCCCGAATCCGGCGGATAAACCATGGCGCGCGTCGTCGATGCGCTCGCGACGATCCGTTCGTCGCGTTTCGATCTGCCGCTGACCTACGACGCCAACACGTTCGATGTGCGGATTGGCGACATCGTGCGCGTGCCGCTCGGCACGCGCGAGGTGCTGGCATACGTCGTCACTGATGTCTATGAAGCGCCTGCCGATGCCAAACGCAAGGCGGTGCTCGAGAAACTCGACGTGCCGCGCGCGTTCAACGCAGAGGGCTTGCATCTCGCGCGATTCGTTGCCGAGTACTACATTACGACGCTCGGCGAAGCGCTCTCTGCCGTGGTGCTTTCCGGTGCGTTGCCGCGCACGATCGACAGCTTCGTCCGTGCCGTCGCCCAGCCGAATCTGCAGCGGTATCCCTCAGTGCCGCCCCGGCTGGTGCGCTTGATTTGGGACGAGCTCAGCGACGGCTTCGCGCTGGAAGCGCTGCTACGTCATCCCGATGCGCGTCGCGCCGGCGATCGCGGCGCGCTCTTACGCTATATGCAAACGCTGGTTCGCAGTGGTGAATTGCGCCGCGAACGCCGGTTCGTCGAGCCGAAGACCGGCGTGTACCGCGTGCGCGTGCTCGCTCCGGGGGCTGCGCAGATCCGCGGCAGCAAGGCGCTGGCGCTCACGGCGTTTGTGCGCGAGCAGCCGGGTGTTCCGCGTGCCGACGCGTTACTAGCCGGCTTTTCGAATGCGGTCATTGCGCGCGCCGTTAAAGCGGGAGCGATCGAGGAACGGGAGGTCGAGCCGGTGCACGCGCGTTCCTATGCGCCGCTCGGCGACGCGCCGTACCCGCCGACCGCGGAACAAGCGCACGCGTTGGAACGCATCAATGCCGCACTCGATGCACGAGGATTCCACGAGGCGCTGCTCTTCGGCGTGACGGGGAGCGGCAAGACCTATGTCTACGTCGAGGCGATCAAACGCGTGGTGCGCGAGGGCGGACGGGCGATCGTGCTCGTGCCCGAGATTTCGCTCACACCGCAGACCGCGCGCCGCTTCGAAGCAAGCTTCGGCGATCGTGTCGCCGTGTTGCATTCCGCCCTATCGGAGCGCGAGCGCTTCGATGCGTGGCAAGCTTGCGCGCGGGGTGAGATCGACGTGGTTGTCGGCGCGCGCAGCGCGATCTTCGCGCCGCTCGAGGAGGTGCGCCTCGTGGTGGTCGACGAGGCCCATGAGACGTCGTACAAACAAGATACGGTGCCGCGCTACCACGCGGTGACGGTTGCGCGCGAACGGATGCGCCATGCGAATGGTGTACTGGTGCTGGGCAGCGCGACGCCGCCGCTGGAGAGCTACGAAGCGGCGCTGCGTGGTAAGGTGGAGCTGATCGTGATGCGCGAGCGCGCGACCGCGCAGCCGCTCCCACGCGTACACATCGTCGATCTGACCAGAGAATTCGAAAGCGGCAACAAGCGGATCTTCTCGACGGAACTCGCCGAGGCACTGCGCGACCGGCTTGGGCGCAAAGAGAAGACCGTGCTCTTCGTGAACCGGCGTGGCAGCGGCGGCTTCGTGCTCTGTCGTAGCTGCGGGTACGTGCCGCAGTGTCCGCGCTGCGACGTGTCGCTGACCGCCCATCGTAGCGAGGCACTGCTGCGTTGTCACTACTGCGATTTCCAGCAACCGCTGCCGCGTGTGTGTCCGGAGTGTGGGCTCGATACGATACGCGAGTTCGGCGTCGGCACCGAACGCGTCGCGGAAGAAGTGGAAAAGCTGTTTCCGCAGGCACGTGTCGTGCGGATGGACTCGGATACGACGACGCGCGTGGGCGATCACGCGCGATTGCTGACCGAGTTCGGCGAGCGCGGCGACGTGCTCGTCGGTACGCAGATGGTTGCAAAAGGCCTCGACTTCCCGACCGTGACGTTGGTTGGCGTGGTCGCGGCCGACGTCGGTCTGCATATTCCCGACTACCGCGCGGCGGAGCGGACATTCGATCTGATCGCGCAGGTCTGCGGACGCAGCGGTCGCGCAAGCGCCGGTGAGGCAATCGTGCAGACGTACTCGCCGACCCACCCCGCGATCGTCTTTGCGTCTAAGCACGATTACGACGGCTTTGCTCGCGCGGAGCTTGCGCAGCGGCGCGAAGTGCGCTACCCGCCCTTCTCGCGCCTGGTCTACCTCGGCGTTATCGGGCGTAGCCGCAAGGCGGCACTCGATGCGGCCGGACGGTACGCGCAGATCGTGCGGGCCGAGGATGTTGGGGAGGTACTCGGGCCGGCGCCGTACCCGATCGCGCGGGTCAATAACGAATGGCGTTTCCGGGTGGCGATCAAATCGCGCACGCCCAAGCCGCTGCGAAGCGTGATTAAATCGAAAGTCCTACCGATTTCCCGCGCGGAAGCTTCAGCGCGGTTGGCAGTCAACGTCGATCCGTAGCCAAGGGAACCGCCCATGCGATTCGAAGCAAGGGTGCTAGCTTACTCGGGGTGGCCCTTGTGATTTCGACCCGATCGTTGACTCCGGACGAATTGTATCGCGCTGCGCGTTTTGAGGATTGCTTGCGCGAAACGGACGGTATCGACACCGACGAAGCGCATATCGCGCGTGCCCGAACGTACCTCCACACAAATCGTTATGCGGAAGCCGTCGCCGAGGCCGGCCGTGTCGTCGCAACTACGGGCGACCTTGCGGCAACCTCGGGAGCGGTTCGATGCCGCGCGCTCAGCGGCCTGAAGGAATGGCAGACGGTTGACGCATGGCTCTCGACTGCTTCGTTGTCGTACGGCGAAATATCAGCGGTTGGACGCGCCGAGATCGCGCTGGCCGCGATCGTGACGGCGATGCATCGCGGACGACCCGACGATATGGAACTTGCTTCGCGAGACATTGATGCGGAAAGCGCGGGGCCGCGCTACTTCGCTTGGAAACAGCACTGCCTCGGGTGGGCAGCCGCGTGCCGCAGCGATTACGCGCGAGCAGCCGAGCATTTCCAGCGTGCGGCTGAGGCGATGCTCACGGCACCGGCGGAAGCCGACGTAATACTTCTCGCGAGAGCCGCTGTCGCGCTCACTGGAATCTCACGCGAAATGTTCTCCGCGCGCCGCTTCGAATTTGTCATTAAACTCGTCGCCGAGATTCAATGGACGTCCGCAACGAAAGACCTCGAGTTTATGGCTAAGCGCAGCGTGGCCTGGGGATACGCGCTACACGGCTCCGCGCGTGTCGCAAATCGGATGATCTTTGAGCTCGGTGACGACGTACATTCGACGCGGATACGCCCGTGGCTGATCGCTGACCAAGCGTACTTTGCCGGGGCGACAGGCTGCCAGGATCTCGCCGAGCCGTTGTTAGAACGTGCAATCGCTGTTGCACGAGAGACGAGCTGGGAGTCAGGCGGAGAGGAGCGCATCGCGCTATTAAATGTGGTTTTGCTCGCCGGTGGCCGGCGGCACGAGGCCACGCGCGCATTACTCGATCTGTATGACGCCATTTCCACCCCGCTGTCAAACAATCAGGTGTTGGCGCACGATCGTCGCTTAGGAGCGATGGAAGATCATGCGCGCGGTGTGGCATTTGCGGCTGTCGAAAACATCAGAGAGGCAACGCCACTCTTGATGCGTGCATACTCGACGTTCGCCGAGATCGGCTTTTCTTGGCGCGCCGCATCAGTCTGTTTGGCCTTACACGCGACAACCGGCGATGCGAACTGGTTGTCCAAGGCGGAAGAAGCGGTTGCTGAGTTTCCTGCGAGCGCGATAGCCCGGGAAATTCGCCGACGCGCCTGTGGCGCCGCCGATCCGCGACTTGCGTCACTCTCGCCGGCCCAACGGCGGGTCTTCGAACTTTTGTGCGCGGGAAAGTCGAACAAAGAGATCTCGTTCGCGCTTACCATCACGGTGAACACGGCACGCAATCACGTCGCGGCAGTCCTGTCGCGGTTTGACGCGCGTTCGCGAGGGCACCTCGTCGCGATCGCACGAGAATCTGGGCTCTTGACCTAGCTTCGACCGCCCACGCCGTCCTTGCTTGTTGGACAGCAAGGATGATAGAATGCCGGTATGGCCCTGGAAACTACGCGCGATTCGGAGCGGTCCCGTGCGGCGATCCTCGAGGCGGCCGAGCGCCTTTTCGCCGCCGACGGTTACGACCGGACGTCGCTTGCCGCAATTGGTGAAGCGGCCGGCGTATCGCGCGGCTTGCCGTCGTACTTCTTTTCGAGCAAACAAGAGCTCTACGACGCCGTGCTCGATCGCTCGGCGCGCATCATTCACGACCTCCTCGAGTCGATGAAGCGCGCGCTCCACGAACGCGGTCTGGAGCCCGCACTCGAGCACTATGTCGATCTCTACGTCGACTTTCTTGTTACCAATCCAAACGTCGTGCGATTGCTGCAATGGCAGTTCTTGCAGGGCGATCCAAGCCGCAACGCGCCGGTTACGGCGGCCTTCCACGAGATGGTTGCGATCCTCGCGGCGCGCGTGCCCTCGCGGAAAGGTCACGACGCGCGTCTGTTGACGCTGTCGGTTACGGGGATGTCGCTTTTCCCGTTTATGACGGCTCCGCGCGACGCGGCGTTTGCAAACACGTACAAGCGGCATCTTATCCAACTGCTGCGAGAAGGAGCGCGGATGTGACGGCATTCGATCGATTGAAGCCCGTGGCTGGGGGCGTGTTGGCTGGGGCTATCGCACTCCAGATCTGGTACGAGTTCACGGTTTTCGGCAAGGAGCCGGTCACGTTTCAATACGTCGTACGCTTTGCGGCCATCGGACTTGGGATCGCGCTGCTCGCCACGTACGGACGCGCATTCATCGTGAACGTCGCGGTGCGCGTCTTGATCGGCGCCGATTTCATGTACTCGATTGCGGATCGCTTCGGCCTGCTCGGGCCTTATCACACGGTTGGCGTGTCGTGGGGGAACTGGAAGAATTTCGTTTACTACACCCACGTGCTCAACGGGTTTTTGCCGGTCAGCGTCGCGCCGTATCTTGCGGTGGTCGCGACGGTCGTGGAAGCGGCGCTTGCAACGTGGCTGATACTTGGCGTTTGGCCGCGTCTTGCGACATTGGCGACGGCAATGTTGCTTGCGGTATACGTTGTGACGATGTCGGCAACCAGTGGTTTTATGTCGCAGCTCGATTTCGCCGTGCTCCTCCTCGCGGCCGCGGCGCTCTTCATTGCCTGCACGAGTTTAGGGGCGAAGGCGGTAGCAGGAAGGAGGCTTCCGGGCGCCAGCGGTATTTAGTCGATGTGAACAATATATTGTCGCGCACATCGGCTGTTTTGGGCGCCCTGGTCCTGGGCCTCGGACTGCCTTCCGCTGCGCTAGCGGACGCGCTGTCGAGCGGGCAGGTCACAAAGATCGATGCGATCGTCGGCGCCGCCATGGCCAAACAGCACTTGGTCGGCGTCGAGGTCGCCGTCGGGCGCAACGGCGGCACCCTCTTCGTGAAGGGCTACGGGCTGCGCGACAAGGCAAAAGGCCTCCCGGTCACCGCGAACACGGTCTTTCCAACCGGCTCGATCGGCAAGCAATTCACCGCCGCGTGCGTGATGCTGTTGGTACAGCAAGGCAAGGTGAACCTCGACAGCAAGGTCGCGCGGTATCTGCCCGCCGTACCGCACGCCTCGGAGATCACGGTCCGCGAGTTGCTCAATCAGACCTCCGGCCTGCACGATTACCTTGAAAACAAGGCGTTGGTCGCCGCGCTCTTCGGCGGCACGTGGATGACGCATCATCCGAGTTCGTACTACGTCGGCTTGACCAAAGGGGATCCGCTCGCGTTCAAGCCCGGCACGAAATGGCAGTACAGCAATACGAACTACGAAATCCTCGGCATGCTGGTCGCGAAGGTGAGCGGCGAATCGTACGAGCAGTTCGTTACCGACAACATCTTCAAGGCGCAAGGCCTCGATTCGATGCAGTATCTGACCTGGTCGATTCCGGTCGGGGATGACGTGACCCGTGGGTACACGTACGCCAAGGGCGCAAACACGCAGCTGCCGCGCTACGACATGAGCTGGGGCGGATCGGCCGGAGCGCTTGCCTCAAATGCATCCGATCTCGTGAAATGGGACGGCGCGTTCTTTGGCGGTAAGGTGATTTCGGCCACGAACGTCACCGTCGCGACGACGCCGCCGCACGGCATCACGATGGGCATGCACAGCGGGAACACGCAGAGCCAGATCGCGAGCGGCTACGGCTTTGGCTGGGTGATCGGCAAAGACGAAGGGCGCACGATCATTTGGCACAACGGCGGCATCGTCGGCGCGCGTACGATGAACGCAACGTTTCCGGCGGACGGACTCGAGATCGTGGTTCTCACCAACGCAACGACCGCCGACCCAGAAATCATTGCGTTGAAAATTGCCCGTCTGCTCTACGGTGGTTGAGCGCTTGCGCATCTTCACCGCAACGCTCGTTACCGAAACGAATACGTTTTCGCCGATTCCGACCGGATGGCAAGGCTTCAATCGCAGCCGCGCGCAGTCCGACGTTGCATCGATGGCGCAGTGGCGCGCGCTTGCCGAGCGCGACGGACATACGGTGATCGAGAGCATCGTTGCGATCGCGCAGCCCGCGGGTCCGACGGTGCGTTCGGTCTACGAGTCGCTGCGTGACGAATTGCTTGGCGATTTGCAGGCCGCGCAACCGGTCGACGTCGTGCTCTTATATCTGCACGGTGCGATGGTTGCCGAAGGTTACGACGACTGCGAAGCCGACGTGCTCGAGCACTGTCGCGCGCGCGTCGGTCCGGACGCGGTGATCGGCGCAGAGCTCGACCTCCATGCACACCTGACGCAGCGGATGCTCGCCGCCGCCGACGTCATCATTTCCTATAAGGAATATCCGCATACCGACATCGTCGCGCGTGCGGTCGACCTCTACCGCATCTGCATCGACGCAGCAATGGGCAAGACGCATCCCGTTATGGCCGCCTACGACTGCCGCATGACCGGCATTTTCCCGACGACGGCGCAACCGATGCGCACGTTCGTCGACGATATGACGGCGCGCGAGCGCGACGGTGTGCTCTCGCTGAGTTTGATTCACGGTTTCCCCTGGGGCGACGTCCCGGAAGCCGGCGTAAAAATGCTGGTTGTTACCGACGGCGATGCGGCGCTCGCCGCGCGTGTAGCCGAAGAATTCGGTCAACGGTTTTGGACGATGCGCCGCAATGCGTCGCTCTCGGGCACGAGTGTGTCCGACGCGCTCGAAGCGATTTCCGCGGCGCCGGAAGGCCCGCTCGTACTGGCCGATTTTGCCGACAACGCCGGCGGCGGCGCGCCGGGCGATAGCACGTTCATTTTACAGGCGCTGCTGCAGCGCGGCATCGAGGACGTGGCTACCGGCACCTATTACGATCCGATGGCCGTCGATATGTGTTTCGAGGCGGGCGAAGGCGCCACGCTCCATCTACGCTTTGGCGGTAAGCTCGGTGCGGCGTCGGGCGCGCCGATCGACGCGCACGTGACGGTCATGCGCCTGCTCGAGCAGCACCAACAAGATGCGGTCGACGATACGATTCCCGTGCTGCTTGGCCGAAGCGCGTGGATTCGCACGCGGGGAATCGACGTCGTACTCGCATCCTATCGCACGCAAGTCTTTGCACCGAACGCGTTCACCGGTCTGGGTATCAGGCTAGACGACAAGCGCGCGATCGTCGTGAAGTCGTCGCATCACTTCTACGGCAAATTCGCCCCGCTCGCAACGCGCGTGCTGCACGTCGGTGCACCGGGTGCGCTCTCGCTCGATTTTGCGTCGATCCCGTACAAGAAGCGCGACCCAGACTACTGGCCGCGCGTCGAGGTGGCGACGGTATGAGAAGAGCGCTCGTCGCGGTTCTCCTTGTTGTACTCGCCGCGTGTACCCGCGTCGGTCAGGAAACGCACGGCACGGGCACACTCGTCGTCGCGCTCCGGCAAGAGCCGATCGCGCTCAATCCGCTGCTGCTTGAAGGGCTACCCGCATACACGGTGAGCGAGCTGTTCTACTCGTATCTCACGAATTACGATGCGAACGGCAACGTCGTCCCCGACCTCGCGACCTACACCGTGGGCCCCGGCAATCAAACCATCACCTATCACCTGCGCCACGGCGTCACGTGGCAAGACGGCGCGCCGCTGACGTCGCGCGACGTGGTGTTCAGCTATCACGCGGTGATGAACCCGGCGAATAACTTGGAGCAGCGCTATGGCTTCGACCGCGTCGCATCCGTGACCGCGCCGGACCCGTACACCGTCGTGGTGCGCACGAAAATCCCGTTCTCACCGATCATCGGGTGGTTCTTCGGTGGCGACAATAATTACGCGATCCTTCCCGCGCATTTGCTCGCTTCGGAAAAGAACCTCAACAGCGTGAGCTTCAACGCGGCACCGATCGGTTCGGGTCCGTATCGCTTGGAGCGCTGGGATCACGGCAGTCGCCTCACGTTGCGTGCCAACCCGACCTACTACGCCGGGAAGCCCGCGATCGATCAATTGGTGCTGCCGTTTATCGCGGACAGCGCGACGACGATCAACGAACTGCACAGTGGCGAACTCGACGCGGCTTTCGTCCTGGACGCGTCGCGCATTGCCGAGCTGCGCGCGATTCCGAACCATCGAGTCGTGGTCACGCCGGTTCCGTGGTTTTACGGTTTGGCCTTCAATCTCGAGGATCCGATCGTGTCGGATCGCACCGTGCGCGAAGCATTCGCGCTTGCGATCGATCGGCGCTCGCTCACGCGCAAGATTTCGCAGGGCGTCTACGATGCCGACACCGGCATGCGCGGGCTGTTTACGTGGGCGTTCGATCCGCGCGCGGATACGATCGCGTTCGATCCCGCGCGCGCAAAGGCGCTGCTGACGCAAGATGGTTGGATTCCCGGACCCGACGGCATTCGCGTGAAGAACGGCCACCGGCTGCGGATCGAGCTGATCTTGCCGACCGGATCCGACATGACCACGCGTTTTGCAACCGCGATTGCGGCGGGGGAGCGCGTGGTCGGCATCGATGTCCCGATGCGCCGCTACGATCGTACGCAGTACATCTCGAGAGACGGCCCGGAGATGCAGGGGCACTATCAGGTCTCGCTCTACGACTATCAGGCCTCGCAAGATCCGGATGCATCGTGGCTGCTGAGCTGCGATCAAAAGGCGCCAAGCGGCTTCGACATCGCGCGCTACTGCAGCGCCAAGGTCGATGCGCTGTTGCGGCAAGGCGCCGCGACTTTCGATCGCGCGCAACGCATCGCGGCCTACCATGCGGTGCAGCAGCAGATCGCGTACGATCTTCCGTACTTTTTCATCTGTCAGATCAGCGAAGTGGATGTGATCCCTTCCAATCTCCGCGGCTACGCGCGGCCCTTACTCTCTCCCTTTGCATCGGTGGCTTCATGGAAACTCTAATCCCTCGGCGTTATGCGATCCTGACGGAGGGGTTGCTCGTCGGGATGCACGGCAAGACCGCGCACGGCGTGCTGCGGTATCGTGATGATGCGGTCGTGGCGGTCATCGATTCGCACTACGCCGGGAAGCGCGTTGACGAGGTGTTGCCGGCCCTTGGCTCGCGTGCGCCGATCGTCGCGTCGCTCGAAGAGGCGATGAAACTCGGGCCGACCGCCTTGCTGGTCGGCGTTGCGACAAGCGGCGGAAAAATGCCGCCGGCGATGCGACCCACGGTATTGGCCGCGGTCGATGCGGGGCTGGAAATCGTTAATGGTCTGCACGACTGCTTGAAGGACGATCCCGAGATCGTCGCGCGCGCGCAGCGTTCCGGTGCGCAGCTGTGGGACGTGCGCGTTCCACCCGACGACATCCCGCTCTTCAGCGGCGCGGCGTACAACGTGCGCTCGCAAGTCGTACTCGCAATCGGCAGCGACTGCGCGGTC
>DATJOM010000052.1:0-8250 GCA_035507095.1 Candidatus Acidiferrum sp.
CCCTGCGCGCGAGTTTGCGAGGCAGCGCCGTGCTGCTCTTTCAACCGGCGGAAGAAGGTCCCGGCGGCGCACAACCGATGATCGAGCAAGGCGCGCTCGAGAATCCGAAAGTGGATGCGGTGATGATGCAGCACGTCGACGTGCGGCTTGCGGCGGGCTCGGTCAGCATTACGCCGGGACCGATCAACGCGTCGGCCGACGAACTGTACATTACGATTTCGGGAAAAGGCGGCCACGGCGCGTATCCGCACACGTCTATCGATGCAATTCCCACTGCCGCTGCAGTTGTGCTCGCATTGCAAAATATCGCCGCGCGCGAAACCGATCCCCTCAAGAGCGTCGTCGTGACGATCGGTACCATTCAGGGTGGCTACCGCAACAACGTCATCGCGGATAAAGTCGAACTTTCCGGCACGTTGCGAGCATTCGATCCGCAGGTTCGCGACGGACTCGAGATGCGTATCCATCGTATCGTCGATCACGTTGCCGCCGCCTACGGCGCAACGGCAACCGTCAAGATCGTGCGCGGCTATCCGCCGGTGCACAACGACGTCGAACTCGCGGAAAAGTTTTCAACGTATCTGCGCGAGCACACCGCGCTCAACGTCGAGCGTTTTCCGCCGACGATGGGCGCGGAAGACTTTGCGTATTTCGCGCAAGCCGTGCCGGGCGTGCAGGTGCGTTTGGGTATCCGCAGCGCACCTGATCTCGCGATACCCTCGGGCCACAGTCCCGAATTCCGCCTCGACGAAGCCGCGTTGCCCGCCGGCGTGCAGACGCTCGTGGCGTTCGCCGTCGGCGCACACGATATATTGGGCTAGCTTGGCCGGTAGGCCCTACTAATAGTGGTCTCGAAGCAGTCGATCCATGGCGATTGTGACCGATGCCTTTGCCCGCCCCGGGCTGCGGTCATACAGCGCGAGTCTGGATATTGAATCTCCGGTTGAAGACGCGTTCGCGCTGCTGTGTGCCGTGGAAAAATGGCCCGTGTGGCTGCCCTTCCTTCGTAGTGCGACCCTAGCGGATCCGGCATCTCCGCTCACCGTGGGTACGGAAGTAATCGTGCGCTCGAGCCTTCCGGGCGACGAAGAACAGCGCTACGAGGTCGACCAATACATCTCGAATTTTCACCTCTCGCTGGTCGGGGCATACTCCGTGCGCCGGCGTCTGGATTTTCGCATCGAACGAAAAACCGCGCGCGCGAAGCTGCGGGTCTTGCTCAGCTACCCGGCCTACGGCGGCCGCCTCGGCGCTCTGATGGACGCCTGGAAACACGGCCGGCGGTTCGAGCGTGGCCTCGATGACGCGCTCGTCCATTTCAAAGGCATGGTGGAGCTAGCAGTCATTGACCGCGACTGCTAAATCTTGATATAAAAGAGCCGTTATGCCGCTCTACGACTATCGGTGCGCCGGCTGTGGCAAAGTGACCGAAATTCGCCATGGGTTCAACGAGACCAATAGCGCGCTGTGCCCCCACTGCGGCGGCGCGCTTGCGCGTGTATTTAATCCGGCGCCGATCATTTTCAACGGATCGGGTTTTTATAAAACCGACTCTCGCCCGGCGGAAAAGAAGAGCGACGTTACGAGCGAGGCTGCAAAGAGCGAGTCTCCAAAGAGTGAGTCGCCAAAGAGCGATTCTCCCAAGAGCGATTCTCCCAAGACCGACTCCGCCGCATGATCTGGCTGATGTACGGCGGCATGAGTGCCGGCGTCGTGCTCATATTCGTCGCAGCGTTCGTGGCGATCGGGCCGCTGCTCCGCACGAAACGCCACGCGGAAGCGATCGCGCCGAGCGTCCTGATTGCGAAATTTCAAAACGCGCAGAGCGATTTGGAGCGCGTGCAAAACGCGACGGTGTTACTCGAAGAGCTCAGCGTACGCGCGCGCGCAGCGGTTGCGCGAATCAAGGCAGGGGTGGAGGCTCTTCGCTCGCTTCTGGTGGTTCCCACTCCCAACCGGGATTAGACGGCGGCGCACCGCCGGGAAGTCCAAACGCCGGTGCCTCCGGCGGCACACCCGGTGGGGTAGCAAACGGCATGCCGAATGGCGCGCCGCCCGGCGCGGGCGTGCCCGGCGTTGGTGGTGGGGGCGTGCCGAAGCCAAAATTCGGAACCGGCGGTACGACCGGGCGCGGTTGCGGTTGCGCTTTCGGCGCGGGTTGTGGCGGTGCGGGTTGCGCCGCAGGTTGCGGAGCGGGTTCGATCGTCTCGGGCGGCGTGACGGTCTTCGGTCCCGCTTCGATCGGCGGCATCTCGTAGCCCGACTCAACGCTCACGTCGGCGGTCTTACCGCGACGGCGGCGCGTCTGCGCGACGGCGGGTTCGCTTTGCGGCGGCGGCAACGATGCGCGTTGCGGCAAGCGCGGCGTGAAACTCGGCACCAGCAGATCGCCGACTGCAGCGCCGACCAGCACGTACCGTGGCGGGGGCAGCAATTGCGCATCGGACCGTTGCGCGATTTGGCGCAATTCGTTCATGTACTCGCGCGGCGCGTCTTCGATCTCGATCGTGTCGAGCAATAATTGTATCGTGTCGACGAGGTAGTGGCGCGGCGGCACTTTCGCAAAAGCGAATACGTGCTGGGATACGTCGGCTTTCACGCCCTGCAGCAATTTCTTCCAATATTCAAGCGGCTGGTAGTACTCGAATTGTCCGAGTTCGCGTTTGGCCTGCGAATAGAGCAGTGCGATGCGCTTGCCCAACGGATCGCCCGGCGGGGCAGGTTCAACAACGGCGACGCGGTTAGCAACCCGCGCAAGTTCGGAGAGCACTTGCGTGTGGAAGAACGGGTCGATCTCGTGTAAGTAATGATAGGCTATCGCCAGATCGAAGCTGTTATCTTTCGCCGGAATGACCGAGGTGCTGCCGCGCAGTAGCTTGGCATCGAGCTTGTTGAACTGGTTGATCGGTTCTTGGCGATGCTCGATGACGGTGACGGCAGCGCCGCTGTCGATCGCATGCTGCACGTATGAACCGTCCGGGCCATAGCCGCACATGAGAACTTTGGCTTTCGGAAGCACGACGAGCGCTTCCCAAATTAGCGTATCGAGATAGCGCGCCTCGGTTGCAAATTCGTCTGCCGTGTAGACCGGTTCTTCGTTCACGCGCGCTGTACGCTCCCTAACGTTTCAAGAAATGCGGGGAAACTCACGTCGATGCTGGCGTCGCTATCGATCTGCAGCGGTCCCGCGCCGGCCGCAAGTGTCGCGGCCGCCATCGCGATACGGTGATCGTCGGAGGTGTCGATAATCGCACCGGTGCCGCGCGGCTGCGCACCGGCGATGACGAGCCCGTTAGGTGAGGTTTCGACACCGATGGCCACAGCATTTAGCAGGCGCTCGATTGCGGCAACGCGATCCGACTCCTTGGTACGTAATTCGCGCACGCCCGTGATCCTCGTTTCGCCTTCGGCGAAGGCGGCCGCAACCGCAAGTACCGGAATCTCGTCGATCGCGCGCAGCGCCACGTCGGGTCCAATCGTGATGCCACGTAGTTGCGCATGGCGCACGTGGAGGTCGGCGACGGGTTCGCCTGCAACCTCGCGCGGATTGCGAAGTTCGACGTGCGCACCCATTTGCGACAATGCGTCGAGCAGACCGGTCCGCGTCGGATTGACTCCGACACCTTCGACAGTCAGATCGCTGCCGGGTGCAACCGTTGCGGCGACGATGAAGAATGCGGCGGCGGAGAAATCGCCGCAGACCGTAACGGGGTTCGCGTTGCGCAGCCCGCTGCGTAGCGTAATCGTGCTGCCATCCCACGCTACGTCGGCGCCGAGATACTTCAGCATCCGCTCGGTGTGATCGCGTGAACCACGATCGCCGGAAATGTCGATGGGTGTCTTCGCGTAGAGACCGGCGAGCAGCAGCGCGGACTTTATTTGTGCTGATGGCGTGAGCAAGATGAAGCGCCGCGTTTCGATCTGCGGCGTTCCATCGATGTGCAGCGGAAGTTTCCCATCGGTTGTGGCGATCTTCGCACCGAAGGCGCGCAGCTGGGACGCAACCGGTTCCATCGGGCGCCTGCGGAGCGAGTCGTCACCGTCGAAGTCGGCCCGGATGTCGGCGCCGGCGCAGACGCCGAGTACCATTCGCACGGTCGAACCGGAGTTCATACAGTCGAGGGCGCCCATCGGCTCGCGCAAGCGCGTTGCGTGGACGCTCAACGCATCACCGCTGCCGTCAACGTGTGCGCCAAGGGCGATCAGCGCTTCCATCGTTGCCCGCACGTCGCGACCCGGGTTGAGGTTCGTAATGGCGAGCGCCTGCGGCGCAGCCGCGCCCAGCAGTAGGGCGCGGTGCGAAATGGATTTGTCGCCAGGGACGCGGATCGTGCCGCGCAAGGGGCCGGGCGCAAAGGAACGCGGGTTAAGACCAAGGCTGGACATGGCTTGCGGAGGTCTTCGGTAATGCCCAATTTTGGCCTTGGTTCGATCCACGGCGCACGTTTTGCATTTGGCACGCGGCGTTGATACCTAAAACGCTACGGGTGATTCACTGGGCGTCGCCTGGGGAAGAACGAGAATATGGCTGGACTAGCAAATCTGATCTGGACGCTGATCGTCATCCTCTTCGTGCTGTGGTTGCTTGGCTTCTTGCTGCACATCGGTGGCGCGCTGATCCACATCATCCTCGTTATTGCGGTTATTCTCTTGGTCGTCAATCTGCTCACGGGCCGGGGCGCGAGAGTTTAAAACGAGCGCCCTCGACGCCGTTGCGGCAGCTCGACGGGCCGGGCTGCACTTTTCCACCGACGCCGAGCCGGGCATCCGTCGGGTGCGCGCCGGCAAGGGGTTTCGGTATCAAGCACCAAGCGGGAGAAGCCCGTCGCAACGTGATCTCGCGCGCATTCGATCGCTTGCGATTCCGCCTGCGTATCAAGACGTGTGGATTTGCACGGATCCGCTTGGCTACTTGCAAGCTACCGGTCGCGATGCGCGCGGTCGCAAGCAGTATCGCTATCATCCCGATTGGACAGCGGTTCGCGATGAGACAAAGTACCATCGCCTGAGTGCGTTCGGTCGCGCGCTTCCGCACATGCGCCGGCGTGTGAGCGCCGACCTCGAACGTGCAGGACTGGTGCACGAGAAGGTTTTGGCGACGATCGTGTTCTTGCTCGAACACGTGCTGATCCGCGTCGGCAATGAGGAGTACGCGCGCGAGAACCATTCGTATGGACTGACGACGCTCGAGGACAAACACGTGCTCACGCACGGCGATGCCGTGCTGTTTCGATTCCGTGGAAAAAGCGGCGTGCATCACGAAGTCAGCATGCATGACCGCCGGGTCGCGAAAGTGATCCGCGCGTGTCAGGATCTGCCGGGCCAGCGGCTGTTTGAGTATCGGGATGCGTCGGGTGCGGTTCGTCACGTCGATTCCGCAGAGGTCAACGCCTACATTCAAGCGATCGCCGGTGAAGATTTCACTGCAAAAGATTATCGTACGTGGGGCGGCACGGTGTCGTGTTGCGCGCTCCTGCGCAAAGTCGAGGTGCCTGCGAGTGAACGCGAGGCGGCGCATTGCGTCACCGAGGCGATTCGAGCGGTCGCGATGCGTCTCGGGAACACGCTTGCCGTATGCCGGAAATCGTACATTCACCCGGCGGTACCGAGTGCGTTTCTCAAGGGCTCGCTGTATGGCACGGGCGGCTCGAGCGAAGGCGTCGTGCTCGAGCTGATCGCGCGCTGACGTAGCAGCGTAATTTAGCGGCGCTGCTGCAACCTGCTGATGCCGACGATCGCACGTCGCGCGAGGTACTCGGCTTCGTTCGCATGCCTTTCCGTCAGCTTGAGCAGCGGACTCTCCTGTGACGGCGCGGCAAACACCGGACTGCGCCCGACCATAAAGCCGAGAAAACCGCCGACGCCGAAGGCCATAAAGACGACGCCGAGCGTTACGAGTCCGGAACCGGCCCGGACGCGACCCTCACTTCCCATAGCGCCTACTTACCCGCTTGACACTCTTAGGCTTGCCTAATACCATGCCAAGGTGAACCTAATGGGCTTGCTCTTGGCAATACCGCTCTTTGCGCACCAGTACGGCGTGACGTGCCAGAAATGCCACACGGTGATCCCGCATCTCAATGATTTCGGGGCGCATTTTCTGGCGAGCGGCGACCGCATTCCGGGGATCCAGCCGGGGCCGGCCTTTCCGCTTTCGATGAAAGCAAATTTACTCGACTCAAGCGAGAATCAGGGCGACGGGGTCGACGGGCAGGGCCTCCCGAAGGCGATCGTCGACGAGGTCGAGCTCTTTACGGCGGGTGCGATCGGCACCCGCGGCAGCTTTTTCGTCGAACAATATGCCGTCGACGGCGGCGAGCACGGGCTTTTGCGCGATGCGTGGGTCAACGACCGGCTCAATCGGTGGGATGCCAAGATCCCATTGTACGTGCAGGCGGGGATGTATACGTTGCCGCTCCCGGTCGACCCGGAAACGTTCCGCGAAAGCTACCAAGACTACGCCGTCTACGTACAGCAGGTCGGCAACAATCCGTTCGACTTTTTCACGCCGAAGCTCGGTGTGAACGCCACCGTCGGCAACACGCTGCAAGGTTTGTCGGCTCGCGTCTTCACCGGGCCCGGACACGATCGTCAAAGCGGTCTCCTCACCACCGGTGAGGACTGGATGGAAAACGTTCAGGATGTGATCGGACCGGTCGCGCTGACGTACTATCATTATGAAGGCGAACGGCCCGACGTCGCTACGTTGCTAGATCGTTTCGTGCGCCAAGGTTACGCGGTCGTGTTCAACGACGGAAAATGGACCAGCGAAAACCTGATACAGACCGGGTGGGACTCGAGCTTCAACGGCATCGGCTATCCTTCAAGCGGTGGCTTCACGCAGCTCCGTTACGCATTCTCGCCGCGCTTTTTCGCGCTGGCGCGCTACGAAGGCACCAACGATCCCAACAACGGCTTCGAACGGGACATGGTCGTGTTGCTCGGTTACGGCCCAACGCACAATTCGCGTATTACGCTCGAAGACGTGATCGAACATGTGCCCTACACGACCAACACTATGAATCTTCAATACACAATCGGGTATTAGTCGATGCTGCATATTGCGCTCGCGACGCTTCTCGCGATCGATCCGGTTAAATCCAAGGTGGAGTTTTCTGTCCAGCACATCTTTGTCGAACACGTCGTCGGCACCGTGCCGGTGATTAGCGGGTCGGTCGATTTGCCGGCCGGAACGCTCGTCCCGACCAGCGTGACCGCGGTGCTCGATCCGACGAAGATGAAAACCGGCGAAGTCGATCGCGACGGGGTGATGCAGACGCCCGACTGGTTCGATACGAAAAAATTCCCGACCTGGACGTTTACCAGCACCAAGATTACAGCGACCGCGACCGGCTTTACGATGGACGGCGATCTGACGATGCACGGCGTCACGCAGCCGGAGCATCTCGTGGTGATAGCGAGCGGCGACCCGCTGCATCCCGTCTATCATGCAACCTGTCAAATCGACCGGCACGCCTTCGGCATGGCGACGACGCGGCTCGATCCGGTGATCGGCGGTACCGTCGACGTCACGCTCGATATTCGGGTGAGGTGACGTGCGTCATATTCGGATTTTGCTCGTCCTCCTCGTCGTCGCGTGTGGCGGCGGGGCTGCCGCTCCGCCGACGCCGACGCCGCCACCCAATCCAGCGGGTGCGTTTCCCGAGCCGCCGGTTGTCGCGAGCAGCAACGGATTGGTGCACATTGCGCTTGCGGCAGCGATCAATCCGGCGACCAATGCGCCGTCGTTTGTGTACCAAGGGCAATATGTTGCCCCAACCCTCGACGTGCAACCCGGCGACACGATCGAGATCGACTACACCGACAACTTGCCGGAGTCGACGTCGCCGCCGGATACAACGAACCTGCACTTCCACGGGCTTACCGTCTCACCGAACGCGCCGGCCGATGAAGTGATCGATACGTTAGCCTTGCCCGGGCAAACGCTGCACTACGTCGTTCAGATTCCTTCCGACCAGCAGTCCGGCTTGTACTGGTACCATCCGCACTCGCACGGCGTGAGCAACTGGCAAGTCGAGAGCGGTATGGCGGGAGCGATCGTCATAGATGGTATCGAAACGCACGATCCTTCGGTCGCGACGATGCGCACGCGATTGCTGCTGCTTCAAGATCCGCAGAATCAGCCGGACTACCACACCTTGCTGGCAGGACGCAGAGCCATCGCGGCGGCGGCCGCCCGGCCGCAGGCCGATGCGTACGATGCCTGTCGCGCCGAAGAGGGGCGTCACG
>DATJOM010000053.1:0-2921 GCA_035507095.1 Candidatus Acidiferrum sp.
ACGATCATGTACCGCCGGTCTGACGGAATCGTTTGCACCTGGTGACCGATCCAGGCGTTGAGCGCCTCGAGTTTGGCCTGATAGGCGCGCGCATTCGCGCGATATTGCGCGGCGTGCGGCGGATCGACCGCAATTAGCGCATCGCGAATCTTGGTCACGTAGACCTTGGCGTTCTCCGGATCCATCCACAGGTGCGGATTGTCATTCTTGACCGCAAGCCCGTCGGCGCCGACGACCACGCGCAGGCCCGTCGAGGGCACGTTCTTGAGCATAGGTGCAAGCCACGATTCAAGCCCCGCGCCGTTCTCAACCAGAATCTTCGCTTGTGAGAGCGTCACGGCGTCTTGCGGCGTCGGCTCGTAGTCTTCGGGCGATGCGCCCACCGGCACGATGCTCTGCACGTGCACGAGGTTGCCGCCGACGCCCTGCACGAGTGAGTTGAAGGTCGAGATGGTCGTCACGACGGGAATCGGTCCACTCGGCGTTGCGGTTGCGCTCGCGCTCGACGTCGATGCACCGCTGCATGCAGCGAGCGCCGTCGCGACGAGCAGCGCAGCGAAATGCTTCAGCGGCATGCTTTACACCGTCCGAAGAACTCCATCGTGTGGTCATCGAGCACGAAGCCGTGCAGCGCGCGGAGCGACTCGGAGAATTGTTCGATCGCCGTGCAATCGACGTCTTCGACCTTGCCGCACGCGCGGCAGATCGCGTGGTGATGATGATGCTCGGGCTCGCACAGCATGTAGGTTGACTCGCCGGCCGGATCGACGCGCACGGTGACATCGCCCTTGGCGAGCAGGTGCTCGAGCGTGCGGTAAACCGTGGAGAGCGACACCTTGCCCTCCGTGGTCTCAAGTGCGCGGTGGATCTCAGCGGCGGAGATGAAGCGCTTGTGCGCGCGCAAGATCGAGGCGATCTGCTCGCGCGGTCGCGTGACGTAATCGGACCGGACTCCCATCCGGCTTCTATTTGCGAATGGTTTGCAAAATCATTCGTGGGGTATCGGGGTGGGCGTGATTTCCGAGGCGCAGTCGACGATCGCCGCCCGGGCCGCCGTCTCATATTTCTGCTCCCAGAACTGCGTCGCTTCCGGGAAACTCGGGAGCGTCATCTCCGCCTCGGTCGCAAGCGCCTGGATCTGGGGCGTGAGCGTGCCTACGAGGGCGGGCGGATTCGGGATCGAGGCCGCTTGTGCAAGCTTTGTCCAGGCGCTCGCCGCCGCCGCGGCCATCAACTTCTTGTCCGCGATCGGGCACGGTCCGGGACTGCGCACCGTGTTATTGCGCTCGCCCAGTACATCGGCCCAAGCATCGAGGGCGAAGAGTCGCGCGGCCATCGGGAGGTACTCGTCCTGATTGCAGACGCCGGCAAGAATAACGCGTTCGGTTTGTACTTCGCTCTGCGCTTGTGCAATCGCCGTTGCGCGGTCGGTTTGCCCGCTTGCGTTCGCCGGATGCTGCGCAAAGTTCCGCAATTCGCCTTCAATCGCGTTGATGTGGATGTCGTTGCAGCGCGAGTCTTTCGAAGCGACGATCGTTCCGTTGAGCGCCGCGGCAAGAAGAATGTGAAACATGTTACTGCGACTAGTGCTGGAAAAGCACGAAATTTCCCGCCACGCCGGGCGTGGTGCTCGAGCTGCCGTCCACGACGCCGAAGATCGCATACTTGCCGCTGATCTGCGCAACGCTGAGCACCGCCACCGACCCGCTCGACGTCGTCGCATACAGCACACCGGGATAAGGTTGCGAGGCGATAGAGACCGTCACGCAATTCGTTCCGGTTGCGGGGACGTTGTTCAGGATGTCAGTGTAGGGACAGAATTGCAAACCCATCGAGATCGGCGCAGCCGTAAAGGGCTGCACCGTTGTAGTGCTGCCGCTGCTCGCGTTGACGACGAAACCATCGTAGGACGCGCTCGTGATAGTGGCGACATTGACACTGGCCGGATTGGCGAACCCCATCACGCCAACGACCGACTGACCCGAGCCCCCGCCACCGCCGTTGCCGTTCGAACCAATGATCACGCCCAGATTATTGAACGCGAGGGTCGGCTGGTTCGTAGATCCCGCCGGCGGTACATAGATGTTCCCGCTGCATGTCACGGTTCCGGATGTTGTGCTCCCCTGCGAATTTCCGTTGATATCGTATGCGGTGCCGGTACCCACAAGCGTCGTTGCGGTAAGCGTTGCCGTTCCGACGATCAGCGCTTGACTTGCATCAGAGCCGGCGGCCGTAAACGAGCTCCCCGATATGCTGACCAGGTCGATCGGAAATACGCCGGAAGCCGTTGCGCAATCGGGGTTCGCGACACCAATGCCTACGCCGCCGCTAGCGGTCGATCCGTCCCACGGCGACGGGGGCAACGCGTTGGCTGAATCCTCGAGGATCACCACACCGTTCGGTAATTCGCGCAAGAGCAGCACATCGCCGATTGGATCCGAACCACCGCCGTTATTGGTAATCGTCGCTTTGATATCGCCGTTTGCTAACGGAGCGATCGTGCCGCTAAGCGTCTCGGGCGAGCTCCCCGATGTCGTGGTATTCACGGTGAACGTGTCGGCAACGTGATCGATGCTGAGCGTGGCCGAGAACCCGTTCCCACCGCCACTGCCGAGCAATTCGTAGTTTGACGCTGTCGTCAATGTGACGGAAGCCGCTGCTCCGGTCGTAACATCGAGACTAAAGGTTCCAAGCGCGAGGAGCGCACCGGTACCGTTCGCACCGGCAAACGCTGCCACCGATCCGACAACCGATCCATTGGGAAGATTTGCCGTGGTGGTGCATTGCAATCCGGTTGAGACGGTGGTGCACGTGGTGGTGTTGATCGTCACCGCGGCCACGGCCGGCACGAGCGGCGCGCCATAGGGACCGCTGAACGTAAGCACGACCGATTGGGTCGAGGCGGGAATCGTGTTCCGATG
>DATJOM010000054.1:0-29297 GCA_035507095.1 Candidatus Acidiferrum sp.
AAGGCTCGACTGTTGATCCAGATACGCCTCGGACTGCGCAAGCGTACTCTGGTACGCCGCGGAGCCGGTCGATGTCAGCGTTTTACCGCCACAATCGTCGAGCGCCGCCGCGACGCCGCCGGCTCCCGCACACCAATAGACCGTGCCCGCGTAGACCGCCGCACCGTGAAACGTTGCCGAATGTGCGACGTCCATCTGCACCGCGGCGGATGCACCCGAGGATATGCCGACGACGTAAATCTTTGAAGGATCGATGTTGTACTGCAGGAGCGTCGCGCCCACCGGTGCGAGCGTGCTTGTTTCCGGCGGTGGCGTCGCGAAAGCGAGCGTCGAGGTCACGCTCGCGTTCGAGCCGCCGCAACCGCCGAGCATCGCGACCAAGAAAAAAACCGCGTTACGGCGTGGGTTCATAGAGTGGCAGCAATCCGTCGACGGGCGCGAGTGCCGTGCTTCCGAACAACGTTGCGCCCGACACCGAAAATATCGACGGCAGAAAGAGCAGCGCGGCTGCGATAAAGACCAGCGCGATGGGAGTGCCGACCGGAATCTGTGTGGGGTTGTCTTTGTGTTGCTTGAATTTGAGAATGGCGCCGAGCGCAAACGCGAATCCGGCGACGTACGATGCCGCGGTGATCAACGACGCAATGTTCCCGTAGCTCGACACATTCGTCTCGACCGCCGAGTCGGCGCGCCGCGCCGAACTCGCTACGGTGAGCACGGCGGTGGTTACGCACGAACCGCCCGACGTGACGGCGCTCGTTTGTATCGATGTCCCGCTGCCGCTCAGTGTGGTCGTCGCATCGGCGGTCCCGTTCGGATCGCAAAGCGTGATGACGGGCGTAGCCGTGTTCTCGCCGGTTACGGCGATCGAATAGCCCGACGCGTCGTCGACGAACAGCACCGGCAGATTGGACGCGTTGAAGAACACGTGTACGGAGCTACCGCCCACACTGTTGAGGCCGGCGATTTCGGCCTGGGTTACCGAGGTAATGTTGCCGTTCGTGTCTTTGGCGCCCCAGATGGTGAGACCGAGCGTACCTTGATTGGTCGGGATCGATGGAAGTTCGAAGAGCGGATCAATCGCCGTGCTACCTTCGGTCGCGACGGAACCGAGCGTGAACGCGTCAATCGTGGTGGGCGACCCCGTGACTTGGAAGGTCGGCAGCGTCAGTACTGACGATGGGACGACGTAGGCCGGGGTACAGCTTTGTAGCAGCAGTGCAAAAACGATGAGAACGCCGGTAGCGCGCACGATGGAAGCCCTCCGCGCGCGTTGCTTCTCTGCGACTAGGCTGAAATCCGGCCGTTGGCCTCGAGCACGCTGTCGACGATGCCGTACTCACGTGCCTGTTCCGGCGTCATATAGAAATCACGATCGAGGTCGCGCAGAATCTGCTCTTCCGACTTGCCCGTCGTGTTCGCATAAATGCCGGCGATCTGTTTGCGCGTGGCGATGAGATCGCGTGCATGTAACTCGATGTCGGTGGCTTGGCCGCCGATCTGTCCAATCCACGGCTGATGAATGAGAATCTTGCTGTACGGCAGCGCGGCGCGTTTGCCCGGCGCGCCGCCCGTCAAGAGCACCGACGCCATCGACGCAGCAAACCCCACGCAGATCGTCGCGACGGCTGGCTTGATGAACCGCATCGTGTCGTAGATCGCAAGCGCCGCGGTGACGCTGCCGCCTGGGCTGTTGATATACAGATCGACGTCCTTGTCGGGATCTTCTTTTTCGAGAAAGAGCAACTGCGCGACGGCAAGGCTAGCGAGCTGATCGTTGATCTCGCCGCTGATGAACACGATGCGGTCTTGCAAGAGGCGCGAGTAGATGTCGAAGGCGCGCTCGCCGCGCGCGGTGTTCTCGATGACGGTCGGGACGAGATAGCTCATGGCCCGAGTTATAGCAGAGCCGATGCGCGCTGGGAATATTTTGGCGCCCAAAAGCGGACAGCGCGAGCAGGGGCAAACGCGCTGGTCGGCAGAGTATTCGCCATGAACACGCTAACCGTCGAGCAGCAACAGCGCATCGTGGAACTTCTACGCGAAGGCCACAGCGCCCGCGAAGTCGAGCGGATCACCGGGCACCGACGAGAGACGATTATTCTGTACGGCCGTTTGGCTGGCGTGCTGCCAATGCGCACATCACCGGCGACAACGCAAGCTCGGGCTGCATAAATTACAGGATCGACCTGCAACCACTCGAAAGCAACCAAGCATGAAACAGTATCTCTGTGGCGCTATCGCCATGGTAGCGTTGCTTACAACCCAGAGCGTCGCGCTGGCCCGCCTGCCATACGATCTCTACATCGTAAATCCGCTGCCAAATCCGGTTTGGGTCACGGTGTACGCGAACGGCCACATCCAAAACGCCTTTATGGTCCGCCCAAATTATCGCTGGCACTGGGACAGCGCCCAAGGGAACATGAAGATCATGGCGGAGATCAAAACGCTCGATGGCGCTCGCAACGTTTGTAAGACGGATATGGCGGTGCCCAAGAACTCAGGCGACGTCACCATCCATCTCAACACATCCAACAATAAATGTTGGTGGAGTCGTTAGCCGGCGACTGCGGCCAAGAGTCCTGAGCCGTTGGGCGCTTTTGGCTTGCATACGCGAGAATAAAGCTTTTTAGCATGAACTCGCTGACCGCCGAGCAGCAGTAACGCATTGTGGAACTCTTGCGCGAGGGCCACAGCGCCCGCGAAGTCGAGCGCATCACCGGTCACCGAAGAGAGACGGTCCTTTTGTACCGCCGCCTCGCGGGAGTTCTTCCTTCGCGCGTATCCGCAGGGGCGACGCAAGCGCAAGCCGCATAGGGTCGACAAAATTCGGCAACGGTGGGAAGGTCACGAAGAATTTGTCAGAACCGCTGTGACCGATATTACAACGCTTCGGCGATGTCAGCCAGGGTTTTACCGCCGTACTCCCAGCACGCCGGTCCCCTAACCGCGATGATCGGCGTCCCTGTTGCCTGAATGAGAATCAGTTTTGCGAGCCCTGTTGTTGAATAAGTGCTGTCGTCGGCAGCCCAGGTTAGCGGCGACCGCGCCTCGTTGCGCCAGTACGCGACTCTTCGTCTTGGATCTTTTCCCAGCCAGGCCACTACTTCGCTGGTTTGCCCGACCTCGCGAAAATACACCATGGAACCATCAGGTATGAGGCCGAGACGGATTATTCTCGCGACGCTTCGCTCTCGGACAGTTCGCCTAGGTGTGGTTTTCACGGGCGCTCCATAGTCGCGCAAACAAGTGATCCCGACGGTTCAGCGTTTTCCACCAACATGCGCAATTTGCTGGGGCAAACCTTCCGTCGAAGGCCCGAGTTGGCCTGAAGGCCCGAATCTGCGCAGCTTCGGCAGAACTTCGCGCCTAGCGCGGGGCACACCCAAAGAGGGCCGCGTCGCGTAATTTTGGCATCCATCAGACAATTTTTGCAGGACTCGAGGTGCGTCCTCTAGCTTCTTAGAATTCCGTTGAATGCAAGATAGCGATCAGAAACGTCTTGGAATTTATTACACGCCGCCTTGGCTCGCAAGACAGCTTGTTTCCTGGGCCTTCGAGGAAGGAATTGGCCCCGTTCTTGACCCGAGCTTCGGAGGATGCTCGCTCCTGCGAGCCGCTCTGGATCACCTTACGACTCGCGTGGGCAACCGCGGAAGCAAGCTCATTTACGGCTTCGATGTCGATCACAGTGCTAGAAGGTATGCAAACGATCTTTTCACGCTAGGCGTCCCGCGTAAGAACCTAGTCTTCGAAAACTTCTTGTCGTCGGATCCGAGTGAACGCTCCTATCGGGCCATCGTGGGAAATCCGCCGTACGTTCGGCATCATCGCATGAGCGACGAGATGATCGATCAGGCGCAGTTCGCGATGCGTGAGGCAGGCGTCTCGATCCCACGAATGGCAAGCTCCTGGGCTTATTTTGTTGTGCATTCGGCCCAACAGCTCGCTCGAGGTGGGCGCATGGCACTTTTGCTGCCGGGCGCCGTGTTACACGCTGACTACGCGCGCCCGATAGTCGAATACCTGTGTTCGCGTTTTGCATCCGTTCGCTTTGTCCACGTGGCAGAACGCCTCTTCGAGGGAGCGCTTGAGGAAACCGTGGTTCTACTCGCGCGCGACTTCGGGGGGCATTGCATCTGCGAACAGCACACTTGCAGCGTATCGACGACGCGTCTGATGTCGATGCTGCGCGGCGGAGAGGCCGACCTGATTTCCGCTGAGGGGAGCTGGAAACTTCCTCTGATCTCGCCGCGTGCGCGCGCAATCCTACGCGACGTCGAGGATTCTGGGGCCACGCGGCCGCTTGGCGACGTCGCCGACATACGAATTGGCGTGGTCACCGGAGCGAATTCATTCTTTGTCCGTAGTGCGGACGATGACATTTTGTCACTCGCGCACGCATCGTCCGTTGGCGTCGTAGCCACCGGTGCGTGTCTAGCGTATCCCATCTGGAATACATACGATCAGCGGAGGCTTCAGGGCTCGGGGGCAGCCAGCCGCCTCCTCATGATTGGCCGGGCACTCCCTCGGCGCAGTCGTCTACTATCGCGTGTAAGAGCTGCCGAGCGCGAGGGAATTCACAAGGGCCATTGGTGTTCAAAGCGCGATCCTTGGTACGCTCTTACTGACAATGAGCGCCCAATAATGTTCCTCCCATACATGGGATCGCGTGTTCACCCGATGTCTTTGAATCGGACACTGGCTACTTGCACAAATGCGGTGCACCGTATTTGGCCCCATGACCGCAACTCGGCGAATTCGTTAGTTTTTTCGTCCTGGAGCAGTCTCCACTTATTAGCAGGCGAGATCGCTTGCCGGAGCTATGGAGGTGGAATAATGAAACTGGAGCCAGGATCGGCTGTGGGCCTGCCCGTTCTTACAGTCCCATGTCTAGATGTCGAGAGACTGAACCATATTGCTAGGACACAGGGGATCGAAAAAGCTCGGGGTTTTGCCGACAACATCGTGCTCCGAGGACTGCTCGGACTGAGTAACCGTGATATCACTGCGCTTAGAGATGCCGAAGTCGCGCTAGCCCGGAGGCGCCAAAAACGCGTGCGGCGTTCCGCGAGTCCGGCGCCCTGAATGGCAACAAGTGCTGTCTGTAGTTCCGTGGCGCGTCGTTGCAGCTAACCCGTCCGCCGGCTGATGGGCGGAAAGCGTGGGACGTTCCGCCTGCATCAGCGAAGGTTGAGCGACTTCAACCGTAGATGTGCCTTTGGAACCATTGGGGATAGGCGGGGCAGGCATGACTGACGTTGGCGACAACCCATTACAGGGCGACCCTGAAGATCTGAGATCCTTTGCGTGGGTGCAAGACTTCGAAGGTGCCGTTTCAGATCTCGCTTCGATCGGAGAAGCTGAAGACTGGGATTACCACAACGCGCAAAGCGAGAAGCCCATGCCGATACTGCGCAATTACATTGTACACACCTATCGGCGCCTCGCAGAAGAGGGGAAGATAGCGCGGTCTCAGGATGGTCAATGGGCGTGCTTCAACACCGGCCTGGTAACCGTGCATCAGGAGCCCGTCTACGCTGTCTTCGACAAGAACTACAACCCGGAAAGGCAGCCGTGGCGGTTCAAATACTGGGCACGAAGGGGCGAGGCTAGCCTCAACAGGTTTCCAGAGCTTCCGGACATAGCCCAATATTTCGATGACCCTTCCTGCCTTGTGCTCGATATTAGAAAAGACTTTCGTCAAAATATCGAACATATTATTGCTGAGAACCGAGATCGATTTCCGGAGCCGTACCGTGCGATGGGCGATTACTCCTTACAGGTAATACTAAAAGGCTCAATCGAGAATGCTAAAGAGCGCGTCCGGCGCAATTACAAAACGGCAATTCCGCAGTATTACTGGGGCCAGGTCCAGCTATTGCTCCCGCTTTGCCTCGGTGACCCGCAGAAAGCAGACCTTGCGCTTGTGGTTGAACGACATGACACTTTTTATCGAGCTACTACGTGCTTGACGCTCGATATGGCCTACAATAACTCCCGGCAAATAACACGGCCGGATCGCGACTGGCTGAAACCGTAATGCCGGGGCAAAGAATTGTAGCGCCGAGCGAAGACACCGATTTCAAGTCTCTGCTTATCCAAGAGCTCAGGCGACCGGACGTCAACGTCAACCGCGTCCTCGAGCTCTCCGATCTGATTGCCGATTCTGATCCAACGCAAGTCCGGTTCACTGTCGATGCCAGTCATGTCGAGCGCTTAGGGCAAGAACTGGTCTCGCGAAAGGAGATCGCGCTCGCTGAGCTCATCAAGAACTCTTACGACGCGGATGCGCACACAGTAACCGTTTCCTTCTTCCCAGAAAAAATCGTCATTGACGATGATGGAAACGGGATGACACGTGAAGAGCTTGTGACGGCGTTCATGCGCATTTCGACGCCGGCGAAAGTCGACGAACCGAAGTCGCCGAGACTGAAGCGTGAGCGCGCTGGCAGCAAGGGGATAGGACGATTCGCCGCACATCGACTGGGAAGGCTCCTTTCCGTCGACACTAAGGCCTCTGATAGTAATGCCCTGGCTGTCGAGATAAATTGGGATGCGTTTCATGCGCACGCCACACTGACGAATATTCCGAATCCGATTATGCGTGGAAAACGATCAACGACTGGAACGACCCTCACAATTTCTAGGCTTCGCGATAAATGGGACGATGCGGCCATTGATGAGGCGCTGTTGTTCATTGGTCCACTTGTCCAGCCATTTTCTCTGTCGTCGGACGATCCCGGCACACCGCTGGAGGCGTCCGATTTCCAGGTTCTCATAAGTCGTGATCCAGAAAGCAAACAAGTCGAGAGAGCGCACGACGCACTGCGACCCCTCTATGATCTAGCGGTCGCGGAAATTGACGCCCACGTGGATGAGCGTTTCGACGCGGTCATAAGCGTTCGCTCCAAACGCCTTAAGATAAATGTGCGTAACGCGCGCGTGAGAACTGAACAAAACGGCGCCTTTGATCAGCTACGCGACGTTCGGCTCCATGCACATTACTACATCCGAAACAGGCCATGGATACCGCCGGGTCCCGAAGGTTCGGTGCTAAAGGACGCGCTCTCGCGTCAGGGCGGGATTCGCCTTTATAGAAACGATTTTCGCGTGCACCCATACGGAGAACCTAACAACGATTGGCTTCAACTTGACTCGGCCTATGCTCGGCGCTACACGCTGCTGCAGGCCTACGGCAATCAGAACTTTCTTGGATTCATAGAGGTTCACGATCGCACGGGTACGCGGTTCCAAGAGACGTCGAGCCGCGAGGGCCTGTTACGCACGAAAGCGTTCGAGCAACTTGTGGATTTTGCGTTTCAATCTCTCCTGGATGCTGTCCGTCTTATTAATGAAAGCGCTGCGAAAAAAGCTGCCGCAGAACGCGGCGATATTCCTACGGGCAAGGCAATATCCGCTCGCTTGCGTGCGGTGGAGAAGACAGCCAACGAAGTTCGGCTTGCCAGAGGCAAACAAAAGGATGAACTCATTGATAGGGTTGTCGCGGAACTCAAGAAGGCACGGCTCGAGGTCACGCGCATCGAAAAGCGCTTCATCCATGAAGTGGGAATGCTCCGCGTTCTTGCGACCCTTGGAATAACCGTGGCCGAGTTCGTTCACGAGATGCGAAACACAATAGTGTTTCTGAGATCAAATCTAACGGGCCTCATTAAGTCCGCGACGTCTGCATCCGCCAAGGAAGATTTGGAGGACATTCAGAGCAACGTTAAGCGCCTCCAGACATATACAGATTACTTTCACCAGGCGATCGTGGAAAATGAGAGTCGTGAGCTTGCCCCAGTCGACGTAAGCAGAGCAATATCGCAGTTCCGAAAGTTCGCAGGCCCGTTGGCGCAATCTCGTCATATCGAAGTCAAGACAAGGGCGAGCAGTCCTCGACAGTTGAGAACAGTCGAGATGCATGAGTCGGAATTTGCTTCCGTTCTCACTAATCTGTTCTCGAATTCGATAAAGGCTATCGCCCGCGCGCAACCGCAAGGCGGGATAGTCGAGATTGACGTTTCAGCCACACCAGACGACGTCATTCTGACATTCAGCGACAACGGAGATGGCATCCCGCGCGAGCGGTGGGAGCGCGTGTTCGACGCATTCGAATCATCCACTTCATTACCGTCACCGCGTTCGCGCGGTGCAGACGAGCTTACAGGCATGGGCCTTGGCTTGAAGATCGTGCGCGACACGCTTTCTGGAAGGGGTGGCTCGATTCGCGTGGTCGAGCCAGTGAATGGATTCTCGACGACATTTCGCGTCACGGTGCCGCGAGCCGTAGAAAACTAGAGTTCGCTGAGAATGTCAAAGTTTATTTGTATCGATGACGATCCGGGTACGGAGGCGCTGCTCCGGCGGTTGCGGGAGGCCGGGCTGGACGTCGAGCTTCGCGCCCCGAAGCCCGTGGACCAACAGTTTAAAGAACTCGCTTCCGACAAATATGACGGTTTGATACTTGACTTACGACTGGATGAGCAGCAAAACGAAGGTTACAAGGCGGATTATTTTAGCAATCTGCCAGCACGCTTTGTCCGCGACCTTGCGTTTTCGAAGAGTGGCCGCGATGTCCCCGTCGTGATGCTGTCCGGCACGAACAACCTAAGGGAGTTCTATCGACCAGATTTCGCCAGCCATGACCTCTACGACGCAAAATACGACAAAGCAGACGTTCCTGATCGCGCAGCGGTAATTGCCGCGGAACTGGCGTCCTTGGTCGAAGCCTACGGGCGCGTTTCGTCCGCACGATCTAACAAGCAGCAAGGATTTCTCGAAATGCTTGGGACAGCGGAGGACGGGCACTTCGTCGACGCTCGAATTGGCGATAAGTTCCTTTCAGTCGACGCTCCAGTCCACGAGTATGTGCGCTACATCAAAACGGAGATTATTGACCAGCCGTACCCATTAGTTTCAGAACAGTTGCTTGCCGCCCGCCTTGGCGTAGACACAGAGAGCCGCGGCTGGCAAGCCCTGCTTGCGAAGCTCGAGCCTTTTAAGTACACGGGGATTCTTTGCGATGCCTGGCCGCGATGGTGGTGGGACTCTGTTTCAGCGTGGCTTAAAGAGAATTTGCCGGAAAGTCGCTTTCAGCAGATCACGGCTGCCGAGAGAATTGAACTTATCGGATCGCTCGGCCTCGAAGACTTGCACTCCGCGGCGCCGATCGAGCCAGGATACCTGACTCGGTTTTGGGGGATGTGCGACGTACTAAAGAGGCCCGTGGACCCGGCTAACGCTTTCGTCTCAAATCAAACGAGTTCCCAGCCGTGGCACGACCCTAGATATATCTCCTTTAAAGCGGCGTTCGATAGGGAGGATGAGCAGATTACGGTACACGCGACGGAGCGTCAGCGTTTCGAATCTCTGCTCTCGCAAGAATAGGAGCCCCCTCGGTGAGTCGAGATGAGGCCGCCTTATACCGAGCCGACCTAGCGAATGACTTGACGACGGTTGTCGGAGTTCTTCGTAAGGAGGTTCGTGAGGGTTCGAACCTATCGCCGCTCGATAGAGCCGCGGCGGTCTGCAGGGCGGCAAAAAATGCAAACGAGTGGGAATACGATTTTGATGGCGTTAGCTTCACAGCGGAAGTCAAACACGTCCCGGGAGCGATGGAGATAAGCGTCGAGCTCTCGTTGTCTGTTCGAGGCATTTGTCACCCGGAGCAGAATGTCGATCCGTTAGTCGATCTTTCGATGCAGATCGTGTTAGTCGGTAGCACCGGCAAAGAGACGACGATGGCTGCGTGGCATCTAGATCGTCATCCTGAGCACCAGGATTCTAAGCAGATGCACCCGCGCTACCATCTGCAGCATGCCGGGCATCGCATAAAAAAGTCGGGGATTGATTTTGGCGCGAGCCTATTCCTAGACGTTCCTCGAATAGTGCACGCACCGCTCGACGGAATTCTCGCCGTGGACTTCGTCCTGGGTTCTTACTTACCTGATACCTTTGTGCGCTGCCGCGACAATGCCCAATATTGCCGGTGCGTGAAGAGCGCGCAGGAGCGGCTCTGGAAGCCCTATGTTGCGGCGCTCCATTCATTCTGGAGCGATGGCGCTACGAGCCCCCTAGCGTCCGGCTATTGGCCGTCGATCTATTGCTGAACAAAGCTTTCTAGATTGGCGTCACCCAGCGAAAGCGCGCCCACGCTGGATGCGCTTGCGCCTAGCAAAGAGCGACCTTAAGATCTGACGGCAGCGCTCTCCTGCGCCGCCGATAGCGTTCGCCCGTACCACGAACACCCGTTCGCCCTTTCCCGTGCCACGCTTAGCCTGTATAGTGGAGCGAAGTGGTGGTAAGTGGTGTCTGGGGGAGGGACCTTGCACGCGGAGCTGCCGCGCTTTACGGGTTCGGTGGAGCATGCCCTCGATGAGAAGGGACGCCTCATCGTCCCTGCGCGCTTTCGGGATCGGCTTGGGGCGGGCTTCGTCATTACGATTGCCCAGCCGGAGCCATGCCTTGCCCTCTACCCGAGCGTCACGTGGGCCGAGTTCTGCACGCGCCTGGAGGAGGCTCCGCGCAAAGATGAGCGTTTCCGTCGCCTTGTGCGCAACATCTTCGCACATACAGAGGAAGTGGCGTGCGATGGGCAAGGGCGGCTGCTGATCCCGGCCGCGCAACGCGGCTACGCTTCGATCGACCGCGAGGTCGTCTCCATCGGTGCGCTCACCCGCGTCGAGATCTGGGCCAAAGAACAATATTCCGCGCACGCTGCGCCGGAGGGCGAGGTAGCCGAATTCATGGCCGACCTCGGGCTCTTCTGATGGGATGTCTCTATGACGCAGCACGTCTCCGTCTTGCTCGATACGGCGATCGACTACTTGGCGATCCAGCCGGATGGGACGTACGTCGATGCGACCTTTGGGGCGGGCGGGCATGCACGCGCGATACTTTCGCAGCTCTCGCCGACGGGGCTGCTGATCGCGATCGATGCCGACCCCGACGCGATCGCGCGCGCGCAGACAGTCACGAACCCGAATTTCACCTTCGTCCATGCGAATTTCTCGGAACTTCGTCGGATCCTGAACGACTGCGGGGTGGCGCAGGTCGACGGAGTGCTTTTCGATTTGGGAGTTTCGTCGATGCAGCTGGATAATGCAGAGCGCGGCTTCTCGTTTCGCGATAGCGCGCCGCTGGATATGCGGATGAATCCCTACACGGGCCGCAGTGCCTACGATATTCTTTCCTCCGCGAGCGAACACGAGCTGGCCGAAATCTTTTTCACTTACGGCGAAGAGCGTGCCGCGCGGCGTATCGCACGCGCGATCGTCGTGCGACGCACGTCGGGCACGTTGCCCAAGACCACCCATGAATTCGCAGCGTTCGTGGCGGGCGTCGTGCACCGGCCCGGGAAGCGGGAGCGCATCCATCCCGCCACGCGGGTCTTCCAAGCCTTGCGCATCGCCGTCAACGATGAGCTCGGCGCGCTGCGCGACGGCCTCGTCGCCGCGATCGACACGCTGCGCGCCGGCGGACGCATCGTTGCGATCAGTTTTCACTCGCTCGAGGATCGTATCGTGAAGCAAACCTTCCGCGATGACGAGCGCCTCGATGTTCTCACCAAAAAACCGCTCGTGCCGTCTGAACGCGAGATGGCCGAAAACCCCCGTGCGCGCAGTGCAAAAATGCGTGCCGCCCAACGGAAAGCTAGCTAATGGCAGTAGCCCAGCCAAAAGCGGCTCCCAAGCCGCGTATCAAAAACCCGCGCAGCGCGCGCACCGCGACGCAAACACGCATCGTCAAGAACACCCGCGCGCGCTATAGCAACATCGTGCGCGTCACGGCCGGCTTGTGCGTTGCACTCGTCGGCATGATGTTGTACGTCATGCTGCTTTCGAACGCGACCAGCCTTACCTACCAGCTCGATCGGGCGCACCGTTCGCGCGACGCGCTGCAAGAGCAGACCGCGCGACTCGACGATCGCATCGCGCAAGCGTCCTCGGAGGAGCGGCTTGCAGCGATCGCGGCGAAACTACAGATGCACGACGCGCAAACCTTCGCGGTCGTTCGCATCGAACCGCCGGCCGTCGTTGCCAAGGCGAGGTTCCCGATGTTCGACACGATCCTCGCCTGGTTCTAACCCGTGGCGCGCACGCTGCACCATCGAGCTTTCGCGCGCGTCGCTCCGATGCGCGCGAAACTGTTTTTCTATCTCTGCGCCGCGATGGCGCTCTATCTTGGCGTCCGTCTCTACCTCGTCCAAGTCGTGCAAGGCCCCACCCTCGCGGCCAAGGCGCTCGCGCAGCGTTCCGATACCGTCGAAGTCTTTGCACGGCGTGGGTTCATTGCCGATCGCAACGGCACGGTGCTGGTGCGCTCTCTTCCCTCCGAGAGCGTCTTCGCCGTGCCGCACGACCTCACCGATCCCGACGCGACCGTTGCGAAATTGCAAGCGATCTTCGGCAAGCTCGACCCCGCGATCGTCGCGGAACTGCACGACAAGTCGCTGTGGTTCGTGTGGATCGCGCGTAAGGTGCCGGTCGAGATCGCCGATCGCGTGCGCAAAGCCGATCTCGGTGGCGTGCAGCTCAAGGAAGAGCCGACCGGCAAGCGCATCGATACCGTCGGCGACATGGCCTCGACGCTGCTCGGCTTCGTCGGCACCGACGAAAACGGCCTCGATGGTCTCGAGTATCAGTTCGACGATCTGCTGCGCGGGAAGTCCGGCCAGGTCTCGCTCGAAACCGACGACTTGGGCCGCCCGATTCCCTTCGGCCACGAAACCGTGGTCACGCCGGCGCAGCCTGGGCTCTCGCTTGAACTGACCATCGACTCGTACGTGCAGTTCGTCACCGAAGAAGCGCTCGATCAAGCGGTCGCGAAAGCTCATGCTAAAGACGGCACGGCCATCGTGATGGACCCGTGGACCGGCGAGATTCTGGCTATGGCGAATATCCCGCATTTCGATCCGAACCACTTCTGGAAATATCCGGCCAACGATTACCGCGATCGCGCGGTTGCGGATGTCTATGAGCCGGGCTCGACCTTCAAACTCGTCACCGCTGCGGCGGCGCTGACCTCGGGACGCGTAACGTTGCAAACGCGGTTCCCGGCACGCGACACGCTGACGCTCGACGGTCACACGATTCACAACGCCGACGACGACATGCCGATCAAAGGCTCGACCGAAACGCTCGAAGAGATCGTCGAGTATTCGCACAACGTCGGTGCCGCCGAAGTCGGCCTGGCGACCGGGGCGCAAAATTTCTACGACATGGAACGCAACGCGGGCTTCGGCACGCCGAGCGACGTCGAGTTGCCGGGTGAAAGTCCCGGCATCGTGCCCGCGCCGGATTCGTGGAGCGAACTGTCGTTGCCGACGATGGCCTTCGGCCAAGGCGTCTCGGTCACGCCGATTGCGATGGCGCGCTACTACTGCGCGATCGCCAACGGCGGGATACTCTTACGTCCGCGCATCGTGCATGCGATCGAAGATCAGCAGGGCAAAGTCATCTACCAATATCCGCCCGAAGTCGAGCACCGCGTTTTCTCGGAAAAAATCGCGGCCGAGTTGCGCATGTTCTTGCGCGCGGTCGTGACCAACGGTACCGGCAAAGATGTCGCGCAAATCAAAGGCTACACGACCGCCGGCAAAACCGGCACCGCGCAGATGGTCGTCAACGGCGTCTATGCGCCGGGACAATACGCCGCCTCGTTCATCGGGATGATTCCGGCCGAGCATCCGCGCTACGTCATCTACGTGAAGATCGAAGATCCGCGAGGCGTATACTACGGCGGCAGCATTGCGGGTCCGGTCTTTGCGCGGATCGCGCGCGAAACGATGCTGCACGCGGGCGTGCTTCCGTGACGGTCGCGCAACTCATCGCGCGCTTGCCTGCGAGCACGCAAGTGATCGGCGATCGCAACGTCGAGGTGTCCTCCGTCGTGGTCGATTCGCGCAAAGCGACACCGGGGGCGCTCTTCGTCGCCGTGCCGGGCGAACGCGTCGACGGCCACATGTACATTGAATCCGCCGTGCGTCGCGGCGCGGTCGCGATCGTCGTCGAAGAAGCGCGCGCACTCAGTGTGCCGAGCGGCATCACCGCGATCGCCGTGCCCGATTCGCGCCGCGCGCTCTCGTCGATTGCGGCAACGTTTTACGGCGATCCCTCGCACGCGCTCGATGTACTCGGCGTCACCGGGACCAACGGCAAGACGACGACCACGCGCATGATCGCCTCGATCCTCGAAGCATCGGGACGACCGTGCGGCGTGATCGGGACGGTCGGGGCGCAGTTTCGCGATGAAACCTGGAGCCTCGAGAACACCACGCCGCTGCCGCCCGATCTGCACGCGCTCTTCGCGCAGATGCATCAGCTCGGCGCATGGGCGGTCGCGATGGAGGTCAGCTCGCACGCGCTCGTGCTCGATCGCGTCGAAGACGTGCGCTTTCGCGTCGCGGCGCTCACCAACGTCACGCGCGACCATCTCGACTTTCACCAAACGCTCGAAGCCTACGCGGCCGCAAAGCATCGCCTTTTCAGTTTGGCGCAAGCCGCGGTGCTCAACGTCGACGACGAGCACGGTGCGCGCTGGTTGAGCGAAATCCGCCGTCGCATCCCCACGCTGACGTATTCGTCGCGTGGGAACGCCGATCTCGTCGCAAGCCAGATCGAGAGCTACGCTTCGGGCAGCGAATTCAACGTCGATGGTACGCAGATGCGCATCCACTTGCCGGGGCTCTTCAACGTGCACAACGCGCTTGCGGCGACCGGCGTCGCTATGACGCTCGGCATCGATCTTGCGACCTGCGCCAAGGGACTCGACACGCTCGAACGCGTGCGCGGGCGGATGGAGCATGTCAGCGGCGGCGACGTTGACGTCGTCGTCGACTATTCGCATACCCCCGATTCGCTCGAGAACGCGTTGATCGCGTTGCGCGAAACCACGCCGCATAAACTCGTCGTGGTCTTCGGTTGCGGCGGCGATCGGGATCGCGGCAAGCGGCCCGAGATGGGGCGCATCGCCGCGGCATACGCCGATCGGATCTACGTCACGAGCGACAATCCGCGCAGCGAGCGGCCCGAAGCGATTGTGGCTGAGATCGAAACCGGGATCGGCACGCATCCGCACGTCAGCGAGGTCGACCGGCGCAAAGCGATTCATCGCGCGATCGAAGAGGCAGCGCCGGGCGATGTGGTGCTGATTGCGGGGAAAGGCCACGAGACGTATCAGATCGTCGGCGACCAAACGCTGCCCTTTGACGACGCCGAGGTCGCGCACGACGCGCTGGCTGCGCGAGGCGCGCGCACGTGAAGCTCTCGTTTGCCGACGCGGCCGTTGCGACCGATGCGCGGGTCCTCAACGGCGATGCCGCGCCGGCGACACTCGACATCGCGACCGATTCGCGCACGATCCTACCCGATCAAACCTTTCTCGCGTTGCACGGGGAACATTTCGACGGCAATAGGTACACGACCGATGCGGTCAAACGCGGAGCAAAACTCCTGATCGTCGACGATGCCGAAGCGATCAGGCCAGGCATCGCGACGCTGCTCGTGGCCGATACCGTGCGGGCCTATCTCGCGCTTGCGAGCGCGGCGCGCGCGCAGTTCCGTGGGCGCGTGCTCGCGATCACCGGAAGTGCCGGCAAAACCACGACCAAAGCCTTTGCCGCGCAGTTGCTCGCCGTCCGCTACGGCGCACGCGTGCTTGCGGCGCCGGCCAACGAGAACAACGAGATCGGCGTGAGCAAGTTGTTGCTTGCCGCCGACAACGACGCGCACGACGTGCTGATCGTCGAGATGGGCGCGCGACACTATGGCGACATCGAGACGCTGGTGCGCGTGACGCGTCCGGATTTGGCGATTCTCACCAACGTCGGCGATGCGCACCTCGAGATCATGGGGTCGCGCGAGCGGCTCGAGGAGACGAAGTGGGCGCTCTTTGCCACCGGCGCGCGCGCGATTCTCAACGCGGGCGACGTCGCCTCGATTCGGCGCGCGCCCTCGCTCGGCACGCCGCCGCACTGGTTCTTTAGCGGCGACCCCGGCGGCGATATCCCGATGCACGGGCGCGTGACCGCGCTTTCCGGCGCGCGGCAATGGATCGAGATCGACGGCGAGCGCGACACGCTTTACGAGATCGACGTACGCGTGCCGGGCGCACACAACCGGGCGAACATGGCGGCTGCGATTGCTGCAGCGATCGAGTACGGCGTCGAGCCCATGCAGATCGTGCGGGCGATTCCGGAGATCGAGTTACCGCGCGGACGCTACGAGCGCATCGCGCTGCCGAGCGGCGTCGTGCTGATCTATGATGCGTACAACGCAAATGCCGCCGGTATGATGGCGGCGCTCGATGCGTTCGCCGCGGAAAGCGCGCCGCGCCATATCGCGCTGCTCGCAAGTATGGCCGAGCTTGGCGAGGGAGCAGCCGATCTGCACCGCCGCGTCGGCGGCCACGCCGCCGCCACCAAGGTCGACGTGCTGCTGGTCGGCGGCGAATTCGCGGGCGAACTCGCGCTCGGCGCGCGCAGAGCAGGCCTTTCCTCGGAGCGCATCGTGCCGTTCGTCACGAACGAGCAAGCAGCGCAGTGGGTACGCGCGCACGCGCGCGCCGGTGATGCCGTACTGCTCAAGGGTTCGCGCAAATATAAGTTGGAAGAGATCGTCGAGGAGTTGCGTCGTTGATTACCCGTGTCCCCGGAGTTGTGGCGATCCCCGTGCGCACGCGCATCGTGCGCCAGGGTGATGATCTCGTCGCGCTGGTTGCCGCTGCCGTGCACGGCATCGCGCGCGCGGGTGACGTCATCGCGATCTCCGAAACCGCGGTCGCGATCGCGCAAGGCGAGTTCGTCGTCGCCGAACACGTTCGCCCGTCGCGGCTAGCCTACGTGCTCGCGCGACAAGCCGGCGCGATGGCAACGGTCAGTCAACCCGAATCCGTCCAACTCGTGATCGATCAGGTCGGCGCGTGGCGCGTTTTTTCTGCCGCCGCGCAACACGCGGTTGCGCGCGTCTTTCGCAAGCGTGGGCGCTTTTACGAATTACTCGGCGAGGCGATCGCCGCGATTGACGGTTATACCGGTACGATGCCGCCCTACGAGCGCGCGATCGTGCTCGCGCCGCGCGATCCCGACGGCGTCTGCGCAACGATCGCCGCCGTCACCGGCGTCGCCTGCACGATCGTCGATGCAAACGATCTCGAGAAAGCCAAAGTGCTCGGCGCATCCGCCGGCGTCGATCGCGCGCTCGTCGAACGCGCGCTGCTCGACAATCCGCACGGCAACAGCGACGAGCAGACCCCGATCGTGGTGTTGAAATGGCGCTAGCCCTGGTCTTCCACGCGCTCGGGGGCTTCGTCGTGGCGCTGATTGCCGGCTTCATCGCGCTCCCGTTGCTGCGCCGCTTGCAACTGCGGCAACACGCCTACGAAGACGCGCCGCAGTCGCATCAAGCCAAGACCGGCACGCCGACGATGGGCGGCGTCGTGTTCATCGTGCCGTTTCTGCTGCCCGTCTTCGGCGCGATGCGCGATGCGCTTACGGTTCCGCTGTGCTTTCTGGTCGTGGCGTGCGGCGCGGTCGGCATGCTCGACGACCTGCTCGGTATTACGCGCGGGCGCAACCAGGGTTTGCGCGCAAGCACCAAGCTGCTGGCGACCGCATTGATCGCTATCGTATTTCTGCGCTGGATAGATGCGACGACCTCGATCTACCCGCGCGACGTGCTCTTCCGCGCCGGCAGCTACATGCTGGTCGCGCCGCATTGGCTCTGGCTCCTGCTCGGCATTTGCGCGATCGCCGGGACGATCCACGCGGTCAATCTCACCGACGGCCTCGACGGTCTGGCAACCGGGACGATGATTCCGCCGCTCGTCGTCTTCGCGCTGCTCGCGACGCCGGCGTTCTCGCACGTGCCCGAAGATGCAGCGGCGATCGGCGTCGGGGCGTGCGTCGCATTTCTGATCTTCAACCGGCATCCGGCGAAAATGTTCATGGGCGACACCGGCTCGCTTGCTCTGGGCGCAATCCTGTCAGGCATTGCGATTCTCGAAGGCGAGATGCTGCTGCTTATCGTGATCGGCGGCGTTTTTGTCGCCGAAGCGCTTTCAGTCATCATGCAAGTGTCGTATTTTAAGATGACGGGTGGGAAGCGGATCTTTCGTATGAGTCCGCTTCATCATCACTTCGAGTTGGGCGGCTGGCCCGAGACCAAAGTCACGGCGCGCTTTTGGACCGCTTCACTCGTGCTCTCCGCCCTCGGATGGTTCCTCGTACGATGATGACCTTTGATGCACGCGAGACGATCCTCGTCATCGGCCTGGGCAAGAGCGGCCTGGCGTGCGCGCGCGTGCTGCGTTCGCGCGGCGCGACCGTTTTTGCAACCGATGAAAAGGCGCCGCACGAACTGAGCGAGGCGATCGCGACAATCGAGCAGCTCGGCGCGCGCTTTGTCGCGCCCGATGCGCTCGAGTCGATCGTCGCGAACCTTACCTCCGCGGTCCTTTCGCCCGGCGTGCCGCTCAATTCGCCGATGGTGCTTGCGGTGCAAAACCGGAACGTGCCGGTGCTCGGCGAGATTGAAGTCGCCTTCCGGTTGTGCAAGGCGCCGATTGTTGCGGTCAGCGGGACGAAGGGGAAGTCGACGACGACCGCGCTGATCGGCCATCTGTTGCAGTCGTGCGGCAGGAACGTGCGCGTCGGCGGCAACATCGGCAATCCGCTGATCGACGAAGTGGTCGATGCGCGCCCGACCGACTGGGTGGTGGCCGAGGTCTCGTCGTTTCAGCTCGAAACGATTCGCGCGTTCAAGCCGCGCGTTGCCGTGCTGCTCAACGTCGCGCCCGATCACCTCGATCGCTATCATTCTATGGATGAGTACGCCGAAGCAAAGTTTCGCATCGCCGCCAATCAAGGCTTCGATGATCTCTTCATCGGCAATCTCGACGACGAGCGGATCGCCTCGCTCGATGTGAGCAAGAGCGAGCGTGCCATCCGTTCGCGACAACTCTGGTTCACGCTCGGCGACCGTCACGACAACGCGACAATCTACGTGCACGGCGATGACATCGTCTACGCGCCGATCAGCGGTGATCCGCGCCCGGTCAAAGTGATGCGTAAAGACGAGATTCCGCTGGCGGGCGCGCACAACGTGCAGAACGTCATGGCCGCGCTGCTCGCCGCATACGCGGTTGGGTGCGAGACGGCAGCGTTGCGCGAGGGGGTGATGAGCTTCACCGCCATGCCGCACCGGCTGCAACCGGTTGACGAAATCGACGGCGTGCTCTACGTCGATGATTCGAAATCGACCAATCCGGGCTCGGTCGTCGCGGCGCTGCAGTCGTACGACCGGCCGATCGTCTTGATCGCGGGTGGACGCGCGAAGGGCACGGACTTCATCGAGATGGGCGTTGCGACGCGCCAGCGCGCGAAAGCGCTCGTCGTTATCGGCGAAGCGGCCGGCGCCATCGCCGACGCGGCGAAGGGCGTCGAGACGGTGCGCGCCGCGTCGATGATCGATGCCGTGCAAAAGGCGCGCGCGTTTGCGGCGCGCGGTGACGTCGTGCTGCTCTCGCCCGGCTGCGCCTCGTTTGACATGTTCCGCTCGGCAGAGGATCGCGGCGAGCAGTTCGCCGCCGCGGTACACGGATTGAGGCTGCCCGCCGGTGCTTAACGCTAAAGCGAGTCCGGCGATACGCCGCGCATTTATCGCCAAGCCGCCCGATACGCTCCTGTTCTTTTCCGTCGCTTCCTTGGTCGCGATCGGCCTGGTAATGATCTTCTCGGCCTCGAGCGCGGTCGCGTTGATCGAGCACCATGACATTGCCTACTATGCGAAACGCCAGATCGTCTGGCTCGTGGTCGGCCTAATCATCGCGTACGGCGTCTATCGTTTCGATTATCACAAGCTCAAACGCTGGGCGCCGTATCTGCTCGTTTTTTCGGTGCTCTCGCTCGTGGCCGTGCTCGTGCCCCACGTCGGCTTTGCGGTTAATGGTGCGCGCCGCTGGATCGGTGCGTCGACGATTAGTTTTCAGCCCTCGGAATTCGCCAAACTCGGCCTCGTGATCTATCTCGCGGCGATGCTCGCAACGCGCGGCGAACGGATCGTCTCGCTGGTCAAAGGGCTTTTCCCGCTCTGCATTCCGGTCGTTGTTATGGCCGTGCTCGTGCTCAAAGAGCCCGACATGGGCACGGCCAGTCTGCTCGTAATGATCGCGTTTGCGATGTTCTTTGCAGCCGGCGCGCGCATCACGCATCTTTTCGCGATTCTGCTCGCGACCACGCCGGCCGTGATCGTGGAAGTGCTTGCAAGCCCGTACAAGCGCGAGCGGGTCTTTGCGTTCCTCAATCCGTGGAAAGATCCGCAGAACGCCGGCTTCCACATCGTGCAGTCGCTGCTTGCGCTCGGCAGCGGCGGCATCTTCGGGCTCGGGTTGGGCGACTCGCGCGCAAAGTTCTTCTACCTGCCCGAGCAGTACACCGATTTCATCTTCTCGATCCTCGGGGAAGAGCTTGGACTGATCGGTGCGCTCGCGGTGGTGATTCTGTTCATCGTCTTCGGCTATCGCGCGATCAAGATCGCGATTGCCGCGCCGGATCGGTTCGGTTTTTTCTTGGTGATCGGCTGCGTTTCGATCGTCGTGATCCAAGCCTTCGTCAACATCGGGGTTGTGACGTCGTCGTGGCCGGTCACGGGCGTGCCGCTGCCGTTCATCTCGTTCGGCGGCAGTTCGTTGATCGTCAACCTCGTGGCGGTCGCGCTGATCGCGAACGTCGGTCGCGGTCAACGCGTCACCGAGCTGTGATCCTCGATCCGGTCGAACATCATCTCGCGCAGCAGATCGAAGCCTTCCGCACGATGCGCTCCACGCTCTACGCGCGCGTCGTCGGCTATGCACTCGCCGACTACCGCGCGAACGGGGTCGTTCACGATTTTTTCACCGATGTACCGTCGCGTGCGACCGCATCGACGCCCGGCGTTCGGCTGATGGGTGCGCTGCACTATCTTGCGCTCAGCGGCGAAGCGCCGGAGTTGGCCGCACACTTTCCGTCGTGCGGCGGCGACGGCGATGCCGAAGCGATCTGGGAAATCGCCCAAGAACTGCTCGCCTCGCGCGAGGAGCGCATCGGCGAACTCTTCGACGAAACGCCGCAAACCAATGAGGTACTGCGCGGGACTGTGCTCACCGCCGGGCTCGGCGCGTTTGCACGAAGCGCGGGCCTTCCGTTGCGGCTGTTCGAAATCGGCGCGAGTGCGGGGCTCAATACGCGCATCCGTAGCGACGAATTCGTCGTGGCCGAGCGTGCGGCGTGCGACCTCCACCCGCTCGATATCAATGACGAGCGGGATGTCTTGCGGTTGCTCTCGTTCGTCTGGGCCGACGATGCCGAACGCATCGCGCGCCTGCATGCGGCAATCGATGCCGCGCAAACGGTTCCGCTCGTGGTCGAAGAAGCCGACATGTTTGCATGGCTGCCGCGCCGCGTCGCGCCGAAACCCGGCTACGCGACCGTGGTGATGCAGTCGGTCGTGGCCGATCATCTTTCTAAGGATGAGCGCGCGCGACTTACGCGCATCATTGAGGAGATTGGCGAGCGCGCCTCGGCGCAAAGTCCGTTTGGATGGCTGCGTATGGAATTCGATCTTCCGACGCGACGGTATCACACGCGGTTGCGCGCCTGGCCGGGTGGCTCCGAGCAATTGATTGCCACGAGCACCGGGCATGCACGGGACATCGAATGGACAAACTGAACGTCGTCTTCACCGGCGGCGGCACCGGCGGACATTTGTATCCGGCGATTGCCATCGCGCAGGCGCTCGGTGACCGCGCGAACGTAACGTTCATCGGCACCGCCGATCGGCTCGAAGCGAAGATCGTTCCGCAGGCGGGTTATCCGCTGATCACCGTGCGCAGCGCGCCCGCGAAACGCGCCTACGTCAATATCGTGGGTCTCGTGCAAGCGGTTCGTGCGTTGCGGCGGCTGCGGCCGGATATCGTGATAGCGACTGGCGGCTATGTCAGCTTCCCGGTTGTTTTGGCGGCGCGGATGTTAGGCAAAAAAATCGCGCTGCTCGAACCGAACGCGCATCCGGGCTTGACCAATCGCATGCTCGCGCCGCTTGTGGATGAGGTGTGGGGAGCTTTCGCGCAAGCCGACAAGCGGTTTGCGAACAAGTACGTGCATACCGGCATCCCGGTGCGCGCGTCGTTGCGGTCGTTGCCTCCGCGCGACGTTGCGCTCGAACGCTTGGGCCTCTCGACGAAACGCTCGACATTGCTTGCGATGGGTGGGAGCCAGGGCGCGCGATCGATCAACGACGCGCTCACCTCGCTGCTCAAGAGCGACGGCCTTCCCGAGGGCTGGCAACTGATCCATGTGACCGGCGAGCAAGAATACGATCGGGTGCGGGCCGCCCTTCGAGGCTCGCATTCGCTCGCACCTCAGGGTGACGGTAGCGTGATTCGACGGTATCTCGACGATCTCGCCGATGCGTATGCGGCGGCGGATCTCGTGCTCGCGCGGGCCGGCGCATCGACCTTGGGCGAACTGGCCGCGACCGGCCGGCCGGCGATTCTCGTTCCCTACCCGCACGCCACCGAAGACCACCAGCGCGCCAACGCCGCGATGGTCGCCCAGGCGGGTGCAGCCGTCGTGGTCGACGACCGCGAATTGATCGCCGGAAAGCTTCGCGGCATCCTCGCCGACGTGACAAAGCCCGGACGCCTGGCCCAACTGCATGCAGCGGCCGAGCGCGCAGGCGCGGCCGATCCGCTTGCGACGATTCTCGCCCGGGTCGATGCACTGACGATGCGGAAGATTGCTTCGTGACCGACAAGACCTGGCATTTCGTAGGCATCGGCGGGATCGGCATGAGCGCGATCGCGCGGATTTTGCTTGCGCGCGGCCAGCGCGTTTCCGGTTCCGATGTGAAGGAAACAACGTTGATCGCGCGTTTGCGTGAAGAAGGCGCCGTCGTGCACATCGGTCACGATGCTGCGCACGTCGAGCATACGCATACCGTCATCGTAAGCTCGGCGATCGATCGCCGCAATCCTGAATACGTCGCGGCGCAACGGCGCAACCTTCCACTTTTGCATCGTGGCGAGATGCTCGCCGAGCTCTTGCGCAATCGCAGTGGCATCGCGATTTGCGGGACGCACGGCAAAACGACGACGACTGCGATGGTGGCGGCCGTGCTGCGCGCGGGCGGGATCGATGCAAGCCTGATGCTCGGCGGGATCGACGGTTCGCTCGGCACCAATGCCTACGATGGCCATTCGCCATGGTTTGTCACCGAAGCCGATGAGTCCGATGGCTCGTTCGCAATCCTCGATCCAAAAATCGCCGTGCTCACCAATATCGAAAACGATCATCTGCAAAGTGACGACGAACTGCCGCAGCTCGTGCGCGCGTTCGACGAATTTCTGGCCAAGCTTCCGGCCGATGGGTGCGCGATCATCGGGGTCGACGACCCGCTCGCGTCGTCGCTGGTCGAACACGAACGCCGCGCGCATACAATAACCTTCGGCTTTGGGCCGCGCGCCGACGTGCGCGCGACCAACGTGCGCCCGCAGGGGCTTGGTACGTCGTTCGATGCGATCGCCGGCGATGTGTGTTTGGGCTCCGTCGAACTGAACGTGCCCGGTGCGATCAACGTGATGAACGCGCTCGGCGCAATCGCGGTCGCGCGCGAACTCGAGGTCCCGTTCGTGCGCGTCGCCGAAGGCCTCAACGCGTTTCGCGGCGTGCGCCGCCGTTTCGACATCTTGGTACGCAGCGACCGCTTCGTGCTGGTCGATGACTATGCACATCATCCGACCGCCGTGCGGGCTACGATCGCCGCTGCCCGGCAGTATCATCGCGGTCCCGTGGTCGTTGCATTTCAACCGCACCGCTATTCGCGTACCGCGTATCTCGCGCGTGATTTCGCCGATGCGCTCAAGGGCGCCGACCGCGTCTATCTCACGCCGATCTACGCCGCATCCGAGCCGCCGATTCCCGGCGTCTCCGAGCGCTCGATCGGCGAGCCGCTTGCCGCACTCGGCGCGCGCGTCACGTACGTAACGCGCGTCGATGAACTCGAAGAGCGCATTTTCGAGGATACGCCGCGCGGCGCGCTCGTGCTGATGCTCGGTGCCGGAAACATTACCGACGTCGCCGCGCGCCTGGCGCAACGCGCGAATCAAGCCGACGTCCGCGTCTGATGAGTCTGACGAACGAACTTGCGATGGCGTCGCTGCTTGCGGTCGAGGATCGCGCGGCGCTGCTCGAGACCTTCGGTGAGCGGGTGCGCTTCGACGAGCCGCTCGCCGAGTACACGTCGTGGAAGGTCGGGGGCCCGGCCGACGCCTTTGCCGTTGCCGAAAACGAAGACGAAGTCGCGCAGGTAATGGCGCTGTGTTTCAAGCGCAAATTACCGTGGTTTGTGCTCGGCCGCGGCAGCAACGTGCTGGTCGGTGATGGCGGTTTGCGTGGCATCGTGCTGCGCCTCGACGGCGATTTTACGACGATCGAAGCGCGCATGGATAGCGGGCGCGTCTTGATCGACGCGGGTGCGTCGGCCAAGATGGAAACGGTGACTGCGCGCGCGGCGTCGCTCGGCGCGATCGGCATCGGCTCGCTGGCCGGTATTCCCGGCAGCGTCGGCGGATCGCTGCGGATGAACGCCGGCACCGATCGCGAGTTCGGCGAATTCGTCAGCGAGATCTTGGTGCAAAGTCCGTCGAAACCGCACCCGCATGCAATCGCCGTGCAATATTATTATCGCCACACGAATTTGTCACGCGATGCGATCGTGGCACGCGTGCATTTGGATTTCGAGCAGGGTGACGCGCGCGAAGTGCGTGAGGAGATGCAGGCGCGCTTGGTGCGCCGTAAGAGCACACAGCCGGTCGCGCTGCCCAACGCCGGGTCGTGTTTTCGCAATCCCGAGGGCGATAAGGCGGCACGGCTGATCGAAGCGGCGGGTTGTAAGGGATGGCGGGAAGGCGGCGCGGAAGTGTCGACCCTTCACGCCAACTTCATCAACAACGTCGGAGGAGCCGGCGCAAAGGACGTCGCGACGCTCCTGGCACGCGTTCGCCGCACGGTGTTCGAACAGTTCGGCGTGGAGTTGCAATTGGAAGTCCACTTAGTCGGTGTCTTTGTCGATGAGCGAGAGCATGCAGAAGAAAGCTAAAGTGGCTGTGGTCATGGGCGGCTCGAGCGCCGAGCGCGAGATCTCGATCAAGACGGGATCGGGCGTGATGCGCGCGTTGCAATCGCTCGGGTATGACGCGCAAACGCTCGACTATGACGCGCGCTTTATCGACGCCGTTCGCGAGATTGCACCGGATGCGGTGTTCATTGCGCTGCACGGGCCCGGCGGTGAAGACGGCCAGGTGCAAGCCTTGCTCGAGTATGTGGGAATCCCGTACACCGGGAGTAACGTCGAAGCCTCAGCGCTTGCGATGGACAAGCATCTCACGAAGAAACTGCTCGCGGCTGAAGGCCTGCCGACCGCGGCGTGGGATCTCTTCGATCTCTCCGGCGGGACGCTACCGCTTCTGCCCGGATCGCTCGATCTGCCGCTCGTGATAAAGCCGCGCTATGAAGGAAGCTCGTTTGGCGTGGCGATCGTGCAAACGCACGAGCAGTGGACCAATGCCATGATCGCGGCAGCTAAGAACTACGGGCAAATCATGGCCGAGGAGTTCCTTGCGGGGCGAGAATTCACGTGCGCGATTTTGGGTGAAGAGGCGCTTCCGATCATCGAGATCGTGCCGAATGCCGACGAGTTCTATACGTTTGAGGCCAAATATGCGCCGGGGGGCAGCACGCACATCGTGCCCGCGAAGATCGACGAAGATCTCGCAGCTCGCCTGCAGATGATCGCGTTGTCGGTCCACCGTCTGCTTGGGCTACGCGACTATTCGCGCACGGATTTTATCGTGACTAAAGAGGGCCGGCCGCAGATTTTGGAGATCAATACGCTACCTGGTTTGACATCGACGAGTCTCGTGCCGGATGCATGTGCCTCCGTCGGTATCTCGTATGAAGCGTTGGTCGATCGGCTCGTGGGGTATGCGCTTGCGCGCCGCGATGTGAGGGATGTAGCATGAACCGCCCGTTTGATCCGTTCGATTGCCGTTGTCCGCACGGCGGCTTTTCGCAACGCGCCTTTGATGAGGCGAAAATGCTGCTCGGACGCCGCGCGTTTCTGGCCGGCGCCGCCGCGGCAACTGCGGCGAGTCTGATTCCGTGGCGCGCACGCGCCGCTGCAAACGACGTCACCGTGCTCAAATCGGCGCGCATGTTCACCGGCACCAAAGTCGTGACGCCCGGCGTGCTGGTGATCAAAGGCAACCAGATCGTCTCGATGAACCTCGGCGACGCCGGCGCGGGCGCGCACGTGATCGACCTCGGCGATGCGATGCTCATGCCCGGCCTGATCGACTGTCACACCCACGTTGCGCCGTTTATCGTGCCTTCGTACTATCTCGTACAACCCGGTCACACCGCCGACAACGTCGGTGAAGCCGCGATCTACGGTTTGAAAAATGCGCAGACGATGCTGCACAACGGCTTTACGACGGTGCGCGACGTCGGCGGCGGCTGGGGCGTCGATCTTGCCGTGCGCGATGCGATCGCCAACGGCGCGTACGTCGGTCCGCAAATTTTCGCGGCGGGGCCGGCGCTCTCGATCACCGGCGGTCACGGGGACTCGAACGACCTTCCGGATTTCGTGCACGAAGACATGACGATCGAAACCGGCGTGTCGTACGGCCCGTACGGCTTCCGCGAAGTCGTGCGCGAGCATGTGAAACGGCACACCGATCTGGTCAAGATTCTCGCGACGGGCGGCGTGCTGAGTTACGGCGACGTGTGGGATATCCCGCAGATGAATCTCGACGAGATTCAAGCGGTGGTCGATGAATCGACGAAATTCAATCGCAAGGTTGCCGCGCATTGTCACGGCGACAAGGGCATCTCGCTGGCGGTCGAAGGCGGCGTGCACTCCGTCGAGCACTGCACCGGCGTGAGCAACGAAACGCTCGGGAAGATGCAGCAACGCGGTACCAATTTGGTGCCGACGATTTGGGCGCTCGATTCGATTCTGCAACCGGGCAATCCGAATCACATCCCGGCGGGCTCGGTGCAAAAGGCCGAGTACGCGGCAACGATTCGGAATGCGGGCATGCAGCGTGCGCTCGGTACGAACGTGATCATTGCCTACGGCACCGACGCCGGCGTGTTCCCGCACGCTGAGAATAACAAAGACTTTGCACTTCTCGTACACATGGGGATGCGGCCCACCGACGTGCTCCGCTCCGCGACCGTAACCGCCGCCGAACTGATCGGTGTGAACGACCGCGGCATGCTCGCGCCGGGTAAACGGGCGGATGTGGTTGCCTTTAACGGCGATCCGAGCCACGACATTTCTCTGATTGAGAAGCCACCGGCCCTGATTATATTGGGAGGCAAGCGGGTCAATGCCGCTTAACTTCCCCTAGCCCTCGGTATCTCTCGAGGGCAGTTCCTGGAGGGATACAGTGTCTACTGGTACGGTTGTCGACCGCGGGCTCGAAGGCGTCGTCGTCGGGCATACGGATTTAAGTAACGTCGAAGGCCAAGTTGGCCGGCTGACCTACCGAGGTTACGACATCGACGACCTGGCGCCGAACGCAACGTTCGAAGAAGTTGCGCATCTGCTGCTCTACGGTCACCTTCCCAACGCTGCGGAACTCAAAACGTTCAAAGCCGAACTCGCGTCGCGTCGCGCGTTGCCGCGCCAGTTACTTGGGGCGATGCAAACCGTGCCGAAGACTGCATGGCCGATGGACGTGATGCGCACGATCGTGAGCGGGCTTGCGCTCTTCGTGCCGGTCAACGATCACGGCGAGCACGTCTCCGACGTGCACAGCGCGATCGAACTGATCGCGAAGACGACCACGATCCTCGCGGCGTGGGATCGCATCCGTCGCGGGCTCGACCCGATCGAGCCGCGCACCGATCTCTCGCACGCGGCGAACTTCCTCTATATGCGTACCGGGAAAGTTCCGGCCGACATTGAGGAAGACGCGGTCGACACGTATCTCGTGCTGTTGGCCGATCATTCGTACAATGCGTCGACCTTCTCGGCGCGTGTTACCGCATCGACGCGGGCCGATATCTACGCAAGCGTGACCTCGGCACTTGCGACGCTCACCGGCGATCTGCACGGCGGTGCGGCCAGCGCGACCTACACGAATCTCGTCGCCATCGGTGCGCCCGAGAAGGCCGAGAAGTTCGTCCACGATGAGATCGCCAAAGGCAATCGCATCATGGGGATGGGGCACCGCGAGTATCGCGTTCGCGATCCGCGTGCGAAGCATCTCGAAGCAATCGCCAAAGAACTCTCGGCGCACAGCGGCAGCAAATGGTATCCGATCGCGCGCGAGCTCGAAAATCAGAGTCAACGCATTCTCGCCGAAGAGCATCCCGATCGCAAGATCTATGCCAACGTCGATTTTTACACCGCGCCGGTGCTCGCCGATCTCGGCATCCCAGGCGATGAATTCACCTGTCTCTTCGCATGCGGCCGCGTTGCGGGCTGGACCGCGCACATCCTCGAGCAGCTGCACGACAACCGGTTGATTCGCCCACAGGCGACGTACACCGGACCGGCGCCGGGGCCGTTCGTGCCGGTCGGTTCGCGCTAATGATCGTTATCCCGGCGCTCGACCTTCGCGGCGGGAAGTGCATTCGCATGGAGCGGGGCGATATTTCGACCTCGACCGTGTATGCCGATGACCCCGTGGAGCAAGCCAAAGCGTTCGTCGCGCAAGGCGCGCGGCGCTTGCAGGTGATCGATCTCGACGCGGCGTTCGGCCACGGCGACAACATGAGCGTCGTCAGCGCGATCTGTCACGCGGTCGACGTGCCGGTGCAAGTCGGCGGCGGCATTCGCGACCTCGACAAAGCGCAACGGCGCATCGACGCCGGCGCGTCGGAGATCATCCTCGGCACGATGCTTACGGCCGAGGAGCGCTCGGCACGCGCCATCATCAATAAGTTTCCGGATCGCGTATTTGCCGGCATCGACGTGCGCGGCAAACACGTGGCGACGCACGGCTGGCAAGAGGGCTCACCGGTCGACCGTGATGCGCTAGTCAAGCGCGTTGCGATGTGGGGCATCAAGCGCATCATCTTCACCGAGATTCGCCGCGACGGCATGGGCGAAGGCTACGATATCGAGGCGCTGCGGGAAGTGGCGAGCGACGCAGATATTCGCGTGACCGCCAACGGCGGCGCACGCACGATCGACGATTTGCGCGAGCTCAAGGCCAAAGCGCCGCCGGCCGTCGACTCGTGTATCGTT
>DATJOM010000055.1:0-10872 GCA_035507095.1 Candidatus Acidiferrum sp.
CGCAGCGTCACTGGCGCTCTTCACGATCGCCTCGTTGTTATGCGGGACCGCCACCAACATCACGCAGCTGGTCATCTACCGGGTGATCCAAGGCATCGGCGGCGGTGCGCTCCAACCGACCGCGCAAGCCATCATGTTCGAGACCTATCCGCCGGAGAAGCGCGGGAACGCGATGGCAATCTTCGGCATGGGGGCAATGGTCGGACCCGCGATCGGGCCGCTGCTTGGCGGCTACATCATCGACAATGCGACCTGGCCCATTATCTTCCTGATCAACATCCCGATCGGTATCGTCGCGTTCGCCATGACGATGATGTTCATCCCTAACCCGAAGTACATCGAGCGACCCAAAGCCGGCCTCGATTGGAGCGGCCTCGGCCTGATGACCGTGGGACTCGCTTCGCTGCAGTACGTGCTCGAACGCGGCGAACACGACGACTGGTACGACTCATCGACCATCACCATTCTCACGATCGTCGCCGTCGCTGCGCTCGTGTTGTTCATCTGGAAGATGCTCCGCGACCGGCATCCGCTGGTGAACCTCAAAGTGTTCAAGCACTCATCGTTCACGGTGGGAAGCATTCTCGGCATCATCAGTGGCTTCGGGCTCTTTGGCACTGCGCTGATCATACCGCTGTTCTTCCAAACGATTTTGAACTTTACGGCATTTGATACGGGCCTTGCGCTCCTGCCGGGCGCGCTGTCGACGGCGGTGAGTATGTTGATCGTCGGCCGGCTGCTCAACTATATCGACGCGCGCGCGTCGATCGCGTTTGGCTTTCTCATCTTTGCGCTCTCCACGTGGATGCTCGGCGGACTTACGACCGACGCTGGATTCTGGGACGTCTTCTGGCCACGCTTGATCCAGGGGTTCGGGCTTGGTTTTCTGTTCGTACCGCTTACGACGGTCTCGCTCTCCGATGTCCCCATTCCCGAGATGGCGGGCGCGACCGGTGTGTACATCCTCGTACGCCAGCTCGGCGGCAGCCTGGGTATTGCAATTCTGACGACGCTACTCGTGCACCAGACCGCCGTCGCGTGGAACGTGCTCGCGTCGGGTGTGACGCAAACGCACGGCTACTCGATCGGCGCCCTCACCGGCATGGTAGCCCAGCAGTCTGCGATGATCGCCTATAACTATCTCTTCCGGCTAACGGCCATCGTCTTCTTGCTCGCAACGCCGCTGGTGCTGTTGATCAAGGTCAAACCGCGCACCGTTGCTGCGCCCTTCCATGCCGTCGCCGCTGCGGATTAATCGCTAGAGACGCGCAAGAGCATCGAGTGCATCGGTGCTCGTCGGTGAGGCTTCACGGAATGCCTCGATGCGATATGGTAAGACGCCGGCGTCTCGTTTGGTGCGCGCGCCGATGCGTTGGTCGAGCTTCCTGCGGTAGACGGCTGGCCCGACCAGCGCAATGGCGTCGGTCGACGGCTCGTCATAGTACTCCGGCCAATGCGCGAGCCAGATGCCGACGGTTGGGCGGCCGCCCATGGCGATCGCGCAGTGCAACGGCCCGGCGGCCACACCGACGTACGCCTTCGCTGCACGGATAAGCGTCACCAGAACATGCGCGAAGGGAACGTCAAGGTCGGCGAAGAGGTCGGTGGTCGTTGGCGCGAGGCCCGATTCGCGTCCGATTTCGTCGCTCGTACGCTCGTCGATCGCGACAACGCGCGCGCGCGCATCGCGCCGGCGCGCCTCGCGCGCGAACGCAACGACGTCGTGTTCCGACCACATCTTATCGACTTGCGTGTGTCCGCCGCCCGAGACCAGATACAAATGCGCGCCCGGATCGACGACCTCGCGGATGCGCGCCTCAAGCAACGCCGTTATCTGCGACGGCGCGCGAAAAACGAGCGAAGAGCGCAGCGGCTGCGCGAGATCGACGGCAGCCAAGCGTTGCGGCGCAACGATGCGGCTTGCGAGATAGCGCGCTTTCGTATGAAACGGATATGCTATGCGCCCAGTCATCTCGGGATAGCGGCAGACGAGTACGACGTCGATCGAATGTTCGAGGATGCGCGCGCGAAGCGGCTCGGGGATGTCGAGCGGCCGCAGGCCGTCGGGCGGGTGATCGAGGTCGAGCCCGAAGTGCGGACGCGCGCCAAGCTCGGATCCGTCACCGCGCATGCGTGTCCCCGAGAGGAGCGGGTACACCCGTTCGCCCTCGTCGTAAAGTTGCACAAAATCGTCGCCAAATCGCGTCAAGTAATACGTGTTGCTCGGCTCGAGCAACGGCACGACATACGAGAGATGGACGAAGTCGCCCAACCCGTGTGGCCAGTAGATCAGGACCCTCCGGTGGGTCACCGACCCAAATGCGCGGCCATCGTCCGAGTAGACCGGTAGCTCGAGCGTGCGTGACGAAAGAGCGCTCATCATGCTCCACGTTGGCGTCGATGCCTGGAATCTCCCCGCCGACCAACGCGGCGTCGGCCGCTACGTACGCTCGATCCTGCGCGAGTGGCATACGTCGTTTGGCGATCGTATCCGCGTGTCGCTGATCGTCCCTGAGTGGCACACGTGGACGGTACGTGCGCGCTACGGCAGCGCGACGGGCGGCGTACCGTACCCGATCCTTTCGCGTGCGTTTCATGCGCGCGCGCAGCCGGATGTGTTGTGGTTTCCGTGGAACGGCTGCAGCTGGTTGAATTTCTCCGGTCCCGCTGTTGCGACATTACACGACGCAATGAGCTTCGTCATTCCCGACCACGAGTCGCAAGCGAAAGTAATTTTCCGCAATGCGGCCGAGCGTTGCCACACGTTGATCACCGACTCGGTCTTCTCCGCGCACGAACTTGCTCGCGAGCTTGCCGTTCCGCTCGACCGTTTCACGCCGATACCGCTCGGCGTCTCGATGGAGCCGCCGCTTGCGCCGCCGCGCATCGACGTTCGCGAACTTGCGCCCTACGTGCTCTTCGTAGGAACGTCCGAACAGCGCAAGGGAATCGTAACGCTCGTAAAAGCGATGGAGCGCGTGCAGCGCACCGATCCGGATTTACGCCTCGTCATCGCCGGGATGCGGGGCAACGGCTTGCGAGGCGACGAGGCAGTGGTGATGTCCGAGCTTGGCCACGTCGACGACGCTACGCTCGCCGCACTCTATCGCAATGCAGTCGTGTTCGCTTTTCCGTCGCGGTACGAGGGCTTTGGGCTTCCCGTGCTCGAGGCGATGGCCCACGGGGCCCCGGTGATCACAACCAACGTGACGGCAATCCCCGAGGCGGCCGGTGACGCCGCGCACTACGTCCCTGCGGATGATGCCGACGCGCTCGCCGCGGCGATCGCGCGTATTCGTCGCGACAGGTCATACGCCGCTTCACTTCGCGAGCGTGGGCTCGCGCACGCGGCACGGATGACCTGGACGGTCTCCGCACGCTCGACACTCGACGTGTTGGAACGCGCCGCGTCGTGAGCGAGTCGATTCGTCTGGCGACGGGACTAGCGATTCACGACGGTCGTGTGTTGCTGGTGGCGTCGACCTATCGTTCGCACCCGCAACCGCTGTGGAATCTTCCGGGCGGACGTGTTGCGCCAGGCGAACTCCTCCGCGATACGGTCGTACGCGAGGTGCACGAGGAAACCGGTTTACGCGCAACGGTGAGCGAGCTTGCATATGTGAGCGAAAGCTACGACGAAGTTCGACACGTGCTTAACGCAACATTCGCGATCGATGTTACTGGTTCGGTCACCGCGCCACAAAGCGACGATCACGTCGTTGCGGTTGAGTGGGTTGCCATCGATCGGCTGGCCGAACGTATCGCCGTAGAGGTCGTGCGCGATCCACTGGTCCAGTATCTGCGCGACCGAACGCGCTATTTCGGCTTCTTACACGCCGGGGTCACAATCGAGTGGCCCAAGGGAAAACAAAACCAGAGCTGACGTGGTTCAGATCGAGGAACCGAAATCCGAAGGGCTCAATCAGGCTGGTTTTCGCAACTCCCACAGCTCTCTGTCGAGCACGTAGCCGAGTACATCGACCGGCTCACCGCCGACGGTGGCGCCGTGCGGGAGGACGCCGTCTTCTTCAAATCCCACGTTGATGAGCACGGCGCGAGACGGCACGTTCTCCGGCACGCAGTACGCCCGTAGCTTGCGCAGGTGCAAACGCGCAAACGCTTCTCCAACGAGGGCTGCGACCGACTCGGTGGCGATGCCGCGTCCACGATAGGGCTGCGCGACGCTGTACCCGATCTCGGCGGACGCCGTGACGCGCTCACCCACACGTAGAGAGGCCCAGCCGACCGGTTCGCGTACGCCCTCGAGGTAGATCAACCACTCGAAACGTCCCCACGAGCCGGGCTCGAGCTTCGACGGACGCGCCGCGACCATGCGCTTGAATTGTATGAGGTCGGCGTCGGGAAGATCCTGATATTCGCGCAGGCCGGGTTGCTGCAAGAGCTGCCATAGCGTCTCTGCGTTGAGCGACGTCACTGGGACCAGCCGCAGCCGTTCCGTCGAGAGGACCCGCATAGGACTAGTCATTTCCCGTCGTGCGCGTGATCCATGCTCAGAGGAGGACGGGCAGATGGTCGACATGATGGCGACAGTAACCAGTCGCCCCACGTTTTTCATGGGTACGCATACCCATGCCGAACACGAAGAGTTCTGGGCGCAGACCGCAAGCGGGCCAATCGAGGTTATCGACAACGTCGATCTTGCGCCGCCTGTGCCCGTGGTACCGGGCGATCACATCGAGGTTTGCGGAGAAATGGTCCACGATCCCGGGCAAAGCGCACCCATTATCCACTGGACGCACCACGATCCCGCGCACCGCCATCCCGATGGTTTCATTCGGTTCCGCGGGCGCGCATATGCATAGTCCCTTTGAGCGCTAGCAGCTCGGGTACGGTAACAAAACGGTACCCCTCGCTGCGTAAGCGCTCGACGATGAGCCGGGTCGCGTTGATCTCGCTGTGGCGGTCGCAGATTCGCGCCGCGACGCGCGAGCCCGCACAGACGATACCGCGGTTGCCATCGTGCAGCACGATAATCGAACCATCGCGAACGTAGGGAAAGATCCGGTCGGCTATGGTTTGCGCAGGCGGTTCTTCCCAATCTTTGGCGAGCGGAACCGACCACATGACCGGCGTGTAGCCGAGACTGCGCGCCTGGTCGAGCACGAGCCAATCGCGCGCGCCGAAGGGCGGACGCATGATCCGCGTGTGTACGCCGGCAGCCCGGAAGATCGCGTCGTCGGTCTTTGCAAGCGAAGCGCGAACTTCCGCGGCGTCCATCAGGATCATGTGACGATGCGCCCACGTGTGGTTGCCGATCGCATCCCCGTCGCGCACCTCGCGTCGCACGACGGATGGATAGGCCGCAACCGCGCGACCAACGACGAAAAACGTGGCATGCACGTGCTCGCGCTCGAGCACGTCGAGGATCGCGGTGGTATACGGTGGATTCGGGCCGTCATCGAAAGTAAGGGCGACCACACGCTCGCCGGCCGGGCCGCTGACGATCGTCTTGCCGAAAAGCTGATTGGCCGGATTCTCGGAGATCTCGTAAGCCCAAAACCCCGCGAGCGCGAGCAGAACACATGCAAGCAGCGTGTGCAGCGCGACGCGCGCTGTTGCAATCACCGGCCGTTGCCACGATGCGCAAACGACGCGCGCAATGCAGCGATCTTCTCGCGAAATTCCGGTGGACCAAAGGCCCGGAAGTCCTCGACGATCTGTTGATAGCGCGGGTCGGCAAGCTGCGTACTTTGCAACTTCAAAAGATCGTTCGGATTGGTCTTGCGCAGATCGATCGTGTATTGGCGACCCGCGGTCGTCGCCCAATAGTGCGGATCGGTGAAAGTCACGGTGCGATCGCCGGTCTTGAAATCAGCCGTTTGCTTTACGTAGATGGTGTAGCGCGCATCCGTATTGCCGGCCGGCGGCTTATCCATCAAGTCCCAAACTCCGTCTTGGACGAGCTTGCCGAAAAAGTAGCTTACGTCGGTCGTCGAGTGGGGCGGCGCGGTTACCGTCACCTGATTTCCCGCGTACGACCGGATCCGGTATTGAAACGTCGTGACGCCGTTGACGTCTTGCGTCGTGTATGCTTCCTCATAAATTGGCGGCTTGTCGTAACGTATGGATAGGCTCGCGTAGATCGCGCTCGGCTGATTCTCGATCCGCTCCACCGCGCCAAGACTCGAGAACTCCGGATGTGAGGCGTAGAGCCGGATACCGATGACGGTCATCACGGCGACAAAGATGAAGATCGCCCACGGGACGACGGTCGTGCGGCGGAACATGACGGGCGTCCTTACGAATCCAGCGCCGCGGCTTCCTGGTCGAGCACGTCGTTGACGACGCGGTCGGCGAGGGCGTTCTGCTTGCGCGGCACGTGCTTGATTTCGACATGCTCGAAGCGCCGAAGGAGGGTCTGGGCGCGGCGGTGGAGCGGTTGCAGATCGGCGTGTTTGACGCGGTATTCGCCGCGCATCTGCTTAACGACCAACTCGGAATCCATCCGCACGGCGAGACGCCGGATACCGCGTTCGGCGGCACGCTCGAGGCCGATGCAGAGCGCGGTCCATTCGGCGACATTGTTCGTCGCGGTCCCGAGGTAGCGTCCAACCTCGTCGAGGATGGCGCCGTCGGCATCGACCAGCACGGCGCCGCTGGCAGCCGGGCCGGGATTTCCGCGCGAGCCACCGTCGGCGAAGAGGGTAGCGTCGGTCGGGATCGCGTCAAAGAGCGTCGGCATATCGTTTAAAGCGAATTCGTCACAGGTATAATGCAGCCATGCGACACGTCTTATTGCGCGGCTTTGCCGCTCTGGCAGTCCTGACACTGGCCATCGCGCCGAACGCGGCACTGGCTGCGAGCACGTTCTATGGCCTGGCCATACACGTTTCGACCAACAACATCAAGGTCGAGGACCCCCGCACCAAACAGGTGCTTAGTTTCGAAATCCTTCCGCACTTCGATCAGATCTTTTCGCCTGACGGGAAGACCACGTATCAAATGAAGGATGTGCACGAGGGGCACTACGTCGGTATCGTCTACGATCAGAAGGCGCTCGGCATCCGCCACGCCGACAAGATCTACGTGATGAACAACGCCAACGATCGTATCAAACAACCCTAGGACTTCAAAAACGCCGCGATCGTTGGAACCAGCTTTGCGCTAAGCGGCAGCGCCGATTGTGAGTAGGTCGCGATGTTTCCATCGCGATCTGCCGGCGCGTCGACCAAAATGTGATTCATGCCGTCGATCCAGACCAACTGCGCTTTGGGATCGCCGGCGGCAAGCAGCTTTGCATCGGTCGCGCTGACTTGAAGGTCCGTCGTGCCGTGAATAATCAACACGGGAATCTTCAGGTTGGCGAGCTCTTTCGCGGGGTCGTACTTGTATTCTGAAATCACGTAGGGCTGGACGCTCGGCCGGAAGAGGCCCATCAGCAATGGGGTCGGGCTTGCGATCGCCACGGTCTTGCCCGCGAGGAGTGACGCGTTGACGCTCTTGATTTCGCTCACGACGTCCGGAGCGATGCCGGGACTGGCGGCGACCTGCTCGTCGATGATCGTCGCCAAGTTTCGGCCGGCGCCTTCCAGCGAGACGAACGCGCGAACACGGGGATCGCGTTCTGCCGCAATCATACCGATGAGGGAACCTTCGCTGTGTCCGATGATCGCGATTGTGCTGAACCGTGGATCGTTTTCAAGATATTTGGTGAGTGCGAGCGCGTCGTTGACGTAGTCGTCGAATCGTAGCTCGCTCTCGGTTTGGTTGACGGTACTCGCGGCAATGAAGCGTTTGTCGTAACGCAGCGTCGCGATGCCCTCGGCAGCGAGGCCCTGCGCGAGCTTCATATAGATATTGCCGGTGACGCCTAGCGGGCTATTGCCGTTGCGATCGGTTGGTCCCGAACCGGCGATGATGAGCGCGACGGGAAACGGGCCGTTCCCGGGCGGGAGCATCAACGTGCCCGACAACGTTCCAACGGAAATCGGCACCGCTACGGGTTCTTCGTGAAAATCAGCAGCCGACACGGGCACCCCCGACATGGCGAATGCGAGAGCCGAGATCGCAACACAGATGCGATTCACCTTCATGCTCCCGTACTACCAGCGCGCGCTACAAAGGTTACGTGAGGTGCGCTCCTCATTACGGTGCTCGAAATGCGCGCGCTCGGCCGCAAGTGCACGTTGCGGAACGCCCAACGCGGCAGTTAGCCATTCAAGCACGGCATCCAGCCTCTGCCACTCCGAACCTCTTGGCAGGAAATGTCGCCCCGTAGCTCTATCTCGGTCCGCTCAGTCCCATGAGAGAGCCGAAATGCCTTCGCGTGTACAACAGGCGGCGTACAATTCTCGTGCATGACCTCGACTCGCACACGATCGTTTACGCTGCGGAAGTCAGCCCGTATCGCGCCGCCTTTGTAAGGGCCAAAACACTGCGGCGTTGCATTCGCGACCGAGACGCGGAGCCATGAATACGCGCTCCTGTTCATGATGTTGATTGTTTGCGCGTGCGCCGTAGCCGGCATGAAAACAGCAACCGCCACCAGCGCGATGAGCGCCGCCGCGCAGATCGCCCGGGCGCGCCGGGATTCCAGCCGTCCAAACATCGCAAGGCCCTCTCTTTCGAAAACGCTCGGCAGCTAGCCACGCTTCCCTTCGACATCTCGCTTTCCTCGATTCATAGGCCGCAACGATGCAATTTATTGCTTCCATTGGCTGTGACTTCTCGACGTTCTGGATTAGCATGGACAGACGGCGCTCGCGCGGCCCGGCCGCGGCGCGCCCCAGTCGCACACCACGAAGGAGATGCACTCTTGTCTCAAAGCACGTGTCCGGTCCACCAGACGAACGGCGCCGGCCGGTTTAACCGGGACTGGTGGCCCGAGCAAGTTAGCCTGTCGATTTTGCGCCAGCATGCCCCGCAGTCCGATCCGATGGGCGCGGACTTCGACTACGCCAAGGAATTCGCCAAACTCGACCTCGCCGCGGTGAAACGCGACCTGCACGCACTGATGACGGATTCGCAGGATTGGTGGCCGGCAGATTTCGGCCACTACGGCCCACTTTTCATCCGGATGGCGTGGCACGCCGCCGGTACGTACCGCATCTCCGACGGACGCGGCGGGGCGGGCGGCGGCCAACAGCGCTTCGCGCCGCTGAACAGCTGGCCCGACAACGTCAATTTGGATAAAGCGCGCCGGCTGCTCTGGCCGATCAAGCAGAAATACGGCAAGCAGATTTCATGGGCCGACTTGCTCGTACTGACCGGCAACGTGGCGCTCGAGTCAATGGGCTTCAAGACCTTCGGCTTTGCCGGCGGGCGACCCGATCAGTGGGAGCCGGATGAGTCGGTCTACTGGGGTCCGGAAGACACCTGGCTCGCCGACGAGCGTTACGCGGGAGAGCGCGAGCTCGAGAACCCGCTTGCCGCGGTGCAGATGGGCTTGATCTACGTCAATCCGGAAGGGCCCAACGGTAATCCCGATCCGCGCAAGGCAGCGGTCGACATTCGCGAGACGTTCCGTCGCATGGCGATGAACGACGAGGAAACGGTCGCGCTCATCGCGGGTGGCCATACATTCGGCAAAACGCACGGCGCGGGCGATCCCTCGCACGTAGGCGTCGCGCCCGAAGGCGCCGACATCACCGAGCAGGGTCTCGGATGGAAAAACGCGTTCGGGAAGGGGCACGGCGCTCACACGATCGGCAGCGGTCTCGAGGTGACGTGGACCACGACGCCGACGAAATGGAGCAACAACTTCTTCGCGTCGTTGTTCAAGAACGAGTGGGAATTGACCACGAGTCCTGCCGGCGCGAAACAGTGGATTGCCAAGAACGGTGCGGTCCCGGTACCCGACGCGCATGACCCCACGAAGCATCACAAGCCGACCATGCTCACGACCGACCTTTCGCTGCGGTTCGATCCGATTTACGAAAAAATCTCGCGGCGCTTCTACGAGCACCCGGAAGAATTTGCGGACGCGTTCGCACGCGCATGGTATAAGTTGACGCACCGGGACATGGGACCCCGTGCGCGCTACCTGGGTCCGGACGTGCCGAGCGAAGTACTCATCTGGCAAGATCCGGTTCCCGCGGTCGATCATCCGCTCGTCGACGCGAAAGACGTCGACGCACTCAAAAAGCAGATCGCGGGTGCAGGCCTTTCGGTTTCGCAATTAGTCTCAACCGCATGGGCATCGGCGTCGACCTTCCGCGTCAGCGATAAGCGCGGCGGCGCCAACGGCGCGCGCGTTCGGCTCGAGCCGCAGAAAACGTGGGAAGTCAATCAGCCCAAGCAACTCGCAACCGTGCTCAAGACACTCGAAGGAATCCAGAGCTCGTTCAACGCCGGCGGTAAGAAGGTCTCACTCGCCGATCTGATCGTGCTAGCCGGTAACGTCGGCGTCGAGCAAGCCGCGAAGAAAGCCGGCTTCGACGTGACCGTGCCCTTCACACCAGGACGCACCGATGCGCTGCAAGAGCAAACCGACGTCGAATCGTTTGGCGTCTTGGAACCCAAAGCCGACGGTTTCCGTAATTACATCAAGCGCGACGCGGGCATTCCGGCGGAGCTGATGCTGGTAGATAAAGCGCAGTTGTTGTCGCTGACCGCTCCCGAGATGACCGTCCTGATCGGCGGCATGCGCGTGCTCGATACGAATGCCGACGGCTCCAAGCACGGCGTGTTCACCACGCGGCCGGGCGCGCTCACCAACGACTTCTTCGTCAACCTGCTCGACATGAGCGGGATTTGGACCGAATCGAAGGCCGACAAGAACGTGTTCGAACGCCACAACCGCAAGACCGGGAAGCTGGAGTGGACCGGCACGCGTGTCGATCTCACCTTCGGTGCGCAATCCGAACTGCGTGCGTTGGCCGAAGTGTACGGCAGCTCGGATGCGGGACGAAA
>DATJOM010000056.1:0-21154 GCA_035507095.1 Candidatus Acidiferrum sp.
GCTCGACGCGAAGACCCAGATCACGTCGCGCAGCGGCGTGTCGAGGTCGATCGAGATGCCGGCCGTCATCAAGACGGCCGCAAGTATCCACCAGCGTCCCGCCACTGCATGCGGCATGACGTCGCCGGTTTGCAAGAGCGACGGACCAATAACCGCAAAGCCGAGGAACGCGCCGCATCCGAGTTCGAGCAACACCGAGAGCACGCGGCCAAGGCGCGCCATCCCCGCGACCAGTTCGTTGTTCGCGAGCTCGTGCAGCGCGAGTGTGAGCGAATAGCCCGGCAAGAGTACCACGACGCCGGCAACGATCGAAATAAAGATGTTCGTCGGGCCGAAGATCTTGCTAAACGCTGCCACGATCAGCGTCGCTGCGAACGCTGCGATGGCTTCGAAGAGCCGCGCAACGATCGGCACGCGCTCCGCTGTTGCCGAGATGATGCCGGTAAGGAGGCCGATGCACCCGGCTACGGTGAGTTCGCGTGGGCCGCCGCCGAGCAGGATCGCAACGCCGATGGCGAGGAGCGTGAGCGCGGGGATCTCCCACAGCGTATTGCGTCCGGGCCAGCGGCGATCGATGTTGGTGACGAGCACGCTCGCCTCGCGGTAATCGATCTCGCCGGCGCGCAGCCGGTCGTAGATCGAATTGAGCAGCGAGAGTTTGCGCAAGTTCACGCGCCCGGGTGGCAGGCGTAAGAGCACGATACGTTGATTCCACATCGGCCCGACGGCGATCGTAATCTGCGTCGGCAGCGCGAAGATCTGCACTTGCAGACCGATCGTATCCGCAATGTCGCCGAGCGTCTCTTCGAGTCCGTCGGTCGCAACGCCCGAGCGATGCAATTCGCGCGCCATCGTGCCAAGAAAAACCGCGCGTGGATCGTCAGCGATCAAAACAAAAACGCTCCGTCATGCGGAGCGTTTTCGGGTCACTCGTAGACGCGGCCTACTTCTTGGACGCGACCTTGCGCGCGGTCTTCGCGGCTGCAGCTTTCGCCGCCGTCGACTTCGTCGACTTGCCCTTCGCCTTTGCGGGCGCGGCGGTCGCGGCTTTGGCCATCGCCTTCGCCAGACGCGACTTCTTGCGCGCAGCCTTATTCTTGTGAATCACGCCGGTCTTCGCGGCTTTGTCGTATGCGCTCTCGACCGATTTGTTGAGCTCGGCGTCCTGCGCGGCGACAGCCTTCTTGAAGATGGTCTTCAAGCGCGTCGTACGATCTTTATTCTGCACGGTGCGCTTGTTGGTCTGGCGGACCCACTTTTCGGCGGCCTTGATGTTCGGCAAGAAAAAACTCCTAAACTGCGTTAGCTCTTGGGCAACGGGTCGCAGTATAGCAGAGGGGCGCTCAGGGTGACAAGTGGCCCTTCGACGAGCTCAGGGTGACAGACTTTTGTAGCTGGCGTAGCGACTGGGCGCAATTCGGCCTTCCTCGACCGCGGCTTTGACGCAGCAGTCGGGCTCAGCCAGGTGCGTGCAGTCGGTGAACCGGCAGTCCACGGCGGCTTCGCGCAGGTCGCGGAAGCCCTCCACCAATTCCGCCGGCGTGATGGCGCCCAGCCCGAACTCATTGACCCCGGGGCTATCTATAAGGAAGCCCTCTCCCAGGCGGTAGAGGCGAGCGGCGGTCGTCGTCTGCCTGCCGAGGCCATGACGGGAGACGTCGCCGACGCTCGCCTCGCCGCCGAGCGCCTTGAAGATCGAACTCTTCCCGACGCCCGAGTTGCCGACGAGCAGCGCGTGGCGCCCGCGGAGTTCATCGCGCAGCGCCTCAACGTTTTCGCCGCGTTTGGGATTGATCACCAGCGTGTGATACCCCAGTCCCGCATACAGTTTCCGCAACGTATTGGTAGAGGCCGGATCGCTCAGATCTGGTTTGGTGAAGACGACGAGCGCCTCGATCGATTCCAACTCGGCAAAGGCGAGCAGTTGATCCAGCGTCACGAGGCGTGGCGGCGGATCGGCGAGCGCCGTCACGGTGACCAATGTATCGACGTTTGCAGCCATGGTCTTGGCACGGCCGCCAACGCTGCGTCGCTCGAGATGAAAGCTGCGCGGCTCGACACGATCGACCACGGTCTTGTCATCTTCGAGGATGCGCACGTGGACGACGTCGCCTGGGACGGGCATGAAGCGTTTGCCGGACTGCCGGCGGAGTTGGGCAAGGCGCGGTCGCGCCTCGCCATCAAGGCTGACCCATGCGGAATTCTTGCCCGTAGAGATGACCAAAGCGCGGCGTAGGCCGTTTATCACAATGGTTGTTATGCCATTTCGCCTAACAAAGTACGCGGGATTCTTACCACCATGTCTGCCTTCACAGTGCGTTTCCAGCCCGAGCCCAGCGACGCGGAAATACGCGCCGCCGAAGCGGCCGCGCACGATTTGGGTGCGCGCGTTACGTGGCAGCACGCCACCGCATGCAAGCGCATGTATGGCTTGGTCGAAGGCGCGTCTCCCGCATGCATATCTACGCTGCGCGAGGCGACCGTGGCGACGGTGTACGATCGGCCGGTCATTGCCCTTGCAGTTTTCCCTAGCGTGGCCGAAGCCTTGCCGCAGCTCCTACGCGCGCTGGGCGGACCCGGACGCCCCGACGGCGTCCACGCGTGCGACCGGTGCGAGGGCGGCATGATCGTCGAATGGGACCTCGACGCAACGCCGCTCGACGTGATCATGAATCTCATCGATATCGAAATCGATCGTTTCCACGCGCGCCGGGTCAACGTGCTGTTGAATCCGCTGCCGCTCGCGTGGTGGACGACGATCGCCGCGAGCGGATTGCGCGCACCCGAGATCACGCCCGAGCGCGTGCTCGAGGAGCAGCTCGAGGTGCAGCATGTCGTGGGTTAGCATGTTCTTCGGCAGTATCGGCATCACCGACGTCGTCGACATCGTCGCGACGAGCGTGCTGATCTACTACGTGCTGCTGCTCATTCGCGGCACGCGCGCCGTGCAGATTATCACGGGGCTCTTCGTGCTGGCCGGATTGCTCGGCCTCGCAAACCTCTTGCACCTCTATCTGCTCGGGGCGATTCTGCAGTGGCTCGTCCTCGGATCGGCGGTTGCATTGGCGATCATCTTTCAGCCCGAGTTGCGCCGCGCGCTCGAACAGATCGGCCGCGGTGGGTTCTTGCACATCGGTGATGAGACAACCGACTGGATGCGCCCGGAAGATAAGTCGATTCTAACGCTCGCACACGCCGCATTCTTGCTTTCGCGCAACAAACTGGGCGGCTTGATCGTGCTCGAGCAGCAGAGCGGGCTGAAAGAGTTTGCCGAGAGCGGCACGGCTTTGCGTGCCGACCTCTCCGAGGAATTGTTGCTGGCAATTTTCATGCCGCGCTCGCCGCTGCACGACGGTGCGGCAATCGTGCGCGAGGACACGATCGAAGCCGCCGGCTGTTTCCTCCCCCTCGCCGAGCAGCGTCTGGCCGAACGCCGTCTTGGTACGCGTCATCGCGCCGCACTCGGGTTGACCGAACAGACCGATGCGGTCGTGATCGTGATCTCCGAAGAGACCGGTGGGATTTCGATTGCGCGCGAGGGCAAACTGTCGCGACCGGTGGAAGAAGAAGCGCGCCTGGTCAAGGTCTTGCTCGCGGTTACGCGCCCGCCACGCGATCGTCGCGGCTTCGCGCGCAACGACGTCGTCTCGCAACTGCGCGCGCGTCTCGCACCGCAAAAGAACAAGGACAACCTTCGTGCAGATCATCCGAAAGAACTTCGGACTTAAACTCATCTCGCTCGCGCTCGCGATTATCGGTTGGGCGTATTTCCGCTATAGCACCAATCCGGTATTGGCAGCCCGCTTCGATCAACAATTCTCGATTCCGATTGCCACGAGCAATCTGCCCATCGGGTATACCGCGCAGTTTATGCAGCGCGAGGCGGTCATCACGGTCGTCAGCCACCGCGGTGATCCTGCGGTAAATCCCGCCGACATCAAGGCGCAACTGGATCTATCCGGGAAGGGACCGGGCACCTATGCGGTTCCCGTCGAATTGATAGCGCCGAATGTGGTGGTGCAGAGCTTGAGCCCGGCGTCGGTCAGCGTGACGATCGAGCAGCAGTGAGAGCCTATTTCGGTACCGACGGCGTGCGCGGCGTTGCTAACGACGATCTCACGCCCGAGTTGGCATTTGCGATTGGCCGCGCTGGTGCGACGGCGCTTGCGCACGAAGTCGAACGCGACCGCCCGGTGATCGTCGGCCGCGACACGCGCCTGTCGGGCACGATGCTCGAGGCCGCGATCGTTGCCGGCATCACGTCGGTTGGGCGCGACGTGCTGCAAATCGGCATCGTGCCGACTCCGGCGGTTGCGCGCGTCACCGTTGCGGAAGAGGCGGCTGCCGGCGTGATGATCAGCGCATCGCACAATCCGATTGCCGATAACGGCATCAAGTTCTTTGGCGCCGACGGCTTCAAGCTCTCCGACGATCTCGAACACGAGATCGAAGCGCTGATCGATCGCGACGATCTGCCGCGTCCCACAGGCACCGGCGTCGGGATCGCGCGCATCGCGCTGAATCTAGGCAAACACTACTACGAAGAACTTTACGGGACCGGCGCCGATCTCACCGGTTTGCGCGTGGTGGTCGACGGTGCGTTCGGAGCGGCATACGCAATCGCGCCGTATGCGCTGCGCAAGCTTGGTGCCGACGTCATCGAAATCAACTGCGAGAACGACGGCGCACGCATCAACGTCGAGTGCGGTGCGACGCATCTCGGACCACTGCAAGCCGAGGTCGAACGCGCAGGCAGTAACGGCGACCGTCCGGTCATTGGCGTAGCGTTCGACGGCGATGCCGACCGCGCGCTCTTCGTCGACGAGAGCGGCGCAATCGTCTCGGGCGATCACGTCATGTTCGCGATCGGCCGTTGGCTGCGCGGGCGCGGTGAGCTCGCGCAGGACACGATCGTCGGCACCGTGATGAGCAACATCGGATTCGAGCGCGCGCTTGCGCGCCATGGCATCGCGCTCGTGCGTACCGCCGTTGGCGACCGCTACGTGCTCGAGCGCATGCGGCGCGACGGATTCACACTCGGCGGCGAACAATCCGGCCACGTCATCGATCTGCGTCGCAACACAACCGGCGACGGACCGATGACGGCCGTGACCTTACTCGGCATCGTGCGTGCAACCGGGTCAACCTTGCACGAGCTTGTGCGTGACGTCGTCGTCGCGCCGCAAGTGCTCGTGAACGTGCGTACGCCGCGTAAAGATGTGCTTAACGTCCAAACCGTGCGCGACGCCATTGCGGTAGCGGAATCGGAGCTGGCCGGAACGGGCCGGCTGCTGATACGGCCTTCGGGAACCGAGCCGCTGATCAGGGTTATGGCCGAAGGCGACGACCGCGAGGCGATCGAGCGGATCGCCGGGGACTTGGCCCGGCATATCGAGCAAGCTGCCGCTATTTTGTAAAGCCTGAGAAAAGGGGCGGCAGGAGACGTTCGGCCCACGGTAAACCAAAAGGCCCAAGCCGACAAGCCTAGTGCTTGCGGCACCAACCTACGCCTGCACAAGAACACTGAATCCGGTGGCAGCCGGAGCGGGGGACTTTCCCAGGGGCTAGGGGTGAATGAGCCGGTCGGCTCTAGGGCGATCTTTCCCGCCCGAACCCGTCAACTAACCTCGCAAGTGTCGTGAAAGAGGAGCCGTCTTGCGTCAAGCGTTAGCTGCTGGGGCATTTGCCCTGTTGCTGGCCGGATCGTTCGCCACCGCGAACGCTGCGACTACCAGTCGCGCGAAGTATTCCCCTACGACGACGAACGATGCCGTATACAGCCCGGACGTCGCACAGTGGACGTCCCACCTTATCGTTGTTTCCAAATCCGAGCACGGTGCAAACGCGCAATTTCGTTCGTTTGCCGGCGGCGTGCTCGCTCGTACCTCAAAGCTCGCTACGCAATTGACGCGTAGCGCGCTGCGTTTCTTGGGTGTGCCCTATGTTTTCGGGGGTACGAGTACGAGCGGATTCGATTGCTCCGGCTACGTGCAGCACGTCTTTGCGACGCTCGGCATCAACTTGCCGCGCACCGCTGACGCGCAGTACGACGTCGGTCACCGCGCAACCGGCGGCATTCGCCCGGGCGATCTCGTGTTTTTCCAAACGTATGCTGCGGGCGCGTCGCACGTAGGCATCTATCTCGGCCACGACAAGTTCGTGCACGCAAGTTCGAGCCACGGCGTGATGGTCTCGAGCCTGCACGACTCGTACTGGGCCGCGCGCTATATTGGTGCCAAGCGCGTTTTGAGCACGAAGGCAGGCCACGGGATAAATTAACACCCCGGAACGCGCTGCAGCGGAATCGCGCAGCGCCTCGCTCGCCTACCTCTTCTGGCCGATGGCGCTCCTCGAACGAGTGACGCCGCGTCCCGAAGCGTCGGGCTGGTTCAGGTTCCACATGCGGCAAGCTCTTGGGTTCGGCGTCTTGTCGAGCGCCATCGGGCTTGCCGCCTTGATTTGGCCGCTGGTGCTGAGCGCGATCGTCGCCAATGTCGTGGCGACGCTCTGGATCTATGGCTTCGCCATGATTGTCGACCTCGCGCTCTTGGTGATATGGATCGTCCTTGCCCTGCGCTATAGTCAGCGCGCGGCCCGTGGCGAGCTCTTCGACGTGCCATGGGTCGCGCGGCTGACAGGGACCTCGGTCGAGAAGTAGTATTCAGGGGGCGTCACGTTGGGGTGTCGCCAAGCGGTAAGGCAGCGGGCTTTGAATCCGCCATGCGTTGGTTCGAATCCAGCCACCCCAGAGAAAACCTCGTTCGGCAGGGCCTCGGAAGACCGGCATTTTATTTAGCAAGCACTCGCTGACGGGGTGCTTATGAAGATTCGTATCACGGCCGTTTTCTGCGTGCTGGGCTTCGTGCTTTCGGCGTGCTACCCGCCCTACACGGTGCCGCCGAATCCACCAACGCCGACCCCTGGGCCATCGCCCGGACCCCTCTCCCTCTCACCGACGAGTTTGTCGTTCACGGCCATCGGTGCGGCGAATGCGCTGACGGTCAACGTGATCCAGTCGAATTACCCGAGTGATGCCTTCACCGCGTCGACGACGACGTGCAGCGGTGTCGCGGCGATCGTGTCCTCCGTGCCGATCGGCGGTGGCGCCCGATTGAGCGTGATGCCGGTCGGCGCGGGAACGTGTAGCTTCACCGTCACCGGTGGCGGTACCGCAAGCGCGACGCTCAACGTCGTCGTAACCACGACAACGGTTGGCGGATCGTGAGGCGCACACTAGCGTTCGCACTCGCTGCTGCCTTGATCGCTGGTTGCGGCGGTGGAACCACGCCGAAGGTCGCGTCGCAGCAGCCTGCGCCGCAAGCGTCGTCGCCGGCGCAGAAGGCGCCGCAAACGGTAAGCGTCGCATTCTCAATTGTAATTCCGACGCCGGCGCCCGCGAGCGCCCATCGTCCGGCCTACGTGTCGTCGTCGACGAAATCGGCGTCGATCGCGGTCGGCACAAATGCCGCGGTAAGCGTAAATTGCACCACGGTGTGCAGCGGCACCGTAAATGCACCCGTCGGCAGCGATCTGTTTACGGTGAAGCTCTACGATGCGACCAACGGCGGCGGCAATTTGCTGTCGACCGGGTCGCTGACCCAAACAATCGTTGCCGGACAAGCGAACAGCGTCAACGTCACGTTCAACGGCGTCATTGCATCACTCGGCATTTCGCTTCCGACGGTTACACCCGGCACGGCAGGCTCGGTCACGGTGAGCGTCAACGCGTACGATGCCGACGAAAACGCGATCATCGGTTCCGGCAGTTACGTCGATGCAAGCGGCAATCCCGTTACTGTCACGCTCGCCGATTCCGATACATCCGGAAACTCGAGCCTTTCGCAGACCACGCTGACCGCGCCGCCCGCGAGTCCCATAACCCTGAATTATACCGCGAACTTCGACGCCAATCCGGCGATCACCGTATCGGCGAGCGGCGTGCCGAGCGTCCATGCAGTCGTCCAATTTCCGGCACCGACGCTCACGGCCCTGAGTACGATCAGCGGTGCGTATGGACACCGTTTTCGGAAACGCTCACCGGCACAAATTTCGCTGCGGGCAGCACGACAATCAACGCGGGAGCAAACATTACCGTCAGCAACGTTACCGTCACGAGCTTGACGTCGCTTACCGCGACGTTTACGGTCGGCAGTCCGGCGTTTGCGTCACAGGATGTCACGGTGACGACAGGCGGCGGCACGAGCGGGGCGATGTCGCTCATGATTGCGCGTGGCACGATATTCGTAGGCGCGTTTACCGATGCGGGTGCCGGTACGCCGCCCGGAACCGGTGGAGGCGGCGGCAACGATCTCCGCGCGTCGATCTTGAACGCCAACACCGTTGCACAAGGGTATCGCATCGAGTTTACCGGCTGCACGCCGACTGCGCCGTGCGTGATCGCTCTGAACGGCCCGCTCCCGGAAATCACGGCGGACACGATCGTCGATGGCGGTGCGTACGGCAGCGTAATTATCGACGGACAGAACTTGTATCGCGCATTTTGGGCCGAGAGCGGCACGATTTTCCTGGAAAATTTGGAAATCGAAAACGCGGCGGCGATCGGCGGTGCCGGCAGGGACAGCCTGAACGGGGGAGCTAGCGGCGGCGGCGCGGGACTGGGTGGCGGCCTTTTCGTTGATACAGCAAGTGCGAGCGTTTCACTCATCAATGACTATTTCTTAGACAATAGCGCGACCGGCGGGGACGGTGGGACTGGCGGCGGTGCCAGTGGTGGGAACCTCGGCGGAAGCGGCGGGGGCGGCTTAGGCGCTCGTGGTGGCGTTGGTAGCGGCGGAGGCGGTGGCGGCGGCGGGATTTTGGGTCCCGGCACGAGCTCCAGCGCGGCCGGCGGCGCGGGCGGCGTCGGTTTCGCAACGTGCGGTACGGGAAGCGGTGGCGGCAGTTCCTCGAGCGGTGTCGCCGGCGGAAACGGACAAAACGCAACCGTTGCGGGATGCGGCGGAGGCGGCGGCGGGGTGGGTGGTACCGCTGTCGTCGCAAATGGCTTCGCTGGTGGCGCTGGCGGAGCAGCCGCTGTCGGCGGCGGTGGCGGAGGCGGCGGCTCGGGCTCGGACGCTGTAGGGGCTGGCGGAAATGGCGGCGCGGGCGGTAACGGCGCTCAGGGCGTCTTTGGCGGAGGTGGCGGAGGCGGTGGCGCGGGCGGCGGTGGAACGGGCACCGGCGATTTCGGTGGCGCTGCCGGCGCAGGCGCACCCGGTGGCCCAGGCGGTGGTGGCGGCGGCGCCGGCGGGGGCGGAGCCGGAACGCTCGGGGCAACAGGAGGCGCCGGCGGCGGCGGGTCGGCCGCGAGCACGCTCTCCGCTGCGATCTCCGGCGGCGGCGGCAACGCGGGCGGGGGCGGTGGCGCTACCGCTGGTGTGAGCGGTAGCGGTGGAGGCGGTGCAGCCGCGGGCCCGGCGATTTTTGTGAACGCCGGAACGCTCACAACCGTCAACAGCGCCGCGAGTGGGTGCGCTGCGACGGGAGGTGTCGGTGGTGGCGGGGGCAGCGCTTTCCTCAACGGCGGCGCCGATCCAACACCCGTATTCAACTACGGCGGAACGGTTAATGGCGTCACGGTGACCGCAGGCAACGGCGGCCCGGTTGCGAGTGCGCTGGGCACGAGCGTGCCGTAATCGCGACACGAAGGGAGCGTTGCTCCGAAAAGCGCAAAGCGCGCATATGTCGATTGCACGTTCGTTCGCACTCGCGGCACTGCTATTGGGCGTTTCTTTTGTGCCCGCGCGCGCCGCCAATCCGCTGATCCTTCAGAGTCCGACCGTCAGCCGTACGCAGATCGCGTTCGTCTACGGCGGCGACATCTGGACCGTCGGTCATGACGGCGGCACCGCACATCGCATCGTCACCGGTTTTGGTCTTGCCGGCGCTCCGTATTTCTCGCCCGACGGCTCGACGATTGCATTCAGTGCGAACTACGACGGTAGCACCAACATTTACACGGTACCGGCATCCGGCGGCGAACCGACGCGCCTGACCTATCATCCGGGCGCGGACGTGGTGATCGGCTGGACACCCGACGGCAGCAAGATTCTCTTCGCCTCGCACCGCGAAAGCCAGAACGACGCGACGCAACTCTACACGATTCCGCGTGGCGGCGGCATTCCGGCGATGCTGCCGCTGCCCGACGGCAACAGCGCATCCTACTCTCCAGACGGAACGCATCTGGCCTACGTGCCGAACAGTCAATGGGAGTGGTACTGGCAGGGCTATCGCGGTGGACAGACGACGCCGATTTGGATCGCGAATCTCGCCGATTCGTCGGTGACGTCGATTCCGCGCAATAACTCGAACGATCGCTTTCCGATGTGGATCGGCAACCAGATCTACTTCGTCTCCGATCGCGGCGGCCATTACACGCTCTACGTCTACGATCCGGCCACGCGCGGCGTCAAGCAACTCGTCGAGAATCCACGTGGCTTCGACATCGTCTCCGCCTCGGCCAACGACGGCGAGATCGTCTACTCGAAGTTCGATCAAATCCATCTCTACAACCCGGCGACGCACACCGATCGCGACGTGCCGATCACGATCGCCGCCGAAATGCCGGACCTGCGCCCGAACTGGGTTCCGGTTGCCAATCAAATTCAAAATGCCGACATCTCGCCAACCGGCGTGCGCGCGGTGTTCGAAGCCCACGGTGACATTCTGACCGTGCCGGCCGAGAACGGCTCGGTGCGCAATCTCACCCAAACCCCGAATGTCATGGAGCGCGATCCCGCCTGGTCGCCCAACGGCAAGTGGATCGCGTACTTCTCCGATGCAACCGGCGAGTACACGCTGCGCCTGAGGGATCAGAAGGGCTTGCAGCCCGAGCGCGTCATCAGCCTCGATGCGCATCCGACGTTCTATTATTCGCCGGTGTGGTCTCCCGATAGCAAGAAGATTGCCTACGCCGACAAGCACGGCGTGCTCTTCTACATCGATATCACGGCTGAACATCCGCAACCGGTGCGAATTGCCGCGCAGCCGCATGAATCGTTCGGCGTCAATTCGTTCAACGCGGTGTGGTCGCCCGACAGCCGCTACATCGCGTACAACAAGGAGCTGCTGACGTTCTTGCACGCCATCGACGTGTACGACACGCAAGACGGCAAAGCGTACCAGATCACCGACGGCATGAGCGACGCCACGAATCCCGCCTTCGACAAGAGCGGCAAGTATCTGTATTTCCTCTCGAGCACGAACACGGGCTTCACCGCGTATGGACTCGACATGGAGAGCGACGAGCGTCCGACCTCGAGCTACGTCTACGCCGCGGTACTGCATACCGGCGATGCGTCGCCGATATCGCTTCAGAGCGATGAAGAGCCGGTAAAAGACACCGGCGACGAGCCGGAAGCCAAACCCCCCGCGAGCGCCGCTCCGAAACCCGCGGCACCGCCGGCGAAACCCGAGGCAAAGCCAATCGACTTCGATCAAATCGGCCAGCGCATCGTGTCATTGCCGATTCCCGGCGCCAACTACGGAGCATTGGAATCCGGCGTTGCGGGAACGATCTTCCTGATGGCCGCGCCGCTCACCAGCGTGCTTCCGCTGCCACCGATGTACACCGTGCTGCGCTATGACAACACGTCGCGCAAGGTCATGCCGTATGCCGAAGGCGTGAGCGTATTCGACGTGGACTTCGATGGCAAAAAAGCGCTCCTCGCGCGCGGCTTCGGCGCGATGTCGTGGGCAATCGTTCCAACGCAACTCCCGGGGCCGCCCCCGCCGACCCTTGGCACCTTGCCGACGAGCACGCTCGAAGTCTATTCGGTGCCGCGCCAAGAGTGGGCGCAGATGTACCACGAGACGTGGCGCATCGAGCGCGACTGGTTCTACGATCCGCACTACCACGGACTCGACATCGCGGCCGCAGAAAAGTATTTTTCGCAGTTCTTGCCGGGACTGGCGTCGCGTTCGGACTTCACCTATCTCACCCAGGAGATGATCGGCTATCTCTCGGTCGGGCACTTGTGGGTTTATCCGGGAACGGCGCCGCCAAAAACCCAGAATGCCAACGTTGGATTGCTTGGCGCGGATTATACGGTCGATCACGATCGCTTCCGTTTTGCCAAAATCTACAACGGCGAGAATTGGAATCCGCAGCTGCACGCGCCGCTCACGCAGCCGGGCGTCAACGTGAAGGTCGGCGATTATCTGCTCGCGGTCAATGGCAAAGGCGTGCACGCCGATCGTGAAGTGTCGGCCTACTTCCAAGAGACGGCCGGCAAGCAAACGACGATTCTCGTTGGACCGAATCCCGACGGTAGCGGTGCGCGCGAGGTGACCGTCGTGCCGCTTCCGAGCGAAGCGGCGTTACGCAACCTTGCGTGGATCGAACACAACCGCGAGGAAGTCGATCGCTTGAGCGGCGGGAAGCTCGGTTACGTCTACATGCCCGACACGGGATACGGTGGCTTCACGAACTTCAACCGCTACTTCTTCGCGCAAGTGAACAAAGAAGGCGTGATTCTCGACGAGCGCTACAATCATGGCGGCCAGATCGCCGATTACGTGATCGACGTCCTCAGCCGCAAACCGCGCGGCATCATTGTCGGACGCGACGGCGTGCCGTATCTCGATCCGCCGCTCGCGATCTATGGCCCGAAGGTGATGATCATCAATCAATACGCCGGTTCCGGCGGTGATGCGATGCCGTGGATTTTCCGCAAGGCGAAACTCGGTCCGCTAGTAGGCGTGCGCACCTGGGGCGGCCTCGTCGGCATCGGCGGATATCCGACGCTGATGGACGGCGGTCGTGTGATGGCGCCGCGCGTCGCAATCGGCGGTTTGAACGGCCACTGGGAAGTTGAAGGACACGGTATTGCGCCGGATATCGAGGTGCAACAGGATCCCAAGCTCGTGCGCGAAGGACACGACCCGCAACTCGAAGCCGCGGTCGCGGAAGCGATGAAAGAACTACGCGAACATCCGCTGCCGCACTACGCGCCGCCGCCGTATCCGGACCATCATCCGGTCTTGCCGCCGACTACCCAGAAGTCGTAGGTAAGCTTGGGATCGGTGAAATACGCGTCGGGAATCCAGAAGAACCCGTCGCGCGCGTAGTTGCGCCCAAGTGAATTACGCGCGAGGAACAGCTTCTTCGCGCGATCGTAGCCGACGGCGAGCAACGCATGGCCGCCGACGAACGTGTCGGATTTGCGCGGTAAGCGCAGGTTACCGCTCTTCGCCGCTTCGGTGAAGGGCTCGCCGTAGGCCTGAATGCCGAAGATGAACGCATGGCCCTGCGCGAGCGCGGCGCGCAGATCGTTGAGTCTTTGGCGGATGCGGTGATAGCTTATCGACCGCCTATCGGCGTCGCGATAGCACGCGCGCGTCGGGCGCTCGGTAATGTCGCGTTTGAGAAACGGCCATTGCCGCTCCGCGCAAGCGCCGTGATGCGCGAACGCTTTGAGCGCGTTGCGAATCGTCGTCCCGGAGTCGGTCGCCTGCGTCTTGGTGAGCGCCCGCGCGTTGTAGTATAAAAAGAGCCGCGACGGCGGCGCGAGCTGTGCGTCACGCTGGTTCGCGTCGAGCGTGAGGGCTGCGGCAAGCGCATTCGCGCTGCAGCTCTGCGTGCGGTACTGATCGTAGACCGCACCACAGAATCGCGAGAGGTCAGCCTTTGGCGGGAGGTGCTCGATCGACGGCGCAAAGCGCCGGTCGCGCTTGTCGCGGACGTCGCGGTAGCCGCCGGGATGAAAATTCAGCGTCGCCATGAACGCCCTTTCGAGATGAGTGGTCAGCAAGCCGCCACGCTGCACGTCACCAATGGCGACGCGGTGGTCTATCTTTTTAAAAAGGCTGGAGTCGTGGGCACGCACCTGCCGTGGCGTGACGCGCTCCACGAAGGCCCGGTCCCGGCCGGTGCTACGCTTGAGGAGCTCAGCCGCGTGCGCGCCGAGTACTTGGCCTCGCGCGGTTTCGGCAAGCCGATAAAACTGCTGCACGATTTCGCGGCCCGCGATGCGACGTTCCGTCGTGCGGCGGAGTTCGCCGAGGTCATCCTGTGGTTCGAGCACGATCTATATGACCAGCTGCAACTGCTGCAAATTCTCGCCGAGCTCGACGCGATGCGACTTGAGCCCGGGAAGGTCAGCCTGGTGCAGAGCGATGCGTATCTCGGCAGCATGACCGCTGACGAGCTGATCGCGCTCTTTCCGAGGCGCCGTACCGTCACCGCTGCAACGTGCGAGTCGGCGAAGAGCGCGTGGGACGCGCTCCGCGCGGATGACCCGAGCGCGTTGCTCGCGCACGCCCAGCGCGACGCGCAAGGTCTGCCGTTTTTACGCGCAGCGCTTCGGCGGTTATGTCAGGAGTTTCCCTGGAGCGGCGACGGGCTCTCGCGTTCGCAGCGCCACGCGTTGCAAGCGGTGGCGGCGGGACCAGCGCGGCCCGATGACCTGTTTCGCCGTGCGCAAGCGCGCGAAGAGGCGCCCTTTCTCGGCGATCTCGCGTTCGCGGCGATCGTACGCGATTTGCAACTCGAACCCGCACCGTTGGTCGAAGGAGAAGAAGGTGAGCTCGAGCCGACCGCACGCGGACGCTCGGCACTGGCGGGCGTTGAAGACTGGTCGCAAACGCAACCGCTCGACCGCTGGATCGGCGGCGTGCATCTGAACGCGGACCAACGGTACTGCTGGGACGACGATGCGTCGTGCTTTCGCTCGTGACGCTCCGTGCAGTGATCGAGGAGCTTGTCGCCGCCTGGCAGAGCGGCGACGCGCATCGCGCCGCAGCGTTTTTTGCGCCGGATGGAATCTATCACGAATCGGGTCGTGAGCCGCTCTTCGGACGCGATGCGATCTTTGCGCATTTCGCGCGATTCTTTCGCGACGGTCCCGCTTGGCGCTTCGACATCGACGAGATAATCGTCGAAGGCGAGCGCGCCGCAGTAAGCTATCGCTTTGAGATTAACGTCGATGGCGCGTGGCGCAGCAGCGACGGCTGCGCGATCGTGCATCGCTTGGAGGGCTTAGTCGTGCTCTGGCGGGAGTTTCACGGCTGAGCGTAGGCCTCGTCGAGCAACTCGACGATGTGTTTGACGTCGGCGCGAATGCCGGCGTTGCGCAGTCCGGCGCTCACCTGCAGCGCACACCCGGGATTGGCGGTAGCAACGATCGCTGCGCCGGTCGCTTCGATGTTGCCGATCTTGCGCGCCTGAAGGCGCGCGGCCATATCCGGCTCGGTCAGGTTGTAGATGCCGGCGCTCCCGCAACATACCGCGCTTTCGTACATCTCGACCAACTCGAGACCGGGGATTTTGCGCAGGAGCCGGCGTGGCGCCGCGCTCACGCGCTGCGCGTGCACGAGATGACACGGCTCTTGGTACGTGACGCGCGCATTGAGTTTGCCGCGTGCCGGCGGTAGGTCCATCGCGTCGAGGACCTCGGTCACGTCGCGCACGCGGGAAGAGAACGCTTCGGCACGCGCGCGCCATGCGGCATCGTCGGCTAGGATGCGACCGTATTCTTTGAGCGTGCTGCCGCATCCGGCTGCGTTGACGACGTACACGTCTGCGCCGCTGCGTTCGAACGCGGCGACGTTCACCCGAGCTAAGTCACGCGCGAAGTCGTCGTTGCCGGCATGTACCGCGATCGCGCCGCAGCAGCCCTGCTCGGCGGGCACGACGACGTTCAAGTGCGCGCGGTTGAGCATGCGGATCGTCGCCTCGTGGACGTTCGGAAATGCCACGTGCATTACGCAGCCGCTGTGTAAGAACGCGGTTCCGGCAGCGTGCGAGACGGTGTACTGCTGGTTGTCGGGGACGAAGAAGTGATCGGGAATCTGCGGTGCGAGTCGCACCAAATCGCGCATTCCAAAAGCGGACGCGAGCGCGCTCAGGCCGGTGCGCTGCGCAAAGCGCAGCAAGCCGGCAGCCCTGCGCAAACGCGCCGGCTTGGCGAAGAGCCACTCGAGCAGAAGATGCCGCGTCCAGCGCTCGCGCGGCGCGCGCGCAGGCGCGCTTGCCGCCTCGATTCGCGCGCGCATCTCCTCGAGCATCGGACCGTATGGTACGCCCGACGGGCACACGGCCTGGCAGGCGCGGCAATCCAAGCACTGCGACATTTGCTCGACAAAACCGGGACTGAGCACGTCGAGTTCGCCTTCGTCGACAGCCTTGATGAGACTGATCCGGCCACGAGGCCCCGACGTTTCGGTTAATGTTTCCAAGTACGTCGGGCAGGCTGGAAGGCATAAGCCGCACCGGACGCACGCTTCGTAACCGGTCATCCTTCGTTCTTGACCGACGCCTTGCGCGCCACACCGTCTTCGATCGCCGCCGCAGCGACGGCCTTGGCGACGGCGTCGCGCACGCGCGGATCGAAGATGCTTGGAATGATGTATTCCGGGTTGCGCTCGTCGTCGCCGACGATTCCCGCAATCGCAAATGCGGCGGCCCGCTTCATGCGCTCGGTGATGCGACTCGCGCGCACGTCGAGCGCGCCGCGGAACATGCCGGGAAAAGCCAGCAGATTGTTGACCTGATTCGGAAAATCCGAACGCCCGGTTGCAATGACGGCGGCAAAGGGCGCGACCACGTCCGGCATGATTTCGGGAATGGGATTTGCCATCGCAAAGACGATCGGGTCGCGCCCCATGCGCGCCACGTCCTCGGGCGCAAGTATGCCCGGTGCCGAGACGCCGATGAAAACGTCGGCACCACCCAGCACGTCGCTAAGCGAGCCCCTGCGGTTCTCTCGATTGCACCGTTCCACGAGCCAACGCTTGTAAGGGCTGTCGTAGCGGCCTTCGCGCGAGAGCGCGCCGCTGCGATCGACCGGGATCACATCGCGAACGCCGGCGTCAAGCAGCATCTTGATCGTTGCCGTGCCGGCTGCGCCACTTCCCGAGATCACGATTTGCAAGTCTTGCAGCTCTTTGCCTACGACCTTGGCCGCATTGATAAGGGCTGCAACAATTACCACCGCCGTACCGTGCTGATCGTCGTGCATGATGGGGATGTCGAGCGCTTCGATAAGACGCTCTTCGATCTCGAAGCACCGCGGCGCGCTAATATCTTCGAGATTGATTCCGCCGAAGACGGGTGCGATGCGCACGACGGTTTCAACGATTTCGTCCACGTCTTTCGTGTCGAGGCAAATCGGGAAAGCATCGATATCGCCAAACTGGCGAAAGAGCATCGCCTTGCCTTCCATTACCGGAAGCGCACCGAGCGGACCGATATCCCCAAGGCCCAAAACGGCGGTACCGTCGCTTATGACGGCAACCGTGTTGCGTTTGATCGTCAATTGGAAGGCCTTACGCGGATCGGCGGCGATCGCCATGGAAACGCGCGCGACACCCGGCGTGTACACGGTCGAAAGGTCCTGCCGGTTTTTCACGGCGATCTTGGGTGCGATGCGAATCTTACCGCCCAGATGCGCGAGGAACGTCTCATCCGACGCACTGATAATTCGCGCTCCGTGAATCGCTTCGACAGCCGCGCGTACATCGTCGGCGATGGCGTCGGAGGGGACGCTGATCGTGACGTCACGTACGATGCGCTCCTTCGTGGCCGCGTGCATGTCGAACGCGCTGATCGTTCCGCCCGCGTCGTGAATCGCGCCGGTCAGAACGCCGAAGACGCCGGGATTGTTCGGCGTTTCGATGCGCATCACCAGCGAGAAACTGATCGGCGAGTTCGGCATGGTAACAAACTCCTTAAACCGCTTCGATGCGGGCGTAGCGGGGCTGCCACATCGCGTCGCGAACGGCGGCTTCGACGTCCACCGGGACGACGCGCGCAAGTCCCTCATGCAACGCCGCTGACGCAACCGCGACGGCGACGCGCACTGAAACGTCTTGCAGGCGGTCCATCGGCGGAAGAATTGGCGCGCCCAGCTGCGCGGCATCGACCATGTCCGCAATCGCCGCAGCGGCGGCGACGAACATTCCGTCGCTGATCAGGCGCGCCCGCGTTACGATCGTCCCTAAGCCGAGGCCGGGGAAGATCATCGCATTGTTCGCTTGGGCAATCACGTACGTCGTGCCGCCGTAGACGACGGGCGCGAACGGGCTTCCCGTGGCGACGAGCGCTTTTCCGTCGCTCCACGCGATCAAGTTGGCCGGCTCGGCTTCGGCCAGTGCGGTCGGATTCGAGAGCGGCAGAATAATCGGGCGCGGCGTTCCACGTGCCATGATACGCACGATCTCTTCATCAAATGCGCCGGTGACGCCGGACGCGCCGATGAGCACTGTTGGAGCGACACGGCGCACGACTTCGGCCAAGGTAATACCGCGTTCGGGGTCGCGATCCCACGCCGCGACGTCATTCCCCGGTCGCGCATACGGTCGCTGAAAGTCGTGCAGGTCGTGCATCGTGTCGATGAGCAGACCATTCCGGTCGACGCACCAGAAGCTGCGCGCGGATTCCTCAGGTGAGAGTCCGTCGCTCGCCGTCGCCTGCGCGATCAGATCGGCGATGCCGCAACCGGCCGTGCCGGCGCCGAAGATAACGAACCGTTGATCGCGCAAGCGTCCGCGCGTGACTTTCAGCGCGCTCACGACCGCGGCGAGCACGATCGAGGCCGTGCCCTGGATATCGTCGTCGAACGTGCAGACCGACGAACGATAGGTGTTGAGCACGTAGCGCGCATTGCTCGCACCGAGGTCTTCCCAATGCAGCAGGGCATTAGGATACACGCGTAAAGCGGTCGAGACGTAGGCGTCAATGAACGCGCGGTACTTCTCGCCACGAACGCGCCGATTACGATAGCCGAGATAGAGCGGATCGTCGAGCAGTGATTGCCGATCGGTGCCGACGTCGAGCATCACCGGAATCGTTCGCGACGGATCGATGCCCGCCGCGGCGGTATACACCGAGAGTTTTCCGACGCAGATGTCGATACCGCCGACCCCCCAGTCGCCGATGCCGAGAATCGCTTCGGCATCGGTCGCAACGATGAGGTCGACGTCGTCCGGTCCGCTGCCGGCTTCGTTGTTGCGTAGCGCGCTTTCGATCTCGTCGGGCCGATCGATCGAGAGAAAGATACCGCGAGGCCTGCGGAACTGGTGGCTGTATTGCTGAATCGCGAGGCCAACGGTCGGGGTGTAGATGATCGGCAGCATCTCGACGACGTGTGACGTCAAGAGGTGGAAGAAGAGCGTTTCGTTACGATCGCGCATCGCGGTCATGAAGGTGTTCTTTGCCAGGTCGTCCGCCTGTTTTACGAACAACTCGTATGCGCGCTCGGCCTGCTGTTCCAAGGTAAGCACGGCAGGCGGAAGCAGTCCCACAAGACCGAGCGCCTCGCGCTCCGGATCGGTAAAGGCCGTGCCTTTGTTGATTTGCGGCGTACGCAAGACGTCGAAGCCGCGGGCCGACACCCGGAACGATCCGTCGTCGGCGACGCAGTAGAATTTCGTGCGCCTCATGCTAGTGTCCAGTGGGTTCGCCGGTCGCTCCGACCTTTCCGGTAGACTAGAAGGCAAGCATGGGCGTACGTTCTCCTGCGCGAATCACCGGCTACACTTGGAGGCCCTTCCGTGCCTAACGCCACCACCTCGAAATACTTTCTCACGAGCGAAGACAAGCTGAAGCACTTCATTGCCGACGTGCTCGAGCGGTCGGGCGTGGCGCGCGCTCACGCAGAGGTCGTCGCCGATGTCCTCGTCGAGGCGGACCTGCGCGGCATTGAATCCCACGGCGTCGCGCGTTTGGAATCGTATTACGTTGGGCGCATTCGCAGCGGCCACTTGAACCCGCAGCCGAACTATCGCATCGTTCGCGAAACGAAGACTTCGATCGTCTACGACGCCGACAACGGCCTAGGGCATCCGGTTTCGAAAATGGCGATGGAAGCGGTCATCGCCAAGGCGCATGAGTACGGTTCAGCTTTTGGTGCCGTGCGCAACTCCAACCACTACGGCATTGCCGGATACTATGCAATGATGGCGCTCGCGCACGATATGATCGGCATGTCGTCGACGAACTCGGTAAAGTACGGGGCGGCGACGTTCGGGCGTGAGGTGACGCTTGGAACCAATCCGTTTGCGTTTGCGGTCCCCGCCGGCAGCGAACCGGATTTCGTGCTCGACTTCGCGACGACGACGGTTCCCAAGGGCAAGCTTGAGGTGTATAAGCGGAAGACCAAAAAGTTGGAGCCGGGTTGGGCGATCGACGAGCACGGCGACATGACGCACGATCCGGACGAAGCGTTACGCGGCGCGTTGCTGCCGCTGGGTGGTCTCGGCACCGAAGGCGGCGGGCATAAAGGCTACGGCTTGGGCTTATTGGCCGACATTTTGTGCGGTGTGCTTTCGGGTGGCTGCTTCGGTCCGACGCTGCCTTTTGCCGACGAAACGAAAAAAGGTGCGATCTCGCACTGGTTCGGCGCGTTCCGCATCGACGGATTCCGCGACGTCGCCGAGTTCAAGGACGACATGGACGTCGAGCTGCGCTATTTCAAAGAGAGCGCGGTTGCGCGCGGCGCGCAACGCATCATGGTGGCGGGAGAACCGGAGATTCTCAAAGCGGCATATCACCGGCAATACGGCGTTCCGGTGCACTCCAAAGTCTGGGACGGGCTCAACCGCATCGCGGGCGACCTCAATATCGACTTCAATCTCGACAAATAGGGCGGGGAGCTTCCCTCGTCTACGAGACGGCTTCGGCGGTCCGCTCTTCGGTAGGAATCAGTCCTAACTCGATACAGGCGTCGCGCTCTTTTCGCAACTCCTCTTGCGTCTTCGCGAGCAACTTGGCCCCCAATTCGTCGAACTCGAAACCTTGGACGATCCGCGAAACACCGTGTTCCGTGCGTGAAGGGTACGAGAAAATGAGGCCGGGATCGATTCCGTACTCTCCGTTGGAGTATCGCGCGACCGAATAGAGCTCGCCCGGAGGCGTGTCGTGCGTGAGCCGGTAGACACCGGTCACGGTCGCATGCGCAGCCGACGCCGCCGAGGAAGCCAAACGAGCCTGAATGACTTGCATCCCGCGGTTCTGCACGGTCGAGATAAACTTGTGCTCGAGCCATTCCGGGTCGTCGATGACCTCGGGAACCGGGCGGCCGCCGATTTTCGCGTGCGCGAAGTCCGGGAACTGCGTTGCGGAGTGATTTCCCCAAATGATCATCTGTGAGATCTCGGAGACATCGACGCCGGCTTTTTTCGCAAGCTGGGCGCGAGCGCGCAATTCGTCGAGCGT
>DATJOM010000057.1:0-7368 GCA_035507095.1 Candidatus Acidiferrum sp.
CTATTGGGCGGCGCAAGACGTCCTCGCCGAACCGGGCCATCCGGCGTACTATCAGGAGCGCTCGCGCTTCTTCAACGCGCCGTTCGATCACCAAGCGAATGCGACCGTGTTCGAGTGGCTTCGCCGTTATCCGCGCACGGCAAAAACCGCGGCGTTCAAAGTGTTTCAAACCGGCGCGCGTGTGAACGACCACGGACCGCATGACATGGCCTTCGCCCATCGCTTCAGCCAGTGGCTAAGTTCGATCGAACTGTATTGGGAGCAGACGACGTCGCCCGACGTGCTCGCGCACAATATGGCCTGGCTCGACGGGTTCTACGACGCGATCGTTCCGCTCGCAAAGGGCGGCGCCTATCAGAACTTCATCGATCCGTCACTACGCGATTGGCAGCTCGCCTACCACGACGGAAACTATCAACAGCTACGTAAGATCAAGACAAAATTCGATCCCGCAAACATCTTTCGTTTCGCGGAAGCTATTCCGCCGAGTTGAGATTGGCGATTGCTACTGCGGTAGCATCTCTTGCACGTACTTGCGAAATTCGAGCGGAGCCGCGATTGCGGGAAAGCTTTCCTCCGTGCCGCCAATTCCCCGAACACCAATCGTGCCGTAATCGAAGAGCCGCCCGAATGCACTCTGGTCAACGTCGATGCCCTCGACTCTGTTCAGCTCCAATTCGAGAGATCTGCGGCCAAGCGCCCCGACCTTGATGATGACGCGACGGTTCGTGACGGCGAATTCGGACGTGTTGTACCGAACCAGCGCAATCGCGCCCATAACAACCCCGATCACGCCGACGACCAGCCCAATGCTTTGTGCGTACGCGAGCGCGATGAGAATTCCTAACAGCACCACAACCGTGCCTGGCGCGAAGATGATCGGGTGCAGCCTCGCTCGATAAACAACCTGTTCGCCGGCGAGCAGATTCGTATCGATGTAGCTCACGTGAGCGAGGCGATCCGATCGATCACGACGTCGAGCGCGACGCCGAGCGGGGCCGGATCGCGGCGTGACTGCGTCAGGAGCAATCCGCCTTGCAGCGCCGCGAGTGTCGCGAGCGCAAGTCGTTCAGGGTCGGCGTCGCGGCGCAAAACGCCACGCTCGTGCATCGCGCGCAGGCCGCTGCGAATGCCCTCTTCCCACACTTCAAAACTCGCCGCTAAAGCGTTGCGCGCTTGGGGAGATGTTTCGGCGAGTTCCGACGAGAGCGTCCCGAGCGGGCAGCCGCCCTTGCATCCGCCGTCCTCTTGCAACGCGACGAGATGATCGCGCCAGCGGCGTAATGCCGCGACGCTGTCGAGGTGCCCTAAGAAGTCGCGCTGATTATCCATGACCGCCTGGGTTTGAAAGGCGATGACTGCGCGCACGAGCGCCATCTTGTTTTTGAAGTAGTGGTAGAGCTGCGACGGACTGACGCGTGCGGCCTCGCATACGTCTTCGATGGTCGTTTCCGCGGCACCGTGTTTTGCGATGAGCCGAGCGGCGATCGCGACGATCCGATCGCGTGTGGCGGTGCCCTTGGGGGTCAACGCGCGACTGGATTTTAGAGTGGACATTCCATTTTCTCTAGGCTAGTATAGCGGAGCTATGAAGGACTTACAAGAGAAAACCGCTCTCGTGACCGGCGCCACGAGTGGAATCGGCAAGGCAACCGCGCTGCTGCTTGGGCGGCGTGGCGCCCATGTGATCGTGAGCGGGCGCGATCGGGAGCGTGGCCAGGCCGTCGTCGACACGATCCGCAGCGAGGGCGGTTCGGCGGACTTTGTTGCCGGCGACCTCCAGGATGCGAATGCGGCGCGCGATCTGGCAAAACGTGCACTTGCGGTCGCGCCGACGATCGACATCCTGGTGAATAACGCCGGCGTCTTTCCATTTGGCCCGACGGCCGAAACGTCGGAGCAAACATTCGATCACGTCTACGATGTCAACGTCAAGGTGCCGTTCATGCTCGTTGCGGAGCTTGCACCCAAGATGGCGGCGCGTGGCGGCGGCGCGGTGATAAACGTTAGCAGCATGGTGTCGCAGTTTGGGATGAACGGCATGGCGCTCTACGGCTCGAGCAAAGCGGCGCTCGACTTGCTGACGAAGGCGTGGGCTGCGGAATTCGGCCCGCAGGGCGTACGCGTTAACGCGGTAAGCCCCGGCCCGACGCGCACCGAAGGCACGGCGGTGATGGGCGACGGCATCGACCAGCTTGCGGCACTTGCGCCGGCGCGCCGTCCGGCGTCGCCTGAGGAGATTGCCGCCGCGATTGCGTTTCTCGCATCCGACGAAGCGAGCTTCATTCACGGCGATATTGTCAATGTCGATGGCGGTCGCAACGCGACCTAGGCGTTCCGCTCCAATGGGAGTTATACGCCCTTCTCCGCGCCTGCGTAAAAGATGAGCTTGAAGATCGCTTGCGGCACGGTGATCAGTGCATTGGGATCGCCGTACGCGACATAGAGTTCTTCGCGTTTCCAACGCAGATGGTAGGCAAAGGAAACGTTCGAGCAACGGCCTTCGCAATTGCCGCCCCCGTTGGGAACCGGCGGGTAGCCGACGACTTGGCGCACGCCGAGCGCAAGCGACGAATTTTGCGCGAGTTGATACGCATACGAGAGCCCATTGAACCACTGGATGTTATCCGGCGCTTTGCCGTTCAGGTATTGCTGCGTACTATCGAGCGTGAGATTCAGCGTACCGCGGTTGCCGACGCGAATCGTCGACGTGCGATACCACGTATAAAGGAAACCGTCGCCGTAGCGGCCTTGGAAAACGGCGAGCTGCGTCGGCGTCGCCGACGGACCCGCCAGAAGAAAGTTTTGGAGGTTGTTGTTCAAGCCGGCGTGATAGAACAGGGTGAAGCCGGAAGCTTGATTGACCGGTTGCAGCACCGTGCCGAAGCGCCAATAGTCCGAGCCGGAATAGACGCGCAAATCCCACGCGCTCTTGGTGAGGATATCGAACGCGAGCCAATTGTCGCTCTGCGATTGTCCGTCCGCGAATCCCGCATAGCGATCGACGAAGCCGTTGAGTGCAACCGATTGCAACGCGTCGTTCGGCGCAAACGTCCACTGCCGCGCGGCGTACAGGCCGTAGCCCGCGATGTCCGGATGCCCGGTGTAGCCGTCGACGGGATTGAAATAGGCCCCGATCTTTCGCACGCCGGCCGAGACCACGAGATTCTGGCTGATCCAATTCGCGCCGCCCTCAATCGCCGTGCCTTGGCTCGGCACGAGGACGTTGGTGCCGGCGTCCGTCGAGTAGTTGATGTTGGCGCTGAGGTATTTGCCGTTGCGCCAGTTGACGCCCGCGCCGTTGGCATCATCGACCACCTCGGGCAGATCGGCTTGCACGTGTTGCACCGTTCCTTGCCAATGGTTGTCGTCGGACGTGTAGTCGAGCACGGCTGACGCATCGCTGCGCGCATCGCCGATAGCATCGAAGGCGGCAAATCCGATCGGGCCTTGCTTGCCTTCGAGCGCGTACCCCTGCGACGGCGTCGGAATGCCCGGCGTGTAGAGCAGTTGTCGCGTGGCGGGACACGCGCTGCATTGAAAGAGGTTGTAATACGATGCGGCTTGCGTGAAGAACGGCCGCACTTCGTTGTACGTGCGCGGAGAGAGATTCGGCGCGATCGTCTGCTGATCGAGTTCGACGTTTGAATAATCTGGGTGGAAGGTCGCGAAGAACGACGACGTCTGCGTGATCGGTATGGAGAGATCGGCACCCACCCGCGAGGTATTGCCGCCGGCCGCGTCGCTTGCAACGGCGCCGAGCCCGTAAACGGCGATGCGTGGACGCGGGGGCGGCGCATGCGCGACAAGCTTCGGCATCACCAGTGCGCCGGCGCGTTCGGGATCGTCGGGTTGCGTCTGCTCGGGAATGTACGACCACACGTCGATCGCGCCGCTCGCGCGCACGTAACGAATAAACTGCATCCGCCAGGTTCCGGCATGCGCGCCATGGATCACCGCAAGTGGAATCGCCATCGTGACCGTGTAGCCCGTAGCGTCGACGGCGCCGTGCGATTCCCACTGCGGCGCGAACGACACGTTCTCGCTCGAGCTTTCGTTGTGGGCGCCCGCGGCGTTGGCTTCAAACTGATATTCGAAGCCGCTCGGCCCGGTCGGCCAGATGTCGATCCAGACCGCGTCGTCGCTGCTCCACGTGACGCTGCCCGCGCCGCCGCTACTTCCGCCGGTGATCACGTCGTTCGAACGTTGCGTGGCCACGACGCCGGCACGCTGCGTCGCGTCGAAGCGCACGTAGAGAAACGTCCCATCGGTGCTCACCCGGACGGTGGTCGGCTCGCTCGCGAAGGCCTTGTGTGCGACGTCCCAGCGCAGCGTCACGGGTGTCGATGCCCACGCGCTCGCAGTTGCGTGCGGGTCGAGGGGCGGAGCGGTGGCGACGACGCTGACCGGAAACGCAACCATACGGGGATGAACATGCCAAAAATGCGCGCGCCGGTTATTCACGAAATACTCACGCTATGAAATTTATGCTTGGCAGGCTCACTATTGATGGTGCGGCCCTCGTCATCTCGCTGGACGGTCAGCCGTTGCCGGCGCCTCCGAAGGTCGTGGAACTGATCGCGATCCTGGGAGAGCGTGAGGGCGAGGTATTTTCAAAGGAAGCATTGATCGAGCGCCTGTGGCCGCAGGGCTACGCCGACGACGCGACCTTGTGGCAGACGATCTACCTCGCGCGCAAACTGCTTGCCAAGACCGGCCAGGCGAAGATCGAGACGCTTCCGCGCCGCGGCTATCGCATATCTGTCATCCCGAGCGTAGCGGGGGAACCGCGCATTGGTGTCATCCCGAGCGTAGCGGCGGAACCGCGCATTGGTGTCATCCCGAGCGTAGCGGCGGAGCCGCGTAGTCGAGGGAGCGTCTCGCGCGCTGTTGCCGCGGCTGCAGTGCTGGCACTCATGAGTGGCGTCGTCGCACTGGGGATCCATCGCACCGCGCCGCCGCCGTTGCCGTCGAGCGCATTGCGCGCGTACAACCTGGGCCGCTACTACCTGCACCAAGGGACCTTCGTCTCGGTGCGTCATGCGATTGTGGAATTCCAAGTCGTGGTGCGCGACGCACCCGCAAGCGCGCTTGGCTATGCGGACCTCGCGCAGGCGGAGGTCGCGTTCACGCAAGACACGATGCGCGACAGACATGCGATGCTCGCACGCGCGATCGACGATGCGTGTACGGCACTACGCATCGATCCGCGCTCGGTGACGGCGCAAACCGCACTTGCGGTGGCGGACTTCTACGCGCACGAACCGCCGAGCAAGATCGATGCCGCGTATAAGCGTGCGATCGCGCTCGATGACGGGAATGCGATGACGCACATGTACTACGGCCAGTTTTTGTTGATGCGCAACGATCTGCGCGCGGCATACGCGCATTTCCGCCGTGCGACCGACCTCGATCCGTCGCTCGGCGATGCGAACGTCATGGTCGCGCTGACGGCATATAAGCTCGGCGACCCGCAGACCGCGATCCACTATGCACGCGAAGGCCTGGGCTTCGGCGCGCCCGACAAATTCGACGCGTACCAAACGCTCGGCTACGCCTATGTGGCGGTCGGGCAGCCGCAATCCGCGTTGCACGCGTTTCACCAACTGCACGACTGGGATCGCGACGCCGGTAACGCAGGCGTCGCCTATGTGCATTCGCGTATGAAGCTGAGCGGGATGTAAAGAGGAGGATCTGTGAAAAAGCTGGTTCTTTGTGGAAATTTCCGCGGTGACGTCAGCGGCAGCAAGGGCAAGTATACGTTCGTCCAGCAGCGCTAGCCACGATGAAGCTCGGGATGTGGATATTCGGCCTGGCGAATATCGCTACGGGGGCGATCGACCTGATCTGGGGCGCGCTCGATCCCGCACATCAGCCGCTGCAGGCCTGGGGCGATCGTGTTCCGGGTGCGCACATCTGGGCGTATGCGATCGGCGTGGTGCTCGTGGCGGGCGGTGCGGCGGTACTGAGCCCGCGTACGCGTCGCGCAGGCGCTGCGCTTGTTGCGCTCGTGTATCTGATCGTCGCGATCTTCTGGTTGCCGCGCTTGATAACGGCGCCGGCGTACCTTGGGCAATCACCCGGCGTGTACGTCGGTGTATTGGCGGGTATCTGCGGCGAGCTACTCGTCGTGTTCGCGGCGCTCATCATCAATGCTGGGCGCGTGACGCCGGCGCTTCGCGTTGCGTTCGGATTATGCGTCGTAGTCTTTGGGCTGCAGCATCTGCTCAATTTGCACAATCCAAATAATACGTCGATGGTCCCGACGTGGATGCCGTTCGGGCAGGTGTTCTGGGTCGTGCTGACGGGAACGGCGTTCGTGCTCGCGGGAGTCGCAATCGTCATTCACGTCGCCGACGTGCTCGCGGCACGATTGCTCGCGCTGATGTTCCTCGTCTTCAGCGTCGTGACGTTGATTCCGTTCCTTGTCGCTGCCCCGCACGACGAGGCCAACTGGGGTGGCAATCTCTACGAACTCGTCGTTGCTGCTTCGGCATGGCTCTACGCCGAAGGCCGAGATTAGTTTAGGCCGGCGATGCCGCTAACGATGGCGTAGAGCACCTGCATCTGCGCGCCGCTCTTGAGCGCGTAGTTCGGGTCGCCGCCATTCGCATAGCCCCACCAGTCGAAACAGCCCTCCGGATTCGTTGGTCCGGGTTTGATAGAAGGGATCGTATCAGGATAGAGCACGACGAGGTGGTTGGTGTCGGCCCACTCGTTGATGCCCGCCTCGTCTACCCACGTACGACCGATCAGCCGGGCTTCTTGCAAACAGCCGTGAAGGGCGAGAATCAAGCCGCATTGCGCACCGTTAGCGCAGTCCGCGGGCACGAAGATATAGCCTTTTTCCGACATCGAAACCGCCGGTGACGCACCGAACGCGGTTTGGTCGAAGGTTGTGAGCGTGCCCGAGAGCGTGCCGTTATTGCGCGGCGCAAGCGTTCCAAGGAACATCGTCAGCCACGTTTGCACCGAGTCGTAGACGCTGCCGCCTCGATCGCACGCGATCATGTACGGGCTGTGCTTGGTTCCGCAAGCGATTTGGCCGTCGGGCGACTCCCAGCCATGCTCCGCCGGAAATGTATTGTCAAACTGCACGTGTGCGCCGTAATGCGTGTATTCGGCTGCGACATCGGCCATCTCGAGCGGATTCACGACCGTATCCTGCGTTCCAGACCAAAGATACACGGGTTCACCCCGCAGGTATGACGACGGATCGATCGTGCCAAGGCTCGACTGTTGATCCAGATACGCCTCGGACTGCGCAAGCGTACTCTGGTACGCCGCGGAGCCGGTCGATGTCAGCGTTTTACCGCCACAATCGTCGAGCGCCGCCGCGACGCCGCCGGCTCCCGCACACCAATAGAC
>DATJOM010000058.1:0-31773 GCA_035507095.1 Candidatus Acidiferrum sp.
TGAACAATCTCGAATCCGTGCTCACGTACGAGGGCACGAGTGAGGTACACACGCTGATCTTGGGTCAGCAGATCACCGGGCTCGCAGCGTTTACCTAAGCGCCTTGGCTTGACGGTCGAGTTCGCTGAAATCCTCGTCCGATAGCGCGAGCGATGCCGCGGCAACGTTCTCTTCGAGGTGATCGACGCGTGACGTACCGGGAATCGGGAGCATTACCGGCGAGCGCTTGAGCGTCCATGCGAGCGCAACTTGCGAAGGCGTGGCGCTGAGCTTCTTTGCGATGGCGTCGAGCTTGATCGCAGCGAGCGAAGCGCAGCTGCGCAGCGGTTCTGCTGTGCACGTCTGGCTGTAGACATGCTCCGAAGCCAAAAGCAAACGCTTTCCCGCACGCTGGAGGGCCAGCGCTGCTAGGTGGGCAGCGCACCTGCTCGGCCCCTGCGCTTGGCCCAGCCGCCGATAGAGCCCAATCGCTCTCACTACAAAAAATTTTCGTAGGGAAGCTAAGTTCGAAAGCGAAGCAGCGAGCCAAGGCACGTTACAGAGCCGTCGTGATCCTTAAACTTCCTCGCTTTCGAGGTGTGTGAAATGCAAAAGGACTACGCAGCGCTGCTGTGCGGGGCACTCGTTTTGTCTGCATGTAGTGGTGGCGGTGGGGTGCCGCCGGTTGCAACTGCTGCGCCGGCGTCACTGCAAACCGCAGCGCCGGCATGCGGAGGTCTGCTCTCGGTTGTGCAGATCAAACCCATGGATGACTGTTCGGGAAATGGCAACGGCGAAAGTTCGTCGGATGCCGATGGCGATGTGCTTATCTATGAGGGTGACGGTGGCTATGTGCTTGACGGTCACGCAACGAGCCTGGGCGGCTTCGACACAAGCGACTTCAGCTACGACTTCGGTGATCTCGTTTGGAGCAACGGCGGGTTCCCCAATGATCAACCCGCTACCGAGTATCCGCGCGATGCGCAATGTAACGCCGCGCTTGCTACGCTCAATGGTGCCTTTGCATCCTGGCTCGGCTGGGCATTCGGCACCGGCGGATCGTTTGCAATTCCCGGCAGTGGCGTGCTCAAGGTTGCAGGCGGCGTGGCGATCGGTGCGCAAGCCGTCGCCGCGAACATCACCCTGCAAACGGCGCAAAACGCCGTGACCATTGAGTGCTCCGGGCAAGGCGCCGGCCTCGATCCCTACGGCCCGCTGCCCTCGGATTACCCGTGATGCTTGCACTTATCAGCGTTGTCGCCACCGCCGTCGTTGCGTGGGCGATGCGGCCCTCGTGGTGGGTCACCCGGATCGCCGTGCTGCTGTGGGTCGCGGCGCAAGTTGCGGGCCCGCATAGCACGCTCGCGCTGTGGGTTGGCGGCTGCGCGCTGATGGTCTTCATCGCCAATGTCGTCGTCGCGGCCATTGGCAGGGTGTCCCCGAAACCGTCGTAGCCGCTTCCATCACCCACATAACGGCTACGATGCGAAACCCCCGCTGGTTCGTATCGAGTACGGAGCCGGACTTTGCGAGATCGCCGGCGGCGAGCGGGAACCATGGGATGAACCCGATGTTGTTCTGCTCGCAAAATTCGAGCACCGACTCGCTTTTGCGATCGACCAGGTTGTACTCGTTCTGCACGGTTACGACCGGAAAGTATTGCTGCGCTTCTTTGATGTCGTCGACGCTGACTTCGGAAAGACCGACGTGGCGAATATAGCCGGCATTGCGCATCTCGGCGATCGCTTCAAACTGTGCCTCGCGCGGCGTTGCCGGATCGATCCGGTGCAGTTGCCATAGGTCGATGCGCTCGACACCGAGGCGGCGTAGGCTCATCTGCACGCACTCTTCGAGGTAGCCGGGATTGCCGCACGGATACCACTGATTGGGGCCTTGCCGCGTAAGCCCACCCTTCGTCGCTACGGTAACGCCCTTGTACGGACGCAACACCTCGGCGATCAGGTTTTCACTTACTTCAGGCCCATAGGAATTAGCCGTATCGATGAAATTCACGCCGAGTTCCGGTAAGCGTTTGAGCGTCGCGCGCGCGCCGGCCGGATCTTGCGGCTCGCCCCAGATACCTTTCCCCGTGATGCGCATCGCGCCGAATCCGAGGCGATTAACGGTAATTTCGCCGCCGATCGTAAATTGTCCCGACGCAGCGGCCGAAGTTTTCGTAGCCATGCCGTCCTCAACCGGTCGCGGTCGGCGCCGGTTGCGGGCCTAGTACCGCCAGTCGGCGACGTTCCAAAAGGGCGTGTTGACGGCGCTGTGCTCGTTACGCAAATCGGCGGGAAACGTATTGATCGAGACGGCTTGGAACATCACGTCGATCGGCAAATCGCGTGCTAGGACGCGCTGCACCTCGCGGTAGTAGGGGATACGCGCTGCGCGGCTATACGGTCGCACGGCTTGATTCATCAGGCGATCGAGCGCTGGGTTACAGTAGCGCGCTTTGTTGAAGCCGTGCGGCGGTATGCGCCGGCACGCAAATTGATCGCGCACGTCCGGATCGAACCCGGCGATAAACGGGAAGAGCGCGACGTCGTAGTGTCCGCCGTACAGCGGCCCGTTCGGCGAAACCAGCGCGGTCACGTCAAAGCGGCGAATCGAGAGACGAATACCGAGCGGACGTTCCTGCGCTTGCATCAACGTCGCCATCTGGAGCGCGCTCGGTTTGTCGGCCCGCACGATCATATCGAGTGAAAGCGTTGCGCCGTTCTTGTGGCGTACGCCGTCGGATCCCATGCGCCACCCGGCTTGGTCGAGCAGGTGCGCCGCGGCTACAACGTCGTGCGGCGGCATCGCGTAGGCAACCGGATCGTACGCCCACTCGAAGAGTCCGCGTCCGGGATTGCGCGCGCGGCCTGAACCGAGCAAAGTCTTTTCGACGATCGCTTGGATGTCGAGCGCTTGCGTGAATGCTCGCCGCACGCGTACGTCGCCGAGGCCGTCCTGGGTCGTATTGTAGATGAGCGCGCCGGTTCCGTCGATCGGCACCGACTCGGTACGCTTGCCGGGCAGTGCGGCGAGGTCGCCGTACTGCGAATCGTCGGCGTTCACATACGCATCGACTTCGCCGGCGCGCAGCATCGCGTACGCGGTGGTCGACGACGGCACCGGCAGAATCGTGATTCGCTCGATTTTCGGCTTGCCGCCGAAGTAATATGGATTCGCGCGCAGCTCGAGTCGCTCGTTGCGTACCCAGCGCTCCAACTCGTAGGGTCCGCTTCCGAGCGGATCGGTATCCATGCGGGTTCCGCGCAAATGCGCGTGCCCTTGGAGCTGCGTCTCCGAAAGAATCGGAATGGCATTGCCGGGACCGCACAAATAGAGGACGATCGGTGCATAGGGCAGGCGCAGGTAAACTTTGACCGTCAGGGCATCGGGCGTCGAGATCGCGGCGATGTCATCGAAGGCGACGCGTGAGGGAGCATCGGAGCCGGGAAAGGACACGTGGCCGATGGTCTCGGCGACGTCGAACGACGTGAGGGCGCTCCCGTCCGAGAAACGCAGGCCGCGGCGCAGATGGTAGGTGATCGTCTTGCCGTCGGGCGTGATTCCGCCGTTGGCCTCCGTGGGCACCGTCGTTGCCGCATCCGGAACGAGCTCCCCGCGGTCGTCGAACTTCACTAAATAGGAGTACATCAGCGAGGCCAGTTCCTGGCCGCCGACGCCGGATACAAAGATAGGATCCAGGCTCTGAAAATCCTGAGTCTGGACGATGGTGAGGTGATCCCGCTCCCGTAAGTGCTCGGGCCGGGCGCACCCGGCAACGAGAAGAGCGAGCAGGGCTAACGCCAATACCCGCATGGCTCAGCTGTATTCGCCGCTCGGCTGCTTAAAGGCCTTGACGCTGCCCTCGTCACTTGGTACAGTACCGAGGTTGTGGTCCAGCCGGTCCGCGCTCTCTTCGCGCGTGCCGGAAAAGCATAGAGCAGTACGCGTGGACCCGTGTGCTGTGCCTTCGACAAGCTTATAGGACGAGGATTAGAGTGAAAAACATCCTTGGCCGCAAGGTTGGGATGACGAGCGTGTTCACCGACGACGGGCGCTATGTGCCGGTCACGGTGATCGAAGCCGGTCCCTGCACGGTCGTGGAACGTCGCACGAAGGAGTCGCATGGCTACGATGCCGTTGCGCTCGGCTTCGGCGCGATCAAAAAGTCCCGCGTCACCCGTGCCCTTGCTGGACATTTCAAAAAGCAGGGCGTTGAGCCATCGCGTTTCGTGCGCGAATTTCGTACCGGCATCGACGGTGTCGAAGTCGGACAGACCGTTACGGTAGCGGGTTTCGAACCCGGCGATCGCGTCGACGTGATCGGCGTCTCGAAAGGCCACGGCTTCTCGGGCGGCATCAAGCGACACAACTTTTCGGGCGGCGGCGCAAGCCACGGCTCGATGATCCACCGTCAACCCGCATCGAACGGTGACACCAACGCCGGTCGGGTTCCCAAAGGCGCGCGTCGTCCCGGTCACTTCGGTGTCGACCGCACGACGATGCAAAACCTCGAAGTAGTCCGAGCCGACGTCGAGCGCAATCTGTTGCTTGTGCGCGGTCCGGTTCCAGGCGCCAAGAACGCGCTGGTCGTGCTCCGCGCAAGCGTGAAGCAGAAAGCGGGGGCGTAACGATGCCGAACGTTATCGACGCGAACGGCAAGGTTGTGCGCGACGTGCAAACGCCCGCGGCCTTCACCAAAGATTACAGCGAAAAGGCGCACGCGATTTTTCGCGCGGTCTATCGCGAACAGGCGAGCCCGCGTGCGGGCACCGCGTCCACCAAGAAGCGCGACGAAGTCGCCGGCGGCGGACGCAAACCGTGGAAGCAGAAGGGAACCGGGCGCGCGCGCCAAGGTTCGATTCGCTCACCGCAGTGGCGGCATGGCGGCGTCGTCTTCGGACCGCAGCCGCGCAGCTACGTCACCGACCTCAATAAGAAAGAACGCAAGCTCGCCTTCGTCGCAGCGCTCAGCGATCGTTTCAAGAACGATGCGGTAACCGTGCTCGATCTGGCCGGCTTTGCGCTGACCAAGACCGGCGACTTTGCCAAACTGCTTTTCGGCAGCGCGAAGGCGGCAAAAACCGGTCCGGCCACGCTGATCGTTACCGGCAAGGACGAGCAGGGTGCCGATGCGCTCGCGCGCGTTGCTCGCAACTTGCGCCAGGTCTCGGTTACCGACACCGGAGCGCTCGACGTCAAAGACGTGTTGCGTTTCGAGCGAATCATTTTCACTACTGCGGCATTCGATACGCTGGGGGATAACAAGTAATGGACGCACGCGATGTGATCCTCTCGCCGCGCATTACCGAAAAATCGATGGCGAACGCGCTCGGCACGCAGTATACCTTCGTGGTGCATCCGCACGCGACCAAGACGCAGATTCGTCACGCGATCGAAGCGCTCTTCAGCGTGAACGTCATGAGCGTCAACACGGTCAACGTGCGCGGCAAGATGCGCAACTTCGCGCGTCGCGGCAACCGGACAACCGGTAAGCAGAGCGACTTTAAGAAGGCGATCGTCACTTTGAAGCCCGGTCAGAAAATCGAACTGAGCGGCGTCAACTATTTCGAGCAATAAGATGCCAGTAAAGAAATATCGTCCGACCAGCCCCGGCCGTCGCTTCGTGACCACGATGGATTTTTCGGATCTCTCCAAGGTGGAGCCCGAGAAGTCGCTCGTCGAGGTTCGCAAGAAGCACTCGGGCCGCAACAACAACGGGCACATCACCGTGCGCCATAAGGGCGGCGGCACGCGCAAGCAGTATCGCATCATCGACTTCAAGCGTTCCAAGGACGGCATTCCGGCTAAGGTCGCGACGGTCGAGTATGATCCGAACCGTAGCTCGCGTATTGCTTTGCTGCATTACAAAGATGGCGAGAAGCGGTATATCCTCGCGCCGCTCGGCCTCAAGGTCGGCGACGTCGTGGAGTCGGGTCCGGCCGCAGACATCAAACCCGGCAACTGTCTTCCGATCAAGAACATTCCGGTCGGTACCGTCCTTCACAATATCGAGTTGCGCCCTGGGCAGGGCGGCAAACTCGTGCGTTCGGCCGGTGTTGCGGCGCAACTCATGGCAAAGGAAGACGAGTACTCGCAGGTGCGCATGCCCTCGGGCGAAGTGCGCAAGATTCACATCGAGTGCCGCGCCACGATCGGTCAGCTCGGCAATATCGAGCATGAGAACCAAGTGATTGGGAAGGCCGGCCGTTCGCGCCATCTCGGCAAGCGTCCAGCGGTACGCGGTATCGCGATGAATCCGGTCGATCACCCGCACGGCGGCGGTGAAGCGCGCTCCACATCGGGACGTCCACCAACCACGCCTTGGGGGCAAATGACCATGGGTAAGAAGACGCGGCGCAACAAGCGCACCGCGAAGATGATCGTTCGCAAGCGAGGTTCCAAGTAATGGGTCGTAGTCTTAAGAAGGGGCCGTTCGTCGCAGATCACCTTTTGAAAAAGGTAGAGAAGCTGAACGAGACGCGTGAGAAGCGCGTGGTCAAAACGTGGAGCCGCGCGTCGACGATCGTGCCGGCGATGGTTGGTCATACGATCGGCGTGCACAACGGTAAGGCGCATGTTCCGGTATATATCACAGAAAACATGGTTGGGCACAAGCTCGGTGAGTTCGCGCCGACCCGGCAGTTTCGCGGCCATGGCGGTGACAAAGCGGCGGTGAAGGCATGAGCGACACGGCATCCCAGCAGCAAGCTGTTGCGCATTTGAAGTTCGTGCGCATGGCGCCACGCAAGTTGCGCCGCGTTGCCGATGCAATTCGCGGCAAAAGCGTGCGCGAAGCACTCGCTATGCTGCAGTTCGCCGGCGTCTATGCGGCCGAGCCGATCGAGAAGCTCGTACGCAGCGCCGTTGCTAACGCCGGCAACAACCACGATATGAACACCGACGAGCTTTTCATCACGCGCATCACCGTGGATGGCGGCCCCGGCGGTCGCTTTACCAAACGCCTGGATCCGCGTGCTCAAGGGCGCGCGTACTTCAAGCGCAAGCGTCTCTCGCACGTGACGGTGGTCGTCAGCGAGCAGCCGCCGGTAAAGAAGCGCAAAGCGCGTAGCGGCGCGTCGGTCTCGACGAAGCGCGCGGCCGCTCGCCGTGCGACTGCGAGTGCTGCGAAGAGCACGAGTAAGAGCAAGAGCAAGTCCAAACGTACTGCCAAAGCTGCGGAGGCAACCGCGTAACCTATGGGTCAGAAAATTCATCCGGTCGGCCTTCGCCTGGGCATCACGCGTACGTGGGACAGCCGCTGGTTCGAGAAAAAGCACTACATCGACTGGCTGCACGAAGACGTCAAGATTCGTGCGTTCTTCAACAAGTGGATGCGTTCGGCCGCGATCAGTAAGATCGAGATCGAGCGTCGCGCCAATCAGGCGCGCGTAATCGTTAACACCGCCAAGCCCGGTATCATCATCGGCAAGCGCGGCGTGGGCATCGAAGAGATCCGCAAGAACCTCGAAAAGCTGACCGGCAAGAACGTGCAAGTCAACGTGATGGAGATCAAGCATCCCGAACTCGATGCGCGTCTCGTCGCACAGAACATCGTCGATCAGCTCGAGAAGCGCATCGCCTTCCGTCGCGCTATGAAGCAAGCCATCATGCGCACGATCAAGGCCGGCGCGCGCGGCGTGAAGGTCCAGGTTTCGGGTCGTCTTGGCGGCGCGGAAATCGCGCGCACCGAGCGCAACCACGATGGAAAGGTGCCGCTGCACACGCTGCGCGCCGACATCGACTATGCGAACGTTGAAGCATTCACCACCTTCGGCCGTATCGGCGTGAAGGTGTGGATTTATCGCGGTGAGGTTCTTCCGGATCAACCGCGTCAAACCAATACCGTCGATCGCGCCGACCGCCAAGGCGGTGGATTCCGCGATCGCCGCGAGCGCGGTGGACGTGGGGGCCGTGGCCGTGGCGGCCGTCCGCAACAACCGGGTGCTGCGCCTGCGGTTGCCGAGCCGGCGAATGAGCCGGCAGTTGAGCCGGTCGTCGTCGAGCGCGACGAGATCGTACACGAAGCGGCCAACGCTCCGTACGAGAACGGCGCACCCGCGCCGGCGGCCGAAGGGAGTCTTGAGTAAATGTTGACGCCAAAACGAGTAAAGTGGCGCAAGGTGCAGCGCGGTCGCATGACCGGGCGCGCTTCGCGCGGCAGTAGCTTGACGTTCGGCGAGTACGGATTGCAAGCGATGGAACCGTGTTGGATGACCAACCGCCAGATCGAAGCTGCGCGTATCGCACTGACACGCCACATCAAGCGCGGCGGTAAGGTCTGGATCAAGGTCTTCCCCGACAAGCCGGTGACGAAGAAGCCCGCCGAAGTCCGCATGGGTGCCGGTAAGGGTAACCCCGAGTTCTGGGTCGCGGTCGTGCGCCCGGGACGCGTGCTCTTTGAGCTTTCCGGCGTCGAGCCTACGGTCGCGAAAGAAGCGCTGCGTCTCGCAGCTTCCAAGTTGCCGATCGAGACGAAAATCGTTTCGCGCGAGGAGGCGAGCGCATGAAGAAGGGTGAGTTGAACGAACTGCGCGGCCTTACGTTGGCCGAGCTGCAGCAGAAGGCACGCGACACAAAGTCGGAGCTCTTCAATCTGCGCTTTGCGTTGCGCACCGGGCATCTTACTGACTTCAGCAAGATCAAAGCGATGCGCCGCGCCTACGCGCAAATTTCGACTGTGATTTCCGAGAAGCGGATGGCCGAGGATCAACATGGAGCAGCATAGCCAGAGAGCGGTGGGACGCCGCGTAAAGCAAGGGCGCGTCGCATCAGACAAGATGGACAAGACGATCGTCGTCGTGACCGAGACGCGTGTACCGCATCCGACCTACGGCAAGATCGTGCGCAAATCGACGCGCTTCAAGGCGCACGACGAAAAGAACGAAGCCAAAGTCGGCGATATCGTGCGCATCATGGAATGCCGGCCGCTCTCGCGCGATAAGCGTTGGCGTCTGGTCGAGATCGTCGAACGGGCGAAGTAGGACAATGATTCAACAAGAGACTCGGCTCAAAGTAGCCGACAATAGCGGGGCTCGGGAGCTGCTGGTGATCCACATCAGTGGCGGGAGCCGTCATAACTATGCGCACGTGGGCGACATCGTCGTCGGCACGGTTAAGAGCGCGATTCCGGGCGCCGCGGTGAAGAAGGGTCAAGTCGTCAAAGCCGTCATTGTACGGACCTCCGCGCCGATCCGTCGTTCCGACGGCTCGGTCGTACGCTGCGACGACAACGCGTGCGTCATCATCAAGGGCGAAAAGGACAACCTGGATCCGCGCGGCACGCGCGTGTTTGGTCCGGTCATGCGCGAACTTCGCGACCGCGGCTTCCTGAAGATCGCCTCGCTTGCACCGGAGGTGCTCTAACAATGGCTGTGAAGCCGAACATCGTCAAAGGCGACACCGTGATGATTCGTCGCGGTAAAGAGAAGGGGAAGCGCGGCGTCGTGAAGGCCGTCAACGCCGATGGCAATCAGGCCACCGTTGAGGGACTCAACGTCGTCAAGCGCCACACCAAAGCTGGTCAAGAGCGTGGCAACATGGGCAGCGCGCAGAGCGGCGGCATCATCGAGAAAGAAGCACCGCTTCCACTCTCGGCGTTGCAATACGTCTGCGAGAAGTGCAAAACACCAACGCGCTTGCGTCGCGGGCGCACGGCCGACGGCGTCGCGCATCGTGTCTGCGTGAAGTGCGGCGAGCCTGCACGTGAGTCGGTGAAGGGACATTAACCGATGGCAACGCGTTTGAAAGAAAAGTATCAGTCCTCGGTGCGCAAGCAACTGCAAGATAAGTTCGGCTACAAGAACGTCGAGCAGATTCCCAAGCTCGAGAAGGTCGTCGTGAACATGAGCGTGGGCGATGCAATCGTCAACGCCAAGGCACTCGATGCGGCCGTAGCGGAGCTCACCCAAATCACCGGTCAAAAGCCGGTGATCACAAAGGCGAAGAAGTCGATCGCGGCGTTCAAGCTGCGTGAAGGCATGAACATCGGTGCCAAGGTCACGCTCCGCGGCGACCGGATGTACATCTTCCTCGACAAGCTCTTCAACATCGTGCTTCCGCGTATCCGCGACTTCCGTGGCCTCCCGGTCAAGTCGTTCGACGGCCGCGGCAACTACAATCTGGGCTTGCGCGAGCAGTTGGTCTTCCCGGAGGTCAATTTCGATAAGGTCGACAAGGCGCGCGGCATGGACATTACCATCGTTACGACGGCGAAGTCGGACGAAGAGGCGTCGGAGTTTCTCACCGCGATGGGGCTCCCGCTACAGAAGGGACGGAATTAATGGCAAAAACAAGCTTGATCGTGAAGTCGCAGCGGACGCCGAAGTTCGGCGTGCGCGCGCACAATCGCTGCAAGATCTGCGGACGCCCGCGCGGCTACCTCCGCAAGTTTGCCATGTGCCGAATCTGCTTCCGCGAGAACGCGCACAAAGGCGTCGTTCCCGGCGTGACCAAGGCCAGCTGGTGAGAAAGATGATTAGAGAAGTGTTTATGCTCGATTTTCGTTCAGGACGAGAAGCGAAGAGCGAAGTGTGCTTTGGTACTCGAGCGATGAGCGACGAAGTGCTGAACGGAAAGGGAGCATAAAATGGCTGCGATCACTGATCCCGTCGCCGACCTTCTGACGCGCATTCGCAACGCCAATACGGCCAACCATAAGTCGGTCGATGTGCCGGCGTCGCGCGTGAAAGTCGCGATCGCCAACATTCTCAAGGATGAAGGCTTCATCGAGGACGTCGAGCGCCTCAACGAGGGGCCGCAAGGCACGCTGCGCATCCGTCTGAAGTACGGCCCGGAAAAAGAAAAAGTCATTACCGGCCTGCGCCGCATCTCGCGTCCGGGCTTGCGCGTCTACACGCCCAAGACCGAGATTCCACGCGTGCTCGGCGGTTTGGGTTTAGTTATCATCTCGACGTCACAAGGCATCATGTCCGGCAAGCGAGCAAAAAAGCTCGGCGTCGGCGGTGAAGTCTTAGCGTACGTTTGGTAGTTCGAAGGTAATTAAAAATGTCACGTATTGGAAAACTGCCGGTAGCCGTTCCCAGCGGCGTAAACGTTACGTTGGGCGAGGGCGAGGTGGTCGTCAAAGGCCCCAAGGGCGAGTTGCGTCAGACGATTCTGACGCAAGCGGTCGAGGTCAAGCTCGAGGACGGCAAAGTGATCGTCGAGCGTAAGGGCGATACGAAACCGCAACGCTCCGTGCATGGTCTCACGCGTACGCTAATCTCGAACATGGTGCTTGGTGTCAGCAAAGGCTTTCGTAAGAGCCTCGAGATTCAGGGCGTCGGTTACCGCGCTGCCAAGGCGGGCGAGAAACTGAACTTGAGCCTCGGGTATTCGCACCCGGTCGTCTTCGAAGCGCCCAAGGGCATCACGCTCACCGTCGAGGGTCAGAACAAAATTCACGTCGACGGGATCGACAAGCAACAGGTCGGTCAAGTCGCTGCGAAGATTCGCTCGCTGAGAGCGCCTGAGCCATATAAGGGCAAAGGCATTCGTTACGAGGGTGAGATCATTCGCAAGAAACTCGGTAAGGCCGGGAAGGCAGGGAAGAAGTAATGGCGCGCATTTCACGAGATGACTCGCGTCGCGCGCGTCATCAGCGCCTGCGCAAGAAGCTTGCCGGCACGAACGAGTGTCCGCGCCTGATGGTCAAGCGTACGCTACACCACATCTACGCAACGCTCGTCGACGACGCGAAGGGGCACACCCTCGTCGCAGCATCGACGCGCGACAAATCGGTTGCCGAGGCGCTCGCCTCGAAGACCAATCTCGATGCGGCTAAAGCTGTCGGTCAAGCGATCGCGGCAAAAGCCAAAGCGGCCGGCATCTCCGACGTCGTGTTCGATCGCGGCGGCTACAAATACCATGGACGCGTGCAAGCACTCGCCGATGCGGCGCGTGAAGCGGGGCTGAACTTTTAATGAACTATCGTGGTGGTCGCGATCGCGACAACAGTGGATTCGAAGAGACCGTCGTGCGCGTCAATCGCGTGGCGAAGGTCGTCAAGGGCGGTAAGCGCTTTAGCTTCAGCGCGCTCGTCGTGGTCGGCGATCGCAAGGGTAAGGTCGGCTTTGCCATCGGCAAGGCCGGCGAAGTACCCGAAGCGATTCGCAAAGCCGTCGAGCAGGCGAAGAAGAACCTCGTGACCGTGCCGATGGTAGAGAAGACGATTCCGCACATCGTGACCATGTCCGTCGGGTCGGCGAAAGTCATGCTCAAGCCGGCCGCGCCCGGTACCGGCGTCATCGCCGGCGGATCGATGCGTGCAGTGCTCGAACTCGCGGGCATCCACGACATCTTGTGCAAATCGCTCGGGTCGAACAACCCGATCAACGTCGTGCTTGCGACGATCGAAGGACTGCGTTCGCTCAAGACGGCCGATAAGGTCGCCGAGCTGCGCGGCAAAACTGCAAAAGAAATCTTCGCGGCGGCGAACTAGGTAATAAGAAAGCATCATGGCAGAGAAAAAAAAGACGACTGCAAAAAAGAGCGGCGCTAGCGCAAAGTCCAGCGCGAAGGCGACTGCTGCCCGTTCGAGAGCCTCAGCGCAAGCTTCGAAAGCGGCGCCCAAGGCGCACGCGGCAAAAACGAAAGTAGCTCCGGCCAAGGCAACGGCAACGAAAGCCGTCGCTAAGGCGAGCACAACCGCTTCGACAAGCTCAAGACAGGCCGTGGCGTCGATCGCATCGCCGAATGGCGCGTTGATGAAGCTCGGTTCGCTGCGGCCCGCTAAGGGGTCGTGGCCGAAGCGTCAGCGCATCGGCCGCGGACACGGCTCGGGCATGGTGAAGACCGGCGGCGAAGGCGGCAAGGGTCAAACCGTGCGTTCGGGTGGCGGCAAGGGTCCGTCGTTCGAAGGTGGCCAGACGCCGTGGGCGCGTCGTCTTCCGCATAAACGTGGCTATTCGCAGAAGGCGCGTGACATCGGACACTTCCGTGCGCGCTATGCGGTTGTCAATCTGCACCAGCTAAGCAGTTGGGATGCAAGTGTTGAAGTTTCGCCCGAATCGCTCAAAGAGCGCGGCATCCTCAGCTCGACGGAGGACGGCGTGAAGATTCTCGGCGGCGGCAAGGCCGGCAAGGCGCTTCCGCAAGGTTTGAAGTTCCGCGACGTCGTGTTCTCGGCGAGCGCGCTCGAAGCGCTCAAAGCTGCGGGCGCCACGCTTCCCGAACCGGTGCCCTTCGAGGCGGCCGTTCCGAGCGCACCTCAGGGTGACAGCGCCTAGTGTTTGACAATCTCCGGGCTGCCGTGCTCGTCCCCGATATCCGCAAGCGAATCGGGTTCGTGCTTTTTGCATTTGCGTGGTTCATCTTCATGATCCACGTACAGTTACCCAATGTGAATGAGGCCGCGTGGCAACAAGTCCTCAAATCGGGCCAATTCTATACGCTGCTTGGCTTCCTCTCAGGCGGCGCGTTGCAAAAGCTCTCGATCATTGCGATGGGGATCACGCCGTACATCAACGCGTCGATCATCATGCAACTGATGACGGTCGTGCTGCCGCAGCTTGAAGAACTTGCCAAAAAAGGCGGCGAGGAAGGGCGCAAAAAGATTAGCCAGTACACGCGCTGGCTTACGATTGTGCTCGCAATTCTCCAAGCGACGTTCATGACGAACGCGATGAAGAACTCGAACGTCTTTTACGACACGAGCATCTGGTACCAGCTCTTTGCGATTATCGCGCTGGTCGCGGGAACGCTCTTCCTCATGTGGCTGGGCGAGCAGATCAGCGACAAAGGCATCGGCAACGGCGTCTCGCTGATCATCTTTATCGGTATCGTATTGCGCTATCCGCAGTACGTCGGGGAGACGTACGCGTCGGCGAGTTCGGGCGGACTATCGCTATTGAATCTCGTGCTCTTTGTCGCGATCACTATCGGCATCATCATCGGCATCATCTTCATGTACCAGGGGCAGCGCCGCGTGCCGGTGCAGCAAGCCCGGCGTGTGGTCGGCCGCAAGATGTTTGCCGGACGCTCTACCTACATTCCGCTGCGTCTGAACAACGCGGGCGTGATCTCGATCATTTTTGCGATCTCGATCCTGTTGCTTCCGCAGCAGGCGTTGACGTGGCTGCACAGCGCGGACAAGGCCTCGTGGTTGAACTTGTTCACGATACCGGGCTTTAACTGGACGTGGCAGTTCCCGACCAACATCGCGGCGCTCCAGGAGACAATCCAGGTGTGGTTCGCGCCGGCGAGCACGCTCTACAACATCGCCTACTTCTTGCTGGTCGTGATATTTACGTTCTTCTACAGTTCGATCGTGCTCAACACGCGCGACGTGGCGGACAACTTGAAGAAGACGGGAGCGTTCGTACCGGGTATTCGTCCGGGTCAGCCCACGGTTGATTATCTCAACAAGATCCTGATGCGTCTGACGACGGCCGCGGCGATCTTCCTCGGGCTCTTGGCGGTCGCGCCGAACGTCCTCGAACGTGGCCTCAACGTGACGACGATCTACCTCGGCTCGACGTCGCTGCTCATCGTGGTCGGCGTCGCCCTCGACACGATATCGCAGATCGAGGCGCGTCTGGCAATGCGCGACTATCGCGGGTTCATCAAACGCTGATGCCCGGAGATGTCATCCTGCTCGGCGGTCCGGGCGCCGGCAAGGGTACGCAAGCGCAGATCTTGCAGAAGCAACTCGGTTATCGCCAGATCTCGACCGGCGATCTGCTGCGCGAGCACCGCAACAAAGGGACCGAACTCGGCAAGGCTGCCGAGCCGTTCATGAAGCGCGGCGATCTCGTGCCCGACGAGCTGATCATCAAGATGGTCGAGGGTGAATTGCAAGGCGACACCTCGCTGCTCTTCGATGGTTTCCCGCGCACGGTCGCCCAGGCGCAGGCGCTCGACGCACTTCTTGAATCGCATGGACGGGGCTTGCCCGGAGCGGTGTATTTCGAAATTTCGCGTCCGTTGCTCGAAGAACGCTTACTCGGTCGCTGGACCAATCCGCGCACCGGTCGCGTGTATCACGAAAAATTCAATCCGCCGGTCGTTGCACGCGTCTGCGATGAGGACGGTGGTCCGCTCGTGCAGCGTGAAGACGACAAACCCGAGACGATCAAGAAGCGCCTCGACGTGTTTGAAGCGCAGACACTGCCGCTGGTTGCGTACTATCGCGAGCGCGCTCGTCTCGTGACGATCGACGCGACCCAGCCGGTGGAGCGCGTGACGCATATGCTGATGCACGCCATCGGCGTGGAGCACGCGCATTGATGTTTATTTGGCGCGTGCGGGGGCCCCACGAAGTGGGGGGCGCGGAGCCTCGGGCGGAGCGCCCTTAACATGGTCACGCTCAAATCGCCGCGTGAGCTCGAAACGATGCGCCGCAGCGGCAAGATCACGGCCAAGGTGCTAACCGACCTCATGCAGATCGCAAAGGCCGGAATGTCGACCAAGGAGCTCGACGAGATCGCCGAGCGCGGCATTCGCGAACTCGGCGGCATTCCCACGTTCAAAGGGTACCATGGCTATCCCGCGACGATTTGTTCCTCGGTGAACGACGAAGTCGTACACGGGATTCCGAGCGAATACGTGCTGCAGGACGGCGATTTGCTCTCGATTGACATCGGCACGACGCTCGATGGCTACGTGAGCGACTCGGCGGTTACGATTCCGATCGGCTCGATCTCGCGCGACGCGCAGCAATTGCTCGACGTCACGCAAGAATGTCTGATGATCGGGATTGCGCAGATGCAGCGCGGCAATCACCTCGGCGATATCAGCGCCGCAGTGCAGCGGCACGCTGAAAGCCACGGTTACGGCGTGGTGCGCGAGCTGGCCGGCCATGGGGTCGGGACCGCCATGCACGAGGAGCCGCAGGTGCCCAACTACGGCAAAGCCGGGAGCGGCATGGAGCTGCGGACAGGCCTCGTACTGGCGATCGAGCCGATGATCACGCTGGGCGACCGGAAGGTCGAGATCCTCAAGGACGGCTGGACAGTCGTCACGGCAGATGGTAAACTCGCAGCGCACTTCGAGCATACGATAGCCGTCACCGATGACGGCCCGAAGATCCTCACGCTGCGCAACTTTGGGGAGCACCCCGACGTTGCGAAGTACGTTCCGGACGCGGAAAGGATAAAGGCGTAGATGGCTCGTCGTGGTGGTCGTCGTCCTGCCCGGGCGAAGAACAACGCAGACAAAGCGGCTAAAACCGCGACGCCCAAAGAAGAGGCGATCGAGGTCGAGGGGACGATTGTCGAGCCACTGCCAAATGCGATGTTCCGGGTGGAACTCGCGAACGGCCATCGCGTGTTAGCACACGTGTCGGGAAAGATCCGGATGAACTTCATCCGCATCCTGCCCGGAGATCGAGTTCTCGTAGAGCTATCGCCCTACGATTTAACTCACGGCCGTATCACATACCGTTATAAATAGTTGAAATCGAGATAAACATGAAAGTGCGTCCTTCAGTCAAGAAAATTTGCGAGAAGTGCAAGATCATCCGCCGTGAAGGTAAAGTGCGTGTGATTTGCGAGGTCAATCCTAAACACAAACAGGTGCAGGGGTAATTTAAAATATGGCACGTCTAGCTGGTATCGATCTTCCGCGCGAGAAGCGCATTGAGATTGCGCTGCAGTACATCTTCGGTGTTGGTCCTACCAACGCCGCGCGATTGCTTGCCCACACGGGGATCAATCCGGATACGCGCGTCAAAGACTTGACCGAGGACGATGAGAAGAAGCTGCGCGACGCAATCGACACGCTCCAGATTCGCGTCGAAGGCGATTTGCGCCGCGAGGTTCAGGGCAACATCAAGCGGTTGATGGACATCGGCTGCTACCGCGGCCTGCGCCACCGCAAAGGTCTCCCGGTACGCGGACAGCGCACCAAGACCAACGCGCGCACGCGCAAGGGTCCCAAGCGGACCGTCGCCGGCAAGAAGAAGGTCGCGACCAAGAAGTAGTTTCATTGAACGCGGTCGTTACGGCGGGCGGCCCGATCGATGGGGCATACGCGCAACGCGCCGGGACGACGTTGAAGGCGCTCGCGCCGGTGCGCGGGCAGACGATGCTCGCGCGTACGATCGAGGCGCTGCGCGCCGTTGGCATCTCCGAGATTGCGGTCGTCGGTAACGATACCGTGCAGGCGGCCTGCAAGCAGTTCGCGCCGATACGCGCGGTGCCCGATGCGGGTAGCGGTACCGGCAACGTGCTCGGCGCGCTCGATGCGTGGCCCGACGATCGATCGCTGCTGTATCTCACCTGCGACATGCCGTATATCGATGCGCACGCACTGCAGTGGGTGCTCGAGCGCATCGAGCCGAGCACGCTGTCGATGCCGCTTGCCGAACATACCGATTTTGTACAGCGTTTTCCGGACGCGCCGCCCTTCGGCATTACGCTGGCCGGCGAGCGTGTGGTCAACGCCGGCGTCTTTCACCTCCCCGCCGGTTCGCGTGCGCGGCTTCGCGCCCTGGCGACGACGATGTTTGCAGCGCGCAAAGCGCCGTGGAAGATGGCCTCGCTGGCCGGCCCGGTGGTGCTACTGCAGTTCGCCCTCGGCCGCGCGTCGGTGCGCGCACTCGAAGCGCGTGCCCGCAAGATCCTCGCTATCCCGGTTGCAGCTGTGCGGAATGCGCCGCCCGAACTTGCCTTCGATGCGGACACGGTTGCCGAGTATGTCTACGCGGTCGAGCGCGCCTAGTCGAGCGCAACCCGCGCAGATCGCCGCGCTGTGGTTCGGCGTGCAGCTGATCTGGGGTGCGGTGCTCGGCATCTCATTGCAGGCGCGCTGCCTGCAGCTGGCGCCGAATTCGGCGCTTGCGACCTTCGGATTTATTACCACCGCCGGCGCGCTCGCCGCCGCGATCACGCAACTTATTGTCGGCCCTCTCTCAGATCGGCTGCGCCGCGCCGGTTACGGCCGCAACGGCTTTTATCTTGCAGGCACGCTCCTAGGAGCGGCCGCCGTGATCGTGTTCTATGTCGTACCGAATGTGGGCGCGCTGCTGGCGGCATTCATCGCGTTGCAGCTGGCGCTCAACGTGATTATTGGTCCCTATCAAGCGATCGTTCCCGACACGATGTCGCCGGCACGTTACGGCCTTGCTTCGGGGTGGCTTGCCGCGCTTGCCGGTGCGGGCAATGCGGCGGGAGCCGTGCTCGCAGCGGGACTTGGCGCCGTACCATCGCTCGGCGTGGTGCTTGCGACGGGGCTGCTGATTGCCGCGGCAATCACGCTCACCCACCTGCGCCGCATCGCGTTGCGTTCGCTCCCGGCTGCGGCTCCGATCGCCGTCACGCGCACGCTCGTCAATCTGTTCATTTCGCGCGCGTTCGTCTTCGTGGGCTTTTATACGATGCTCGACTACCTGTATTTCTATGTAGCGTCGGTACTGCCGCCGGACTTCGCGCTGGATGCAACGCGTGCGAGCGGACTTTGCATCCTCATCTTTACTGTCGTAAGCGCGCTCGGCGCGGCCTTTGCCGCGCGCCCGGCGGACCGCATCGACGAGCGCCTCGTCGTCACGGCTGGCGGCGCCTGTATTATCGTAGGGCTCGTCGTCCTCGCCGTCGGGCACGCGCTCCCCGTCCTGCCGGCGGCGATCGCCCTGGCAGGGATCGGCTGGGGAATTTTTCTATGCGCCGATTGGGCGTTCGCCTGCCGGTTGCTGCCGCCGTCGGCGATGGCGACCACGATGGCCATCTGGAACCTGGCCGTGGTCGTGCCGCAAATGCTGGCGCCGCTGGCCGCGAGCCTCCTGCTGGCGCGGCTGGGCACGCTTGCGAGCCCGGCGGGCCCGCGCGAAGCATTCCTCCTGGCTGGGGGCGAAATGCTGCTGGGGACCTTTTGGATCTGGCGTTTACCACGCGTGCGGCGGGGGGAATAAGGCTACGGCCTCGTTTGTATGGAACCCGTTAAGGGCAAGCATGCGTTCTAGGCTGGTGGGGGCCTAAAACCTCCACAATCGTTAAACAATCTTAAGGAGGCTCTTGTGAAACGACTGAGCACCGGGATCCTGGCAGCAATGCTCATTGCGTGCTGTGGGCTCACTGCGGTCGCTGCACCGAAGGTCTCGCAATCGCAGGGAAACATTGGACAGACTACGGTTGCGCAAGATCAATCGGGTAGCATGCCGCCGGCCGATTTCGGATCCCCACCCTCAGGCACGATCCCGATTCTTTTCAACGATCATCACGTCTACGCAAAACCCGACACGCTCAAGCAAGGACGCGTCCTCGCAGCGCTTGTCAGAGGCGGTACCGTACTTATTCCATTGCGCTCGATGTTCGAGCAAATGGGCGCGTCGGTCTCGTACGATGCAGCGAGCAAGACGGTCACGGTGAGCAAACCGGGTTCGGAAGTCAAGGTGACGGTTGGGCAACCCCAAGTCGTCATCAATGGTGAATCGCGTCCGCTCGACGTACCGCCGATCCTGTATCACGGTACCGTTCTCGTTCCGGTCCGCGTAATCTCCGAGGGCATGGGCGCCTACGTACAGTGGGTTCCCGACCGTCAACTCGTCGTGGTTCGTTACATTCCGCCGACGCCGCCGCCGACTGCGCCGCCAACGGTTGCGCCGCCGCCGCCGACTGTCGCACCGACGCCCACGCCGGTTCCGGTCAAGCCCGTGTATAAGGACCTGTATATCTCCGGCGACTATATCTTCTCGCCGAAGATTTACAACGAGTTCAGCCCCGGTAATACCGGCAACGGCACTTCGTACCAGCTCCATGGTGCGTGGGAGTTCGATGCAGTCGGTCTACCGTGGATGATCGCCGGTAACTTGCAGCAGTTCCAATATGGGCACACCTGCGCAGGCGGTCTGCTCGCACCGACCGCCGACTGTCAGGTCACGGTCATCGGCGGCAACGGCGCAACGGATGTTCCGGCGTTCACCGCACGCGACACCACGCTCGACGCGCGTCTCGGCCTTAAAGTCGCCGATCCTCGCATCTACATTGGTGTCGGGTACCTCTGGCGTAACAACAACTACGGCTACCCGCGCGAAGATTCGTTTGGGTTCGGCGCTGAGAAGCTGCCCGACCTCAACCAAGCCTTGAGCGTCTACGGTAGCGTGTGGTATTACCCGAACGCCAAGGGTGCGTACAACGGCTACAATCTCTCCTACAACGATCTCATGTACAACCTCGGCATCAATTACGTCTTGGGCAATAGCCCAGTCTTCCTCGAAGCCGGTTGGACAGGGACGAGTCTCACCAATAAATCGAACGCACCGGCCGGCGTTTCGGCCAACGGCCCGTTCGTGGGTATCGGCATCAAGTTCTAGCGAGTATCACCGTTAGAGGTTGAAACCAGAATGAGGCTGGGTCCATAGGACCCAGCCCATTCGACTTTAGCCAGCAAACCTTTTAGCTTTGACGGATAACGTCTAGTCTTGTCCGTAGCGGTAGGCGAAGAAGCCGCGGTGCGCATCCTCGAAACCGATCTTAAACGTCGTATAGATGTTCTCGCGATCGTCGAACCCGACGACGCCGACCGGGAGTTCGTCCTGCGGCTGCATTTGAAAGATATCCGACTCGTACAACACCGATGCGAGCAGGCTCTCCTGCGGCGAGTTGAGTTCGCCGATTGCGCGCTTACCGAGCGATTCTAAATACGCGGCGCGCATGTCGGCCTCGAGTATGCGGCGTTGCATCGCGCCGAACGTACCGATTCCGACCTCGAGCGCGTTGTGATAGTGCGTCGCTTGCAGCGGTGGATCGAGCAGCACCACATCCACGCGGGTTGCCGCGGCGCGCGCGGCAGCGACCGGCGTGTTGGCAGTAACGCCGCCGTCGACGTAGAGATTGACGCCCTCGCCTTTGGGCGCGGGAAGTTCGATCGGATCGAAGGCAACCGGAATCGCGGTCGATGCTTGCAGCGCATCGATCAGTAGGTCGGGCGTGGCTTCGCGCAGCACGGCGTTTGGCCCGACCGTTATACGAACCGCAGCGACGGCTGCTTCACGCAGTTGTGCGGTCGGCGTGGCGGGAACGAGATAAAAGAATTCGGGCGACTGGTTGGTGAGATTTGTCACCGTCCAGATGAACGGCGTGACGACCGGACGCGCCGGATCGATGAACCGCGCGAGCCACGCCCGCAAGTGGGCCCCGTCGATCACGCCGGTGTCGTTGCTCGTCAAGCTGAGCACCGCACGCATTGCCGCCACGAACCGCGTCCCGACGCCGCTGTCGTCATTGGTGACCTTCGCATATCTGGCTTTGAGTTGGATAACGTGCTGATCGGCGATGGTGTACCACAGGTCGCGTAGCAAGCCGTACTGCCCGGTCGCGACGAAATAGCCGTTGAGCGCCCCGATCGAGGTGCCCGCGATCAAGCCGTACGGCGCAAGCGGCGCGCCGTCGGGGACGTTGGCGGAGAGGCGCAGGTAGTCGATGATGCCGGCCTGGTAGGCGCCACGGGCACCGCCGCCCGACAGGGCGAGGGCGGTGGACAGTCGCGCCGGGTGGTGCGAATCGGCCCGGGCTGCGGTTTTGGTCGCGGCCGAGGCGGCCGCGAGGGCGGCGGCCGAGGCGAGGAACGAGCGACGGTTTGGCATGGCGGCCCGTTCACCGCCATAGCCAGTTGACCCCTTGGGCCCACGTAAGGTAAGATACCGCCTTGGCGCTGCTGATCTCTCTCTTCTCCAGCGGCGCGCGGCTCCGGGGGCAATCGCCGAGTCCCCGGCTCCAACAGATTCCGTAAGGGGTCGAGGCGACGACAGCCCCGTCGTTCGGGGAACCGGATAAAATCGGAGTCTCTTTTGGCTGCCAAGAAGCAAACGAAATCGCGCAAGAAGCGTGAAGTCAAGAACGTCCAGTCGGGCGTGACGCACGTCCACGCGTCTTTCAACAATACGATCGTCACGATCAGCGATCCACACGGCAACGTCGTGTCGTGGGCCTCAGCCGGTAATCTCGGCTTCAAAGGTTCGAAGAAGTCAACGCCGTTCGCTGCGCAGATGGCGGCCGAATCGGCCGCGCGCAAGGCGATGGAGCACGGCATGAAGAGCACGGAAGTGTTCGTCAAAGGCCCGGGCGCCGGGCGCGAAGCCGCGATCCGTTCGCTGCAAGCCGCCGGCCTCGAGATCACGATGATCAAAGACGTTACGCCAATTCCGCACAATGGCTGTCGCCCGCCTAAGCGTCGCCGCGTGTAATCGAAGAGAGAAGATATGTCGCGTTATATTGGGCCTGTCTGCCGTTTGTGCCGTCGTGAAACGGCCTCGAGCAAGACCGGCGAAAAGATCAAGTTGTTCCTCAAAGGCGACCGCTGCCTTTCGAAAAAATGTGCGGTCGAGCGTCGCGGTACGGCCCCGGGCCAAAAGGTCACGGGCACGAAGAACCGCTCGAAGATTTCCGAATACGGCCGTCAGCTGCGCGAGAAGCAGAAGATGCGCCGGTACTACGGCGTCCACGAAACGCAGTTCGAGAACTACTTCCGCGAAGCGGCGCGCGTTCCGGGTCAGACCGGCCGCACGTTCCTGCAATTGCTGGAGCGCCGCCTCGACAACGTCGTCTACCGGATGAATCTAGCGACGAGCCGTTCGCAAGCGCGCCAGCTCGTGACGCACCGGCACTTTCGTGTGAACGGCAAGACCGTCAACGTGCCTTCCTATATTGTGAAGCCCGGCGACGTGATCTCGATCGGCGAGCGTAGCCTCAAGTCGCCGGTGTTCGAAGCGAATCTTGAAGTCGCGCGCTCGCGCCGTCCACCGGACTGGCTCGAGTGGAACGAAGCCGACAGCACCGGCAAAGTGACACAGCTTCCGGCACGTGAACAAATTGATACTCCGGTCGATGAACAACTCATCGTCGAGTACTACAGCCGATAATTTTTAACTACTCACCGCTGCTAGGCGTAGGATCGTGCGAACTCTGGGAGTTCGGGCGGATAACGTAAGCGGCAACAAAGGACAAACGAAACCAGTCATGACCACGTTGGAACTTCCCACCGGCTCAACCATTGAGGTTCGCGAGCGCCGCGAGAACTATGCCAAGTTTGTGATCGAACCGCTCGAGCGCGGCTTCGGCATCACGCTCGGCAACGCGCTGCGCCGCATTCTGCTTAGCTCGATTCCCGGCGCTGCCGTTACGTACATGAAGATCGACGGCGTGCTGCATGAGTTCTCGACGATCCACGGGATGGTCGAAGACACGATTGCGTTGATGCTCAACCTCAAAGGCTTGCCGGTCAAACTCAATAGCGATGAGCCGCGCGTGCTCAACCTCTCGGTCTCGGGGCCGAAAGACGTCACGGCAGCCGATATCGCCCCGGATGCGGACGTCGAGATTCTTGATCCGAGCTACCACATCGCGACGCTGACGTCGAAGGACGGAAAGCTCTCGATGGAGATCGGCATTGAAAAGGGTCGCGGCTATGTGATGGCCGACAAGCAGCGCAACATCGAGCACATGATCGGGCTCATCCCGCTCGACTCGATCTTCTCACCGATTCGCAAAGTCAACTTCTCGGTCGACGACACGCGCGTCGGGCAGAGCGTCGACTTCGATCGTCTCACGCTCGAGATCGAAACCAATGGTTCGATCACGCCGGATGATGCACTTGCAACCGCCGCGGCGATCATGCAAGAGCAGCTCGACCTCTTCGTCGGCTTCACCAGCCGCGAGGAACCGCTGCCGGAAGCACCGCCGAACGAATGGGACATTCCGGTTGAGACGCTCAACCTCTCGGTGCGTTCGTTCAATTGCCTCAAACGCGCAGGCATCTCGAAGGTCTCGGAACTTCTCGATCTCACCGAAGACGAGATCATGAAGATGCGCAACTTCGGGAAGAAGTCGCTCGACGAAATCAAGCAAGTACTTCAGGAGAGGGGGCTCTCGCTGCGCCTGTCATAAGCGCACGAGATTCTAACGAATGCCGCATCAAATCGCGTATAAGCGCCTCTCGCGCACCGATGGACACCGCAAGGCGCTCCTTCGCAACATGGCGACCTCGTTCTTCAAATACGAGAAGATCGAGACCACGTCGACCAAAGCCAAAGAAGTCAGCAAGGTCGTCGAATCGTTGATCACGACTGCCATGGCCGGCGATCTCGCCGCCCGTCGCAAGCTCGCCGAGTTCCTTACCGAGCCGGCGGTGGTGAAGAAGCTCGTCGAACAGATCGCGCCCGCACTGAAGGGGCGATCCGGCGGTTACACCCGCATCACCAAGACGCGGGTACGCCCGGGCGACGCAGCAGAACTGTCGCTCTTGGAACTTGTCAAGTAAGAGTTCGGGGGACCCACGGCGCGAAGTCGCCGTGGGGGCGCGCAGATGCGTTTTCGCCGCGCAAGTGGCGAAAGTGCAGCGGAGCGCCAGAGCGCGCGCGGAAGTGCGCGCGATTTAAATGGGCTATCCAGGATTATTGCGCCGGCTTTTAGCCGGCGCTCGTCTTTCCCAAACCGAAAGCGCCGAGCTCATCGGCGCGATCATGGATAGCGAGATTACGCCCTCGCAGGGTGCCGGATTGCTCGTCGCGCTCGCCGTGCGCGGTGAGGCCGTCGACGAGATCGTCGGCGCAGCGCGCGCGATGCGCGAGCGCAGTCTCCACGTGGAGCACGGACTGCCCGAGGTCGTCGACGTTGTCGGCACTGGCGGCGACGGCGCGAACACGATCAATATCTCTACGATGGCCGCGCTCGTCACGGCGGCCGCGGGCATTCCGGTCGCCAAGCACGGCAATCGCGCGGCCTCGAGCGCCTGCGGCAGCGCCGACGTCCTCGAGGCGACCGGGCTCCCGATCGATCTGCCACCCGATCGCGCGGCGCGCATGCTGCGCGAAGCCAACTTCACCTTTATGTACGCTCCGAGCTACCATCCGGCGATGAAGAACGTCGGGCCGATTCGGCGCGAGCTCGGCGTGCGGACGATCTTCAATATCCTTGGTCCGCTCACCAATCCGGCTTCGGCGAGCGTGCAGATCGTCGGCGTGGCGCGGCCCGAGCTGCTCGAACCGCTGGCGCGCGTGCTGGTCGAACTGGGCGTACGCAGGGGGGCGGTCGTCTATGGCGAGAACGGCATCGATGAAGTGGCAGGCGACGTTCCCACAACGGTCTATTCGTTCGACAGCCAGCGTGGCGCCGGCGGTACGCGCTGGACGCTCGACCCCGGTCACTACGGGATCGCGACGCCGCTTGCGGCCATCGTCGGCCGCAGCGTCGGTGAAGCGCGCGATGCTTTCCTTGCGATTCTTGGCGGCGAGCGATCGCCGCGCGCCGATGTCGTCGCTCTGAACGCCGCGCTTGTACTACAAACCGTCGGCGCAGCGTCGACGATGGAAGCTGCGCTCGAGCATGCGCGCTCGATCCTTGCGTCGGGCGCAGCGCTACAGACCTACGAGCGCGCAAAGGAGCTCGCCACTGATGGCTGAGGACGTACTGCGCAAGATCTACGCGGCAAAGGCGGAGCATCTCAAAACTGAGATGGCGCGCGAGCCATACGAGGAGATCCGGGAGCGCGCACGCGCAAGCGTTGCATCCCGCCGGCACTTCTTGAAGATTTTGAAGGCGCGGAGCGGCGACGCGATCGTCGCCGAAATCAAGCGCGCCTCTCCCTCCGCCGGATTAATCGCGCGCGATTTCGATCCGGTAGCAATCGGAAAGCTCTATCAACGGGCCGGCGCAGACGCGATCAGCATCCTGACCGAAAGCGACCACTTCTTGGGTGACCTCGCGTTCGTAGCCGCGGTGCGGTCGGCAACGGCACTGCCGTTGTTGCGTAAAGACTTTCTGACGACGCCGTACCAGGTGGCGCAGTCCGCAGCCTACGGCGCGGATGCCATTCTGTTGATTGTCGGCGGGTTAACCGACGAACAGATGCGCGCCGCGCTGGACGAAGCGCGCGCGTACGACCTCGATGCCTTGGTGGAAGTGCACGATCTTCACGACTTGGACCGCGCGCTCGCGCTCGGCGTCGATTTCGTCGGCGTCAACAACCGTAACCTCCGCACGATGATCACCGATCTTGCGGTGAGCGAGCACATCCTGCCGCGTGTGCCCCCGAATGTCTTTGCGATCACCGAAAGTGGTATGCGCGACATCGTCGACGTCGAGCGGTTGCGGCGAGCAGGGGCGCGCGGATTCCTCATTGGCGAGGCGTTGATGCGTGCCGACGATCCGGCTGCGCTGCTCGCTTCGTTGAAGCATGTCCACGCGCATTAAATTCTGCGGCTGCCTGAATTGGGCCGACGTCTCGCTTGCGATCGACGAAGGTGCGGACGCAGCCGGGCTGATCTTTGCCAGGTCGCCGCGCCAAATCGATTGGAGTGCGGTCGCGGAGATCGCGCAGCGTATCGGTACGAGCATCTTGCCGGTCGGCGTCTTTGTGAATCCCTCGATCGAAGAGGTGGAGCGCGCGCGCTGGTACTTGCCGGAACTCGTCGTGCAGCTATCGGGTCAGGAATCGCCCGACTTTGCGCGAGCGGTCGGCGGTTCGGTGGTGAAAACGTTTCACATCGCACCGGGTGAGCAGCCCAAAGATCTGGACTCGCGCGTCGATGCGTATTCGGCGCTGCCGCTCTTCGATACGAAAATTGCCGGCGAGTGGGGCGGCACGGGCCGCTCCTTCGATTGGTCGGTGCTCAAAGTGCTCGCGCGCGCGCGGCCGATCGCCGTTGCGGGTGGGTTGACCGCCGAGAATGTCGGCGAACTCGTGCGGATGGTGCGCCCTGCCTGGGTCGACGTGCGCACCGGCATCGAAACCAGTGGGCGCAAGGACGCCGAGAAGATGCACCGATTTGTCCACGCCGTTCGCGAGGCCGATGCAGCCTGACACACGCGGCTACTTTGGGGACTTCGGCGGCCGCTTTGTTCCCGAAGTCTTGATCGACGCGCTCGAGTCGCTCGAGCGTGAGATGACCGCGGCCTTTGCCGATCCGTCGTTCTGGGCCGAGTACGCTGCGACGTTGCGTGACTTCGTCGGACGCCCGTCACCGCTCTATCGCGCGGAACGCTACGTACCGCAGACCGGTGCGCCGTTCGTCCTCAAGCGCGAAGACCTCAACCACACCGGCGCGCACAAGATCAACAACACCGTTGGCCAAGCCCTCCTCGCACGACGCATGGGCAAACGTCGTTTGATCGCCGAGACCGGTGCCGGCCAGCACGGCGTTGCGACCGCAACCGTCGGTGCGAAGTTCGGCTTCCCGGTCGACGTGTATATGGGCGCCGTCGACGTCGAACGTCAAGCACTCAACGTTTTCATCATGCGATTGCTCGGTGCGATCGTGCATCCGGTAACCGGCGGCACGCAAACGCTCAAGGACGCGACCAATGAAGCCTTTCGCGTCTGGGCGGCGCAAGTCGAGGACACGTTTTACGTGATCGGCAGTGTGGTTGGGGCGCATCCCTATCCATACATGGTGCGGGAATTTCAAAAGGTGATCGGGCTCGAGGCGCGTGCCCAATGTCTCGAACATTTTGGCCGTCTTCCGACCGACGTTGTGGCATGCGTCGGCGGTGGCAGTAACGCGATCGGCATCTTTTCCGGATTCATCGACGATACAAACGTGCGCTTGTGGGGCGTTGAAGCCGCGGGCGAGGGCATCGCGAGCGGAAAGACGGCGGCGGCGCTTGGCGCGGGAAGCGTGGGCGTGCTGCACGGCTCGCGTTCATATCTCTTGCAGAACGAGCACGGCCAGGTGGCGGATACGCACTCAATCAGCGCCGGACTCGATTATCCCGGCGTCGGTCCCGAGCATGCGCATCTCAAAGAGAGCGGGCGCGCGACGTACGTGCCGGTTACCGATACCCAGGCTTTAGAGGCGTTCATCGCGTTCTCGCGCGCGGAGGGAATCATTCCCGCGCTCGAGAGCGCGCACGCGATCGCCTTTGCGCGTACGCTCGCAGCCGAACGCGGCCCCGACGACTTGATCCTCGTCAACCTCTCCGGGCGGGGCGACAAAGACATCGCGCAGGTGGAAGTGCGTCTTCTCGGTGCTTGAGGCGATCTTCGAGCGCGCGCGCAATGCGCAGCGCGCCGCGTTCATTCCCTATGTGATGGCCGGCGATCCGGATGCACAGACGACGCTGGCCGTGCTGGACGCCTTGACGCATGCCGGTGTCGACGCGATTGAACTTGGCATTCCCTACAGCGACCCGCTCGCCGACGGGCCAACGATTGCGGCCGCGGGAGCGCGCGCACTTGCGGCCGGCACGACGATCGCCTCGGTGCTGGAGATCGCACGCGTCCACCGCAATCGCGGCGGTGTGCCGATCGTGCTGTTCACGTATTTCAATCCCGTGTACCAGTACGGCATAGAGCGGTTTGCGCGCGATGCATCGGATGCTGGTGCAAGCGCGGTGATCGTTCCCGATATCGCGCTCGAAGAGGGCGCCGCGCTCGCCGCGATGCTCGCAGTGAACGGCCTGGATATGCCGCTCCTCGTTGCGCCGTCGACGCGACCGGAGCGCGCAAAGCGCATCGCCGCGCAGAGCACCGGCTTTATCTACGTCGTCTCGCGTCTCGGCGTGACCGGCAGCGGCACCCGTCCATCGACCGACGCGGTGCGCGCACAGATCGCGACGCTGCGCAGCATCACTGACGAGCCGCTCGCCGTCGGGTTCGGCGTGAGCAACCCCGAACACGTGCGCGAGGTCGCGACGCTCGCTGACGGGATCATCGTGGGCAGCGCCCTGATCGACGCCTACGCAGGCACGAACGGAGAGGAAGCGGCGCTTCGCGTGCGCGCGTTTATCGAGCCGCTCATTGCCGCCGCCGCGTACGAAAAGGTCTGATGGATCGCGCACTCTTTCTCCGGGCGGTCCTGGCCGCGCTTACGTCGTCGCCGGCGCCGTCAGCCTAGATCCAGGCGCATGAGTATTGCGTCCCACGCTTCACCGTTTTCGCGCGGGATACGCAGCGCCGCCGCGTCGACCTCAACGAAATCGAACTTGCGATAGAGCGCGCGCGCGCGCTCATTGTGCGGGAAGACCAACAGCGAAAGGTGCGAAACGTACCGTTCGCGCGCCCAGTCGATCAATCGGCCGAGCAGTGCGGTGCCGATGCCACGGCCGCGATGGGCTTCGTCGATCAGCATGCCGATCGTATGCCCGTACGGATCGTGGCGATATTCCGTGATCACTCCCACGACATGCTCGTCGCGCAGAGCCACGAACATTCCGTTGCCGTTACTGAGCGAGAAGGCGAGCATGTCGCGGTACTTCACGCGGTCGTAGCCGGGCTCCGTGCCGATCCACAGCCGCTCGGCCGCGACCGCGTCAAAAAGCAAGAGCACGGCGTCAACGTCGCCGCGCTCCATTGGACGTATCGTAAACGCAGTCACGCGGTCAAACGGCGGCGGCCGCGCTATCCAGGTTGAAACGTCTGTCGGCGTCGTCGGCGATGAACCTACCGATTGCAAGCGACGAGGTCGCAGCGGGTGACGGCGCGTTGCGCACGTGCATCGTGCCTTCGTCGCCTTCGAAGACGAAGTCATCGACCTGCGTGCCGTCGGCCATCATCGCTTGCGCGCGTACGCCCGAGGGACCCGGCAGGGTATCTTCGACTTTGAGCTCCGGAATGTAGCGTTGCAGCGCTTTGACGTAGGCGCTACGCAATACGTCGCGATACATCTCGCCCATGCCGGTCGAGAAATACTTGCTTGCGAGCTTAATGAACCCGGGATAGGTGAGCGTTTCGAGCAGATCGCCCGGATTGATCGTGGTGAACGAGTAACCTTCGCGGGCGAACGCGAGCACGGCGTTCGGTCCGAGCCAGATATCGCCGTTCATGCGTGGCGTGAAGTGTACCCCGAGGAACGGGAAGCTCGGATCGGGGACGGGATAGATGTTGCCTTTGACGAGATGGCGCTTCTCGGGCCGCAGGATCAAATAGTCGCCGCGGAACGGCACGATCTTCGGATCGCTGTTGCCGCCGGTCATCTTCGCGAGGCGATCCGATTGCAAGCCGCCGCACGTGATCACATAGCGCGCTTCGTAGTCGCCCTTTGAGGTTTGCAGCAATGTGGTGCTGCCGCGGCGCTCGATGCCGCGCACTTCACGTCCGGTGAAAATCTCGCCGCCCATCGTCTTGACGTCGTCGCCGTACGCGCGAGCGACGACGCCGTAGTCGACAATCCCGGTGACCGGAATAAAGATGGCTCGGATGCCACGGCAGTGGGGTTCGCGCTCGCGGATGCCGTCGGCGTCGACGATCTCGAGGCTCTCGATGCCGTTCTGTATGCCACGCTTGTAGAGGTCCTCGAGCAGCGGGAGCTCACGCTCCTCCGTCGCGACGATCAGCTTGCCGACGTTACGATATTCGATGCCCTTGCTCTCGCAGTATTTCCAGAGCGCGCGCCGGCCCTCGACGCAAAGCTTCGCCTTGAGCGAGCCCGGCTTGTAGTAGATGCCCGAGTGGATGACACCGCTGTTGTGGCCGGTCTGGTGGCTGGCAAGTAGCTCCTCTTTTTCGAGCACTACAAGCTTGAGGTGCGGATGGCGCAGGAGCAGCTCTCGCGCCGTCGCCAGGCCGACGATGCCGCCGCCCACGATTGCGATGTCGTACGTCATATCGTGGAAATTCTCGCACCCGCCGGGCTTGCCCGCTAGCACTAGTGTCGCGGGGGACGCGACACTGAAGTGGCAAGGCAGGCCGAAGGGCGGCGGGGAAACCTCGGGGCATGACCAGCACGCTTACCCGCACCATACCGCCCTTTAAGAATGAAGTCGTCAAGTCGTTCGCCGATGCCGGCGACGCCGAAGCGATGCGCACTGCCCTCGCCGAGGTCAAGTCGCGCTTCGGTGCGCACTATCCGCTCGTGATCGACGGCCAGAAGATCGAGACCGAGAAGAAGATCCGCTCGCTCAATCCGTCAAAGCCGAGTGAGATCGTTGGTCTCACGAGTTCCGCCTCGAAGGAGCAAGCCGGCGCCGCCGTTGCAGCCGCAGCACGCGCCTTCGAGTCCTGGAAGCGCTTGAGCCCACAAGAGCGCGCGAACTATGTGTTTGAAGCGGCGGCGCGCTTGCGCGAGCGCCGTTTTGCGTATGATGCGCTGCTCGTGTACGAAGTCGGCAAGAGTTGGGTCGAAGCCGATGCGGACATCGCGGAGTCGATCGACTTTTTAGAATTTTATGCGCGCGAAGCGCTGCGCTACGCGGAGCCGCAGCCGGTCGTGCCGATCGAAGGCGAGCACAACGAAATGGTCTTTATCCCGCTCGGGGTCGGCGCGGTGATTCCGCCGTGGAATTTCGCCGGTGCGATCATGATGGGCATGACCACGGCCGCGATCGTCGCGGGTAACACCGTCGTGCTCAAGCCGTCGAGCGATTCGGCGATCATCGCCGCGTGGTTCGTCGATCTGTTACACGAGATCGGCCTACCCAAAGGCGTCGTGAACTTCATTCCCGGCTCGGGAAGCGAAATCGGCGACCTGATCGTCAGCCATCCGCAAATTCGCTTCATCTCGTTTACGGGTTCGAAAGAAGTCGGTCTGCACATCAACGAGCTGGCGGCAAAGACGGTGCCGGGACAGAAGTGGATCAAACGTGTTGTCGCCGAGATGGGCGGCAAGGATTCGATCGTCGTCGCCGCCGACGCGAATGTCGATGCCGCGGTGGAAGGCGTTGCGGTCTCCGCGTTCGGCTTCGGGGGCCAGAAGTGTTCGGCATGTTCGCGCGCGATCGTCGACTCCGGCATCTATGACGAGTTCGTCAGCAAGCTGAAGGACCGCGTCGCGAAGATGAAAGTCGGTGATCCGTCGCAGCAATCAACCTACATGGGGCCGGTCGTCAACGAGAGCGCGCTCAAGTCGATCTCCGACTACATCGAGGTCGGCAAAAAAGAAGGCCGGCTGATCTCCGGCGGCAATCGCATCGGCAACGAAGGCTTCTTCCT
>DATJOM010000059.1:0-2291 GCA_035507095.1 Candidatus Acidiferrum sp.
GTACTACCCGGCGAAGAAAGCGGCGGGTCTCAACCCCATCGAAGCGTTGCGCTTCGAATAAAGAAGGTCGGGGCGCTGGCAGGCGCTCACGATCCGCGGGCTCCAGCTCTCCTGTTCCTCCGCTGGAGCCCGCCCTTGACACGCTATACTGTATGACATACACTACATGACACATAGGATATGGAACACGGTATCAACGCTCAGCTTCCCGGTCTCTTTGAAAACCTGCGATTGGAGCTTCGCCGGGGGTGCCTGACCCTCGCCGTGCTGGCGCAGCTGCGCACGGAGCGCTACGGTTACACGCTGCGCAAGGCGCTCGACGAGGCCGGGCTCGAGATCGACGAGGGCACGCTCTACCCGCTTCTGCGCCGCCTCGAAAGTCAGGGGCTCTTGCACAGCGAGTGGCGCGAGGAGAACAAACGCCGCAAGCGCTTCTACCGCCTCTCCCCGGCGGGCGAGACGATCCTCACCCGACTCACGGACGAGCTGCACCGTATCAACGCTTCTCTGGAACGTATCACCGCGGAGTTCTAATCATGGACATGCTCAGTCGCTATCTCTACGCCGTCTACAACGATCTGCCGAAGAAGAGCGCGCGCGAAGACATCGTTGCCGAAATCGGCGACGCGCTGCAATCGCAAATCGACGAACGCGAAGCTGCACTTGGGCGTCCGCTCACCGATGATGAAGAAGCCGCGATTATCAAAGCTTACGGTCATCCGCGACTGGTTGCCGGTCGCTACGATGCGCATCAAGCGTTGATCGGGCCAGATTTGCTGCCATTCTATTGGCCGACGCTCATCTGCGTGCTCTCGATCATCGTGGCGCTCGATCTCTTCATCGCAACAGTTGCTGCGATCAAAACCGGCGACATCCAGCGGTTCTGGGACGGCGCCGGTATTGCTTGGAATGCACTCTGGATCTATAGCGCCGTCATCACGGCGGTGTTTGCATTGATCGAACGCGTACCGGGTGGAAGTGCGGCGTGGATCGCGTGGCTCTCACGCTGGGATCCGCGACGGCTGCCGAAGAGCGGCAGCGTCGGCGTTCCGCGCAATGCGAGTTTTTTCGAGGCCCTCGGCAGCGCCGGAATGCTCGTGCTCCTGCTCGATCAGAGTTGGGCGCGCCATCTCGTGCTGTTCATGCTCTACGGTCCTGCGGCGGCCGCGCTGCCGAACATGACGTTTACCGCGGCATGGTTGCCGCTCTACGGCATTGCTATTGCGGGGACGGCGATTCTCGTGCTGGTCAATCTTGCGACCCTCATCATGCCGCTGTGGACTCGCGCGCGCGACATCGCGCACCTGGTGGTCAACACTGCGCTCGCCATCGGATGCGCGCTCACGCTGCACGGCGGCACGCTCATTCTCGGGCAGCCTCGGATCAACCAAATTGCAATCGCCGCATTGGTGATCGGGATCGCCGGTTTTGCCTGCGCAGGCGCATTTAACGTGCGTGGGCTGTTGCGTCACAGCGCGGTGCCGGCGTACGCTCCGGCAGCATGGGAAAAACCGACGTAATTGCCGCAATCGCCGCCGGCCTTGCCGGCGCGATAACCATCGGCATCTACCTCACGATCACCGTGCCGCTCGTCTTGGGCGCGCCGGTGGTCGCGCTGTTGAGGTGGGACGCATCAAATCTGCTCGGCTATCAAAATACACTGCACGCAACCCTGCCGGCGATCATTTTCATCGGGCAGAGCTCACATGTTCTCGTGAGCTTGGTGTGGGGCTTTGTGTTCGTCGGCCTCTTGCGCGTACTGCCCGCAATCCGGCGCATGCCGCTTGCGTCGGGCTTCGTGTTCGGCGTGTGCGTCATGCTGTTCATGCACTATCTGGTTGTGCCGCTCGGGCACGCGCCGCAACTCGGCTATACGGCACGCGCGTTGATCAACAACCTTGTTGCGCACACGCTCTTCTTCGGGATGCCCGTCGCGTGGGTCGCGACGCGGCTTACGAAAGCGCCTGCCCGATCTTCTCTTTGACGCGTTCGAGCGCGTGCACGACGTTCGGATCGAAGTGCGTCCCGCTTTCGCGTTTTACCTGATCGAGCGCGTGACCGAACGTCAACGCGCCCCGATCGGCGCGCGCGTGCATCATCGCGACCAGCGCGTCGGCCACCGCGACCAGTCGCCCGGAGAGCGGGATCGCGTCGCCTTTGAGTTTGCGCGGATAGCCCATCCCGTCCCAACGTTCGTGGTGCGTGCGCGCTATCGTCGCCGCAGCCGCAAAGAGCTGCGAATCCGCTAGGCTGAGAATCTCAGCGCCCGCCTCCGCGTGCGACTCGACCGC
>DATJOM010000060.1:0-12635 GCA_035507095.1 Candidatus Acidiferrum sp.
CGCGATGGTTAGCGAGCTCGCCCGCCGCGAACCCAAGCTCCTCGACACGCTGCAATCCGCCTTAACCAACGCCAATGACGTTACGATTTCACTCAAGGGCTCGATCGGCGCGATCTCGTCCGAACTGCAGTCGAGTCTCGCGCGGGCCAGCTCGAACCTGGTGGCGCTCACGGACACGCTCAACGGGACCGTGCAAATGAATTCGTCGCGGATCAACGACATTTTGGCGAACTTCCAGCAGACGTCGCATGCGCTCAACGTGTCGATGGCATCGTTGCAGTCCCTTGCGACCGATCCCAACCTCAAGAGCAATGTCCTGGCGACGACCAAGAACATCGCGCAGACCACCGAGAATATTGCCGGAATCACCCACGACCTGCGCAACGTCACGAGCGATCCGCAGACACAAGCGCAACTCAAGAATACGGTTGCGAATCTGGACGCGACGCTACAAAAGGCCAACTCGCTCCTCGCCCAACTCGGTGGAACGAGCAACGTGTACGGCGTCGACGCGAACGCGACACCATATCCGGCCGCGAGCATCTCGCCGGCGCCGATGTCCAGCAGTGCGCCATCGGGTGCTGCGCCCGAGGAGCATCGCGTGACCGCCGGGTCGCTGCACCTGCAAAATCGCCTCGCCGACATTGCAAGCAGCTTGATCTCGATTCAGTTGCGTATCAGCGAACTCAACGCGCAGACGGTCTGCTGCCCGAACCCGCTCTACAGCGCAAACAAGGGCCCCGAAGGCGATCTCAATGCGGTCATCTTGCCGCACAACAAGACGAGTCTGCTGGTAGGGGCGAACAACATCGGCTACACGCCGACGACTGCGAACGTGGCCCTGATCCAGTCGCTCAGTCCGAGTCTCAAGGTCGGTGGCGGCGTGCTCTACTCGCAGCTCGGATTCTTGGCAGCATACAACGAACGGGTCTTCGGTTTCGACACCAAGATCTATAACATTCAGCGTCCGGATATCGATCTCTACGGGAATCTGAACGTGGCGAAGAACTGGCAGCTCTTCGTCGGCGAGCGCGCGCTCAATCATGCGGAGCGCCGCTTCACCTTCGGCTTCCAAACCAAGATTCCGTAAGCGTGAGCGCATGAGCACCGAGCGGCTGAAGATCGGCGTCATCGGCGCGGGCTCGATGGGCACCCTGTTCGGCTACCATCTCGCGCAGACGTGCGACGTGACCGTGCTCGATGCTAACGCGCAGACAAGCGCCGCGATCGCGCGGGACGGCTTGGCGATCAACGACGAGCCGCCACGGCGAGTGCGCGTAGCGTCGAATGCTCGCGATCTCTTCGGCTCGCAGATGCTCTTTTTGTTCGTGAAAGCCGTCGACACGTTGCGCGCGCTGCGCCCGTTCGCAGGTGAACTCAATCCTGCTACGCCGATCATTTCGCTGCAGAACGGGGTCGGCAACGAAGACGCGATCAAGACCGCGCTGGGTGGCGCGGTACCGGTCGTGCTCGGCGTCACGACCGAGTCGTCGCATACGGTCGGTGCCGGGCACGTGCGTAGTTCGATCAACGGGACAACCCTGATCGGCTCCGCGTCGGCTGCACCAGCCACGTCACGCACGATCGCCGACGTGCTGACCCATTCCGGGTTGCGGGCGTCGGTCGTTTATGACATTCGCCCGCACTTGTGGGGAAAGCTCGTCGCGAATGCGGCGATCAATGCAATCTCGGCGCTGCTCGACTGCGAAACGGGCGAGATCATCAAGAACGCGAACGCCGCGCATCTCGCGGAATCGCTGGCAGAAGAAGCCGCTGCGGTGGCAGCGGCGTTGAAGATCAATCTCCCCTTCGTGAGCCCGTGGCAATACGTTACGCAGGTCATCGAGATCGGCGCCGACGCGAAAAGCTCGATGGCGTTCGACTTGGAATCGGGGCATCCGAGCGAGATCGATCACATCAACGGCGCCGTGGTTGCCTTCGGACGGCGCACCGGTGTCGCGACGCCCTACAACGACGCCATGGTGCGTCTGGTCAAGGCGAAGGAAGCGCAGAGCGCGCAACAGGCGTGAGCGCATCGCTGCTCGAGCAACTCGCAGCGATCTGCGGTCCGGGTGGTTTGATCACCGCCCCCGCCGACATCGCACCGTACCTAACGGATTGGCGCGGCGTTTTTACCGGCACGGCGCTTGCGGTAGCGCGCCCAAGCGATACTGCTTCGGTTTCCGGCTGCGTGCGCGCGTGTGCTGCAGCGGGCGTCGCGATCGTGCCGCAAGGCGGCAACACCGGCCTTGCCGCCGGGGCCACGCCGCTCGACCTCGAGCGCGCGATCGTCCTCAGCCTCGCGCGCATGCGGCGCATCCGCGCGCTCGATGCCGTAGGGTTCACGATGAGCGTCGAGGGCGGCTGTGTTCTTGCCGACGTGCAAGCGGCGGCAGAGGCCGCCGGACGATTCTTTCCGCTCTCGCTCGCCGCGGAAGGCACTGCGCAGATCGGCGGCTTGATCGCGACCAACGCCGGTGGTACCGCCGTGCTGCGCTACGGCTCGATGCGTGCGCTCGTTCTCGGGCTTGAAGTCGTGCTCGCCGACGGTGCGGTCGCCGACGGTATGCGCGCACTTCGCAAAGACAACGCCGGCTACGATTGGAAGCAGCTTTTCATCGGCAGCGAAGGGACGCTTGGCGTCATAACCGGCGCGGTGCTGCGCCTCTGGGCGCGTCCAGGACATCGCGCGACGGCGTTGTTGGGCGTTGCGACCGCCCAGGATGCGATCGCCGCATTTGGCGACGTGCAAGAAGCCCTTGGTGAAGCGCTGGTCGGCTGCGAACTCTTCAGCGAGCCTGCCGTCGCGCTGCGCCTGCACTACGAACCGCAGCTCGTGCGTCCACTCCCCGAGCATCCCTGGTATCTCCTCATCGAAGCCGCCGCGAGTCTACCCGGGCTGCGCGATGGTGTCGAAGCAGCGCTTGGACTTGCGAGCGAACGCAGACACGTGCGCGACGGCGTCATCGCCGAAAGCAGCGCGCAAGCGGCGGCGCTGTGGTCCTGGCGCGAGACGATTAGCGAAAACGAACGGCGCGCCGGGCGCAGTGCAAAGCACGACGTCTCGGTCCCGATCTCGGCGATTCCGGCGTTTTTAGCACGCGCAACCGCAGCGGTCGAAAGCGATCATCCCGGCACACGCGTGCTGGCCTTCGGACACGCGGGCGACGGCAACATTCACTTCAACGTCCTGCTTGGCCGCAGCGCCGAAGCGGTAGACGTGAATCGCACCGTACACGCGATCGTCGCAGAGTTCAACGGCAGCATCACGGCCGAGCACGGCATCGGTCGCTACCGGCGCGGCGAGCTTCCGCTGCATCGCAGCGCAGCCGAGATGCGACTGATGCAGGCCGTCAAACGTGCCATCGACCCGCATGGCGTGATGAACCCGGGCGCGGTGTTGCCGCCTAGGCCTGCGGAGTAAGGCGCAGCAGCCGCACGGTGCCGCGCCGGCTCTCGAGGTCCAAACCAAACGCGCTGCCGCCGTTTACCGGAGCATCGATCGTTTCGTTCGAACCCTTCGAGGTTCCGGTCAGTGCAAAATCGGTAAACAGCGTGCCGTCATCGGTGTGCAAGCGCGCGTGGAACGCGGCAGTCTCCGGCACGTAGACCGTTACATCGCCGTTGCTCGCGGTGTCTCGCAAGGTGCCCGGCCACGTTGCGGCACCCATCGTCAAGTCGATGTTCCCATTTTGCGTCGTCGCTTGCGCCTGGCCTGCGACCATAATCTTCACGTTCCCGCTGGTCGCATCGACATCGACGTTGCCGTTGATATCGGTTACATTAACGTTGCCGTTGCGCGAGTGCACGACGAGATTGACGCCTTCCGGCACCCGCACCAGCAGATACGCGAGCGTCCCGGTCGCGTTCACGGTGATGCCGTTGCCGTTCGGATGAATGGCCGGCGCCGGCGGCGGCGTGGCATCACCGCGCGCGGTCGCCGAAATCGTATAGCGGTCGGTCGGGTCGCCTTGCATCGGCTTAAAAGCGTTGACGACGCCGCTTTCGATGTTCACGGTCATCACGGCACCCGGCTTCAACGAGCCGACCGTCGTGGCGTAGGGTTGCGGCGATGACGAACATGCGACAAAAGCCAGAACGAGAAAAAGAGACAAGCGCTTCACGCTAGCGTTCTTCGCTACGGTCGCGCGGGTGCGCCTCCTCATAACTGCGGCGCATATGCTCGAGTGAGACGTTTGTATAGATCTGCGTGGTCGAGAGGCTCTCGTGACCGAGCAACTCCTTGATCGTCACGATGTCGGCGCCGTTCTCCAGCAGATGTGTCGCAAACGAATGACGCATGACGTGCGGCGTGACGTGTTTGGTCAGCCCGGAGAGTTCGGCAAATTGACGAAAGATCACCCACGCTTGCCGATGCGACATCCGCGTCTTACGCTTGGAGATAAAGAGTCCTTCGTCGGGTGTGCGCGGCCGCACGGCGAGGTAGTTGCGTATCGCCGCGGCTGAAGCCCGATTGATGAACACGGTGCGCTGTTTGTTCCCTTTGCCGATGACGCGGATCAAACGCCGTTCCAGATCCACGTCGCTGACATTGAGCCCGACGAGCTCCGCGCGACGAATTCCGCTGGCGTAGAGCAGCTCCATCATTGCCAGGTCCCGCAAACGCATGAACTCCGATTTCCCCGCGATACGCGTGCGCAGCAACGTGCCTACCTCACGCTCGGTCATCACCTGCGGTAGGCGTTTCGGCGCCTTGGGCGGCGGCACGTCTTGCGCAGGGTTGTCGATGCGCCGCCCCTCGCGCTTTTGCAGGGCGAAGTAGGATCGGAGCGCCGCAATCTTGCGCCGAACCGAACTCGCGGAATACTTGCGCGGGCCCATCAACTCCATGACAAAACGACGCACGTCTGAGGTCGTCGTCGCCGAGATCTTGGTGAATTCTGCGCCTTTGTCGTGCCGCGGTTCGAGAAAGCCGCCGAAGAGCTCGACGTCACGCGCGTACTCCTCCGAGGTCCGGGGCGACTGGCCCCGTTCCAAACGCAGGTAGGCGGCGAACTCGGCGATCGTCGGGTCGGCCGGGATGTACGAACTCACAAGGCTATTCTATCAAGACGGGTGAGCGCCTCAACCTCGACCGCCGGAGAGAAGAAGAAGCCCTGCGCGTGATCGACCCCGAGGCTCGATAGCAGCTCGCACTGCGCGCCGGTCTCGACGCCCTCGGCGGTCGTCGAAAGACCGAACGAGCGCGCGAGCGCCACGACACTGCGAACGATTTCAACGGCTTTGGGATCGCCCGGTAGCGGCTCGACGAACGAGCGGTCGATCTTGATGCCCCCGATCGGTAGGCGTTGCAGATAAGCAAGCGATGAATATCCGGTTCCAAAATCGTCGAGGACGAACTCCAAACCGAGCTCGCGGAGGCGATCGATCGCGCCAAGTGTCATCTCGGAGCTCGTCATCATCGCCGTCTCCGTGATCTCGAGTTTTAATCGCGCCGGATGCACGTCGTGCTGGCGCATCAGCGGCTCCATCGTGTCCGCCAGCGTTTGCGTCGTGAGTTCCGACGCGGACACATTGATCGAGATCACCGCTGAAGGGAAGGAGGCGAAGATCGCCTTTGCATCTACGCACACCGCACGAAAGACGAGCGAGTCGATCGCCTCGACAAAGCCGTGCGCCTCCGCGAAGTGCATGAACTCCGCTGCGGGAACGATCGTTCCGTCGTTGCGATGCCAGCGCACCAGCGCTTCGAACGCGACGATGCGGCGGGTCGCCATGCTCACGATTGGTTGATAGTATGGAAGCAACTCACCGTGTTCGATTGCCCGGCGAAGATCGTCCTCGAGCTGCGAATCCTCGGCGACGCGACGGCGCATCGCCGCGTCAAAGACGGTGAACTGTGCACGCCCTCGATCTTTAGCTGCGTACATCGCGATGTCGGCGTCGCGTAGCAAGTCCTCGGGACTGGAATAACCGTCCTCAACCGCGACAACGCCGATCGATGCTTCGGGATAGATCGTGCGCCCACGTACGATGATCGGCTCGCTCAAGTGCGCTAAGAGCAGCGACGCTGCCTCGGCAAACGAGCGGGACTCAACTGCCGCAACCAGCACGAACTCGTCACCGCCCAGCCGCGCGATGAGATCGGTGCTTTCGATGATCGTCTCGAGGCGCTTGCCGATCGCGCGCAGCAGATCGTCGCCGGCCGTATGCCCGAGCGTTTCGTTGATGATATTGAAGCGGTCGAGGTCGATGAAGAAGATCGCATACCGATCGCGATTGGGCGATCCGAGCACCGCCTCGACGAATTCCAAGAATGCCGTGCGATTCGGCAAGCCGGTCAGCGGGTCGGTGTAGGCGGCCTTGCGCAGCTCCGCCTCGACCGTTTTCGAGAAGGCGATCTCGTCTTCGAGACGCTCTTGTTCGACTTCAAGCCGCTGCTGCCGCTCTTGGGAATTCCAGCGTTGTACGAGACCGATCGCGATCAACCCAGTCACGAGCCAGATCGCGGCGATCAGTCCGATACTCGACGAAAGTTCATCGCGCGCGGCGACCTGAAGCGGCGTCGCATCGGTCGAGAGGTGCAAAAACGCGCCCGAGTAGCGCAGCGGAATTCTCCGATCGACGCGCGGTCCAGGTGGAATTGCTGCCGTCGCGACCAGCCGGTGATGCGGCCGGAGCGGGCTCGACTCGATCCACGCGACGTCACCGGCACCGACCGCCGGCGCCATCAGCGCTTTGAACTCGCTCGTAAGCGTATCGACCGTAACCACACCGACAAACCGCCCGTCGGAATCGATCGCGCGCATCGTGCTGATGAAGCTGCGCCCGGCCTCGGTATAGGGACCTGCGAAGATCGCCGAATTCCGGGCGCTCGGCGCGCGTCTGAACCATGCGAAGCGCGTGTAATCTTGATCGGGAGATGGGGCGTTGAGGACCCCAACGACTTCGTCGATCCCGCCCGCGATCGTGCGATCCAAGTTCGAATGTCCGGCCTTGCCTACGTGATCGTAGACACCTACCAGCTTGGTGCGGCCGTCGAACGCGTAGGGCGCGTAGTACACGCCGACGCCGTAGACGTACGGGCTTTGCCGCGCGCGCAATAGGGCGAGCGTCAGCGACTCGGTCAGCGCAAGGTTGCCCCGCACGGATGAGAACGAATGGGCTCCCGTGTTGGCGAGTTCGATCGCCCCCGAGAAATACTCATCGATGCGCTGCTCGATGCGCTGCGCGCGTAAATCTCGTCCCTGCTCGAATGTCCGTTGATCCTGTGCGAAACGCGCGCTCGCGTTGAGCACGACGAGTATCGTCGCACAGATGGCAGCAAGGGTCAGTGTGACGAGCCAATACCAGGGTCGCCTGAAATATCGAACATCGGTGGTGTTCGAATGCGCCATCTTAGAGGGGTATTCGGTTCCTCGCTAGCCGCTCATCCACAGCCGGCTCACATCACCAAATTGGTGTTTGTGGATATTAAATCAACGTGGATACGTCCCTTTGTGTGCAGCGGTGCACCACATACCGACGTCTTCTTGCGCTACGGCCGGCTGCGGGTTGCCGCTGGGGAGCTGAGCGGCTGGGGCGAACCGCCGCCAACGCGATTACCCAAGACGCCGGCAGCCGGCGCAACGCCGACGCTGACGTTTACCGGCGAAACGGCCGGCGGGGTGATCGGCGACGTCCCGATCGCATAACTCGGCGGCGCCAGCGTTACGACGCTGACCGACGACCCGCTCGCGTATGCAGCGTAGAGCAGACCGTTCCCGTCGACGGCTACGCCCTCGACCTCACTTCCGAGATTGACGCTCGTGTAGGTGTTCAAAAGGGCGCCCAGGGCGGTCCAATTCCATAACGCGCCGTTATACGCCGGCGGCGATTGCCCGCCGGTCCAGACGTTGGGCGGAGTCGATGGGCTCGGCTGCACGTCGACCGCGACCGCGTCGCCGGCGTTGTACTGCTCCGGCTGCAGCGTGGCGATGTCATTCGGCACGTTGCCCGGGGAGAGACCACCTTGCAGGCTCGGCAACTGGTACAACACAAAGTCGCCGTCTTGGCTGACGGCTAGGTAGAAATTGCCCGCATTGTCCGCCGCGACGCCGCCGGGATAGTAACCGAGGAAATTGCTATTGCTGACGGTCACGACGGGCGCTCCGAGTCCCGACGGGCTCGGCGAACTGTAGGCGAGCGCTCCCGCAGAGGCGTCCCCGACGTAGAGATTGTCGTCGCCGTCGAGCGCGACCGCGACTGGCTCCAAGAGCCCTTGGGATGCGCCTGCGGTCCAGAGCGGCGCGGGATTCGTTCCCGGCGCCACGGTGTATTCGAAGACGTTGAGCCCGTCGGCGACGTAGAGATTGCCGGCCGTATCGGTTGCGACGCCCGGTGCCGTTCCCGTGCACTGCAGACCGCTTGCGATCGTCAGATCCGGCGACGCACCGATGGTGTTCCCATCCAGGTAGCCGTACACGCCGGCTACGTTTGTGCTCGTACACGTGCCGACGAAGATACCGCTGTGCGCGACCTGGACCGAAATCGGAAACGTCGAGCTCAAACTCGTGCCCGGTATGGCCCAAGAAAGCGTCACGGTGTACGTGCCGGGTTGCACGTAGCTTCCGCTTTTCACGGCCGTCCACGTGACCGAGTAGAGCCCGGGCGACGGCGTTGCGACGGTAGCGGTCACGGCGCTCGGGTTTTGCGACGTAACCGAGATCGTCGGTGCGCCCGGCGGGATGATGACATTCTGGTCGGCATCGAGGATCTCGGCGACACCGGTTTGCGCGGTTGGCCCAAAGATCGTGATGTTGTTGTTGAGATTGCCGTGGCCGCCGTTCGCGTAGCCGGTCAGCGAGACGCCCTGCAGATATGCCGGAATGCCACCGAGCGTAACTGCGAGTGGTGTCGTGCTCCCAAGCGTGATCGTTTGCGGCAGCGTTGCAAGGCCAAGCAGATTACCTTTGCATCCGCTTCCGCCCGGCGTGCACGTCGCGCTTTGCGCCGTGTCGTAGGTGGCGATCGTCACGTTGTACGTGCCGCTTCCGGGAAGCGTTGCCGAAATTGCAATGGTGCAGACCAAGCCGTTGCTGCCGCTGGTGCACGGCGATGGCGTCGCAATGTTCGTGTAGTTCGCGCCATTCACGAGCGAGGTCGTGCCGCCGGTCGTGGTGATGGTATAAACGACCGAAGCTACCGAAGCCGAAACGTAGGCGGGCTTCTTCGTTCGCACCGACGTGATTTGCGTCGTACTCGGAATGAGCATCCGCAGCGAAAGCGCCGGTGCGGTTCCGTGCGCGGCGCCGCCTGCCGCGGGCACGACCGCACCGCCGCCACCACCGCAGGCGGCAACGCCCGCTGCCAAAAGCAGCGTGCAAAACGTCAACCGAGGTAGGTGCATGAACGGCCGTCCTCCGGGTAAGCTACCCTTGGTGGCACTTCAAAGCGGGCTGGCGATTGTCATTTCCTTGATCGCCGTGATCGGGATGGTCTTTAGGCCCCAGCGCTCCCAAGAATGGATGTGGGCCGCCGGCGCCGCCCTGCTGCTTCTTCTACTACGCATTCTCTCGCCCGGGCAAGCGTTGGCCGCGGTGCTGCGCGGAGACGACGTGTACGCGTTTCTTATAGGAATTATGGCCTTGGCAGAGCTTGCACGGCACGAAGGCCTCTTCGATTGGCTCGCGACCCATGCGCTCGACGCGGGGCACGGCTCCCAGCATCGGCTCTTTGCGCTCGTCTATCTCGTCGGCGCGCTCGTGACCGCGTTGCTCTCGAACGACACAACCGCGGTCGTGCTCACCCCGGCGATCAGCGCCGCCCTTGCGCGCACCGATGCAAGCCCGTTACCTTACCTTTTCGGCTGCGCGTTCATCGCCAACGCCGCCTCGTTCGTGCTGCCAATCTCCAACCCGGCGAATCTCGTGGTGTTCGGGCCGCATCTACCGGCGTTGCACGTATGGCTCGCTGCGTTCGGGCTCTCGGCGCTGAGCGCTCTCGCGTGCACGTATGTTGGATTGCGCTTCTTCTTCCGCGTCAAACTACGCTCGCCTTACGACATCTCTGCTCAACCCCGATCGCTGCCGCCGGCAGTGGCGCTGAGCGGCGTTGCCATCGCACTTGCTGCGATTGCATTGATCGTTGCGGCGGCACTGCGTATCGACGTCGGGATCACCGCCCTGGTCGCTGCGATAGGTTGTCTGGCCATTGTGTCATTGCGCGAGCGCAGCGCGGCGCTGTTTGTCGCGCGCCATCTCGCTTGGCAGATCGTCCCACTTGTCGCCGGTCTGTTCGTCATCGTCGCGGCACTCGATCGCGCGGGCGTACTCGACGTCCTTCGCAACCTTTTCCAGCACGGTGCTCCGTTGGTCGTTGCATTTGCGATCGCGGTTGCGAGTAATCTCTTCAACAATTTACCGGTCGCGCTCGCGACCGGTTTCGCATTGCAGTCCGCGCCCGTTACGCCCGCGGTCGCGCACGCGGCGCTCGTCGCGGTTGATCTTGGTCCCAACGTCGCCGTCACCGGTTCGCTCGCAACGATGCTGTGGTTGATCGCGTTGCGGCGCGATGGCTTTAACGTGAGCGCGTGGCACTTCTTCCGCATCGGCGTCGCAATCACGATCCCGGCGCTGATCCTCTCGGTATTCTTGGTCCGCTAGCGTTCAAACGGTATCTCTTCGACCCAATGGCGCGTCACATACAGCCAGAATGCGAGCCCCGCGTAGGGTCCATAGCGCTTAAAGTCGCGCACGATGGTCTTGTCGGACGCGCGCTTCTTGCCGCTGATCTCGAGGTAGCGAGGCCGGGTTGCCGAGTCGAGCACGAGCTGGTGATGAAAGCCCAACAACTGCATGATGTGCGCGGCAGCGTAGGGACCGACGCCGGGCAAGTCACGAAGCGCTTCTTCTACCGTCGCTTCTTTGGCTTCTTCTTCAGCCTCGGTGTTGGGCAAGAGCGCTTCGAGATCGAGCCTGCCGGCGTGCACGTCGCGCGCGATCGCGCGCACGTACGGGCCACGATAGCCCATCCGTGCAACGTCCGCGAACCAGCGCTCCGGCGTTTTGGCGAGCAGCGCCGCATCGGGAAACGCGCCCTCACCACGTTCGACGAGCGCGCCGATCATCCGACGCGTACCGGCCCACGTGGTGTTCGTCGTGCAGATCGTCTTGATCACATCTTCGAAAACCGTCGGGCTGGCGATCAACCGTCCGGCGCCGACTGCCCACGAAAGTCGCGGATCGCTCTCGATCATCGCGTAGAACGGCGCGAGATTTTGGTCGAGCCGGAAGACGCGGCGCGTAATCCGCTCCGCGACGCGTTGATCGGCTTTGCTCGCGCGGCCGTCGAGCTCGACGTTGAGCTTACCATCCGGCGAGGTGTAGCGAAGGCGACGGACGGCTTCGCCGATGCGCACGTGCACATCGTAGATATAGCGTTCTTCGTCGATGTGGCCGGGCGGCAGAAAGGGCAGTCCGTGCGAGAAGATCGTGCGCACGAAGGAGATCGGTTCGCCGCCCGCACCGACGAGCGGAATTACAAGACGTATGAAACGTTTACCGCGAAGCCGGCGGCCTCGGCACGCATGAGCACCGCATAGACCGCATCGAGCTCGTCTTCGATCGACGAGATCTCGCGGGCGCTCACGCGAACGCGTGAAGCATTGTTCCAGAGCAGTGCGCGTGCACGTTCGAGCGCCGTGCGCAGCCGCTGCGGCGTTGCCTCGAGCACCGGCCAATCCAGCTCGCCTTGCGCGGGGACGATCCGCCAGCCTGCACCCGAGAGCGCCGGCACGTCGTCGTCGGCGTCAAAGGCATGCGGGATCGCCGCCAAGACATCGACCGCTTCCTGATCCGCTCGGGAAAGCGGCAGCTCCATCTCGGCCAAGCGAATGATGTAGCGGAAAAACGAGGAATTGCCCACGGTGTAGGCACCGGCGGCGGAGGCGACGTTGACGTGGACGAGCTCGAGGTCGGGCTGGCCCTGGGGACCACGCATGGATGCCTTATCGCGCAAGGCCAAACGGAATTCCTGGCAGCGCAAAGAACCGGAGCAAAGCTTAACGACGGTTGTCCGGAGGTATCGTGAAAAAACGTCTCAAGGTGGCGGTCACGGGCGCAGCGGGTCAGATCGGGTATCAGCTGATCTTCCGCATCGCCAACGGCGAAATGTTCGGTCCCCAGACCGAGCTTGAACTGCACCTGCTCGAGATTGAGCAGGCGCTGGGCACGCTACGCGGGACGCTGATGGAGCTGGAGGATTGCGCCTTCCCGCTGCTCACCAACGTACAGTACGGCTCGAACGCCGACGCCATGATGCGCGACGTCGACTGGGCGATTCTGGTCGGCGCCGTGCCTCGTAAAGGCGACATGCAGCGTTCCGAACTCCTTCGGGTCAACGGCAAGATCTTCACCGAGCAGGGCCGGGCAATCGAAAACAATGCAGCCGACGACGTACGCGTTTTCGTCGTGGGCAACCCCTGCAACACGAACGCACTGATCGCGATGAACAACGCCCCCAGCGTACCCAAAGACCGCTTCTTTGCAATGACTACGCTCGACGAATTGCGCGCTCGCGCCCAGCTTGCGAAAAAAGCCGGCGTCGATGTCTCCGAGATCTCACAGATGATCATTTGGGGAAATCACTCCGCAACGCAGTTCCCGGACTTCGCGCACGCGAAAATCGGCGGCCGC
>DATJOM010000061.1:0-3973 GCA_035507095.1 Candidatus Acidiferrum sp.
GCCAACTGCCGCGCGACTCGACGTAGATGTACTGGCTTTGGCCGACCTTGAGGGTCACGTTCGTCGGCCTCGCGGTGATGCTCATGATTTGGGCGAGCGCCGGCGCGAGCATCGCCACGGCAAGCGCGCATGCGAAGAACGGGAGCGCAAAGCGCATCTTCATCGGTGTCCTCCAAAAACGTGGCTGAGGTGCAACCTTACGGCCGCACAGTGATATCGGTGTGTGCTTGTGCCGTGTGCTCGTTGCCCCCTCGGTCCAATTCGCTCACCTCAAAGTACACCGTGCACGTGCCCGCATGCTGTCCGGTCACCTCGACGCTCTGCGCGCCGCCGGTGGCGTTCTTTATGTGGTGAACGAACTTGATGCTTGCGATGACCACGCCCTTGGGATTCCCGTGGTTGCTGCAGGTGCTCCCGCTGACGCCGGGCCAGCTGCCCTCCCCGGTAGCCAGAATCGAGCTTGTTTCGCCGAGCTTTAGGCTCAGGGTTTTGGGTGCGACCGTGATTTTGACAACCTGCGCCGACGCGGGCACTCCGATGCTCAACGCAAGCGCGAGCACGCCCAAACACAGTGAGAAGGCCAGTTTCATCGAGGCATCCTCCCAGAAAGTAGATGGTCGCTTAACGTCGCTTGGTAGGTATTCGTTTCGGACTCCGTAAAGCGCTGGCCTGGAATGAGCGTCATCGTCGTGGGAGGTGGTCACGCAGGCGTCGAGGCGGCCCTGGCTTCGGCGCGTCTGGGCGTCGATACGCTGCTGGTCACCGGCGACCCCGACAAAATTTGCACGCTGCCGTGCAATCCGTCGATCGGCGGGAGTGCGAAAGGCCAGCTCGTCCGCGAGATCGATGCGCTCGGCGGCGCGATGGCGCGGATCGCCGACCAGTGCAGTTTGCATGCGCGGTTTTTGAACGAGAGCAAAGGGCCGGCGGTACGCGCGCTGCGGCAGCTGATGGACAAACCGGCATACGCGCGCATGGCGATCGAGGTGTTGCGCGCGCAACCAAATCTCACGATCGTGCAAGGCCTGGTCGAAGATCTCGTTGTCGACGGCGAGGTTGTGCGCGGTGTGATGTGCGCCGACGGCGCGAAGTATTTCGCGCGCAGCGTCGTGCTAGCGACGGGCACATTCCTCGGCGGCAAGACGTTTCGCGGTAGCGTCGTGCAAGCCGAGGGCCGATTTGGCGAAGCCCCGGCGGTCGGACTCGCGCACGCGTTGCGACGGCTCGGCTTTCCGACGAAGCGACTGAAGACCGGCACACCACCGCGCATCGATCGCACGAGCGTCGACTACGACGCGATGCCGGTGCAAGCCCCGAGTGAAACGCCGCTGCTGTTTTCGTACACCAGCGAAGCAAAATTCGGTGGCCCGCAATACCCGTGTTATATCACGGAAACCAACGAGCGCACGCATACGCTCGTACGCGACAATCTTCTCTATTCGCCCCTGTATGGGCTCGACTTGATCGAGGGGATTGGGCCGCGCTACTGTCCGTCGATCGAAGATAAAGTCGTCAAGTTCGCGCACAATCCGTCGCATCAACTGTTCATCGAACCGGAAGGCTGGAACGAGCCGACGCTGTATGTCGCAGGCTTCTCAACGTCGCTACCGGCGGAAATTCAAATCGAGATGCTGCACACGCTGCCCGGCTTGGAAGCGTGCAGAATGTTGCGTGCGGGCTACGCGGTCGAATATGACATGGTACCGCCGACCGAATTGCACGACACGCTCGAGACGCGACGCTATCGTGGTCTCTACCATTGCGGACAGCTCAACGGTACCTCCGGTTACGAGGAAGCTGGTGCGCAAGGATTGATCGCCGGTGTGAATGCGGCGCGCGCAGTGCAAGGACGCGAACCGCTACGCCTTTCGCGCAGCGATGCGTATATCGGCGTGCTGATCGACGATCTCGTGACGAAAGGCGTCGACGAACCGTATCGCATGTTGACGTCGCGCGCGGAGCATCGGGTGATCTTGCGCCACGACAACGCCGACACGCGGTTGACGCCGATCGGACGTGAGGTCGGGCTCGTCGACGACGCCGCATGGGAAGCCTACGAAACGCGGCAAGGGATGCTGCGCGATGCAAAAGCCCGCGCCGAGCGTACGCGCGTCGGGGTCGAGCGCATTAAGGACGAGCACTTTGAGGCGGGCGCTACGCTCGCCGACGCCCTGCGGCGACCAACGCTAGAGTTTGGTGATATTGCGGCACACTTCAATCCGCCGTTGGAAGCCGGCATCGGCGAGCGCGCGGCGATCGAACTCAAGGTCGCCGGCTACGTGCGCCGCCAAGAGCTTGCCATCGAGCGTGCGGCCAAGACGGAGCGTGTGGTCATCCCCGGAACCTTCGACTATGCCGGAATTGCGGCACTCTCCCGGGAGGCGCGCGAGAAGTTGAGTGCGCAACGTCCGCGCACCCTCGGCGCGGCGAGCCGCATCCCCGGCGTGACACCCGCGGACGTCGCAATCGTGGGTCTGTTTATCGAGCGTGAGCGAGCTTCGCGCGCTTCTTGAGGCCGGTGGTGCGCCCGGGGCGTATCTCGAGGTGCTTGCCCGTTACGGCGAGGCGGTGCTCGCGGCCAATCGCCAGTTCAATCTCACCGGCGCGAAGAGCCCCGAAGAATTCGCGCCCCACATCCTCGATAGCCTGACGGTCGCGCCGTACGTGCGCCGCTCGCTCGTCGACGTCGGCTCCGGCGGGGGCCTTCCCGGCATTCCCTTGGCAATCGTGTGCGGTGTTCCGGTCGCGCTGATCGAGACCACGGCAAAAAAAGCGCAGTTTCTCACCGAGATGCTGAGCACGTTGCACCTCACGGGCGAGGTCGTCGCTGCGCGCGCCGAGGTGGCGGGCCACGATGCAAGCCTGCGCGAGCACTTCGCAACGGGAACGGCGCGCGCGGTCGCGAGCGCGCCGGCCGTCGCCGAACTGTTGCTGCCGTTTATTGCGATCAACGGCTACGCAATACTCCAGCGCGGCGCAATGGACGACCGCGAGCGCAACGCGTTGGCCGATGCCGCGGTGATGCTCGGCGGGATCGTCGAGCGCGAAGAATCGCTCGAAGGCGAGCGGCGAATCATCGTGGTGCGGAAAACCGAACCGACACCGCCGCGCTTTCCGCGCCGAACCGGCGTCCCGGAAAAGCGCCCGCTCTGCTTTTAGTCGAGATCCCGCTTCAGCGACACCGCTTGCAAAAAGCCGCGGAAGATCGCGCCTGCAAAGGGCTCGTCGAGCCCCATGCGTTCGGGATGCCACTGGACTGCGGCGAGCCACGGGCGGCGCATCGGCCGCGTCCACTCGATCGATTCGATCGTTCCGTCGGCGTGCTTTGCGGCGATCTGCAGCCCGTGACCGAGCCGGTCGACGGCCTGCTGATGGGTCGAATTCACGAGGCCTTCGCGCTCACCGACGAGGAGCGGAAGCGCTGCGTGCGGCTCGCAGACGATGCGATGGCGCGCCTCCCCCTCGAGGGCATGATCGAGCGGGTGGGACAGCTTCGGCTTGAGCGTTCCGCCCTGGTAGACGTTGAGAAGCTGCATCCCGCGGCAGATCGCGAGCATTGGAAGGCGTCGCTCGAAGGCCGCGTCGAGGATCGTGAGCTCGGCTTCGTCGCGACCAGGGAAGGGCTTGCACACGCCGGCGTCATCACTGTAGCGATAGCGCTGCGGTTCGACGTCGGCGCCGCCGGTGAGCACGAGTCCGTCCATGGTTTTCAGGGCAACGGGATCGCTCGCGCGGTCCGCGCCGGCGAGCCAGACCGGTTGCACGTCGATCCCAGACTGCTCTGCCGCCGCCATCAGTGCGCCCACATAGAAGCGATAGGCGGGGTCGCCCTCATCGAAGCTCAACCCGATCTTCACGCCGCCCAGGTTCGCGTGCTTCCGAATTTGTCATCCCGACCGGCGTCGAGGGATATGTTCGTCGTGAAACAATCCCAGAAAATGTTTCACGACGAACATTTTTAGCGGCATGGAAA
>DATJOM010000062.1:0-5847 GCA_035507095.1 Candidatus Acidiferrum sp.
TCGGACGAGGATTTCAGCGAACTCGACCGTCAAGCCAAGGCGCTTAGGTAAACGCTGCGAGCCCGGTGATCTGCTGACCCAAGATCAGCGTGTGTACCTCACTCGTGCCCTCGTACGTGAGCACGGATTCGAGATTGTTCATGTGGCGGATCACGGGATACTCGAGCGTGACGCCGTTGCCGCCCAGAATCGTGCGCGCTTCGCGCGCGATCTTCAGCGCCTCGCGCACGTTGTTGAGCTTCCCGAAGCTCACGTGCGAGGGATGCAGGCGCCCTTCGTCCTTCATCCGGCCTAGATGCAACGCAAGTAGCGACCCTTTGCCGAGTTCTATCAGCATGTTTGCGAGCTTCTCTTGCGTCAGTTGGAAGCCACCAATCGGCCGATCGAACTGCATGCGCGTCTTGGCGTACTCGAGCGCCGTTTCGTAGCAGGTCCGCGCCGCGCCCATCGCGCCCCAAATGATCCCGAAGCGCGCTTCGTTCAAACACGCAAGTGGCCCGGCGAGGCCCTTGGCCAGCGGAAGCTGCGCATCGTCCGGCAAGCGCACGTCTTGCAGCACAAGCTCGCTCGTGATGCTCGCGCGCAACGAGAGCTTCTTGTGAATGTTCGTTGCTGAAAAGCCCGGGGTCACGGCCGGTACGACGAAGCCGCGAATGCCATCGTCGGTGTTGGCCCAGACGATCGCCACGTCGGCGATCGAGCCGTTCGTGATCCACATCTTCGTGCCGTTGAGTACCCAATCGTTGCCGTCGCGTCGTGCAAAGGCGCGCATGCCGGCGGGATTGCTGCCGAAATCCGGCTCGGTGAGGCCGAAGCACCCGATCTTCTGCCCGCGCGCCATCTGCGGCAACCACTCGTGCTTCTGCGCTTCGCTGCCCCAGCGGTAGATAGCAAACATCGCAAGCGAGCCTTGCACCGAGGCAAAGCTGCGCACGCCTGAGTCGCCGGCTTCGAGTTCGAGACAGGCAAGGCCATACGCAACGCCGCTCGCGCCGGGACATTCGTAGCCGTCGAGATGCATGCCGAGCAGACCGAGTTTGCCGAGTTCGGTTGCGATCTCGCGCGGCAAGATCCCCTGCTCGAACCAGTCTGCCACATGCGGCAGCACGCGTTGACGGACAAAATCGCGCACGGTCTCGCGCACGAGCCGCTCTTCATGCGAGAGCAGCGCATCCAGTCCGAGAAAGTCGACGGCATCGGGCGGGGCAATCTTTTCGTGCATCTTCATCGATTGACAAAGCTCATGTCGGCGTAGCGGGCGCCGCTCGCGGCACCCGCGGGAAAGATGTCGTTGATCTCTTGCAGTTCGGCATCGCTCAGCTGCACCTCGAGCGCGCCGACGTTCTCCTCGAGATACTTCACATGCTTGGTTCCGGGGATCGGGACGACGTCACGACCCTGCGCGAGCAGCCACGCGAGCGCAAGTTGCGCCGTGGTACATTCTTTTTCGACGGCCAATTGCGCGACATGGTGCACGAGGTCGAGATTCTTTTGAAAGTTTTCGCCGATAAAACGCGGGCTCGAGCGGCGAAAGTCGTCGGGAGCAAAGTCATCCGGGCTCTTAATCGCGCCCGTCAAAAATCCGCGCCCGAGCGGCGAATACGCGACGACCGATACCCCAAGGTCCCGCGCGGTCGCGAGCTGGCCGTTCTCTTCCAGATCGCGTGACCACAGCGACCACTCGTTTTGCAGCGCTGCGATCGGATGTACCGCATGCGCGCGGCGCACGTTCGCTCCGCTCGCCTCCGAGAGGCCGAGAAACCGCACTTTTCCCGCGCGGACGAGTTCCGACATCGCGCCGACCGTCTCTTCGATTGGCGTGTTCACGTCGACACGATGCTGGTAGTAGAGATCGATGTGATCGACGCCGAGTCGCTTGAGCGAAGCATCGCAGGCACTACGTACGTATTCCGGCCGCCCGCTGATCAGTCGCTTGTTTGGATCGGCCGCGTCACGCATGATCCCGAACTTCGTCGCGAGGAAGACCCGATTGCGCCGCCCTTTGATCGCTTTGCCGACGAGTTCTTCATTCGTGAACGGGCCGTACATATCGGCGGTGTCGAGCATCGTCACGCCCAACTCGAGGGCACGTTGTATGGTACGAATCGATTCGGCATCGTCGCCCCTGCCGTAGAACTCCGACATGCCCATGCAGCCGAGCCCAAGCGCACCCACGGTCGCATGCCTGCCAACGTTGCGCTGTTCCATCGCCACCTATCGCTTCAGCACGCGCGCGATCTTGTCGAAGAGCGCGGCGGTCGAACGTTCGAATGAATCTTCGAGCCGGCGCCACAGCAAGCGCCCATCGGTATCGGTGAGCGTGCCTTCGATGCGATACTCGAGCGTTGTCTCTTTGCCGTCGACGGTAAGGTAGTACCCGTGCGTACCGTCGACACCGTCATTGAGAATCCGCCAGACGATTCGCTCCTCGGGGACGACCTCGGCCAGGATCGCGTGGATCCCCAAGTGCCACTCTTCGGTGCGCTCCGGCGTCAGCGGTCCGGGAGAGCGCATGAACGGTTGCGATGCGAACGGCCAAATCTGGTCGCCCGAGGTCCCCATCTCTTCGAGTAAATGGAAAATCCGGCGCTTCGTGCCGTGGAACGTCCGGGTGCGCGATTCTCGAAGTGCGATTGGCATGGCGCCTGGTTCGAGGCGCCGCGGGCTAGCTCATTGTCGTTCGCCGAGATGTACGCTGGTTACCAGCGCAAAGCGCGCGCCGCCAAACTCGCTCGCACGGTCGAAAAGCGCACGCAATTCCACCGCCATCGCGTCGTACGCGGGACCCTCGCGCGGAAGATATGACGTCGAGCGCGTCCGCCCGATCAGCGCCTCCCAATCGACCGGCACCACGTGGCGGAATTCGAGCAGACGCACGTGCTGCCAGCCCTGCGCGCGCAAGTCGTCGTCAACCGTGGTGTTACGCCGCCGCGCTTCGGTGTCGTCGGTTATATAGCGCTGGATAATCGCACTGTACTCGCGCACGAAGGGGTCCTTCTCGTCGCGCTCGTTCCACACGGCCGCAAAGCGAACGCGCGCGCGGCCAATGCGCGCCGCTTCCGCGAGGACACGATCCGGTGTAAACCAGTGATAGGCCTGAAACGCCGCGACGATGTCGACGCTGTGCGCCGGCAAGGACGTCGCTTCAGCGGTCCCGTCGACAACGGCGATATCCGCTCGCACCGGAATCGAACCACGCATGTTCGCGTTGGGCTCAACGGCAAAAACGTACGCTCCGGCATTTGCCAGCGCAATCGACGAAATGCCGGTACCTGCGCCGACGTCCGCGACATCGGGCGTAGGAAAGCCATCGAGCACGGCAGCGATTGCGTCACGCGGATAACTCGGCCGGTAGAGGGCGTAATCGCCGGCGCGCGCGCCGAAGCGCGTGGTGGAATCGTTCATCTATTTCGCTTCGCGATCGGCAAGCTTTCCCAAGCTGTTTACGACGAAGATCGCAACGATCGTGATGATGACCGCATAGATCAACTCGGCCCACACGCCAGAACCCGGTTTGAGAAAGAGCGCAATGAAATCTGAGATGAACTTGTTCCACGCACCCGCCGCGATGAGCCCGAATGCCACCGTCGCGAGCGAAATCATCGTACCGAGATAGGTCGGTTTAACTTCCATGAGTATCTCCTTTCCGGGCGCTCACTTTAGCCTAAAGCGCACGCACGGGTACCCGACGGCACACGGGTTGTTGACGATCGTAGCGCGGATATTCCCGTTCGAATCTGCGTTTTTGCCCTGCGTGTTGACCAGCGGGTGCGCGCAATTCTTCTGCGCGGTCATCTCGAAGAGCGCCTCTTCGGGACGTTCGGAAAAGTCCGCGCGGTGGCTGCTGCTACGCGGCCCGACACAATACCACGCGATGTTCTCAATCCTCGTGCCGATGATCTTTTTCACCGAGGCACGGACCGTGACCCAGACCCATCCGTCGCTCTCGTTCGCGACGTCAACGCTCCAGCTGCCGGCGGACGCGGGAATCGACGCGAACGCAATTGTTATCGTGAAGAGCACCGCAACCCAAAGCGCGCTAACCCGCATCGCCGCCTCCGCAGAAAAAGCAAAAAGCCCGAAGCGTTGCTTCGGGCCCCTATTTCGCCGGTCCCTCGACCAGCTATGCCTTGAGTTCGATGTCGACGCCGGCGGGCAAGTCAAGGTGCATGAGCGCATCCATCGTCTTGGGCGACGCCTGGAGGATGTCGATGAGGCGTTTGTGAGTGCGCATCTCGAAGTGCTCGCGCGACTTCTTGTCGTTATTCGTCGAGCGCTGGACGCAAAAACGATTGATCTCCGTCGGCAACGGCACCGGACCGCTCACGAACGCACCAGTGCGTTTGGCGGTATCGACGATGCGCTCGGCCGACTGGTCGAGAACTTTGTGATCGAACGCTTTCAGACGAATACGAATCTTCTGCTTTGACATCTCTATCCTAAACGCAAGTTTTCAATGAACTCAGGGTTGGGGGCCAGGGGCTACTCTACCACGGTTGTACCGATTTGTCACCCCGAGCGTAGCGCAGCGGAGTCGAGGGGCGGTCCCTCGACTTCGCGCCTTCGGCGCTACGCTCGGGATGACAGGGACTACTCCGAGACCGCCGTTACCACGCCGGCGCCGACGGTCCGTCCACCCTCGCGGATGGCGAAGCGGAGACCGGGCTCGCACGCGATCGGCGTGATCAGCTCGACATCCATCTTGATGTTGTCGCCGGGCATGACCATCTCGACGCCTTCGGGCAGCTTGATCGTGCCGGTCACGTCGGTCGTACGGAAGTAGAACTGCGGACGGTAGTTCGCAAAGAACGGCGTGTGACGGCCGCCCTCTTCCTTCGAGAGCACGTAGACTTCGGCTTGGAACTTCTTGTGCGGCTTGATCGAGCCGGGCTTGGAAAGCACCTGACCGCGCTCGATGTCGTTGCGGTCGATACCGCGCAGCAGCACGCCGATGTTGTCGCCGGCGATGCCGATGTCGAGCAGCTTACGGAACATTTCGATGCCGGTCACGACCGACTTGCGCGTGTCCTCTTGCAAACCGACGATCTCGATTTCTTCACCGACCTTGACCTGGCCGCGCTCGACGCGTCCCGTGCCGACCGTACCGCGGCCGGTGATGGTGAACACGTCTTCGATCGGCATGAGGAACGGCTTATCGATTTCACGCACCGGATCGGGGATGTACTCATCGACCGTATCCATCAGCTTGAAGATCGGATCCGCATCCGGGTCGCCCTTCTTACCGCTCGAGTTGAGCGCCTTGAGGGCCGAACCGCGGATGATCGGCGTGTCGTCGCCCGGGAATTCGTACTGCGTGAGCAGTTCGCGAATTTCCATCTCGACCAGCTCGAGCAGCTCCTCGTCGTCCACCAGGTCGACCTTGTTCAAGAAAACCACGATCCGCGGCACGCCGACTTGGCGCATGAGCAGAATGTGCTCGCGCGTTTGCGGCATCGGGCCGTCGGTTGCGGCGACGACGAGAATCGCGCCGTCCATCTGGGCCGCGCCGGTGATCATGTTCTTGATGTAGTCGGCGTGTCCGGGGCAGTCGACGTGCGCGTAGTGACGCTTCGCCGTCTCGTACTCTTGGTGCGAGATGGCGATCGTGATGCCGCGCTCCTTCTCCTCGGGCGCGTTGTCAATCTCATCGACGCCGCGCTTAGCCGCGAGACCCTCGGTCGCGAGGCAATTCGTGATCGCCGCCGTCAACGTGGTCTTACCGTGGTCGACGTGACCGGTTGTACCGATGTTCACGTGCGGCTTGTTGCGCTCAAATTTCGCTTTAGCCATGATTCTTTCGTTCTTCCTTATTTATCCGTCGATGAGTTATTAAGCTGGTGCACCTTT
>DATJOM010000063.1:0-50305 GCA_035507095.1 Candidatus Acidiferrum sp.
TAGACGATAGACTACGCAGGTTGCCCGAACGACCCCGGGTAAAAAGTGGAGCCCCGTGCGCAAGTGGCGGAATTGGTAGACGCACTAGCTTGAGGGGCTAGCGGGAGCAATCTCGTGCTGGTTCGAGTCCAGTCTTGCGCACCAAATCAAAACGCCCCACAAGGGGCGTTTTGATTTGGTGCATCAGGTTGTAGACTCAACCGCGAAGCGGCTTTTCTCTCGTGTCATCCCAGCGTAGCGAAGCGAAGTCGAGGGACCGACCCCGCGATGCGCGACCGCCGCAGGCGGCCGAACCGTCCCAGTCTTGCGCGCACTTGTAAATCATGAAGGCTTTTCCAGGGATCATCTTTGCAGTTGCGCTGGCGGGCGTGTGCTTCGCGCAAGGCATTCCGTGCTTAGAAAGCCAGTTGAAACGCTTAGGTGGCTGCGTAGCTTGCCGCCAGTGGCGAGGTTTTTCCTACGGGTGAATCCGTTCTCGTATGATCGCAGGACGCTTACTACGGCGGTGCGTTTTACGTTTGCTTCGGATGCCTCTGTCTGATCGTCGCTGCCGCCGCGGCCTTCGGCTTTTTCAAATAAGCCAGACACATTTCTGAAATGGGTGCGCGACGCGTTTGCAACAATCGCACTCTATCTTCGAGCCAGATGCAGCCCCTGTAGCTCAACTGGATAGAGCACCCCTGTCGCAAGGTGGAGGTCCGGGTTCGAGTCCCGGCAGGGGTCACCGAGCAGGGTGGCCCCGGAGTGCGGGCGTTGCGAGCCGGTGCTATGATGGAGTCACCTTGCGACAGGGCGCTCTACAATGAGCTACGGACCGGGGCCGGTTCTACCGGCCCCGGACTTATTTCAGGCGTTGCTGAGTGTAACCGCTAACAGGCCTTAGTCTGCGTTCAGTCTTGCGCACCAGAGATTTGGCGGCCCAAACGGGGCTCTTTGGTTTTACTTCAGGGAAGTGGCCCACATACCCCAGGCCATGGCACGTACCCGTGCATTGAAGCGATGGCGAGGACAGCGAACGCCGCGAAGGCCACTAGCACGATCGCAGCGTTAATGTGGACTCCGCGTTTTCGCCCAACGGCGCCGATAGCTGCCATCGCGATCGCTGTCGCGGCGCCCAATGGCGTTGTAAAGACGACAAGAAGCCCAAAGAACGCGAGACTAAGCACGCCGGGGTAGAAGCCGCAGCGTTCACCGAGGCCGATTGCCACCACGATGACGGATAACGGAATTGCGAGGATAAGTGAAACCAGCGCGGCGTCAAGACGTTTCACGGTTTGGCTTTTTCGGCGCATCCTAACCGCGCCCTGGACAGTCAACGCTTGCGCGAATCCCCTCAACTCGGAATAGCCTGCGGTTCGAGTCCAGTCTTGCGCGCAAAAAAAGCCCCCCAGCGGGGGCTTTTCTTTCTTGGTCCGTCACCGCTGTTCGAGGATTCTGCCCTTTACCACACCGGAAACGTGGAGTTCGCCGTGCTGCTGGGCGCGCACGTTGCCTTTGACCACGCCTTCGAGCATTGTGCCGCCGCTTAGGAAGAGGTCACGCTTGATGACGCCGTTGACGTACGCTGTAGCACCCGGCTCGATTGTCAATGACCCGCCGATGACGCCGTGGAAATTCAATTGGACCCCACCTTTGACGACGACGTTGCCCCGAATGACGCCACGCAACGTCAGATCCGACCTAACCGTCAAGTCGCCGCCGACGACGGTCGAGCGGCTGAAGGGAAGTTCGGCTGCCGCGGGCGTCCTGGCGGGATAGCGAGCTTCGAAATCCTCGCGGGACAAGAGATTCATACGAACCCTCCCCTCGTGCAAAAGCGCGGGCTATGAGCGTTACGAACGGGGCGCTTGTAGTGTTTCGCGTTTGGGATCCCAAAGTCTCCAAAAACGGGATCTGAAGCTTGGAGCATTGTTCGTGAAGACCACGGTTCGCCCGGAAACGCCGGCTGACGTTGATGCAATCAGTCGCATTATCGTAGCCGCGTTTCAAAACGCCGCCCATTCAAGCCATACCGAGCAATTCATTGTGAACGCATTGCGACGCGACAATCGGCTCACGATCTCGCTCGTAGCCGTACGCGCCGGCGACGACAGCATCGTGGGGCACGTTGCGATTTCGCCGGTTACGATTTCCTCGGGAGCAGCCGGCTGGTACGGTCTCGGGCCCATCGCGGTGTCGCCGGACTGCCAGAGACAAGGCATCGGCGCAACGTTGATGCAAGCCGCGCTCGCCAAGTTGGAAAGCATCGGCGGAATCGGTTGCGTCGTACTCGGTGACCCCCGGTACTATGGCCGCTTCGGGTTCGAGGCGTATCCCGGCCTGGCGTTGCCGGGGGTTCCACGCGATCACTTCCTCGTATGCCCCTTTGGCGCCGAGGTGCCCATTGGGACGGTGAGCTATCATGTGGCCTTCGACGCCACGGCGTAGGCAGTTAGCATGAAAACCAGTATTGCAGAATAGCCGCCGGGCACTTTTTAGACTTCTGAATCGTAAGGGCGCGAAACACCCGGGGTCGCCCGTTCGTAGTGGAAGGCGTATGCTCTTCCAGCAGACGTCGGAGACGCTATCGTGTGGTTAACGCGCTTCGCCCTTAGTCGCCCGGTTATTACCTCGATGATTTTCGTGGCGCTAGTCGTGTTTGGCGCCATCTCGTATTTCCAACTCGGACGAAGCAATAATCCGCCGGGGACGACGTTCCCGATCGTGATCGTTTCCGCCTCATATCCGGGCGCGTCGCCACAAGACATGGAAAAGCTCGTCATCAAGCCGATCGAAGATCAGCTCGACGGAATCGATCATCTCGATCAGGTGAGCGCCACCGCGCAAGAAGGCACGGCTTCGGTCGTCGTGCAGTTTAAACTCGGTACCGACCTCGATCTCGCGGCAGTTGACGTCCAACGCCGCGTCGACACCGCGCGCGTTTACATGCCGACGGATCTCAATCCACCCGACGTGTATAAGAACGGCGCTAGCGAGCCGCTGCTCGATCTCGCCGTCAACTCCGTCACGCTCTCGCAACCACAGATCGCGGACCTAGTCAACAATCAGGTCAAGCCGCTGATTGCGCAGATTCCCAACGTCGCGGAAGTCGACGTCTACGGTACGGCTGATCGGGAATTCCACGTCATGCCCGACCCGGTTGCCTTGGCTGGAACCGGGGCGACGCTCGAAGACATCTTCAACGCCGTCGCCGCGAACAATAACAACGTGCCGGGCGGCATCATGACGCAACCGACGCGCGAAGCGACGGTGGCTATCCACGCCTATATCGATCATGCCAGCGACATCGCGGCGATACCGCTCTCGCCGGTAAGCGTGTTGCAATATCCGGTGAAGTCGCTGAAGATCGGCGACGTCGCACGCGTCGAAGACGGTCACGTCGAGATGCGCACGATGTCGCACTATAACGGCCTGCCGCGCGTGTACGTCGAGATTGACCGCGATATCAATGCCGACGAGCTGAAGTCGACGGCGGTTGTACGCGAAAAACTCAAAGACATCGAGGCGCAATTCCCGCAGCTCAAGTTCACCGAGATCGACGCTCCGGCGGATTATACCGCGAAATCACTGATGGGCGTGGGACAGTCGCTGATTGAAGGCATCTTCCTTACCGCGATCGTCATGCTGCTCTTCCTCCACGCGTGGCGCAACGCCGTGGTCGTGATGATATCGATCCCGACGTCGATCCTCTCGACTTTCATCATAATGAAGGCGTTTGGATTCCATATCGACACGATGTCGATGATGGGACTCTCGCTGATAATTGGTATTTTAGTCGACGACTCGATCGTTGTGCTTGAAAACATCACACGCCATCGCGATCTCGGCGAAGATCCGATGAACGCGGCGATTAACGGACGTACGGAGATCGGCAATGCGGCGATCGCAATTACGATGGTCGACGTCGTGGTATTCCTTCCGGTCGCCTTCCTCCCCGGTATTGTCGGCGCATACCTTAAAGAGTTTGGCGCGGTCATCGTCATCGCGACCTTGTTCTCCTTGTTCGTCTCATTCACGCTGACGCCGCTCTTTGCTGCGAAATGGAGCGTGAAGAAGCGCACCGAGGCGACCCCGGGATGGTTGCGCGCGCTGGATAGCGCCGTCGTCAACTTGGCATTCCTCGTGACAGCCGGTCTTGCGTTCATGCTGGGAGCGGTTCTTCAGATAATATTGCTCAAGGTAATCGGGATTTTGATCCTGGCGGTCTTGATGCTCAATCTCTTCGTGCACCGGTACGACACAGTACTCGACGCGTATCGCACAAAGTGGCTCCCATTTGCTCTGGAGCATGGGACGTTCGTGATCTTTACCTGTTCGCTCTTGCTCGTCAATGCGCTTGCGCTCGTTGGCGGTGGCATGAACGCGCTATTCATTGATGGCGCATGGCTCGTCGGGCTCGTGGTGGCGTATCTGGCGGCGTGGTTCATGCGTGGCCGTAGCGCCGGGCCTGCGCGTGGATTCGCATCGCTTGGTACCTATCGACCCCTGACGGTGCTTACTTTTGTGATGCCGGTCGTGCTCGCAGGGGCCATGGCCGCGCTCGGTGGCGTCAGCTTCGACTTTGTGCCGCAGACACAGACCGGTCACATCAACATGACCGTGACCTATCCGCCCGGTACGCCGATTGCTACGACGGATCGCTACGTGACGCAACTGGAGGATGCGATCCTGAAAATCGACGGGATCAAGGACGTGAGTTCCACCGTGGGACGCAAGCCGTCGGGCTGGGGCTCGTCAACCGGCGGTAACTACGCGCAGCTCGGCGCCGACATGCTTGATAATCGTCGTGGCGACACGAACAAGACGATCCCGAAGATTCGAGCCCTCGCGTATCTCGTGCCGGGCGCTGAATTGCAAGTCGCCGGCGACAACGGCAACGGCTCGGGTGCGTCGATCTTCTATTCGCTCTCCGGACCCGAAGACGAGCTAGCCGCCGCGGCCGAAAAAGTCGCGGGGGTGCTTCGCGCGACGCCGGGTTCGGTGAATATTCAGACGAGCGCTGAAAACGGCGCACCGCGTCTCAATGTCGATGTCGACCCTGCGAAATGCGCGCTTTTGGGAGTAAATCCGTCCGACGTAGCCACGGTCGCGCGTATTGCGGTTGATGGTGCCGTGGCGACGCGCGTTCGCACGCCAACCGGCCTCGTCGACGTGCGCGTTCAGTTCCCGGTTGCGTGGCGTAGAGACGTCGATCAATTGATGAACGTGCGCGTTCGCGCAAACGACGGCACGCTGATTCCGATTTCGTCGGTGGCAACCTTCGCGTGGACGACCGCGCCGACCAAAATCGAGCGTCTCAACCGTCAGCGCGTGATCAACGTGCTTGGCGATGTGTTGCCGGGCTATTCGCTCGGCGCGGTAACCGCTCCGCTCGAAGCGAAGCTCAAGCAGCCCGGTTTTCTGCCGCAGGGCGTCGGCTTGACCGCGCAAGGCGACACGCAATTCATGCAAGAGACCTTCGCGAATATGGGTATCGCGCTGATCCTTTCGTTCATGCTGGTGTACATGTTGATGGTCATCCTATATGGTTCGTTCTTGGAACCCCTGATCGTGATGTTCTCGGTACCGATGGCGATCATTGGTGCGCTGATCTTCCTTGCGCTCATGGGACGCCTGGAACCGGCGCAAGGCCAATCGCTCAATATCATCTCGATGCTCGGCATCGTGATGCTCTTCGGCTTGGTTGCAAAGAACGGCATATTGCTCGTCGACTATTCGAATACGCTCTGCAAGCGGGGGATGCGCGTCAAGGACGCCGTGCTGCAAGCGGCTGCTACGCGCTTCCGTCCGATCATTATGACGACCGCCGCAATGATCTTCGGCATGCTGCCGCTCGCTCTTGGATTCGCCGAGGGCGGCGAATGGCGGCAAGCGATCGGTACGGTCATCATCGGCGGCTTGTTGAGCTCGCTCATTCTTACGCTCTTCCTCGTGCCGATGATCTACAACACGTGGATGGGCTGGTTCGAACACCGCGCCGACCGTAAAGCAGTCCGGCGCGAGCTCGAGACGGCTACAGCGCCGGCAACCGTGTAATACGCGTTCATGGTTGGGTAAAAGCCCAGCCATGAACACGAAATCATTTCGCGCCGCTTGTGCGGCGATGCTCCTTTTCGCGGCGAGCGGACCTTTGGTGGCGCCGGCCCAACAGAACGTCGGCGTGACGGTCATCGTCAACGGCAGCACCATGCAATTCGATCAACCACCGGTCGAACAGGCGGGCCGCGTCTTCGTGCCGTTGCGCAGTATCTTCGAACAACTCGGCGCTAGCGTCGTCTATCAAAACGGACAGATCAACGCAACCGGCGACGGGCGCAACGTTTCGCTGCAAATCGGTTCGACGAACGCAACGGTAAACGGGCAGTCGCAAACCCTCGATTCGCCTCCGTTCGTCGAAGGTTCGCGCACGCTCGTGCCGTTGCGCTTTGTTGCGCAGGCACTAGGTGCGAACGTCGATTGGAATAACAACACGTCGACGGTCACGATCACCGGCAGCGGCCATCGCGGTGGCGGCAGCGGCCCGGGCTATAATCGGCCGATGCCTCCGCCAATGAATCCGGCGGCCTATCTTACGAACCGTTCACCCGTGGGCAATGCACGTCCGACGACGCCGGTCAGGGCGACCTTCACACAGCCCGTGCGCCGTGACTCGGTTCGCGTGACGATCGACGGGAACGACGTCTCGTCATCCGTTTACTTCAACGGCAACGGCTTCCAGTACACGCCGCGCCGGCCGTTCTACCCCGGCCAGCACAGCGTTCGCGTGAGCGGTGTCACGCAAAATGGCGCATCATTCGCGACGAGCTGGGAATTTCGCGTGTAAAAGGTGAAGCACGGCGGGTGCGCATCGACATCTGGAGCGACGTCGTCTGCCCGTGGTGCTACATCGGAGTTACCCGCTTCGATCGCGCGCTTGCGAGCTTCGACGGCGAGGTAACGATTCGGCTGCATCCGTTTCAACTCGATCCGGATGCGCCGATTCCCGGCGTACCGGTGCTCGAGGCCTATACGGCGAAATTCGGCACGCAAACCGATGCGATTCTAGAGCGCGTTACAAGCGAAGGCGCGCGCGAGGGATTGACCTTCAACTGGGATCGAGCGATCAGAGGAAACACATTTGACGCGCATCGCGCAATCGCGTTCGCACGACGCAGCGAGCTCGATCGCGCGCTGGAAATGCAACTCTTTCGCGCTTATTTCACGAGCGGTCTCGACATCAGCGATCGCGCGGTGCTGGTCGATGCGGGTGCGCTGCTCGGTTTGGACCGTGGCCCCCTTGCCGCGTACCTTGAAAGCGACGAAGGCGTCGACGAAGTGCGCGCCGAGCTCGTCGCGGGGATCGAGCGAGGAATCACTGCCGTGCCGAGCTTCGTCTTCGAAGACGAGTTCTTGATTCCGGGCGCGGTCGACACCGCGAGCTTCGAGCGGATCCTCGAACAGATGCGCGCGCTGCGATGACGCGGCGAGCGCTGGTGACCGGCGCCGGGCGCGGGCTCTCGGCCGGCATTGCCGCTGCATTGGCAGGCGACGGTTTCGAAAGCGTCGCGATTACGTATCGCGCGAGCAAGCCGCAAGAGACGCTTGCAGCGATCGAACGCACGGGCGCAAAGGCAAGTGCGGCGCAGATCGACTTCTCCGGCGATGCCGGGGCAATTGCGCAAGCCCTGGAGCAGCTCGTGCACCAGCACGGACCGTTCGACACGCTCGTGCACGGCATTGGGGCGTTGACGGTGAAGCGCTTCGTCAACTTGACGCACGAGGACTACGTGAATCTCTTCGATGCAAATATTCGCAGCGCGGTACTTACTTGTGAGGCAGTGCTGCCGGCGATGCGCGTCGCGCACTTCGGGCGCATCATCGTCTTCGGCAGCAACGGTTCGTCCGAGACGCGACCCTACCGAGGCTTTAGCTTGTATCAAGCCTCGAAGAGCGCGCTGGTGGCGTTTGCCCGAACACTCGCGGTTGAAGAGGCCGAGCACGGCATCACGGTCAATGCGATCGAGCCCGGCGATATTCGCGACAAGATGCAGAGCCGGGAGCAGGCGCGCTCGCAGGAAAGTGCGATCCCGCGGGGACGCCCAGGCAGTTTTGAGGATATTGCCGACGTCGTGCGCTTCTTAATCGCGCCTGAACGCGATTTTATCACCGGAGCGGTGATTGCCGTGACCGGAGGATTGACGCAGGCCGACGGGCGAAACGCGCACCATTCATGAGTTTCCGCGATGATACGGGGACGCACCGCTCCTTTGCGCTCCCCGGTGCCCGGCTGCAGTACGGACCCGACAAAGTCGTCGACGTCGAGCATATCGAGCTCTATCTCGAGCCCGATCTGGAAGCGCACACGCTCGAGGGCGCGTGCACGACAACGGTGCGCGCGCACGACGAGCCGGTGGCACGGCTCGAACTCGACGCGGTCGACCTGGTGATTGCATCGGTGGAGCGCGAGGGCAAACCGCTTGGGTTTGCGCAACGCGACGACAAACTCGAAGTTCGCTTCGAACCGCCGCTTGCGCCGAACGAGCGCGCCGCGTTCCGTATCGCGTACCGCACAACGCGGCCGCGTCACGGCTTGTTCTTCGTCGAGCCGACGCCCGAGTATCCCGAGAAAATTCGCCATGCTTGGACGCAGAGTCAGGACGAAAACGCGCGCTATTGGTTTCCTGCGATCGACTATCCCGCTGAGAAGCAAACGTCGCAAACGACGATCGCTGTGCCGAAAGGCATGTTTGCGCTCGGCAACGGCGCATTGATCGAACGGCGCGACGAGGACGGAAAGACGATCTTCACCTATCGTCAAGATGTTCCGCACAGCACGTATTTGATGACGATGGTCGCCGGGCCGTTTGCCGAAGCGCGACAAGCCGATTCCGGTGCGCGCAAGATCCCCGTCTACTACTACGTGTTGCCGGGGCATGAGGCTGATGGCGAGCGCGCCTTCGGGAACACTCCGCGGATGATCGCGACATTCGAGCAGAAAATCGGTACGCCGTATCCGTATGCGCGCTATTCGCAGATCGCGGTAACGGATTTTATCTTTGGCGGAATGGAAAATACGTCGGCAACGACGCAGACCGATCGGACGCTGCACGACGCACGCGCGCACCTCGATTTCTCAAGCGATCCGTTGGTCTCGCACGAGCTCGCGCACCAGTGGTTCGGCGATCTGCTCACCTGCCGCGATTGGTCGCAGGCCTGGCTCAACGAAGGCTTTGCGACGTACTTTGAGTGCGTATGGCGTGAAGCTGAACTTGGGTACGACGAGTACCTGTACGACGTCTTCGGCTGTGTTTCGCGCTATCTGGAGGAGGACAGCGATCGCTATCGGCGGCCGATCGTGTGCAACCGGTACCGGGATCCGATCGAAATCTTCGACCGCCATCTCTATGAAAAGGCCGGCGCGGCGCTGCACATGCTGCGCGGCGAGCTCGATGACGGGCGCTTTTGGCGTTCGATCGGGTACTACGTGAAGCAGAACGCCCAGCGCAACGTCGAAACGATCGATCTGATCCGCGCCATCGAAGAAGAGACCGGCCGGAACACGCGCGGCTTCTTCGATCAGTGGTTCTATCGCGGCGGTCACCCGGAGGTCGAGGTCAGCATCGCGTGGGATGCAAAGCGCAACGCCGCCACGGTGACAATCGATCAGAAGCAGCACGTCGACGAAAATAATCCCGCGTATCGCTTCAATGTCGACCTGGGCTTTTGCGCGGAGATTCCCACCGTGCCCCTTGCAAATGCGGGGCCGCATCCGCTCCTCGGCGAGCGACGTATCCGCGTGCGCGCCGAGCGGGCACACGAGACAATCACGGTACCGCTCGATTTTGAGCCACTGCTCGTGCGTTTCGACCCGGGTGCGTGGCTCCTGGGCAGCATCACCTATAAATTCGGTGCGACACTGGCTGCGGCAACACTGCGCGGCGACCCCGATCCGGTCGCGCGCATACGCGCAGCGCGAGAACTTGCAAAGGACGGATCGCAGACGGCCCGCGATGCGCTGCGTTGCGCCTTCGATCACGATCCGTTCTGGGGCGTTCTCGACGAAGTGGCAACGGCGCTTGGCGCAACGCGTGCGCCCTGGGCACGCGACATCCTCGTTGGCGCGCTGCAGCACAAACATCCGAAGGTGCGGCGACCGGTGGCCGCCGCGCTCGGCGACTTTCGTGACGCCGGCGTTGCAACCGCGTTACTCGCAACCGCGCGCGATGACGAGTCGTATTTCGTGCGCGCTGCGGCGCTTGCGTCCCTGGGCAAGACGCGCGACCCGCGCGCATTCGACGCGCTCGCGGATGCGGTCGGCAAACATACCTGGAATGGTACGGTGGAGGCCGGAGCGGCGCGTGGATTGGCCGAGCTGGCGCAAGCGCGCGCAGTTGACGTCCTGATCGACGCGGTACGACTTGGTCATGACGAAGGCTTGCGACGCATGGCGGCCGGAGCGCTCGCGCGCGCCGGCGAGCTGATCTATAGCGAGCGCTCGCGCATTGTCGATACGATCCTGCAACTGCTCGACGATCCGATGTTTCTGGTTCAGCTGGCGGCCATTGCCGCAGCCGAGCGACTCGAAGACCCGCGCGCACTTGCAGCGCTCGACCGTTTGGCAACCAGCGGATTCGACGGCCGGGTGCGGCGCGATGCTGCCGAGGCGGCGATCCGCATCCGCGAAGCCCAAAAAGTTCCCTCTCAAGTGAGCGCATTGCGCTCGGATCTCGATACCCTTCGTGAAGAACAGCGTACGTTACAAGAGAAGATCGACAAGATCGAAGCGCTCCCGCGGCCTTAGGCGCCGGCTCGCCGTTCTCGTTGTACTCGCCGTTATTGCACTTGCAATCTGGTCGATCGTACGCGGGATTTTTTCGCACGCTCAGCCAACGGCGCCGGCGACGTCAGCGATTGCGCCGGCGCGTGCCACGCCGCAGCCTGCAGCCTGGACACCCTCGCAGGTCGCGCGTTTGCGTTCCGCGCTCGACGGGGCGTTTGCGCCGGTCCTCTCCGATCGCTACAGCCTGGTCGTCCTCGATGCAGCGGGCCGCGTCATCTATGCCAGGCGCGAACGTGCCGCGGTGACGCCGGCTTCCGCGCTCAAGCTTATCGTCGCGGATGCAGCCTTGAATCTGCTTGGTCCGGCGTATCGTTTTCACACCGTGCTTGCGGCGATGCATGCGCCGCAAAACGGTCGCCTCGAGGGCGATTTGTGGCTCGTCGGGTCGGGCGATCCATCACTGCGCAGCGACGATCTTCGCAGTGGGGTGCGATTGCTCGCCCGTGGCGGCGTGCGCCGGATCGACGGCAGCGTCGCGATTGATGCGAGCGAGATGACCGGGCCGGAGATCAATCCGCATTGGGATCCCAGTGACGCGGATGAGGACTTTCAAGCGCCGGTAAGCGCCGTGTCGCTCGACGGTGACACGGTTGAAACGCAGCCCAACGTCTGGGTTCCGGTTCACGATATGCCCGTCGTCGTGGGCGCCGCGCTCGAACGTATGCTGGCACACGCGGGCATCAGCACCGCCGACCGCCCGATCGTCGCGAGCGCGCCACTCGACACCATCGTCTTGTGGGATCACCGCTCGGCGCCGCTGCGCACCCTCGTCGCACATATGCTGTACCTTTCCGACAATCACTACGCGGAGCAGTTGATGCGTACGCTCGCTGTTGACGCGGGTGAACCCGGAAACGACGCGAGCGGCCTCGCGGTCGAGCGCAATTTTCTGAGTTCGCGTGGCATTCCGACCGACGGCATGCGTCTTTTTGACGGGAGCGGCCTCGCCGAGGGCGATCGCGTTGCAGCCATCACGCTCGCGCGTATTCTGAGCGATGCGCAATTGCGCGATAACGGTGAGGAGCTCTATATGTTGCTTCCAGGCGGTGGCCGCGACGGCACGCTGACGGACTACGATTTTACGACTGCAGGCGGGCGCGTGCGAGCCAAGACCGGAACGCTCAGCGATGCGAACTCACTCGCTGGGTACGTTACGACGATGCATCACGGTCGTGTTACCTTCGCGTTTCTTGTCAATGACTCACCGGGCGATCCCCGCACTGCCTACGTGCAAGCCGTGGATCGTCTCGCAACCTTTTAGGAAAGTATGCTAGATCACGACACATTGACGCGCTTGCTCGAGCGAGCGCTCCGGTACGGCGGCGACTACGCCGACGTCTTTTGCGAGCGGCGACGCATGTACGGCTTTCGTTTGCAGGATGGGCACATTCACGATGGAGCAACGTCGGTGACGCAGGGGGTCGGCATACGTGTCGTAACCGGCGAGTCCGCCGGGTATGCCTACTCCGACGATCTTTCGCTCGACGCACTGTTGCGCGCCGCCGAGGCGGCGTCGCTTATTGCGCGTAACGCGCCGGCGCGAGCGTTCGGTAGTATCGATCTGCGTCGTGAAGACGTGCCGCCGCTCTACGACCAATCGCGTGCCGATCATGCGCCCGCCGCGCGTTACGTCGATCTCCTCGAGCGCGCCGATCGAACCGCCCGCGGCTATGATTCACGCATCGTCGCGGTCAACGCGAACGTCTCCGACGAGCTGCAAGACGTGTGGATTGCGACGAGCGACGGCCGGTTCGTGCACGATCATCGACCGATGGTCACCCTCGGCGTGCACGCGGTTGCAAGCGCGCGCGGGGAGCGTGGTTCAGGCTATGCCGGCGACGGTGGCCGCACGTCGATCTCATACTTTGACGATCATCGACCCGAGGCGCTTGCCGCCGATGCCGCGCGTATCGCGGCGACCAACCTCGATGCCGAGGCGGCGCCCGCGGGCGAAATGGAGATCGTCGTCGGGTCGGGCGGCGGCGGCGTGTTGCTGCACGAGGCCGTCGGCCACGGGCTCGAAAGCGATTTCAACCGGCGCGGTACGTCGCTCTACAGCGGACGCGTCGGCGAACGCGTCGCAAGCGAACTCGTAACGATTTACGATGACGGCAACCTTCCCGAGGAGCGTGGGAGCATTACCGTCGATGACGAGGGCGTTCCGGGGCAGCATAAGGTGCTCGTCGAGCGCGGTGTGTTGCGGGGATACATGCAAGACAGTCTCAATGCACGTCTCATGGGCGTCGCACCGACCGGCAGCGGACGGCGTCAGTCGTACCGATTCTTGCCGCAACCGCGCATGTGCAACACGTACATGCCGGCAGGCGAATCCACGCCGGAAGAGATCATTGCCTCAACCACGCGCGGGCTGTATGCGAAGTCGTTTGCCGGCGGACAGGTCGAGATCAGCAAGGGCGACTTCGTGTTCATGGTGGCCGAGGGATACTTGATAGAAAACGGCAAGGTGACGGCGCCGGTCAAGAACGCCACGATTGTTGGGAACGGACCCGATGCGATGACCAAGGTTGTCGCGGTGGGTAATGATGCGCGCCTGGCGCGACGCCATTACACCTGCGGGAAGGGCGGACAAAACGTGCCGGTCGGCGTGGGTATGCCGACCGTCAAGATCGCCTCGATCACCGTTGGGGGTACCGCCGATGATCAACAATGACGCGATCGAGATTGCGGCGCGCGCGGTCGATCTCGCACTTGAACTCGGGGCGCGGAGCGCCGAGGCGTCGTTCTCGGTAACCCAGCGTTTTCACGTTGAGGCGCGCGATACCACGGTGAGCAAACTCGAACGCTCAACCGGGTCCGGCGTCCACCTGCGCCTCTGGCACGATGGCCATCGCTCGAGTGTGGTCAGTACCGATCTGCAGCCGGAAGCGCTACGCAGCGCAATCGTGCGCGGCCTCGATCAGTTGCAGTACGTGGCGCAAGACCCCTACGCGGGACTGCCCGACGAGAGCGGCGCGTACCACGGCGACCTCGCGCTGGTCGACCCGTCGATCACGGTCCGTGACGACGCCGATAAAGTTGCGGACGCACTTGCACTCGAACGCGCCGTTCGCGCAGCCGACCCACGCATCGTCAATTCCAGCGGCTCGCACTATTCCGATGCATCGAGCTCGATCGCACTTGCAAACTCGAACGGCTTTCGCGGAATGTATTCCACTACGAGCGCTTCGCGGTCGACCGTCCCACTCGCACAAGAAGACGGCGCCAAGCGCACCGCGCATTACGGTACCGCGGGGCGCTTCCTGCGCGACCTCGAGGGAAACGCGCACGTAGCAGCCGTCGCCGCGCAGCGTGCGGTCGAGATGTTCGGCGCGCGCAAACCGCCGACGATGCGTGCTGCGGTCATCTTCGAGCGCGACGTTGCCGCGGCGCTTCTCAGCGATATTTTTGCGGCCGTTGCGGCGTCCAATGTCGCGGTGGGCAATTCGTGGCTCGCCGATCGCATCGGTGAGCGCGTAGGGAGCAAACTCGTCACAATCGTTGATGACGGCGCGCTTTCCGGCAGACTCGGAAGCGCGCCATTTGACGGCGAGGGCGTCGCGACACGCCGCACGCAGGTTTTTGAGGCCGGGGTACTGCGTTCGTTCCTCTACGATACCTACTACGCGCGTAAACTTGGAGCGCGGACCACGGGAAATTCCACCGGCGGAGGCATCGGCGCAAACAATTTCTACTTGGAGCCCGGATCCGGATCGCTCGCCGAGCTGATTGCGGCCACGTCGCGCGGGGTGCTCGTGTTGGACACGATCGGGTTTGCGACCGAGCACGCGACCGGAACCTATAGCCGGGGAGCGCGCGGGTTCATGATCGAAAACGGCGAGCTAGCATACCCCATCGATGAGTTTACCGTGGCCGGGAACTTCCCCGACGTGCTCGCGGCAGTCGATGCGGTGGCGAGCGATCTGCGCTTCGACGGGTCGACGGTCTCCCCGTCGTTCCGCGTTGCGGAGATGACTATCAGCGGAAATTGAGGGACATGCCACAGGTACCGATTAGTTTTGCTCTGATCATGCGCATCGAAATGCCGAACGAGAACGGTTCGTTCGGCACGCTCGCCAATGCGATCGGCGACGTGGGCGGTGAAATCGTGGCAGTCGACATGCGATCGGTTACCCGCTCAAAAGTCGTGCGCGACGTAACGATCAACGTTAGCTCCGATGTAATGGGCGATGAGGTGCGCCGCGTGGTCGAGGCGCTCGATGGCGTTCGCGTGATCTCGGTTTCAGATTCCACGTTCCTCGCGCACCTCGGCGGTAAGATTCGTATCCAGCCCAAGATGCCGGTGAAGACGCGCAACGATCTTTCGATCGTCTACACCCCGGGCGTCGCGCGTGTGTCGATGGCGATCGCCGCCGATCCAAGCAAGGCGTTCGCCCTCTCGATCAAGCGCAACACGGTTGCGGTGGTGACCGACGGTTCGGCGGTACTTGGTCTAGGCGATATCGGTCCGCTCGGTGCGTTGCCCGTCATGGAAGGCAAGTCGGCCCTCTTCAAGCAGTTTGCGGATATCGACGCATTTCCGATTTGCTTGGATACCAAGGATGTCGACGAGATCGTCGAGACGATCGCACATATCGCGCCGGTCTTTGGCGGCATCAACCTCGAAGACATCTCGGCTCCGCGCTGCTTCGAGCTGGAGCAACGCCTCATCGAACGGCTCGACATTCCGGTAATGCACGACGATCAACACGGCACAGCCGTGGTCATCCTCGCTGCGCTCATCAACGCCGCGAAGGTCGTCGGGAAGGATCTGCGCGCCTTGCAGATCGTGGTCTCGGGCAGCGGCGCGGCCGGAACCGCGACGATCAAGATGCTGCTCGAAGCCGGCGTGCGCGACGTGATTCCGGTCGATCGCAGCGGCGCGATCAACCGTGAAGAGCGCTACGATAACGCGCATTGGCGCTGGCTTGCCGAGCACACCAACCACGAAAATCGGCGCGGTACCCTCCGCGACGTGTTGCGAGGCGCCGACGTCTTCATCGGGGTCTCGGCGCCGGGCATCTTGAAGCCCGAGGATATCGAAGGCATGGCCCGCGATCCGATCGTTTTTGCGATGGCTAACCCGACACCGGAGATCATGCCCGAGGTCGCGGCCCCGGTCGCCGCCGTGGTCGCCACGGGGCGCTCGGATTTTCCCAACCAAGTAAACAACTTGCTAGCCTTCCCAGGCATCTTCCGCGGAGCGCTCGACGTGCGTGCGCGCCGCATTACCGAGAAAATGAAGATCGCCGCGGCCTTCGCAATCGCGTCGATTGTAACCGACGAGGAGCGTAGCGCCGAGTACATCATTCCGAGCGTTTTCGACCCCCGGGTGGTCGATGCGGTCGCCAAGGCCGTGGCTACCGCCGCGGTCGACGAAGGCGTTGCCCGACGGGCGCTGGTAAAGTCTGAGGAAGAAGAACTCGATGCTAAGGTATAGGCCCGGGTGTGAATCGGGATTGAGGAGGCGTTGGTGGCCCTAGCCAAGATGTTGGTAATCGAGGACGACGAGGATGTCGCCCGGCTCGAGCAGACCGTGCTCGAGCGCGCCGGATACGAGGTCAAGGTGACCGCGAGCGGTGCCGAAGGGCTCGAACTCGCGGATACGTACAAGCCCGACGTTGTCGTGCTCGACGTCGGCTTGCCCGATATCTCCGGCCTCGACGTGTGCACCTCGCTTTCGAACTCGAACAATGCGTTTATCCTGATGGTCAGCGGCCACTCGCGTGAACAGGATATTCTCCTGGGCCTGGGCCTGGGAGCGGACGACTACATCACCAAGCCCTTCTCCGGCAACGAGTTGGTCGCGCGCATCGCGTCGTTCTTGCGCCGGCGCGAAAAGTTCACGCAGAAGAAAGAGGGCAGCAACGTGCTCGCGCTCGGCAGTGCGCAGCTCGATCGCGACTTTCATACGCTGCTGAACAATACTACCAACGTTGCACTCACGGCGCTCGAATTTCGTCTGCTGTGGTTTCTCGGTGAGGCCGAGGGGCGGCTTTTGACCCGGGCACAGATTCTCGAGCACGTGTGGAATGACACCTCGGGCGTGCCGACGCGCGTCGTCGACGTGCACGTTGCGGCGTTACGCAAAAAGTTGCTCGAGGTCGACGCCCCGCTCGAGATCTCGAGTGTGCGGGGCATCGGCTATCGTCTCGACAAACGTTGATCTTCGTCTTGATCCGCGAGACGGACGGCCGCTCTATGTTCAACTAGCCGATCAGTTCGCGCAAGCGATCGAGTCGGGGGCGCTTGCGCCCGGTGCGCGGCTGCCGGCGATGCGCGATCTCGCGCGCGAACTTGGCTGCGCGCTCGTCACCGTCTCACAAGCATATGAGTTGCTTGCAGCGCGGGGCCGCGTCATTGCGCGCGTCGGCAAGGGAACGTTTGTCGCATCGCCGCCCGAAACCCAATCGCCCTTCGCGCGCCGGTGGGAACCCGACGTTTCGCGCTTTGCGCGCGCGCAGCGTCTTGACGGTGTGATGGAGCAGCTGACCCGCGCCACGCATCCTGGCGCGATTTCGCTCGCAACCGGCCATCCTGCGCCGGAGACCTTTCCGCTCCAAGACTTTGGGCGTGCAGTCCACCGGACGCTGCTCGATGACCCGCCCGAAGCGATGCAATACCGGTCTTCAACCGGTGACAGCGAGCTGTGCGAAACGCTCGCCGGCCTCCTGCGTTCGCGCGGTGTACGTGCGAGCGCACATGACGTAATCGTTTGCAGTGGCGCGCAACAAGCAGCCGATCTCGTCGCAGACGTTTTGTTGGACGATCGAAGCGTGGTCGCGAGCGAAAGTCCGACGTATTCGGGAACGCTCGGCGTGTTCGATGCGCGCGGCGTGACGTACGTCGAAGTCCGCAGCGACGACGACGGCGTTCGCGTCGATGACGTGGAGCGCGTCTTTTCCGAGTACCGCCCGCGGCTGTTTTACGTCAACCCGATCGCGCAGAATCCAACCGGCGCGGTACTACCGGCGCGCCGCGCCAAGCAGATCGTCGCTCTCGCGCGACGCTACGATGTCATGGTCCTCGAAGATCAGACCGGCTGGCAACTCACCTACGATTCGGCTGCGCCGCAACCGCTTGCCGCGTTTGATACCGACGGCCGCGTTATCGTCATGGAGAGCCTTTCGAAATCGATCTTTCCCGCGCTGCGCATCGGCTATCTTTATGCTCGCGGCGCGATCGCCGAAGCACTGGAGGTTGCGAAAGCGCGCGCCGACGTGTTTACCTCAACGTTAACCCAGCGCGCGCTTTGGCGCTTCATGAGCGGGCCGGCGTATGCACGGCATCTGCGCAGTTCGCGGGCCCTCTATCGCGAGCGGCGTGACGCATTCGTCGATGCGTTAGCGTCGCACGTGCCCTGGGCGCCGATCCGTCCGCCGGCGGCGGGTGTCAACGTCTGGCTTGCGCTTCCGTCGCGCATCTCCACCCAAGCGGCGTTCGATGCATGCGCCCGCGAAGGCGTGTTGGTCATGCCGGCTGAGCCGTTCTATCCGACCCGTACCGGTCCGCCCGCGTTACGCTTGTCGTTCGGCCATATTGACAGCGAGACCGCGCGTGAAGGCGTGCGCCGTATCGGCGTTGCGTTACGCGACCCAATGGAAGCGCGCGAATTGCACGGTGTCGTACGCGAGCAGGGCAAGTGATGCTAGCAGCAGCCCACCGCCGGCAATCGGCACGCGCTGCAAGGCGCGCCCGAGCGCTATAAGGACCGGAATCGTCGCATAGGCGAAGCGATCTACGGAGATCGGTTCGCCGGCGAAGAGAATAATGGCCATTGTCAGCAACCCGTACGTGCCCAAAAGCAATCCCAGCCACTTGTACTGCACGAGCATGGCAATGGTCGCGATCGGGACGAGGACGATCACCATACTGTTCTGACGGAAGCCTTGCCACGTACCTAAGCTTGCAAGAACGCGAAGCCACGCGCCGGTATCGATGCCACTCGCGCGCCAGCCGTGTTGGGCATGGATGAAGGCCAACGGATCGCCGAAGCGCAAGGCGCAAAACAGCGCAAAGAGCGTGACGCCTCCAAACGCGAGCGCCGCGCAGGCAACGGCGCGAGCACCGCGCCGCATGACCACTGCGTCGATGACGAGTGCTGCTGCGAGCGCAATGCCGATGGCGCTGGTCGCACTCGCTGCGGCGCCGGCCAGTCCGCCCGCAAAGCGCGCGCCGCGCAAGGTCCACCAGAGTGCAAGCGCGCTGAAGCACAAGAACGTTCCCTCGCGATAGGCGACGCTTGCAAAGAGTGATGGTGGCAACGCGCAGGCAACCGCTACGCACCATCGCGCGGTTCCGGCGTCCCATCGTTCGCGTGCCATCACGTAGATGACGCAGAGTGCGGCGAAAAATGCGACGTTGTTGACCAGTACGCCGGCGAGCGGCCAACCGATACCGACGCGCAGCAATAGCGATGCGAGCATCGGATAGAGCGGAAAGAATGCGGCGTCCCGTTGCGAACCGCGCGTGGCGAAATTGTAGCCGTGCTGCGCGATCGATCCGTACCACGCGCCATCCCAGTTGCCGGCCGCCGCCAGCGGGTGCGGCGAAGCAACGCATAACGCCGCAACGATCACCGCACGGCTGAGGAGCCAGGCAACCAGTACAAAGCGCATGCGTGATTCCTCTTCACGCAGGCTGCAGGTTCCTCGCGTCATCCATCCGTAGCCTAGGCAAGTGAACTTCCGAGGACCCCTAACCACGGCGGCTTTGGCCGCCGTTTTGCTAGCTGCCGGCCCCCGTACGGCGCCCTTGACCGTCTACTCCGCCCCTGCCGCCACCCGTCCGGCCGGCGCCTCGCCGCAGCGACCAACCGATGCGGTGCTGCCCGACGGACGAATCGCGGCGCCGCTTGGAGCGGCCACCTTCGTCGGGACGGATCCGCAGGCTGTCGCGATCTCCCCGGACGGACGCTATGCGATCGTCGTCAACGCACAACAGAATGCTGCGCTCGGTGCGGCGCCTCCATCGGCGCCGAATATCGTCGCCGGCTACAGCTTAACGGTCGTAGATGCGCGAACAATGCGCGTCGCAAGCGTGTATCGTGACTCCGCGTTGACGCTCTTTAGCGGCGTCGCGGCCACACGCGATCCGAGCGATCCGTCGCAGACGATCGTCCTCGCCTCTGACGGCGGTAGCGGGCTCGTACGATTTTTCAGTCTGGCCAACGACGGCACGCTCACGCCGCAAGGCCAGGTTCCGATTAGCGGATTTCCCGATGCCATTGCGCTCGGCGCGGGAGGCCGCGTCGCCTATGTCGCGAGCAACATCGGCAACCACGTGAGCGCGATCGATCTTGCTTCGCGGCGTGTCATCGGCGACGGGAGCACGGGATATTTCCCCTCCGGTGTCGCCGCAGTCGGCGAACGATTGTATGTTACCAACGGGGGCCTTTCGACGTACGCAGCGCTGCCCGCACCGCAGGCCCAGCCGCGATTCGTCAATCCGACTGCCGATGAAACGCAATCGTCGTCACTCTCGGTGCTTACCCTCGATCCGGGCGGCGCGATCGATACGCAGGTTACAGCGATTCCCAACATGCCGATGGATCCGGTTCCGGACGGCATAGAGAATATCGGCGGCGCGCGTCCGGATGCAATCGTGGCGCGTCGTAACGGCGGCTACGCGTACGTGACGATGGCGAACGTCGATCGCGTAGCAACGGTCATGCTCGAGAACGGCGACCCACAGGTCGTCGCGGGGTTGGATTTGCGCTGGTTCATCGGCGCCCCGTATGGGACGCAGCCGAGCGCGGAGGTGCTTTCGCGGGACGACAAGCGACTCTACGTCGCGCTCGCCGGGCTCAATGCGGTCGCGGTCGTCGATGCGCGCGATCCGGCACGCCTCCATCGCCTGGGTTTGATTCCGACAGCCTGGTATCCGTCGGGGCTCGCGCTCTCGCCCGACGGGCGGTATCTTTTCGTTACGGCGGCCAAAGGCGTTGACGGCTGGGGCGAACTGCAGCGCGTCGATCTCAAGACGCTGCCGCTCGGAGCGGCAACGCTCTCGGCCCTGCGCTACAACCGCACGGAAAGCGCGGCGCATCCAAATCCGGTCGTTCCGCCGCTGCTCTCGGGTAAACGTAGCAGTTCGATCGATCATGTCGTCTACATCGCCGTCGGCGATGAAAGTTACGACGCAATCTTCGGCGATCTCGGACGTGGCAACGGTGACGCCTCGTTTGTCGTCGACGGCGCGAGCGCGACGCCGAATCTGCATGCCCTTGCAGACGCCTACGGCATCGCGGATAACTTTTACGTTGCGGACGAGAACCTCGACGCAAACGCGCAAGCCGCGCTCGGCGGCGCGGCCTCACTTTACGCGCAGCGTGTCTTGCCGGTAAATATGTCCCGCGTACCACTCGACGATCGCGGAAACGATCCCGAAGATTATCCGCGCGCCGGGTACCTGTTCAATGCGCTGGCGCGCGCCGGGCTGTCGTATCGCGATTATGGCGGCTTGCTTGTGCTCTCGGGCTATCGTTCGGAAATACCGACAAGGAATGGCGCACGCGGACGCGACGTCTATACCCTCAACGTGCCGGCGCTGGCCGCCCTCGACGGGCATGTCGACCCGGCGTATCCCGGCCCGAATCCGGCGATCGGCGATGCCGCGCGGGTGACGGAGTTTACACGGGACATGGGGCAATTGGTGCAGAGCGACCAGGAGCCGGCCTTTACCTACCTGTGGCTTCCGGCCTCGGCCAAAGGCGGCATGGCGGCTGCCGACCGCGCCGTCGGGCAGGCAATCGCGTTTCTAAGCCGCACGCCGCACTGGTCCTCGACCGCCGTGTTCGTCGTTGGCGAAGGTGTCGCGGGGCCGCGCGATCATGTCAACCTCGCCCGCAGCTACGCGCTCGTTGTCTCACCCCTTGCGCGTCCCGGGTACGTCGGTCACGAGCACCTGTCGGTTGCGAGCGTCCTCAAGACCGAAGAAGAGCTCCTCGGGCTACCGCCCCTCTCGGTCGCCGACCTCTGGGCGACCGATATGGCGGATTTCTTCGGGCAAGTCCCGTATCCGTCGACGTACCAAGCCCTCCCCTAACGTAAGGTACGGATGACAACCATCGACTTCGGTCCGCGCCTCGTGGGCACGCCCACCGGGAAACTGCGCGCCGCGATCCTCATGAAGCCGGCGGCGACGCTCGAACGCGCGAGCGCGCTGCCTGGGGAACCGGGCGCGGTTTACGTGCGCGCGCTCGAACAACACGAGATTTTGCGCAAGACGCTCGCGTATTTCGGCGTGGAAGCGATCGTGCTCGAGCCGCGCGGTGAAGACCCGTATGAAACGGCGATCGGCGATGCGGCGGTGGTTTTTGAAGACGGTGCGATGATCATGCGACCAAGCGCGATGTCGCGGCGTGCCGAAGCCGATCGTTTTGAAAGCGAGTGCGCGCGACTCGACGTTCCGATCGCGGGAACGATTGCAGCGCCCGGGTTGCTCGATGGCGGCGACGTGTTGCTTGTCGCGCGAACGGCATTTGTGGGCGCCGGCTCCCGCGGCAACGACGTCGGCAGAGCCGGCTTCACGGCAGTGGCACGCGCGCACGGGTTCGACGTGGTCGAGGTGGCGCTGGCGCCGGGTACGTCGTCGTTGCGCTCCGTTGCGAGCGCGGTAGCGCGTGACACCCTCGTGATCGCACCGGATAGGGTCGATGCGGCGGCGTTTGCCGGCTTTCGCACGATCGAGCTCGAGCGCGGTGAAGATCACGCCGCCGGCATCGTCTGCTTGGGCGAACACCACGTGATCGCCGACGTTCGCTATCGCACGTCGCTCGCACGGATGCGCAAAGCCGGCATCGTGGTCGAAGGCATCGATCTTTACGATTTCGAGAAAGTGGGTATTACACCGTCGCTTTTGGTGCTTGCCCTGAAACGCGACTAGCCGCTGCATGCGTGTCGCGGTAGTCTCCGACATCCACGGAAATCTCGTCGGGCTTGATGCCTGCTTAGCGGATTTGCACAGCCAGGGTGGCGCAGATGCGATCATCGCGGCCGGAGACCTTTGCATAGACGGGCCTAAACCGAAGAAAGTCTTGCAGCGTTTAGAAGAGGTGGGCGCGCAGTCGATTCGCGGCAACACCGATCGCTATCTGGCCGCGCCGGGCGACGAGCGTTTTGAAACGCCAGAACACGCGCAGCTCGAGTGGACGCGTCGTGATCTGGGCGAGAAGTGGCTAGGATGGTTGAACGATCTGCCATTTGCGATTCGCATCGGCGACGACGATAATCAGCTGCTGATCGTCCATGCGAATCCAACCAACGATGACGAGCACCTTTGGCCCGACGCCGACGACGCGACGCTCGAACGGCTGGTGGGCGACGAGCGCGCGACGACGATTGCATTCGGGCACCTGCACCTACCCTACGTGCGGGTATGGCGCGGCAAGATGCTCGTCAACGTTGCGTCCGCCGGATTGCCCAAGGACGGCGATGCGCGCGCGTGTTATGCGATCTTCACCGAACGCGGCGACGGGTGGGAGGTCAAGCACCGTCGCGTCGATTTCGATGTGAAGAAAGTTGCAACCCAACTCGCCGATTGTGGGATTCCGGGGAGTGTAGAGCTGATCGCCACCTTGCGGCGTCATCGCTATCGCCGTCTCAAAGGATTTGTGCCGTAACACCTGCGATCCAAATCGACCAGCTGGTCAAGCGCTATGGAGACTTTACCGCCGTCAACGATATCTCGCTTCGCGTTGAGGCCGGTGAGTTTTTCGGTTTTCTCGGGCCCAATGGCGCCGGGAAGACTACGACGATCAATGCGATCGTCGGTCTTGCGCGACCAGATCGTGGTTCAATCCGTGTATTCGGCTACGACAACCACACGCAATGGCGCGAGGCACGCTCAACGATCGGTCTTGCTCCGCAAGAGTACAACTTCGACCGCTACCTCTCGATCCGCGACGTCTTGATCTTTCAGGCCGGGTACTTCGGCCTGCGCGGTCCGGCAGTGCGAGCGCGCGCCGACATGTTGCTCGAACGCTTCGGTTTGAGCAGCAAGGCGAACGTCGAATACACGAAGCTCTCCGGTGGGATGAAGCGGAGACTCACGCTTGCGCGCGCGCTGATCAATGAGCCGAAGCTCGTCATTCTCGACGAGCCGACCGCCGGTGTCGACGTCGAGCTGCGTCTGGAGCTGTGGGACCTCTTACGCGAGCTCAACGGCGATGGCTTGACGATCTTTCTAACCACGCACTATCTCGAAGAAGCCGAAGAACTCTGCAAGAACATCGCGATCATTCGCCAGGGGCGAATCGTTGCACAGAAGCCGACGCAAGAATTGATCGCTGACGGCGCGAGCCTGCAAGACGTCTTTTTGGAGTTGACCCGCGCGTGATCGCGGTCGAACACTTCAATGGCGTCGCGCTGTGGACGCTGATCAAGCGCGAGATGATTCGTAGCCTCAAGATCATCAACCAGGTGATCTGGCCGCCGATCATCTCGACGCTCTTGTACGTCTTCGTGTTTGGACTTGCCCTCGGCAGCACCATCAAGAGCGTCCAGGGCGTGAGCTACGCGCAGTTCCTGATTCCCGGATTGATCATGCTCCAGACGATCGACTCATCGTACGGCGAATCGTCGAGTTCGATCTTCCAGGGACGCTTCATGAATTCGATCCAGGAGATGCTGATCGCGCCGATGTCGGCGCTCGAGATCGTACTCGGCTACGTGCTCGGGTCGCTCGTGCGCGCCTATCTGATCGCGGCGCTGATCACGCTCCTCGGCGCGGTGCTCGTGCACACGTGGCCGCAGAATTGGGGGCTGTATCTGCTCGTGCTGACGATGGTCTCGATCCTCTTCTCATCGACGGGGCTCGTCTTCGGCCTGATGGCCGAGAAGTTCGATCACCTCGCCGTGCTCACGACCTTCGTGATCACACCGCTCACCTTCGTCGGCGGCGTCTTCACGTCGGCGCAGATGCTCCCAACCGTGTTGCAGCGTCTCGAGCTTTTTAATCCGATTTTCTATACGATCGACGCTTTTCGGTATAGTTATACCGGTGAGAGCTACCTGAAGCTCCCGCTCTCGCTCGGCATGATCGCGCTGCTTGCGGTAGTCGCCTTCGCGATCGCGTTACGGATGACGGCGATCGGGTACAAACTCCGCACGTAATCACCAAAAGAAGGACTGCATGCTCGCACTGCTGCTGGCCACGATGGGCCTCACGCCATGGACGGGAACCGATCTTCCGACTGCAACGCAAGCCGCCGCGAAGTATCGCTTGACGATCTCGGGCAAACCCGGCTCGACCGTGCATCTCAACACGACTGGCGTTGCAACGGGATGGATCGCCGCGTTCTGCGACACGAAGGTGTGTTCGCCGATGCAACTCACCACGGTGATCCCGAAATCGGGGCGCGTCGTAGTGCAGTTCGAATTGATCCGTGAAACGGACGTTGCGCCGCATCGGAGCGGCGCGATTATCTCCAGCAGCGACGGCTCGCGTCTGATCGTCCCGCAAGCCTCACGCTGATTCGCTTAGCGGCGGTGCGACGAGGCGCTGCGCGAACCAGCCGCCGAACCAGAGGGCGATGAAGATTTTTCCGCCGTAGCGGCCGGCGAACCAGACTTCGAGCATTCCCGCGGCCAGCGCGGCAGTAAGGATCTCGGCGCGCAAGCCTTGCGCCAGCGAGGGCGCGGCGGTAACGCTACCGCTGACGTGCGCAGAGGTAAGGCGCGGAATAAATGCGGGAACGGCACGCGCATAGGCCTCATACGCGGCACCGTACCGTTGGCGCAATCCGCGTTCCTCGTATCGGATGAGCATGGGCAGGAAGATTGCGTGACCGATGACGAGGATCGCGAATCCGTACGGTGACGCGAGTGTCCCGATGCCAAGCGCGAGCAGGGCGCTACCGAGGTAGAGCGGGTTGCGAAGATAGCGAAACGGTCCATCGACGAGCAATGCATTCGTTCTGGCGTCGGGATTCCACACCACGCGCGCACTCAGGTACGACGCGCCCCATACGCGGATGGCCCAGGCCGTAATCGCGAGGAGCGATCCCAGCGCGAGCACGAGGCCGGGTCCGAATCCGCCCAGCCGCGCACCCGCCCAGGCTGCCAGTGATTCGTCCTCGCGTCCGCCAAGCGACCAGAGTAGGCTGCCACCGAAAAACGCCACCACGTAGACGGCGGTCAAGACGAGTCCGCGCTGGCGATACCACCAGGGTGAGTGCTGCGTCATGACAACGGTAGCCTAGGGCAGGGCGAAAAGTTTCGCGCCGGCGCTCACCGAGCCGTTGGCGTGATCGTGGCTGGGTAGTCTCGCTTGGGTTACGTGCTAGAAAAACGGATCGTGGTCGCGTTCGACGCCGACCGTCGAGGGCGGTCCGTGCCCCGGCATGATCGCCGTTGTCTCCGGTAGCGTGAAAATCTTCGTGCTCACGCTCCGGAGGATATCGGCGTAGGTACTTCGGTCGCCGAAAGCTCCGCCCACACTTCCGGAAAAGAGAATATCACCGGTAAAGACGACTGAGTCGACAAGGTAGCAGACCGAACCGTCGGTGTGTCCCGGTGTGTGCAGGACGCGAATTTGTGCGCCGTCGCCGAACGAAAATGTCGCGCCGTCGTTCGCGGCAAGCGCGCTCGATGCGAGCGCACCGATCGCGTGCACATCGAGCGGGTGCATAACGATTTTCGCGCGCGGATATTCCTTCGCGACGGCTGCAACCGCGCCGCAGTGGTCGTTGTGCTTGTGGGTGATTAGAATGTATTCGAGATCGAAGCCGCCTTCGCGCAATAACTGCAGCAAGCGCCGCGGCGTGCCCGCCGGATCGACGAGCGCCGCGCGTTTGCGGTCGCCACGGAAAATTATGTAGCCATTGCTGTTGGGCTGGGAATCTTGTGTGTGCTGCTGAACGCCGTTCATCGCAACTTCGGGCGGAACGAACGTTCCGGCGGCGCGTTCGACCAAACGCTCGGGGTTCAGCTTTAATGCCTTTGCGAGCGCGCGGGCCTGGTCAGCGTTGGCCGTGCCGTTATCGGCCAGCCAAGTCTCGATTGCGGCAGTATCGATGCCGGTACGCAGTGCGAGCGCGCGCGCGTCGAGTTGGTTGCCGCGCATCGCCTTGCGCAACACGTCGCCGAACGTGTCCTCGAGCGGGATCCGTGGCCAGGCGGTCATGGCGGGGCTCTTCGCCGCGCAACCGGGACCCACTGCCGGCGGGTCGAAGCCCAAGCAGCAATGGAACGAGTCATCATCATCGGCTCAGGCCCCGCCGGGCTGACTGCCGCGATCTACGCAGCGCGCGCGAATCTCCAACCCCTCGTACTTGCGGGCGGGCTTTACGGTGGGCAGTTGATGCTCACGACCGACGTCGAGAACTATCCGGGCTTTCCCGAAGGCATCATGGGCCCCGACCTGATGATCAAGTTCCGCGAACAGGCCGAGCGCTTCGGCGCGCGCATCGAAAATGTCGACGCGACCGCGGTGGATTTTTCCAAGCGTCCCTTTGTGGTCCGCACCACCGACGAAGAATTTCACGCGAAGACGGTGATCGTGGCCACCGGCGCCAGCGCACGCTGGCTCGAGATTCCGGGCGAGGAGAAGCTGCGTGGACGCGGGGTTTCAACCTGCGCGACCTGCGATGGAGCGTTCTTTCGTGAGAAGCACATCGTCGTCGTCGGCGGCGGTGACTCCGCTATGGAAGAAGCACTCTTCCTCACCCGCTTCGGCCGCCGCGTGACGGTGATTCATCGTCGCGAAGGCCTGCGCGCAAGCAAGATCATGTCCGAGCGCGCCCGTTCGCATCCGAAGATCGATTTCATTTGGAACACCGTGGTCGACGAAGTACTCGGCGACACGCACATGACGGGTTTGAAGTTGCGCAACGTGCACGACGACACTGCCATCGAGTACGAAGCGGATGCGCTTTTTATTGCAATCGGGCACACGCCGAACACCGCGATCTTCCGCGGACAGCTCGATCTCGATGAGATGGGCTACATCGTGTCGCCCGACGGCTCGGAGACGAACATCGACGGCGTGTTCGTAGCCGGCGACGTCAACGACATCCGCTACAAACAGGCGGTAACGGCAGCCGGTTCGGGCTGCAAGGCCGCAATGGACGCCGAGCGCTACCTCGAGGCGATGGAGTTCGAGATTAAAGAGAGCGTCGCAAGTTAAATTGCGGTCGAGAGAAGACCGCTACAAGTGGATTGCGCTCTCGAATACAACGCTCGCCGTCTTTATGTCGGTGCTCGACGGCTCGATCGTCATCATCTCGCTGCCGGCGATCTTTCGCGGCATACATCTCGATCCGCTGGCTGCGGGCAACGTCAGCTATCTACTGTGGATGATCATCGGATATCTGCTCGTGCAGGCCGTGCTGGTGGTCACGCTCGGGCGGCTCGGCGATATGTACGGCCGGGTGCGCATCTACAACTTGGGCTTCGTGGTGTTTACCGTCGCGTCGGTGCTGCTCTCATTCGACCCGTTTACCGGTACGCACGGCGCGGAGTGGCTCATCGGCTGGCGCTTGCTGCAAGCGCTCGGGGGTTCGATGCTCACCGCGAACTCGGCAGCAATTCTGACCGATGCGTTTCCAGCCAATCAGCGTGGCCTGGCACTCGGCATCAATCAGATTGCGGCGCTCGCCGGTCAATTTATCGGCCTAGTTGCAGGCGGCGTGCTCGCGATCATCGACTGGCGCGCAGTGTTTTGGGTGAACGTTCCGGTCGGCGTCTTCGGGACGATTTGGGCGTATCGTAACCTGCGCGAAGTCGGCACGCATCATCGTGGCCGCATAGATTGGTGGGGGAACGTCACCTTTGCCGTTGGCCTAAGCGCGATCCTGGTTGCGATAACCGCGGCGATTCGGCCCTATGGCACGCAGCCGATGGGCTGGACGAGTCCGATGACGCTCGGGTTACTCATCGGCGGCGCGATGCTGCTCGCTGCTTTCGTGCTGATCGAAGGCCGCGTTGCCGAGCCGATGTTTGCGCTTTGGCTCTTTCGCATCCGTGCCTTTACCGCAGGTTCGATTGCTGCGCTCGCGGCCTCGGTCGCGCGCGGCGGCTTGCAATTCATGCTCGTCATTTGGCTGCAGGGCATTTGGTTGCCGTTGCACGGCTACGACTATGAGGTAACACCGCTTTGGGCCGGGATCTGCATGCTGCCGCTCTCGGCCGGGTTTTTGATCGCCGGTCCTATTTCGGGATTTCTGTCGGATCGTTTCGGCGCGCGGCTTTTCGCCACGGTCGGCATGTTGGTGTTCGGCGCAAGTTTCGTCGGGCTGATGTTCCTACCGGTCGACTTCGCGTACTGGGGATTTGCATCATTGATCGCACTCAACGGCATCGGTGTCGGCATGTTCGGCGCACCCAACACCTCGTCGATCATGGGCAGCGTGCCGCCCGAGCAACGCGGCGTTGCCTCGGGTATGCGTTCGACCTTCCAGAATTCCGGGAACCTGCTCTCCATCGGCGTATTTTTCTCGCTGATGATCGCCGGGCTTGCGAGCCGCCTTCCGGCGACACTGGCTACCGGCCTCGAGCAACAACACGTGCCTGCAGCCGTCGCGCACCAAGCGGCAACGTTACCACCGGTATCATCACTCTTCGCCGCATTTCTTGGCGTCAACCCGATCGAGAATCTCCTCGCCCCGAGCGGTGTGCTCGCAACCCTTCCGGCGACGAATCGCGCGACGCTGACCGGCAAGGAATTCTTCCCGAACCTGATCTCCGCGCCGTTTCACGACGGTCTGGTTGTCGTCTTTAGCGTTGCGACGGCGTTGGCGCTCGTCGCAGCTATCGCGTCGTTACTGCGGGAACCCGCGTAGTTTAATACAAGCGATGGCCGTTCGGCACCGGGTACTGCGGCCGTACGAGCACGACGTTGCCGTCGAGATCGTTGATTCCGAGCACCAGCACTTCGCTCACGAAACCGGCGATGCGCTTAGGCTCGAAGTTGACGACGGCGCAGACTTGCATGCCGATAAGTTCGTCGGCGCGGTAGACGGCCGTTATCTGTGCGGTAGAGCTGCGCTCGCCGATCTCGGGACCGAAATCGACCCGGAGCTTGTAGGCAGGTTTGCGTGCGCCTTCAAGCGGCTCGGCATCCAGAATCGTGCCGGCGCGAATGTCGACACGCTCGAAATCCTCGTAGCGGATCGTCATTTCGGCAGTAACAAGTCCCGCAGCGCGTCGTCAAGCGCGGTGAAGCGGAACATATAGCCGGCCTCAAGCGTGTGTTGCGGGAGCACGCGCGCGCCCGTTAGCAGCATATCGGCGCCTTCGCCCAGCATCACGCGTAATGCGATGCTCGGAACCTTCGCGAATACCGCGCGATGCAGCACGGTTGCGAGGTTTTTCGTGAAGTCGTAGTTCGTGACCGGATGCGGCGCAGTCGCGTTGAAGGTGCCGCTCGCGCCGTCGATCGCCATGCAATAGATGCCCGTCACGTCGTCGATGTGTACCCATGAGAGCCACTGTTTGCCGCTCCCAAGAACGCCCGCAAAGCCGAGGTGAAATGACGGCAGCATCTTCGCGAGCGCGCCGCCGTCGGTGCCGAGCGCGACGCCGGTCCGCACGATCGCCACGCGCATGTCGAGCGCCGCGGCGCGTTCGGCTTCACGCTCCCACGCGGCACAGAGTTCGCCCAGAAAGTCGTCGCCGTGTGGGCTCAACTCCGTGTAGGTCGCGCTTTCACTCGGTGGATAATATCCGATTGCCGATGCAGATATATATGCGCGTGGGCGCGACGCTCCGCGAGCGAAGGCATCGAGCAGCGCCCGCGTCCCGTCGACGCGGCTGCTACGCATCCGCTCCTTGGCGGCACGCGTCCATCGCTGCGCTACGGGTTCTCCCGCAAGATTGACGATGGTGTCGCACGACCGTACGGTTTCGGCCGCCGCGCGCGGTTCGCGCAGTGATGCCGTTACGACCTCGTCCCCGCGTCCCGTCAACACGGCACGCAAATGCTTGCCGATGAAGCCGGATGCACCCACCAATCCGACACGCATCGCCCTTACCGCATGGTCGCCGCGGCGATGGTGCTGGTGATGTTGTCGAGTTCGTGCACGGCCCGTCCAACCGCCGCCGAGATCGCCGCCTCATTACGACTCGCGATCGCCTCGCTGATCGTGGGCACGGGAACTGCGGCGTAGCCACTACGCCCATAAGCGAGTTTGTCGAGGCGGTGCACGACGTCGATCTCGACGTTTCCGTCCATCCCGCGGTGATCCGTAATGGCGGCTTGTCTGCCAAAGCGATTTACTGCCGCGAAGAACGGGCGGAGGTCGCTGATGTACGCGCCCGCTACGCGTTGCGCGCCGTTGCCCAAGGTGACCGCATAGGGTGCGAGATGGTAGGGAACCGTGCCGCTAGCGAGGCGCATCGTCAAGAGCGCAACGAGCTGTGCGATCGCGCGATGGTTGACGAAGCCTGGATCGGCTTGCGTTGCCGCGTAGTTGAGATCGTCGAAGCCGGAGTGATAGACGCCGAAGACGCCATGGAAGCCGACCGACATGATCGGTATCCCAAGCTCGTAGAGGAACGGCTCGAAGTCGGAACCGCCGCCTGGACCGCGAACTTGGATGACGCTCGATTGTTTTTGCCAGCGATTGTACAGGCTCTGCGACGGTAGGGCAGGATCGGCGATCGCTTCGGTCGCCGGTACGATCGCGTCACGCAGTGCGTCGACGGCGCTCGCGCCGAAGAGCTGCCCGGTCGTGATTTCATCTTCATTGATGTAGGCGATGCAGCCGCTTGAGAGCTCGCCCGCATGCGTGCGCACGTATGCGGTGGATCCAACCTCGCCGATCTCCTCGCCGTCGAATCCAACGACGACGATCGAGAATCGCGGACGCCAGCCACTGCGATAAAGCGCTCCGAGCGCGCGTGCCGCCTGCAGTACCACCGAGGTGCCCGACCCGTTGTCGGTGACACCGTAGACCCATGCATCGCGGTGTGCGCCGATGACGACGCTGTGCGTCGGATCGATGCCGGGCAGCACGCCGACCGTATTCCAAAGCTTCACGTTGTGCTTGACATCCATGTGTACCGTGAGGCGGAAGGGAACCCGGCTGATGCCTTTCGTAATCGTAGCGAGCACGCGCCGTGCGACCAACGCGTTTACCGGAAGCGTCGGAATCCCAATCGCACCCTCGATCAATGCGCCGCGCTGCACCGAACCGAGCGGGCGATATGGGCCGTCGGGATATGCAGGGCCGCTCCGCGAGCCGGTCGGCGACGCAGGGTCGTCGAAGAAAATGACGCCGCTTGCGCCATGATCTTGCGCGCGTTTGGCAAGATCGCCGCGAAATTGTGCGCCGTAGCGAATCAGCGCGATGCGCGTACGTACGTCGACGCCCTCGGCGGCCAGCGCCTTATAGTCGCTTTCCAGTCCCGCTCCCGCATCGACGACGTTGGCGATTGCAATGCCGCTGCCGCTCCACGCATTGAACGGTGGTCCCGCATCGCGCCGCGTCCCGTCCGGATCTTGCGGAATCGGGACCTCGCCGAGTTTGTATTTGACCCAGTGCGGATCTTCAAATTCCTCGAGCGCGGTTTGTTGATGGAACGGCACGTCGTGCGTGAAGGTTTCGAGCGTGGCGTTGAAGCCGGCGGCGGCAAGCTCGTTGCGCATCCATTGCGCAATGTGATAGTCGCCCGGCGTCGATGCGTAGTGCGATTCCTGGTTGATGCGCACCGAATCCGCCTGCGAGGCGGACGCGGTGATCGCGTCAATGAGCAGTTGCTCGTCCGCGCGCTGCTCGGCACGCGCGGGTCCGGCCAACGTGCAAAGGAAGCCGGCGCACAGGAGCACGGTAATCGTACGTTTCAGCGGATGAGCCCTCCATGGTGAACGTCCCAGGTTCAAGCGTTCGTGCGCAGGAGGGCCCGAGCCTCGCGCTCCAGCCCTTGCGCCGCCACCTTCGGGTGACTGAGATAGAAGAGCGTCATGACGTCAAGGACGAACCGATGGGCCCGGTCGCCGGGAAGCGCTCGTAAGCGCGCCTTTGCGGCATCGAAAAGGCTACGGAGGCGTGTTCGCAGGGCGGGGGCGCCGCCATAGACGCGGCTGAAATTCAACTCGCCGTGTTCGTGGTCTTCGGCTTGATCGATGAATGCATCGAGCAGTACGTGGAGCGCGCTCACGTACGGAAAGTACGCATCGTACGTTCCGGCAATCGCCTCACGCCGATTGAGAAACGCTTCGAAGAGGGGTCCATAGACGTGAAACTGCGAGCCCGCCGCGGACGCGAATTCGTGCCAATCGATATCCGCGTAACGGTCGCGATGGCGCTCGTACCACGCAACGCAGCAGCGCTCGCGCTCGCCCGCGGGATAGTGCTTATAGGTTTGCATCTCGCCGTACAGCGCGGCCGCGTCCGCAAAGTGCGGTCCGAGAAGATCGAGGTGCGGCACGTCAGCCAGCGCGCGCTGCGTTTGCGCTACGAGGTCACGCAAGTAGCCACCATCGTCGCCCTGCGGGCCGCGGGCATAGTAATCGCGCAACGCCGCGTTCGGGTCGAGGGCATCGGCGATTGCGAGATGCAGAACCGGATAGGCTTCGATGCCGACCTCGGGGTGGCGGTCGCAAAGATTATCGAGATAGTCGTAGATCGTTTCGAGTGGAGCGACGATTGCGACATATCTGCGCGCGGCCTCGTTCGGAAGAAACGTGGCGAGAATACAGGCGCCGGCTACGTGGAACGCCTTACGATCGACGCTCGCGAGTGCCTCTGCGCGGAGTCGCTCGTCGGGAATGCTCGTCGCCCGTTCGCGGATTACTTCGAGTGAAGCGGCCGAGAGCGGCACGACACGCGTCATAAAGCGTACAAGCTCAACCGCGGTACTCGGACCGCCGGCGAAGAGCGCCCTCAGCCGCGCGGGACTTCCCAAGACGGTACGCAACGCGAATGCGATGTCGCCGATCATTCGTAGCAAGCCACTCTACAGCCCAGCGACGAAGCGGCCGGGGTTGAGGATGCGTGCCGGATCGAAGCGTGCCTTCAATTCGCGCATGCGTTCGAGCCCGTCGGGCGGCTCGCCCCACACGTTGAGCGCAGCGCGATGCGGGTGGTTGCCCGCGATGACGACCGCGCGCGGCTCGAGGTCGTGTAGCGCGTCGTCGAACATTTCGATCTTTGCTCCGAACGCGTGCGAATCGAGATCGCTCACGCGAAAAAGCAGATCGCCGTTCACGGCATCGACGATTGTGTCGGTCCGTAGTTCAAAGCGTTGGGCGAGTCCCTTGCAAGCATCAACGCGCGGCAGCACCTCGTCGGGAAAGGCTGCGATACGATAGGTGATCGAGCGTTCGCCGAGCGCGGCAATGTACGCATCAACGATGCGTTCGAAGGATTCGCGCGCGCCGGCATCAACCACACGCGTGTCGGGAACGCCGGCGCGTCCCATTGCGGAGCGAAGATCGCGCGTTGCGCGTTGCACCACGCTCTCCGAACCCTCGAGCAGCACCGAAAGCCGACCTTCATCGCCATCGTCGCCGTCGACCGCACCGTGATGGCCTTCGATCCAGAAGGCCGCTGAGGGAGCGATGCCGAGATGTGCGAACTGCGCGAGCGCGCGCTGGCGCGTGCCTTCGGGAAGCCGCAGGTGAAACATCCGTGCAACCGGTGGTGCTGCCATCGTTTTGAGGTTCACTTGGACGAGCACTGCGAGCGTCCCGAAGGAACCGACGTAAAGCCGGCTCATGTCGTAACCCGAGACGTTCTTGACGACCATGCCGCCTGCGTGTGCGATGGAACCGTCCGGGAGTACGGCAATCGATCCGATGACAAAGTCGCGCGGACGGCCGTAGAGATGCCGGCGCGGACCGAGCCAACCGGCGGCCAATGTGCCGCCGACCGTTGCGTCCGCGGCACGCGGCGCATCGAAGGGCACCTGCGTTCCGTGCTTTGCGAGTCGCGTCGAAATCGTGCGCAGCGTGACCCCGCTTTGCACGGCAATCGTCAAATCCTCGGGTGCGTCCTCGACGATTTGGTTCAATTCGAGCGTCGAAAGCGTGACGTCGCTGCGCAGCGGCGGGAACCCCATGCCGCGCAGGGTGTTGCCGCCCCTGACGGTGACCGCGCGCCGCTCGCGCGTGCAGGTGGCTAGCAACTCGGCGATCGTTTCGATGTTCATGCTACCGGCAACACCTCGGCGCAGCGAACACCCGCGGGAAAAATCTTCTCGGGATTGAACGCGCGCTGCGGATCGAAGACCTCGCGCACGCGCGCCATCGCGGCAAGATCCTCCGTGCTGTAGATCGCGGTCATCGCGTCACGCTTTTCAAAGCCGATCCCGTGCTCGCCCGAGACCGTGCCGCCGAGATCGACCGCCATCCGCAGAATTTCGTTCCCGGACTCAATCACCGCGGCAACTTGCTTTTTGTCGCGCTTGTCGTAGCAGATGAGCGGATGCAGGTTTCCGTCACCCGCGTGAAAGACATTGGCCATCGTCAAGCGGTACTCGCGTGCAATACGCTCGACGGTGTGGAGCGCTTGCGGGAGCACGCTCCGCCGGACGCAGACGTCTTGCACGTAATAATTTGGGGCGAGGCGTCCCATCGCGCCGGCGGCGCCTTTACGTCCGGCCCACAGCGCGTCGCATTCGGCTTGCGTGCGCGCCGCGCGCCATGAATTTGCGCCATGTTCGCGCACGATCCGCGCGATCTCGTGTTCGTAGGCATGCATGTCGTCATCGGGTCCGGCGTGCTCGATCAGCAACACGGCGCCCGCGTCGGTCGGATATCCTGCAGCAAATGCCGCTTCAACGGCGCGGGTCGCGACCGCATCCATCATCTCGAGTGCGGTGGGTACGATTCCGGCGGCGATGATCGCCGAGACGGCGTCGGATGCAGAATCGACGTCGGGAAATGTCGCGAGCCACACGCGCACCGCTTCGGGGAGCCGCATCAGGCGCACCCAGGCAGCGGTGAGCAATCCGAGCGTTCCTTCGCTACCGACAAATGCAGCGGTAAGGTCGTAGCCCGCCCGATCCAGGTCGGTCGTAAAGACCTCGCCGCGATCGTCGACGATCTCCAGTGCGAGCACGTGATTGATTGTGGTGCCATAGGACAGGCAATGCGGGCCGCCGGCATTCGTTGCGATATTTCCGCCGATGGTTGAGATGCGTTGCGACGAGGGATCGGGCGCGTAGAAGAGCCCCTCGCGCGCGGATATGCGCGAGAGGTCAAGATTGATGAGGCCGGGTTGCACGCGCGCGCGCCGGCGTGCGGGTTCGTAGGCGAGTATGCGATTCATTCGCGCAAACGACACGACCACGCCGCCATCGATCGGTACCGCCCCGCCGCAGAGCCCGGTTCCCGCGCCGCGCGGCACAATCGGTTCGCCGCAGTCACGTGCGATCTTGACCACCGCGCTTACTTCGCGTGTGCTCGCCGGAAGCACGACCGCGCTTGGAAGCCGGCCCTCCGTGTACGCATCGAACGCATAGGCACGCAGGTCCTCAGGTGCAGTCTTTACCGCATCCGCGCCCAGCGCATCGACCAATCGTTCACGGAACATCTCGGGCTGACTAAGCAGTCTCGGAAGATGTCGACGCACCGATCGTTTGCTGCGCAATGGCTGCAAATGCGAGGCGCCGGCGAGGGAGCATACCCTCCGCGGTCTGTGACCGAGCGGGGAACGAAGCAGATGCAGCCATTGCGCACAAACCCATGGGGCTAGGGCATTTCCGGTGCGACTCTTCGTCCCTGCGTCGGTCACGATGCGCCTGGCATCGCTCCCTCCTCGCTCCTAAATTCGCGTCGGAAATGCCCCTAGCGATCGGTACGGTGACATCTTCTGAGGCTCCTAAGGTGAGCAGGAAGCGAGGCCTGCCCACGACAACGCCAACCTTCGCGTGTTCTTTTTTAAGAAGAAAAAGGGCGATGCGGCTAGGGGCGACGAGGCGGCGAAATCGAAAACGCCGCAAAAACGGTCGTCATTCCGCATGCCGGTTGAGTTCGACGTCATGTATGCGCTGCGCGGCCGTCAGGGCCGCCGCCATGGGCGTGCAAACGACCTCTCGGCCGGTGGCCTGCGCCTCTCGACCGACGAGGATTTCCTCAAGAACTCCGTGCTCGATCTCGATTTTCAACTTCCTGACGAATTTGTCAGTGAACTTACGATCGAGAAAGAGGTTTTCAAGCAGACGCCGTTTGGCCTGCGCCCGGAAACGGTGAAGACCGCACCGGCACCGTTCGCGCCGATGCGCATGAGCGCGATCGTACTCTCGACATTTTACGTGCCCGCCACGAAGTCGCTCGCGCATGGCACCAAGTTCATCGAACTTCCGGAAGAGGTACAGGAAGAGCTGCAGCGCTTCATTCATTTGTGGCAGTTGCACCAAATCCGCCTCCGCGCCGAAGCGATGAAGTAACGCCCTCTTTGTCATCCCGAGCGTAGCGATCGCGATCAGGTTTAATGCGGTCGAATCGCCAGTATGTGCGGAGCTGTCTCTCCCCAGTTTTCTAGAAGCCGTTTCGATCTGGGGCTGCGCGTTGTGGTCACGTGCGCCTCGAGTAACGCGCGCACGGTTTGGGCTTCGGATGGATCGAGCGGCCCGCAGGTAACCGATTCGGCGTTGTAGCGCCGCTCACGAGCGAACGATCCGTCGGGATCGTAGACGTACGCGACGCCGCCCGTCATGCCGGCGCCGAAGTTGCGCCCTGCCGGCCCGAGGATCAGCACCGTGCCGCCGGTCATGTACTCGCAGCCATGCTGTCCCACGCCCTCAACGGCCGCGACCGCGCCCGAGTTACGCACGGCAAAGCGTTCGCCTGCGCTTCCCGCAGCAAAAAGCGTTCCACGTGTCGCACCGTAGAGTGCAACGTTGCCGAGAATAACTTGCGGCTGTAGAGAGCGGCCGATCGCGCCGCTCGCGCGCAGCACGATCGACCCGCCGGTCAAACCCTTGCCGACGTAGTCGTTTGCCGAGCCCTCGAGATCGAGCGTCATGCCTTCGGTTGCAAAGGCGCCAAACGACTGCCCGGCCGTGCCGTGAAGCTCGAAGTGAAGGTCGGGCGGTACCGGCAAATCTGCAAGCGCCAGCTGTCCGCCGAGCCGCGCGCCGAGCGTCCGGTCGGCGTTGCAGACGCGCTCGCGTCGGCGGTAGGGCGTACCGGTCCGGGCTGCCTGCATCGCAGGTTCAATCCACGCTTGATCGAGCGGCACGCGTTCGACCGGGCGATCGTTACGTTCGCCTTGGTGACGAATTGGGCCGTCACCCGTCGGCGCCAGCATCGCGCGCAGATCCAAGCCTCCGTCGTCGCGCACTTGATCGATGAGATCTACCCGACCGATCGCATCGTCGATACTCGCAAGACCGAGCGACGCGAGCAACTCGCGTACGTCCTGGGCGAGGTTGGTAAAGAAGCGCACGACGTGTTCGACCTTGCCGCGGAACTTCGCGCGCAGCTCGGGATTCTGCGTCGCGATACCCGCGGGACACGTGTTGAGATGGCATTGCCGCGCCATGTCGCAGCCGAGCGACACCAGCACGGCTGTACCGAACGCGTATTCGTCGGCCCCAAGCAAGGCCGCGACCAGCACGTCGCGCGCGGTTGCAATCCCGCCGTCCGTACGTAACCGCACGCGCCCGCGCAACCCGTGGTGCATCAGCACCTGCTGCGCTTCCGCGAGGCCGAGTTCCCATGGATTGCCGGCATATTTGATCGACGAGAGCGGCGAAGCCCCGGTGCCGCCCGCGTAGCCGGCAATCGTAATGAAGTCCGCGTAAGCTTTGGTGACGCCCGCTGCAACCGTGCCGACGCCAAGTTCGGAGACCAATTTCACGCCGACCGCCGCGCGCGGATTGACGCACTTGAGATCCCAAATCAGCTGCGCGAGATCTTCGATCGAGTAGATGTCGTGATGCGGCGGTGGACTGATCAGCGTGACACCAGGTTGCGCGTGCCGTAATCTCGCGATCAACTCGGTGACCTTGGCGCCGGGAATCTGGCCGCCTTCTCCGGGCTTTGCCCCCTGTGCGATCTTGATCTCGATCTCTTGCGCGCGCGCGAGGTATGCGGCGGTTACGCCAAAGCGCGCGGAGGCAACCTGTTTGATTTTGTTCTCGTACGGTGCGTCCTCGCCGCCTTCGCCGGTGTTGGACCGGGCGCCGAGTTCGTTCATCGCAAGCGCGATCGTTCGATGCGCTTCCGGACTTAGACTCCCGAGCGACATCGCACTCGCGATGAAGCGGCGCACGATCGACGCGACGGGTTCAACGCCGTTCACGTCGATCGCCGCGGCTGCCGGTCGCAACGTGACCAGATCGCGCAGTTCGTGTATGCCGCGCTCCTCGACGGTCTGCGTGTAGGTTGTCCACGCCGCGGCAAGATCGACGGTCGCCGTGCCGCGTGCAACGCCCGCGGCGTTCTGCAGCGCGCGAATCGTCGTTGGCTGCCAGCTATGGATCTCCGCGAGGTCGCCGCGGCGGAAGCGAATCCAGCCATAATCGGGCAGCTCCCCGTCGCCATGGCTCCAGGTCTCGCGCACTTGCTGCTCGATCTGCGCGAAGGTGCGGCCCGAGAGCGGAGACGAGGCTCCGAAGCAGCGTTCGGCGATCGTCTCGTGCAGGCCGATGATGTCGAAGAGCTGCGTACCGCGATAACTGTCCAGCACGGAGATGCCGCATTTCGACATGATCTTCGCAATGCCGAGATCGAGCGCGCGAATCGCGCGCGCCTCTCCCTCTTCGCCTGCAACCGCGCGAACCGTTTCGAATGCAAGCCACGGACAGACCGCGCCCGCGCCATAGCCGATGAGGACGGCGACGTGATGCACGTCGCGGCAATCGCCCGCCTCAACCGCCAGACCGGTGCGCGTACGTATGCCCCATTCCACGAGTGCGCGGTGCACTGCCCCGAGCGCGAGCGCCATCGGGATTGCCGGTTTCTGCGGCGTCGCCATACGGTCGGAGAGGAGCAGCAGCTTCGCGTCGGAGCGGCGAACGAGTTCGACTGCTTCGCCGCAGACGCGTTCGATTGCGGATTCAAGTGTTTCGTCACCCTCGAGCACGCAGGCAATGCGCTCGAGCCCGTGCAGCGCGGCGATTTGCCCGAGCGAGAGTACCGGCGAATCGAGCACGAGCCCGGGCAGCGGGGCGTGCTTATCCAGAAGATGCGGCCACGGCCCGAGCCGCGTGCGCAGCGAGAAAACATTGGCTTCGCGCAAGGAATCGATCGGCGGATTGGTCACTTGCGAGAAGCGTTGCCGAAAGTAGTTGTAGATCGGACGCGGTGCGCGCCCGAGCGGCGCGAGCGGCGTGTCGTCGCCCATCGACCAGAGCGGTTCCTTCGCGTCGGAGCGGCGAACGAGTTCGACTGCTTCGCCGCAGACGCGTTCGATTGCGGATTCAAGTGTTTCGTCACCCTCGAGCACGCACGCAATGCGCTCGAGCCCGTGCAGTGCGGCGATTTGCCCGAGCGAGAGCACCGGCGAATCGAGCACGAGCCCGGGCAGCGGCGCGTGCTTATCCAGAAGATGCGGCCACGGCCCGAGCCGCGTGCGCAGCGAGAAAACATTGGCTTCGCGCAACGAATCGATCGGCGGATTGGTCACTTGCGAGAAGCGTTGCCGAAAGTAATTGTAGATCGGACGCGGTGCGCGCCCGAGCGGCGCGAGCGGCGTGTCGTCGCCCATCGACCAGAGCGGTTCCTTCGCGTCGGCCGCCATCGGCTCGAGGATCATCTTTACGTCCTCGCGCGAGTAGTTGAAGCGATGCTGCAGCTCGAGCAACGCCTCCGGCGAGAGCGTGTGCGCGGTGACCGGTTCGAGCCGCTCGTCATCGATCAACTCGCGGTACGGCACCTCGGCGTCGAACGCGCGCACGAGGTCCGCGTCGAAGAGCACGCGCGCGTTGCGCACGTCGAAGGCGATCATCTGCCCGGGCCCGAGGCGGCCACTGTGCACGACGCGTTCGGGGTCGAGATCGGCGATGCCGACCTCCGACCCCGCGACGATCAATCGATCGTCGATCGTGTACCGGCAGGGACGCAGCCCATTGCGGTCGAGCGCGGCGCCAACGAAATTACCATCGGCAAAGGCCACCGCAGCCGGTCCATCCCACGCTTCCACGACGTCGGCGTGGTAGCGGTGGAAGAGCGATTCGTCGCTGTCTGCAACAGGGGGCATGAGCATGCGCAGCGCTTCGCACACGGTGCGGCCGTGGCGCGCAAGCAGTTCGGCGACCTCGTCAAGGCTGCCGGAATCCGAGTTGCCCCGCGTCAGCAGCGGTTCAAATGCGGAGGGAAGCGAGGCACGCCGGGCTTCCATGCGCGCGCGGTTTCCCCAAATCGTGTTGATCTCGCCGTTGTGCGCAAGCAGCCGGAAAGGTTGCGCGAGCGACCAGCGCGGCAGCACGTTGGTCGCGTAACGCTGATGGAAGACCGCGAACGCAGACGCGAACGCCGGTTCGGCGAGGTCGGGATAAAATGCCGCAAGATCGCCGCTTGCGCAGAGCGCCTTATAGACGATGGTCTGCGACGAGAGCGAGCACACATACGCGTCACCGCATTCCCGTTCGAAGGCTTTCCGTAATAACGAGCAACGGCGCTCGAGTTCGTCGGCGCCGTTGGTGGATGGATGCTCCGAGGGTGCTGCGGTGAGCAGCGCCTGCCGTATCGTTGGGAGTCCATCTCGAGCCTTCGGGCCGAGGAGCGACGCATCTACCGGTACGTCGCGCCACGTAATCTCTACGAAACCGTGCTCGCTAATAAGTCGTTCGAAGACGCTGGATTCGCGCGCGACGCCGCCGGGAGAAAAGAAGAGCATCGCTACGGCATCGGCGCCGAGAATTTTTCGCGGCAACTGGGTGAGGATCCCGACGCCGTCACTGCTGCGACCATCGGAGGCGACAGCCCCGCGGTGGCTCAAGCGCGTTAGTGCGACCAGCGCACGGTCGACAACTTCGCGGGCCGGGCGTCCGTCGAGCGCCGCCACGAAGCCGACGCCGCAAGCGTCGGTGTCATAACGCGGGTCGACCAGCGTTCGAGCCATGCCCAACTATACGACAGACCTACCGCTCTTGTATAGTCGGCACGCCCAACGGTTTACCGAGTGTCGAATGCCTTGTGCGGGTCGGATGGCGTACGATGAGGCCACGATGACTCAGCATAACCTCGCGTTTATCACAGGTCATGCGCGCGGGAGCGAACCGCTCGATGCGGTCTTGCTCGCGCAGGTCGAACGCTACGTGGCGGCCGGCCGTAGAAACATCGTTATCGTCATGGACACGTTCCCTAATCTCGAGGAAGCGACGATCGCGGCGTTGCAGGGGCTGCTGCGCCGCGCATCGGAGCTGCAAGCCCGTGTAACCTGTGTCGCGCTCGAGGATCACATTGTGACTGCCTTGCGTGCCGCGCCGCTCGCCGATTCGATGAACATCATTCGACGCGTCGACGAGCTTCCCGGCGCTGCTTAGTAAAGGAGACCGAAGCGAGGATGTAGCTTGCGTCATCCCGAGCGTAGCGAACGCAGTGAGCGAAGTCGAGGGACGACTCTTAGTCTGTCACCCTGAGGTGCGAGCGAAGTGAGCCTCGAAGGGTTTGTGGCAGATGAGCCGGCCCAAAGTGTTTTTCTCGAGTTGGCGAAAGCCGATCGCAGTGCTACTTCGTGGCCTGCGCACGGCGGTGCCGTCGCTTGTCTCCGAACGATTGAGCCATCAGCTTTTTGAGGGCCTGGATCCACGTCCCTGATTCCGCGACGCGGCTTCGCTTGTTGATCTTGTCATCCCGAGTGTACGCGCGGTATAGCTAGGGAAGCGCCGTTCGCCTCTTGCTAAGCGAAGGCTCGAAGTTTTGCGCCATTCGCTGGATGCGAACTTCCTCTGGTTGTGGCGCAAAACTCGCGCAGCAGGAGCGCCGCACGATGCGGCGCGAGGAGCGTCTTCGCGAGCAAGAGGCGAGTGGCGCTTCCCTCGACTACGCTTCGCTACGCTCGGGATGACAAGGTCAGTAGGCGAGTGGCGCTTCCCTCGACTACGCTTCGCTACGCTCGGGATGACAAGGGCTAGTACAGGAGATAACGCGAGCGCAGCTCGCGAAATTCGTCGAGGCGCGGCTGCCACGCAGCGAAAAACTCGCTCGGTGGGTTGCCGGCCGCAAGATGCGTGCGCATCGACGTCGTGCCCCAGTCACGATCGATTTCGGTCGTGTTCTTGAGGTCGATGAGATGCGGCGCGATTGCGCGCACCACGCAAAGAATTTCAACCGCGCTGCGCACGGCAAGGAACGTGCGCGGGTCGAAGATGACGAGCTCGACGCCGCGTAGTTCTTTTCCGTTCCAAAACCCCGACATTGGCGACCACGCGGCGCTGCGGAAGTACACGCCCGGCAGATCGAGCACATTGAGCCGGCTCGCAAGTGTATCGCCGTCGAGCCCCGGGCCGCCGGCGTAGAAGAACGGCTTCGTCGTTCCGACGCCGCCATTGACACCGGAACTGTCGATCAGTCCGGTGCAGAGGTACGGGAACGTCGTTTGCCACGTCGGAATGTTTGGCGAGCTGGGCACCCATTGCAATCCCGTGTCGGGCCACACCATCGTGCGCGTGTAGCCGTGCATCGCGACGACACGCAACTTCGCGCCGATGCCGAAGTGGTCGTTGAAGAGCCGAGCCAACTCGCCGACCGTCATGCCGTGGCGCATCGCGATCGGGTACAGTCCGATGAACGAGGACTCCGCCGGTTCGAGCACGGGTCCCTCGACCGCGCTGCCGACAGGATTGGGACGATCGAGCACCCAGAACTCTTTGCCCTGCGCCGCTGCGCTCTGCATGCCGTAGGCCATCGTGGAGATGAAGGTGTATGCCCGCGAGCCAACGTCTTGAATGTCGAAGAGCAACACGTCAACGTCGTGCAGCATCGCTTCGCTTGGGTGACGCGTCGGTCCGTAGAGGCTGTAGACGGGCAAACCCGTTGCTGCGTCCGTGTACGACGGCACGTACGAACCCGCGGTGCGATCGCCCCGAAACCCGTGCTCGGGCGCATATATCGCATTCAGTTTTATTTCGGGATTGCGGCGAATCGCGTCGACCAACGTAACCAGCCGTGATGTCACGCCGGTTTGATTGGTGATCACGCCGACCCGTCGGCCGTTGAGTTCACGCCACGTTTGCGTCAGGAAGACTTCATCCCCGAGCGTGATATTCGCCGGGGGGATCGTGCCGGCATAAGCGGCTGCCGGCAGTGCGGCGAGACTAGCGAGAAAAGCGCGGCGTTGCATCGGCATCCAAAATTCCGGCGGCGCGAGCGCGAGCGAAGAGTTCGTGAACCGCGGCAATACCTTCGTCGCCGACGTCATCGCTGTAGTTATTGACGTAGAGTTCGATGTGCTTGCGCATCACGTCATCGCTCATCTCGAACGCGTGCTCGCGCACGAACGGCATGATCGCGTCGTCGTGCGTGCGCGCGAAACGCAAGCTCGCGCGTATAGCTTCGTTGATCTCGTGTGCGTGCGTCTCGTCAAAATCGTTGCGCGCCAAGATCGCGCCGAGCGGAATCGGCATGCCTGCGATCGATTCCCACCACTCTCCGAGGTCGGCGACGCGCACCAAGCCGGCGTCGGCATAGGTGAAGCGCGATTCGTGGATGATGAGCCCGGCATCCACCTCGCCGCTCGCGACGGCGGGAATGATCTGATCGAAGCGCAGCTGCCGCGTTTCCGGTCGTCTCCCGAGCGCGAGCTGTAGCAACATGAACGCGGTCGTGCGTTCGCCGGGAATCGCGATGCGCAGATCGCGCAGCGCGGCGAGAGCCGTAACCGCGCCCGGGCGTGCCACCACGAGCGGACCGCAACCGCGTCCGAGTGCGCCGCCGGCTCGCAGAATCCGATAGTCGCGCATCAGGTAAGGGATAGCGCCGTAGCTGACTTTGGTGAGTTCGTGTTCCGCGCGTGCCGCGGCGGTGTTGAGCTCTTCGATATCGGCAAAGTGCACGCGCACGGTGGGTGCGCGTTCGAGCAGCCCGTTGGTCAGCGCGGCGAAGATGTAGGTGTCGTTCGGGCAGGGCGAGTAAGCGAGAGTAAGGGTGCGGACGTCAGTCGGCATGAGCCATGGTATAGAGCAAGTCGAGCGTTGCATTGAGCACGCGTCGCAACCCACTGATCCCGGCGTCAAAGTTCCACTCGCTCTTTGCGCGCTCGCCCACGATGTTCGAAATGCCGCGTATCTCGATTGCCGGTACGCCCGCGAGTTGCGCAGCGCGTAAGACGGCAAACCCCTCCATCGTCTCGATCTCGGCGCCGCGTCCGCGCAAATGCGCCGCGGTTGTTTCGGTTGCGGTGACCTCGGAAACCGTGATACCCCGCACGAGCGGAAAACCGAGCGCGGTGATCGCTTCGATCAGCTGTGAATCTGACGGCACGCGATCGGCTACAAGATTGCCGGGTGGTAGCGCGAGCGGCGCGCCGTTCTCCTGTTGTATCTCGTAGAGCTCTTCGCCGACCACGACGCCGTCGCCGACGTGCGCGACGCCGTCGAACGCACCGGCAATGCCTGCATTGACCACCATGTCATATTTCTGCGCGCTGAGGGCCCGCGCAACGCGAGCCGCCGCGTCGACCGGGCCGATGCCGGCAACCAGCGTTTCAACGCCCGCGCGCGGACCAAGCCATTCGAGTTCCTGCGCCACGGCGCAAACCAGGAGAATCATCGGACTCCGATCATCTTGTGTGTTTGCAGGGAGAGGCGGAACCGCTCCGGATGTGCTTTTGCATATTCGAGCGCAATCTCCACGTTCTTGCGCTTGTTGCCCTCCGGTTGAAGCAAAATTACCGGCTTCTCTGTAAAGAGCGGGAGATGCTCTTCGGGCACGCGTTCGTCAACGATGAGTTTCGCCTCGTTGGCTCTCCGCGCCATCCGCGGATCGACGCGCTCCTTGGGCGATACGCAGAGCCACACGTCTTCGGGCAATTCGGTAAAAATCGTGCCGTTCGATTCGATGTGTACGCGCCGTCCGTCGCGACGCAGCGCCTCTATGAGCGCGGATGTTTCGGCCTGCGCGAGCGGTTCGCCGCCGGTGAGAATCACCATCGGGCAGTCGCCGCCCTGCGCGCGAACCGCGCGCACGACCTCGTCGACTCCGGCTAGAAACTTCAGTGAATAATCGGTGTCGCAAAAATCGCAGGCGAGATTGCAGCCTGCCAAGCGCACGAAGACCGCCGGCGTTCCACTCCACGTGCCCTCGCCCTGGATGCTGTAAAAAATCTCCGCGAGTTGAAGCATGGCGCAGCCGTTAGACCTCGGGGCCGAAATCGGTTCGGCGCAAGACCGCGCAACTGGTCTGCGTCTCCCAGAGGACCAGTTCATCGAGCCCCTCGAGTGCCGGATCGAGGCGGCGCCAGATCCACATCACGATCTGCTCGGCGGTCGGATTCTCCATGAAGTCATTGAGGTTCTGATGATCCAGCAGATCGATTGCCTCCGCGCGGACCACCTGCTTGACCGTCTCGAAATCGGCGATCATGCCGCGCGCCGGGCCCTGCGAGTGTAAAGGTCCGCGCACGCCCACCTCGAGCCGGTAGGAGTGGCCGTGCAGCCGGGCACATTTTCCGGGGTGATACGGAAGTACGTGGGCCGCTTCAAAGCGGAAGTGCTTTCGGATTTGCATAAAAGAGCTTGGCGGGTGGTTCGCGCCCGCATGGAGCGAGTCCGTTGTCCCTGCGCATCAACCGCGAAGAACTGGTGCTCTCCGCCGTGACCGGCGAGGTTGCACCGATGCTCGTCAATACCGGCCTGTACGACGTCAGTTTCGACGGCCGGCCGTTTATCGTTCCGTCGGTAGGCGGCATCACGCCGAACGTCCGTATCGGCGATTCGGCGTTTGCGTTCGTGGCCGATCACATCGAACCGGCGGTCACGATCAAACACCCCGACGACCGTCTGAACACGACCCTCAACGTGCTGGCCTGCATCGGAAACGAAGCGGTGGTATCGTCCGGCGATGCAAAAGGAGAGCGTGGACGCGTCACTGGAAAGCACGGCGGCGTCGAACACGTGATGGTTGATTTTTCGCCCGAGGTCATGCGCCGCATGACGATCGGTGACAAGATTACGGTGTGGTCTTGCGGCCTCGGCTTGCGCTTTCTCGATCTCCCCGATATCCGTGCATTCAACCTGGATCCCGATCTGGTCCATCGGATGGGCATGGAGATCCGCGGCGGACGTTTGCGCGTGCGCGTCGCGCGCATCGTTCCGGCCGCCGTGATGGGTTCCGGGCTCGGCCGCTCGACGGTCGTTCGCGGTGATTACGATATTCAGACGTTCGACGAGGAACTCTCCGAAAAACATGGTTTGCGCGAATTGAGATTGGGCGATGTGGTGGCCATAAGCGACGCCGACAATTCGTTCGGCCGGATCTACCGCAGCGGAGCGATCTCGCTCGGCGTGGTGGTCCACGGCGGATCTTTCGTCGCCGGGCACGGCCCCGGGGTGACGACGATCCTCACCTCAGGGCACGGCGACATCGACGTCGAGCTCGACGACCAGGCCAATCTGGCGGCCTACTTCAAGGTGCACTAGCACGCATCGCGATGTGATAGCGTGCGCGATGAGCCGCGAACTGCCACGCCCGATCGTCGACATGCCCGTAGACGGCAAGGAAGTCGCCGTAGAAGTCAGGCGGGATCAGCATGTGCACGGCGGAGAGATCGACCGCCGGTAATCCGTAGTGCACGTCGCCCCAGTCGATCACGCCGCAAAGCCGGTTGCGCGCATCGAGCAGCAGGTGCTTTTCATACAGGTCACCGTGCACGATGCAGGGCGTTCCCTCGAGCGGCGGTTCGTCGACCCCCAGGCGCTTGGGATCGAGTTTCCCGATCTCGTCGTTTGGGAGGCCCACGTCGCGCAAAGGCTGTGGATCGAGATCGTGCAAAGCTCGAAGAAACCGCCCCAAGTCGATCCCGAGCGCGCGACGATCGTCGTTCGTGAGTTCGCGTGTATCGGCGGGCGCCCCGAACAAGATTTCGTACGCGGAAAACGGATACGGGTAGTCATCGCTCGGCTCGCCCTCGAGGAGCGGACGCGGAATCGGGAAGGGCAACTGTGGTGCGAGCAGCGGCAGCGCCGCGAGTTCCTTGCTTATCAGGGGCGCAACGATCTTGCGCTGCGGAAACCGAAAGACGAGGTGCTCTTCGACGAGATACGCCGCATTGTCCCAACCTGCACCGATAAGGCGGACGCTCGCGTCACGCAGCGCAGGGAACTGCGCGGCGATCAAGCGGCGAGCGAGCTGCTCGTCGACCGGCGTGTCGAGTTTCGGTTTCACTACACGAACGTCAGCGATCGATCGAGGTCGGCGATGAGATCCTGCGCGCGTTCAATGCCGATCGAGAGGCGCAGCAAGGACGGAATGATGCCCATGGCGCGGGCGTCGACGGAGGTGCTGGAACTCGGCCACATCGCCGCCGGCTGAGCGACTAGGGATTCGACTCCACCCAAACTCGCGGCCGAGTGGAAGAGCTGCAGGCGATCGATCACCCCGCGCGCATCGTCGAACGAGCCGTCGATCTCGATGCTGACCAGCCCGCCGAAGCCGCGCATCTGGCGCCTGGCAACCTGGGCGCCGGGATGAGTTTCGAGCCCCGGATAATAGACGCGGGTCACGCGCGGGTGCGCCTCCATCGCGCGCGCGACGGCGAGCGCGTTTGCGTTGTGGCGTTCCACCCGCATCTCGAGCGTGCGCAAACCGCGCAGCAAAAGCCACGCTTCGAAAGGTCCCAGCGTCGAGCCCAGGATGTGGTGCGTCTCCCAGATCCGCGCGATGAGTTCGCGCGAGGAGACGACGGCGCCGGCGATGAGGTCCGAGTGGCCGCCCAGATATTTCGTCGCACTGTGAAGCACGACGTCGGCGCCAAGCTCGAGCGGGCGCTGATTTACCGGCGTCGCGATCGTGCTGTCGATGCTCACCAGTGCGCCCGCATCGTGGGCGATGCGCGCGACGGCGGCAATGTCGGTGATGCCCAGCAAGGGATTGCTGGGCGATTCGAGCATCACGAGGCGAGTGTTCGGGCGCATCGCCGCAGCGAAGGCATCCGCGTCGTGTTGATCGACGTAGGTGACCTCAACCCCGAAGCGTGCGAGGATATCGTTCAGCAGCGCGCGCGTTCCGTCGTAGATCATCCGCTGCGCGACGACGTGTGCGCCGGCCGAGGTCAGAGCGATCGCGGTTGAGGCGATCGCTCCCATGCCCGATGCGCTGACCATCGCGGCTTCGCCGCCTTCGATCGCCGCGAGGATACGCTCGACGGCACCGTGGTTGGGATTGCCGTAGCGGGTGTAAAAGCGCTCGAACGTCGGCGTGCGCGCCGCGGCCGCCATCGCATCGGCGTCATCGAAGCTAAAGGTCGAGGTTTGATAGATCGGGGGCGTGACTGCCCCGGCGTGAGCCGTGGTGCGGTCGCCGTGAATGAGCGTCGTCTCGATGCCGAGGTCGGGTGGCTGCATCCGGCGCTATTCGCGCCGGATGGCTATCGCGCCCGTCGCGGTGGTGAGCTCGATCCGCGCGTCGCCGTTTCCGATCGATCCTTTCGCGCTGGAGCTCAAGAAGTTGCCGCTATGGGAAAGCGGAAAGTCGGCTTTGATTGCACCGATCGACGTCGCGGCCGATATCCTCGCGCTGCTCTCGGGGGGAATCGTCAGCTCGATCGCTCCCACGCTGACGTTCAGATCGATGTGCTGCGTTCCGCCGGCCGCAGCCATGGATGCGGCAATGGCGCCCGTGCTGGTGGTCTCGTGGACATCGCCGGTGAATCCGCTGCTGCGAATACCCCCGATGCTTTCGTCGAGGTCGAGATTGGTGTGCGCCGGCGCGTAGATCGTGTATTCGACGGCGCAGTTGCTTGAAGTCGCGGGGAAGTGCGAGGTCACGACCAGCGTCGAGCCGCTGGGCTGGACGGAGATCGTAATCGCGCGAACGTCGTCGAGCGAACTACCGCGCTCGTGCGCGTCGATCTCGACGCCGGGCTTGTCCCAAGCCTTGACGTCGATGCCGCCGACCGCGTTGTGAATGGTGATCGCGGCCGGCGCGGCGGCGAGGGTCGTATGGAAATCTTCGCTGACGCGGCCCTGTTCAGGGCGCAACCGGCGGCCGGAAGCACGATCAGCAAGGCGAGCATGCCGTAGACCGGCCAAAAACACAGGCGTCTCATGTTGGGAGCTACGTTTGACAAGGCCGGGCTGTTTCGCATAATATATAACCAGATGGTTAACAATGTCTCGAAGCTCGACACCGTCTTCGCGGCCCTCAGCGACCCGACGCGGCGGCGGATCGTCGAGCGGCTGGCTCGCAGCCGGCTTACGGTCGGAGAGATCGCCTCGGAGTTTTCGATGTCGCAGCCGGCGGTTTCCAAGCATCTCAAGGTGCTGGAGCGTAGCGGTCTGCTGAGCCGGGAGATCGAGGGACGCGTGCATCACTGCCGGCTCGATCCGCGCGCGATGCAAGCCGCGTCGGGCTGGATCGACGAGCAGCGCCGGTTCTGGGAAGCCGCATTCGTACGCTTGGACGAGTACTTCGCCCGTAATCCTGAAAGGAACGATA
>DATJOM010000064.1:0-22895 GCA_035507095.1 Candidatus Acidiferrum sp.
GAAAGGCGTCTCGGGCACCTGGAAGGACCTTACCGACTCGGTCAACTTCATGGCCTCGAACCTGACCTCGCAAGTGCGTAACATTGCCGACGTTACGACCGCCGTGGCCAACGGCGACCTCTCGAAGAAGATCACGGTCGACGTCCGCGGTGAGATCGCCGAACTCAAGAACACGATCAACACCATGGTCGACCAGCTCAACGCCTTCGCCGGTGAGGTCACGCGCGTCGCGCGCGAAGTCGGCTCCGAAGGGAAGCTCGGCGGGCAGGCCGACGTGAAAGGCGTCTCGGGCACCTGGAAGGACCTTACCGACTCGGTGAACTTCATGGCCTCGAACCTGACTTCGCAAGTGCGCAACATCGCCGACGTCACGACCGCCGTCGCAAACGGCGACCTTTCGCGTAAGATCACGGTCGACGTGCGCGGCGAAATCGCCGAACTCAAAAACACGATCAACACCATGGTCGACCAGCTCAACGCCTTCGCCGGCGAAGTCACGCGCGTCGCGCGCGAAGTCGGCTCCGAAGGCAAGCTCGGTGGCCAAGCCCAGGTGCAAGGCGTCAGCGGCACGTGGAAAGACCTCACCGATTCCGTGAACTTCATGGCCTCGAACCTGACCTCGCAAGTCCGTAACATCGCCAAGGTCACGACCGCCGTCGCCAACGGAGATCTTTCAAAGAAGATCACCGTCGACGTGCGCGGCGAAATCCTCGAGCTCAAAGACACGATCAACGTCATGGTCGACCAGCTCAACGCCTTCGCCGGCGAAGTCACGCGCGTCGCGCGCGAAGTCGGCTCGGAAGGCGTGCTCGGCGGTCAGGCCCACGTGCAAGGCGTTTCCGGCGTGTGGAAAGACCTCACCGACAACGTCAACTCGATGGCCGCGAACCTCACGAACCAGGTGCGCGGTATCGCGCAGGTCGTCACCGGCGTCGCCAACGGCGACCTCAAGCGCAAACTAACGCTGCAAGCGCGCGGCGAAATCGCGCAACTTGCCGAGACGATTAACGGGATGATCGATACGCTTGCAACCTTCGCCGACCAGGTTACGACGGTTGCACGCGAAGTCGGTTTCGACGGCCGGCTCGGCGGTCAAGCCAACGTCCCCGGCGCTGCCGGCCTATGGCGCGACTTGACCGACAACGTCAACCAGCTCGCCGCCCAGCTCACCAACCAGATCCGCGCAATCTCCGAAGTTGCGACGACGGTAACCAAGGGCGACCTCTCGCGCACGATCGAAATCGAGGCACGCGGCGAAGTCGGCGAGTTGACGCGCAACGTCAACGAAATGATTCAGAACCTGCGCGACACGACGCGTAAGGGCAACGAACAAGACTGGTACAAGACCAACCTCGCGCGCTTCACTTCGATGTTGCAGGGTCAACGCGATATCACCGCGGTCACCCAACTGATCATGTCGGAGCTTGCGCCGCTGATCGACGCGCAGATGGGCGCGTTTTACATCAGCGATCAGGTCGACGGCGCGCTGCAACTGCGACCGATCGCAAGCTATGCGTTGCCGCGCGAGCGCATCGGCAAGACGATCGCCTTCGGCGAAGGGCTCGTCGGACAAGTCGCGATCGAGAAGCAGCGCATTCTTCTCACCGAAGTTCCAAAGAGTTACCTGAAAATCAGATCCGGCCTCGGCAACGTCGAAGCGCTTAACCTCGTAGTGCTGCCGGTCACGTTCGAAGGCGAGATCAAAGCCGTCATCGAGTTGGCTTCGCTCGGCCGCTTCAGCGAGATCCACTTGCTCTTCCTTGACCAGTTGATGCAGTCGATCGGCGTTATGCTCAACACGATCACCGCATCGATGCGCACGGAAGAACTGCTCAAGCAGTCGCAAGGCCTCACCGCCGAACTGCAGAGCCAGCAGCTGGAGCTGACGCAAACCAACGACGAGCTCGAAGAGAAGGCGCGTCTGTTGCAAGAGCGCAACGAGGAGATCGAGCGCCGCACGCGCGAGATCGAAGAGGCGCGTGGCGAATTGGAACGCAAGGCCGAGCAGCTCGCGCTTACCTCAAAATATAAGTCGCAGTTTTTGGCAAATATGTCGCACGAATTGCGCACGCCGCTAAACAGCTTGCTGATTCTCTCCAAGCAACTCGCCGAGAACGCCGGCGGGAACATGACGCCGAAGCAAGTCGAGTTCGCGCAGACGATCGGCGGCGCCGGACGCGACCTGCTGACGTTGATCAACGATGTGCTCGATCTCTCCAAGATCGAGTCCGGCACCACGGCAATCGATCTGCAAGAAGTCACGATCGACTCGATCGAGGCCGAGGTCAAGCGCACGTTCAATCAGATCGCAGCCGACAAGAACCTCGACTTCGAGATCGTTCGCGATGATGACGTCCCCAAAGCGATCACCACCGATCCGACGCGGCTGCAGCAAGTGCTCAAGAACTTACTCTCCAACGCGTTCAAGTTCACGTCGGAGGGCTCGGTTACGCTGCGCATGACTGCAGCACGAGGTCGCCCGCTGCCGGTTCCGGGACCCGCCGTCGCGTTTGCCGTTTCCGACACCGGCATCGGCATCCCGCAAGAAAAATACAACGTGATCTTCGAGGCTTTCCAACAAGCCGACATGGGCACATCGCGGAAGTTCGGCGGCACGGGTCTCGGTCTTTCGATCTGTCGCGAGATTGCAGGTCTGCTCGGCGGAGAGATCGTCGTCGAGAGCGAGCTCGGCAAAGGCAGCACGTTCACGTTCTACCACCCGGCGCAACGCATGCGTTCCACGCCGCCGACCGTCGCAGCGATAACCACCGCCGATGATCGCGCTCAGATCGAACGCGGCGATCGTACGCTGCTCGTAGTCGAGGACGACCCCACGTTTGCCAAGCTCGTGATGGGATTCGCGCAAGCGCGCGGATTCAAAACGATCATCGCCCATACGGGCGAGGTTGCGCTCGAACTTGCGAACCGCTATCGGCCGGACGCAATCACGCTCGATATCTCACTGCCCGACATGGACGGATGGAAAGTGCTTGCGGCGCTGCGCGAAGCCAACGCTACCGCGCACATCCCGGTCCACGTTATATCGGGAGGCGAGGCGCAGCAACGCGCGCTCGAGGCCGGAGCCGTAGCTCATCTGCAGAAACCGATCTCCGAAGAGGATCTCGTAAACGCGTTCGATCGGCTGCTCGGCTTTGCCGACAGCAACTGCAAGAACGTGCTCGTGGTTGAAGACGATCTCGTGCAGCTCAACGCCATGGTCGGTCTGCTCGGGACCGGCGAGATTCAAGTAACCGCGGTATCGTCAGCCGACGAAGCGCTCGCAGTAACGCTGCGCCAGCGATTCGACTGTGTTATCGTCGATCTCGGTCTTCCGGGCATGAGCGGCGAAGAGCTGATCCACCGGCTCCGAGCCACGCCGTCAACGGCGATGGTCCCGATCATTGTCTACACCGGTCGCGAGCTCACCCGCGAAGAGGATGCGAGCCTGCGCCGTCTTTCATCCACGATCATCGTAAAAGATAGCTATGCGCCCGAACGGCTGCTGGACGAGCTGAACTTCTTCTTGCACCGCGTTGAGGCGGATCTTTCGCCGGCTAGACGCGCGCACGTCGAGGATCTCAACGGCAAGTCGCTCGAGCACAGGCGCGTACTGATCGTCGATGACGATGCTCGCAACATCTTCGCCCTCGAAGCGGCGCTGCAGGGCTACGGGATGGACGTCGTCACGGCGGAAAGCGGGCTTGGCGGGATAGAGATTCTGCACTTGCGCAACGACATTGACATCGTGCTGATGGACATCATGATGCCGGAGATGGATGGATACGAAACGATTCGCCGCATTCGCGCGGACGATCGCATCGCCAATATTCCTATCATCGCGTTGACGGCAAAGGCCATGCGCGGTGACCTCGAGGCCTGTATCACCGCCGGCGCATCGGAATATGTGAGCAAGCCCGTCGATATGGATCACTTGACGTCGTTGCTCAAGATATGGTTGAACAAGTAGCACCGCTCGCAACGAAGGAGCAGGTTCCGCTGCTCGGCTTGCGGCGGGACGAGCTCGGCGACATCGAGTTGCAGTTGCTTCTCGATGCGCTTCTGCGCTACGCGTCGTGCGATTTTCGCGGCGTCAATCCGTCAGTGCTTCGCCGTCGCGTTGCCGATGCGATGCGGTCCGAAAGCGTCGCGACGATCTCGGGGCTACAAGAACGGCTTCTTCACGACGAGCGCGCGTTAGCCGCGTTCGTCGTTTCGATTAGAGCCGCGACGACGGCGCCATTCACCGACCCACCGTTCTTCCGCGCGTTTATCGCCAACGTCATCCCGTTGTTGCGCACGTATTCGTTCGTTCGGATATGGCTTCCAAGCGTCGGCCCTGGATCCGATGCGTTCTCACTCGCCGCGATTCTCGCCGAAGCGGGCCTTCTCGAGCGCACGGTTCTCTACGCAACATCCACCAACGATGTCTCGGTGGCGATTGCGAAAACCGGGCGCAACCCCCATTCCGGACGCGCGAGCATCGAGGCCGCCGCCCGTATGGCGGGCTTACAGGCACCGCTCACCGACTACTTCGACGTCGACGATGAATTCGCGACGCCGAAGGAACGTCTGCGCGAAAGCGTGATGCTTGCGCGGCACAACCCGGCAACCGACGCATCGATCAATGAGTTCCACGCGATCGTCGCACGCGGCTTCTTGTCGCTCCTAAACACGGAAGCCCAACACAACTTACACGCGCTCTTTTACGAAAGTCTCATGCACCTCGGGTTCCTCGCGCTCGGAGTCGGCGAGAGCGTCGCACACAGCGCTCACGAATCAGCATTCCGCCAGGTGGTGCACGACCAACCGATCTTCCGCCGGATGCGCTAACTCGCCTTGCGCACGATCATCGCTTGCGCAGCCGAAATTGCGTCCTTTGCGTGCGGCATCACGCGCATCGTCGGATTTGCTTCAAAGATGACCGCGCGTCCCGCGGCGTCGATCCCAAAATCGATGCCGCCGTAGTCGAGGCCCAGCACCTGCGCCGCGCGTTCGAGCGCATCCAGCACGTCACCACCGAGCGTGGGAGCTTCCACCTGATGCTCGGCCGTTACGTAATGAACTTTCCAGTCGCGCGAGCCCGCAAGGTGCTGGGGATACAGCCTTCCGTCAATCGTCAGTACGCGATATTTGCAAAAGAGCCCGTCGGCACCGCGTGTATCGATGTACTCGATGAGCAGCAACTCCTCGCCGGGGAGGCTTGCAATCGCGTGCGGCAGCGCCTGCGCTTCATCGACGCGAACGAAGTGTTCGCCGGTATGGAATCCAGGTGAGCGCACCAGCACCGGAAAGGTGAGATCGTCGGCCGCTAGGAGATCGGCTCTTCGCACGGCGGCGATCTGCGGAGTCACGACGCCGGGTAGGCCTCGCAGACGCCGCGCGATTGCGCTGCGGCCCGTTTGCCTGACCCGCGAAGGATGGTTGATTACCGGTGCGCTCGTCGCTTGCAGCACCTCTTCTACCTTGTCTAATGCGCGCGTCGGGAGATCGGCATTGCCCACCGCGTTGAACACGACCGCGTGCGGTGGAAGCGCCATGCCTTCGCGATAGGATTCGACGAAGAGCGTCGCCCATTCGAAGATGCGGTCATCGAAAATGTTTCTGATCGGAATGTTTCCGTCGATCGCCGACCAGAGAAGCAGCACGCGAACCGGCTCGCCATCACCGCGATATCTCGAAATTGCTGGGCCGCCCGCGTGAAACGCTTGGCGCCATGCGTGATCTGCGGCTGTCAGATCGCCGGTGCGTTCGAACACGACGCCGAGTCCGCACCACGCCTTCCGCTGCGCCGGATTGATGCGCAGCGCGGCTGCGAAAGCGTCGCGCGCGCCGCCGAGATCCCCGATCTCGATCAGCACGCTCCCGAGCGCGCTTTGCGCTGCGGCGGCTGTCGGATGCCGTTCGACCATCCGCGCGAAGATCACGCGCGCCGAATCAAAATCCTCGCCGGCAACAAAGACCTCGCCCAGGCCCAGCATCGCTTCGGGATGGTAGCGATCGGCCAGAAGGACCCCAAGAAAGGCCTCCCGCGCCCGTGCGAGCTGCCCCAGTTCGAGAAATTCGCGGCCCCGCTCAAGCGCAAGAGCAGTAGAATCGTCCATTGTGTCCTATCCTAGCAGCCATGGCTACGACACCGATGTTGACCCAGCCCCGGAGCGCACAGCGCGCGATGGCCGCGTCGGCCTTCGGATGGGGCCTCGACGGCTTCGACTTCTACCTTTATGTGTATGCGCTGCCGGCAATCCTGACCGCGTTCTCGTTAAGCAAGGCGTATGGCGGTCTGCTCGCCACCTACACCCTTGCGGCAAGCGCGATCGGCGGCATCGCCATGGGCACGATCGCCGATCGGATCGGTCGCAAGAACGCGCTGATCATCTCGATCGCGTGCTACGCCCTCTTCACGTTCCTTTGCGGCATCGCACAGAGTTATACGATGCTTGCCGTTTTTCGCGCGCTCGAGGGTTTCGGCTTCGGCGGCGAATGGGCCGTCGGCGCGGTGTTGATATCGGAGTGGTCCGATGCGCGCACGCGCGGGCGCGCGCTCGGCTTCGTGCAAGGATCCTGGGCAGTAGGATGGCTCGCTGCGAACTTTGCTTTTCAAGTCGTCGCTGCAACGGTGGGACTCGAGACCGGCTGGCGCTATCTCTTCTTCCTCGGGATAATTCCTGCGATCTTCATTCTCTACATCCGTCGCAACGTTGACGACGCCCCGGTTTACACCGCCACGCGGAAATCGCCGGGCTGGTCGCTTGCGGGACTCTTCACACCCGCGCTCGCGCGTACGACATTTTTTGCATCGCTGCTGGCGATCGGCGTGCAAGGCGGCTACTACGCGCTCTTTACGTGGATGCCGACATATCTCACCACCCAGCGTCACATTCCCGCGGTCACCAGCGGCTCGTTCCTGTATTTACTCATCGGCGGCGCATACGCCGGCTACGTCACCGCCGGCTACATCAACGACGCGATCGGACGCAGACGCACGTTCATTATCTTTTCGCTGTGCTCGGCGGCGATGGTCCCGCTCTATTTGTACGCCGTCGTCGCCGACTGGCAGCTCATCATCGCCGGCCCGCTGCTCGGCTATTTCGCTTCCGGCATCTTCAGCGGCTTCGGTCCGTATCTGAGCGAGCTCTTTCCGAGCGACGTGCGCGGCGCCGGCAGCGGTTTCTGTTACAACGTCGGGCGCGGCGTAGCGGGGATCGGACCATTTTTAATCGGGTGGCTCGCATCGGTCGCGCCGATCGGAACTGCGATGACGGTCGTCGCGATCATCGCCTATCTTCTCGCGGTCGTCGCCGTGCTCTTCTTGCCCGAAACACGTGGAAAAGCACTGGTCTAGCGTGCCCGAACAGAAACCGCGGGCGATTCGCCTGGTTGAAGATCCATGGGCGACGCTGCGTCACCTCGTCGAGGTGCTGGCGCTGATTGCTGCCGGGGCGTGGGCCTTCTATACATTCATCTACCAAGAAAAGATCAAACCCGCGAGCGAGCCGGCGATCTTGGACGACACCATAACCGTGCAACGCGTCGGACACGATCGCACGCGTGACATCCTCGAAGTTTCAATTCATCTGCACAATGGCGGGAAGACCGAGATCGAAGTCGCCGCAAACGGTTACAACGTTTGGGGCGATCGTTATGCGCTCTCATCGTCGCGAAGCACGCGCAGCGGCCCGCACGATTATGCTTTCGACAATAACGAGCGGCGGATTTCGCGTCAGCTGATCGGGTCGTTCGCCGAACTGCGTGACGCCGCGGTCGGCGGGAAGCGCGGCCGGCATTCGACGATTGAGCCGGATGGCGTCGTCACAATCCCGTACATTATCGTCATCCCTCGCGGCAAGTATGATGTGATTCACGCAGAGGTCACCGCCATTCCGGCGAAAACGCCGGTGCGTCCGCGCGTCAACGTACAGATCATCCGTTATGCCGACGGGAGCATTACGCTGAACTCGCTGACCCCGGGGGTCTACGAAGACAGCAACAGCGTCGATTTTGGATTACTCCCGGATTAGTCGCGCGAAAAAGTCGAAGGCTCCCTGGCCTCGCATGGTCTCGTTCGTCAGCTGAGACCACGGCTAAAAATTTACTTGAATTGTGACGGCGTCCGAATACGTTCCGGCAAGGACGTTTTGTGCTCGTGGAATTAGGCCGTAGACCGAGAATTGCGATCGAGAAAGCAGCGCAGTGGTAAGCTCTTGGCCGCAGATCGGGTTCAGGCTTCCCCACACGATGCTATGACCCGAGTCTTGGTAGAGATTGTAGGCGAGACGATTCAAACCAAAGCGCAGATAGCGGCGGGCGCACGTGTCACTGGTTATCAGGGAAATCACGAGAATTTCGGGCGAACTGCACGCAACGCTGATCGTCCCCACTGCGCTCGCATCGTAGGGCACGGAAGGGTCGTATGCCGAAAAGTTCATCGGATTCGCGGTGACGTCGCATGTCGTTTCCGGCAGGGACACATGCGCTTGGGCTCGAGCCGTCCCCACAAGCGTCATTGGAGCCACTATCAAGAAGCCTACGGCAACAACGGCTGACAGTAGACCGTTCCAAGATCCACTTGGAACGTCTGGCTTTCCGGCAACGTGATCGAAAACGTGCATGGTAGACCTCGAAGATTAGCCGTGCCCTTGTACGAACCCGCCGGCACCGAGTCGAACGAAAAGCCGCCGTCGCCGTCGGCTTGCGTCGTTTGCTCTCCACCGGTGAACGTCAACGTTATCGGCGCGAAGGCAACCGGGGTCGGATCGCTCGATCCATCGACGCGCAAGGTTCCAAAAAACACGTGCTCGGTTCGCCGCGATGTGAAGCGCAAGATCCCGCCGCCGAAACTGCGGGTGGAAAAATCACGAACGGGCCGATCGAGGCTTTGATTGATCGCTTCCCCGCTCTCATCGACGATCACGCGATTGTCGGCGTTGCTTTGAACCGTTGGAATCAGCAGATAGCCACCCCCCGATGACATTCCGGCCTCCTGACCGTTGAGCTGAACGTCTGCTCCCGATCCGGCGCCTTCGAGAATGGTGTATCCGTCGGAGATCGGCCGCCCAAAGAAGACGTGTCCGTCGCCGGTTACGAGCGATCCGGAAATCATCGCGTTCTGGTCCGCAGGCAATCCACCGCTCGGACGCAGCGAGCTGAGTTCCAGGATGCCCGACTGCGCGACCACGCGAACATCCTGCAAGCCGCTTCCGTCGGTGTTGATCGCGCCGGAGTAATTCGTGCCAAACGTGCCGGGCGGCGAAGCCGAAAACTGCGCTCCCTCTACGCCATTTCCCGCGCTGAGCGTGAGCGTCGAGCGCGGCCCCGTGCGCAGGTTTACCTGTGCGATAAGCGAGCGTGAGACCGTTTCGCGAGCGAGGCTGCGCAGCCCGGTGACCGAGATCGACACGCCGCTTCCGACAGCTTGGTAGAGCGACGCCGACGAAAACGACGATGGGCCCATGTCGCGATCGATGCCACGCCCCACTTCGCCCGAGATGCCGCCGCTGCGACCGAAGGCTATCGACGCGGAGACGTTCTGCGAGAGCAACGCACGATCGTCGCTCGAGAGCAGGCTCGTGTTCGCGTAGTTGGCGCCCGTTTGCGTGCTTGACGCGGAGATACCAAACCGCTCGGTCTGATATTCGAAGTTGATTTGCAACGCGGAATCGCTTACGTCGCCGCTACGACTCGCACCGTAGGCCACGCCAAGCGCGCCAAGCGTTCCCGCAAGGACTGCGCTCAGACCGCCGCTTACCACGTTCGGTCCGGCTTCAGCACGCGCTCCCGCCGTGAAGTTATTGGTGAAGCCATGGGAATAGCGGCTGAGAAAGGCGTCACCGCCGTAGCTATCGTCAATGGTGAACGGATTATGGCGCAGAACCCCGGCCGTAACCGCAAAGTCGGTCAGACCGGCGCGCAGCAGGTCGAGCGAGCTGTAATTCTGCGACGTGATGTTGGTGATGTTTCCAAAAGCGTCGCGCAGCACGACGACCGTCGAATTCAACCCTGCTACGGTAGGCAGATTGTTGAAGACAAACGTTCCGGGTGACACGTTGATCACATTGGTCAGCACGCCGTTGACGTAGATCTCGGCGCGTGAGGGCGTGAGCACCGTTGCGCTGAGCACCGGCGCCGGAAATTGCAAAAGGTACGGATTGAGTGCAAAAGAACGCTGCACCGTGACACCGGCAATGTCAACGTTTCCGCCGAAGGTTCCGGTGTCCACCACTGCGTCGCCGAGCGTGGCCGTCATTACGTCGTTGCGATAGTCCCTTTCGAGATAGGTCAGGCCACGCCGAAAGAGCCCTCCAGTCGAGAATGCCGTACTTGTGAGCAACACCTGCGGGAAATTGTACCCGGCTTGACCCGAATAGCCGAGCGGTCCGGAGTTGCTCGCAGTGAGCGAATAATTCACGAACGCTCCAGAGGCTTGGAGAAATTGCAACGGCGCTTCGGGATGTGGTCCGAGATTGTAGGTCGACGTCGGCAGCAGTGATGCTTGCGCCTCGACGTGCAACACCAGCGTCGACGCGTCGAACACGTAGGTGAGCGCGGGCTTTAGCTCCTGAAGCGAGACAAAATCAAAGCCGGCGATGCGTTGCACTTTCGCCGCTCCGACCGCGATGTGGGCGGCGAGCAGATCACTCTTTTGGACGAGAAGATCTTGATCGGTTATCGCGGCGAGCACTTCGACGTGCGCTTGCGAGTTCACGATCATCTCAACGTACGCAAGGTCGCCACCCGGGTCGCGCGGCGGAGTCTCGGTCGCGCTGAGCAGCGCGAACGCCAGCGCCAGCGCCGCGAAGCGCATGGTGTTACGAGCAGGAACGCGTTATCTGCGTCGTGCTGCCTTTGAAGACGTTGTGACCGGTCCCGGCGGTGGCCGCAATGGAGGTCGTCGACGCACATGCGTTTGGCGGGATCGTAAAGGCGAAACCGCGGGTCGCGCCGCGCAGGATGTACCATCCGGCCGTCGTCACCGAGAACGTCTGTTTACCCGATGAATCGGTTCCCACCGCTGTGACGACCGTCGGCTCGATGTGCACGTCGCCGTCGTTTTCCAAGTCCAGATTGAGGCTCGTACGCCTAATCACGGCGCCGGAGATCTTTTGCGCCGCAGTGGCCTTCTCGGGCTCGATGAAGAGCGGCACACCGATATTCGTGCGCACAACCACACCCGAGCCTTTGACTCCGGTCAGGGCGTTGGGGTTGGGAAGCTCCTCGAAGAGCACGCGATACGCAACTTCTTCGTTCCCGGACGTCGCGGGCAAACCGATGCGCACGGTCTGCTGCGTGCTCGGCGCAACCGTCAACGAGCGCGGATACACGACGAGCGCGGTATTGGGCGTGAGAATCATCGCCGAATCTGCGGACTGCTTCCAATCGAAAACGCGCACTGCTAAATGCAGTGGCTCCGATCCTCGGTTTCGCACGGTCATCGACGCAGTCTTCGTGCCGATCGGCACCGTAACCGGAATAGGCGAGATACTATAGTCAGCCGCAAATGCGCCGGCGCTGAGGACTAGCAGTGCTACAACCGCAGCCAGTGAAATGGCGCCCGATCGTTTCATGACTCTTCCGCCTTCTAGTAGTTAATCGTGACAGCAACCGAGTCGGTGTACGAGCCGACCGGTGCGTTTTGCGCGCTCGGCACGGAACCGTATGCCGTCAGCGTTACCGGTGTTGTGCCACCGGCTCCCGTAACCGAAACCGTCGTGCCGGAGGTCTTCGAGCCCCAAGGCTTGCTGTGCGCCGAATCCTGGTAAATGCTGTAGCTGAGATAATTCGTGCCGGTGCCTTTCATTCGTCGCTGCATGGAATTTCCGGATCCGCTGGCATTCAGACCCTGGTCAATGTCGACTGTCGCGGCAGCGCCTTGCGTGCACGTCGCTTTGATCGCCGCTGTCCCATTCAATGGAGCGGTCGCGTTTGCGCCGACTGCATCGTAATTCCCGAAGCTCAAGTTCCCAGAGGTAATCGTGCACGTAGCAATGACCGTCGCGGTGACCGTCATCGTGGCCGAGGCACTCGCGCCCATGGCCGGCTTGGCGATAGCGAGCGCGGCAATCAAGACGAAGAAAAGCATCCATTTGCGAATCATGCGAACCCCTCCGCGAGACTTGATTGTAGCCTGAAGCCGCACGCGAACCGCTCGACGGTCTAGGACAGAAAAGTGCAAAGCCCCGCGTAGGCGGGGCTTTCGTCGATAGCGTTCTGCGCTAGCCCTTCGGTGGTTGTCGTAATCCGATGTTCGCGCCGTTGGGATCCTTCACGCTCGCAACTAACATGCCGTAGCCGACGTCCCTAACGGGTTGGGTAACCGTGCCGCCCGCGCTCTCGAGCGCCTTGATACTCGCTGCGATATCGGTCACCGTCCAGTATGCGATTGCGCGCACGTCAGCCGCCTCTTTGCTCGGGATGAGTCCGATTTCCATATCGCCGTCGGCGGTTCTGTAGCCGACGTATGGCGGTGAGTCGGCGTAGGGGTCACTGCCCATAAGCTCACGAAAGAACCGCTTGGCTTTGTCCATATCCGCAACCGGATAGATAATAAGGGAAACGTCCTTCAAGATTTTTACTCCTTCTATCTCCATGACGGATCGAGCACGATAAAACGTGACGGATACCCAGAGAGAGCGCGCATCGGAGGGTGCGGAGCAACTCGCGCAGCGTTTTGAGGCGGCACGCCCCCGCTTACTGCGCATTGCACAACGCATTCTTGGATCCGCTGCGGAATCCGACGACGCGCTGCAAGAAACCTGGCTACGCATCGGTCGCGCAGACGTTGCGCAGGTTGCGAATTTCGAAGGCTGGATCACGACCGTCGTTGGTCGCGTCTGCCTCGATGTGCTGAAGCGGCGCAAGAGCCGGCGAGAGGAGCTGACGCCGGATGATCCGCGGCGCGATACGGCGGCAATCGCTCCGGACGAGCGCCCGGAAGAGGAAGCGATGCTCGCCGATTCGATCGGCGCGGCGCTCTTGATTCTGCTCGATACGCTCTCGCCCGCCGAGCGCGTCGCGTTTGTGCTGCACGACACATTCGATCTGCCCTTCGATGAGATCGCCACGATAGTCGGAAAATCGCCCGAAGCGACACGGCAACTCGCGAGTCGCGCGCGCAGGCGGGTGCGCGGCCTCTCCACCGGTGGCGATGTCGTGACACAACGTCACGAGGAAGCTGTGCGCGCGTTTCTCCAAGCGTCGCGGTTGGGGAACTTCTCCGCGTTGCTCGCGCTGCTCGACCCAGCAGCAACGCTTCGCGCAGATGCCGCCGTAGTGGCGATGGGTGGCGCGGACTACTGGCAGACCGACCGTCTGGAGGCGGGTATCGAAGGTGCGGATACCGTTGCGCGCATGTTCTCGGGGCGCGCGGTTGGCGCACAGTTTGCACGTATCAACGGCGAGCCAGGGGCGGTATGGACCGAGGAACGCGAGCTGCGGGTTGCATTCCGCTTTACGGTGGCGCACGATCGGATCACCGCAATCGATCTCGTCGGCGATCGCGGCGCGCTCGCGCAATTGGTTGTCGAGCGCCAACCCTGATGCCCAGAGCCGGCTCGGGACTCCGTCGTCGCGCGCACGTGTATGCGTACACGGCCGTCACCACGGCAATCGTGTTGCTGCTTGCGCTCGCCGAATGGGCCACCGAGAAGCTCGTCGCGGATCGATCGCGAGCAGCCACTACCGCAATCGAAATCTGCATTGTGCTCGTCGGCACGCTGGTCTTTCGTCCGGTTCACCAGCGTGTTGAAGCGGCAGTCGAGGCCGCGTTCCACCGCCGCAAGCACCATGCGCTTGCGGCTTTGGCAAAATTTCGTCGAGAGCTGACATCGTTTAGTGACCCGAACCAACTTTTGCGCCGCGTTATCGAGGCCGTCGATCATCATCTCGAGTCCTGCGCGAGCGCCGTCTATTTGCGGCGCGACGCCTTTCACGCCGAAGCCTCCTCATACGACGTCCCCGCCGCGGACTTGGCTCCAAGCGACCCACTCCTCGTCCGCCTGCGATCGAGCGGAGCGCCGGCTAAACCCGCACAATTGAAGTCGTCGGCGCTGGGAACGCACGCGTTTCCGATGACGATCGCGGGCGAGCTGGTGGGGTTTCTTTCGGTCGATGCCGACCACAGCGACTACGATAAAGAGGAAGCGCAGATGCTCTCGGGCCTCGCCGAAGACCTGGCTGGTGCGCTCGTAAAGCTCGATCCGCGGCTGCGCCCGCAAACGGTGCGCGCTCCCAATAATCTCCCGGCCAATCTCGCTGCGCTGATCGGCCGCGAGCGCGAGCAAGCCGAGATCGACGCGGCGCTCGCGCGCTCGCATCTGGTCACGGTTACGGGAGCCGGCGGCGTCGGGAAAACGCGCATCGCGCTCGCGTGCGCGGCAGACACGCTCGAGCGATACGAGCACGGCGTGTGGTTCATCGATCTTGCACCGATTTCTGATGCATCCTTGCTTGTCCCAACGCTGCTGTCAACGCTCGACGCAGGGCCTGCCGAAGGCACAGCCGAGACGGCGCGCCTGTTGGATTACCTTCGACCCCGTGCGTTGCTGCTCATCATCGATAATTGCGAGCACATGGTCGCCGACGTTGCCGCGCTCGTGGCGCGCATCCGCTCCGCGTGTTCGCGCGTCTCCATTCTCACGACGAGCCGCGAGCTGCTCCACCTGGAGGGCGAGCAGGTGTACCGCCTAGGGCCACTGCAGCCAAAAGCCGCCGCCGAGCTTTTTGCGGCGCGCGCGGCAGCCGTGTCGCCACAGTTCGATCCCAGCGAGCAAGAGGCGATCATTCACGATATTTGCGAACGGCTCGACGGCGTTCCGCTTGCCATCGAGCTCGCGGCTGCCCGCGCGCGTGCGCTGAGCTTGGAAGAAATCTCGGAGCGTTTGGATGGGCGATTCCGCCTGCTCACGAGCGGCTCGCACACCGCCGTCGGGCGGCAGCAAACACTTGCTGCGACAATCGAGTGGAGCTACGAGCTTCTCACGCCGAAAGAGCAGTCGCTTTTGGAACGGCTCGCGGCATTTCGCGGAAGTTTCTCGCTCGCCGCGGCTGCTGCGGTTTTTGGCGAGGGCGACAATTGCGACGAGTTTGCCGTTTTGGACGCGCTGACGTCGCTTGCCGACAAGTCGCTGCTGATGGTAACGCTCGCACTGACGACGCGCTATCGGCTGCTCGAGAGCATCCGCGCATTTGCGGCAGCAAAGGCGATCGAGCACAAAGCTACCGCGATCGCAACGCAGCAGCATGCAGCTTATTTCGCGATGCTCGGCGCGCAAGCGTATTACGAGTTCGACTCGCGGCTGCCGCCGGGATGGCTCGAGCGGCTTGCCCCCGATATCGACAACTTCCGCGCCGCGCTCGCGTATCTGCTCGAAGGCCCCGGTGATCGGAGCGCAGGAGCGCAGCTCGCCGCCGATTGCGGCCCGATCTTCCTACGCATGCAGTTGCTCGCGGAAGGACTGCGCTGGTGCGATGTCGCGCGCACGCTTCCGTCACTCTCGCCGGTTACCGCCGCCCGCATCGACTACGTCGCATCGATGATGCAGAACAACCTTGGGCAGAACGACACGGCCCTCGCGTCAGCGCGGAGCGCTGTATTATTGTATCGCGAGTCTTCCGATGCGCGAGGCCTTGTGCGCGCGCTCTCACAAGAAGCGCAGCTTTTCGCCAAGACCCACCGTTTCGACGAGGCTGAAGCGCCGGCGGAGGAAGCCATCCGCAAAGCGCGAGCGTTGGATGAGCCTCGTGTGCTCGCGGGCGTACTGAGACGTTGCGCGTCTTCGCTACCGTCGTCGGAGATCGAGCGTGCCCGTCCGCTCTTCAATGAAGCCTTGTATGCAGCGCGGAGCGCGCAAGATCGAGACGAGACATGTCGCGTATTCGTGTGGTGGGCGGCTTGCGAATCGGGCGAACGGGCCATCGAGTTGACCACGCAAGCGCTGGAGTACGCCGATCGCAGCGCGCGTCCATATCTCGAAGTGAACATTTCGGGATACGCGCTTGCCGCAGGCCGGCTTGATATCGCAAGATCCCACGCGCGTGAGGCGGTGGGTCTCGCCTTGCAGGCGAACGTTCCGCTCATACGCGCACTTGCCATCGCTTACTGGGCCCCGTTTCTCGCGGAGCAATTGGCGGAAGAGGCGGCGCTGCTCTTTGGCTATGCGCGCGAGCAGCTCCGTGCGCTCGAGTGGACGGGCGAGGAAGACGATCGGCTCGCGCTCGCAACCGGCTCACACATTATCGAAGAAGCACTTCCCGGCATCAACCTCGAGCCGCTGTACCAGCGCGGTGCCGAACTGCGCCAAGAAGAGGTGTTCGCGATACTCACTCCCGCGTTAGCAGGGGGTGACGCCACCGGTGAAGTCGGGACGCTTGGCACTGGTAATAGTGTCGGTACACTGCTGCGTTAGCGAATACGTTCCCGTGTCGCCCGCGCAGTTCGTGACCGCGGTGTAGGAACCACTCAGCACGCTCGTGCTCGCGTTGTATGTACCGGTGGTGCTGAACGTGCACGTGGTGCCGCTCGCAAAATCGATCACCATCGACCCGCTCACCGCATCCGACGCGCTCAGCGCAAGTGAGATCTGCGCGGTAACCGTCTGTGCGGCTTGTTTGATGGTGATCGCGCCTCCGGCAGTGGAACCAGTCTGGGCAAGAGTTGCCGTCGCCGTTCCACTGCCGCTCTGCGCATCTTGCACGGTACCGCTATAGTCGCCGGAAATATTCGCGGGCTGCGGCGTCGACGCCGGGGGCGCGATCGATCCCGAGCTGCAGCCGGCCAGCGCGACAAACGCAATCAACGTAAAAAGGCTCGTAGAGAAAAGAACTCCACGCATGATACATCACCTCAAAGATGACAACTTGTAGCGCCACTTCGACCGTCGATGACCGCGACCTCTCCAAAAAGCCCGTTGCTATCTTGCGATTGGTTGGTTTTACGGCGGTGCGCTTCGATACCGCCGGCTAAAGCGCCAACGGGAATCGAACTTTTTTATTTTTCGACCGATACACTTGTAATGAGGTTTGGCAGAGGGACGGGCCCCTATTGCATTATTCTTACATCACTCGGCGTTGCCACGTTAGCAGCGTGCTCTGGGGGCGGCGGCAGCCAGAACCCCGGAACGCCGGCTTTACCGGTGGCGACTGCGACGACGAAAGCCTCCCCCGTGCCAACCGCGACAGGTTCGCCGGTGGCAAGCGGGACGGCGCTGAACTGGCCGGTGTTCGGGCACGATCCGGCGCGTAGCGGCGTTGACGTGGGCGATACGACGCTCAATGCAACCAACGTTTCCACACTCGTAGAGAAATGGCAGATTTCGTTTGGGAGCGGTAACGTGGCTGATTCCACACCAATCCTGTTGGCGAACGTCGAGATTGGCAACACCGCGCAGCAGATGCTCTATCAGACCGACAAGAACGGCGAGACCTTCGCAATCGAAGCGCAGACCGGCAAAGTCATTTGGACGTACTCGACGAGCGGGCCGAACATTACGCAGTCGACGCCGGCTGCCGATCCGTCGGGTACGGCAATCTACGTGCCCGGCATCGACGGCAAAGTGCATAAGCTCAACGCGGCGACCGGTGCAGAAATGATCGTGCCGGGATTTCCCGCCACGATCACGACGATTCCCGGTACCGAAAAGGACGCTTCGGCACTTAACGTCGCAAACGGCTACCTGTATGCGACGACGTCGGGATACGATGGCGACGCACCATATTACGACGGTCACGTCGTGAGCGTGAATCTCTCGACCGGTGCAACCAACGTGTTCAACTCGCTGTGCAGTTCGCAGACCACGCTGCCGACGAATACGTCGTGTACGCAAAGCGACTCGGGGATTTGGTCGCGCGGCGGCGCGGTCGTCGATCCATATCCGTCGATGAACGGCGAAGTCTACGTCGCGACCGGCAACGGCTTGTACGACGGCAACGAATACTTCGGCGACTCGGTGATCGCGCTCACGGCGAACCTTTCGATGATCGGCAGCTACACGCCAACCACGTACGCGAGCTTGCAGAGTGGAGATGTCGACCTTGGCTCGACCTCGCCGGCCTTGCTCCCCGCGCAGAGTACGAGCACCACGCCGTTGATGCTCGTACAGGGCGGAAAAGACTCGACCCTGCGCTTGCTGAATCGTTCGCCGCTTCCCGGCGTCGGCAATGAGCTGCAAGAGATCCCGTTGCCGGATCGATTGTATGCAACCCCGGCGGTCTGGACCAGTGCCGCGGGCGTGACGTATATCTTCTTCGGATTGTCAAATGAGATCGATGCGTACGAACTCGTAACCAGCGGGGCCGGCGTAAGCAGCCTCGTGCCGGCATGGGTCGCGCACGACGGGTCCACGGCCGCCCAGGGAACCTCGCCCGTGGTCAGCAACGGCATCGTTTTCGTCGCGATGGATAACGCCATCTATGCGCTTTCGGCGCAAACCGGAAGCGAGCTGTGGAGCAGCGCGAGCACCGCGCATTCGATCGGATCCGTCCACTGGCAAAGTCCGATTGTCATCAACGGCTGGGTCTACTGCTCGGATAAAAACGGGAATCTTACGGCATATGGCTTGCCGTAACGCCCTCTGCAGGGGCTAATGGACCCAGCTGGTCGCCACTTTACGTCCACGTGTATTTCCGCGGTACGAAGTCAACCGGATATCACGTTGTGATTCAATGAGCAGAGACAAAGTTCGGCGGGGAAACACCAGCGGAAACACGATCCCGAGATAAAGAAAAAGCCCCGCAAAACGGCACTCATTGCGTTTTCCGGACACACACTGCGGTTCCGGGGATGCTAGGTTTTCGCCATGGAAAGCGGCACATGACCGACTTCATTTTCCAGTCGCCCGATTGGATTCTCCCGACGCTCATGTTTGTCATCATGAGCTTGGCGATCGAGCTGCCGTATCGCCTTGCGCGCTTCTTCTCAAAATTCAATCCTAAGATCGACTCGATCAATACGGTTCAGGCGGCTCTTCTCACACTTTCGGCCTTCGTTGTTGGCCTGTCGTTTTCGCAAGCATCCGCGCGTTTCGATGCGCGCCGCTCCCTTGTTGTTCGGGAGGCGAATGCCATCGGCACGACTTGGCTGCGAGCCCAGCAGCTAGACGCGCCACAGGCCCGACAGTTTCGCCGACTTCTCACCGACGATACCGCGGCAAGATTGGCTGTCTACGACAAATCGAGCAATCCGGAGCGCGACCTCCAGATGCGTGAACGGGCAGATAGCGATCAACGCGCCCTGTGGAATATTGCCAATACCGCGCTACGTGCGCACCCGACCTTTGGGCTCTCGCTCTTGACCCAGAGCCTGAACGAAACGATTGATATCATCGCTGAACAGCGGCAGTCGTTAGTGAGTCATGTTCCAACCGCCATCATCATCTTGACGCTTTGCCTAGTTACGCTCGGCGCCTTGTCACTCGGGATTCGCTTTGCGGTGAGTGGATCGAGACCATTTTTCCTTAGCTTGATCTATGTGTTGGCCTACGTGATCGTAATCGAGATGATGATCGACTACGATCGTCCGAATACCGGATTCGTTACCATCAGCCTCACGCCGCTGACCGCGCAGTTACAAGAAATGGAAAGCACCCCTTAACGCGGCTAGCATCGCATTGCTCTGAAGTGCATCGGTCGCTTGCTGTGGCCCGAGCCAGACGTCAAGTGGTAGCGCAACGGGAATCAAACGCCACCCGAGCTGCGAATGACTGCGAGCCTTCCGAGAACACGCGGTAAACCGTTAAAAATCAAGCAGAAGAATTAGTAGACAGCTGAGGCTCGGTCGCTCTGCCCAAACCAAGCCTCCCGTGCACAATTGGGACAGGATCCACTCTCGGGATGCGATACCCTGGGCTCACGGGTTCTCTGCATGAGCGATGATCCTCGACTCCGCGCGCGTCTTCTTGCCTTCAGCGATAGGCGCCGCGCCGGCCGAGCAACAGCCGCCGCCGATCCCGAAGAAATTTGCACGAGTTGGAGAGAACATGAGCCTCACAACGGGTCGCTACAGTGAACTAGCAAACAGCCCTATGGCCGAGAATCGGCCGACCCCTCAGACATCCGCATCTCTCAAGGATGAGTTGCTGTTTCAGCGCGCGACGCAGACATATCTCTGGGCTATGCCGCTGATCAACACGCTCGGCATGAAATTCGGCTCGGAAAAGGCGTTTGGCGTCGGTTATAACGTGCTGCCAATTTGGAAAGAGCGATTGGACGCAAGGACGCTGGTAACGACACCTAACTCCGACGTGCTGTACGCCATGAGCTACATCGATGTCGGCAAGGATGGCCCAATGGTGCTTGAGGCGCCTCCGGGCCTGCAAGGCATATTGCTGGACTTCTGGCAAAGGCCCATCCCGGGCCCAACGATCGACGGCAAGAGTTTTTTCGGCGACGTGGGTTTCGCCGGTCCCGACAAGGGTAAGGGCGGCAAGTTCCTGATACTTCCGCCCGGTGACGACCGGCCAGCACCGGCGCAGTATCTGGTCTATCGATCGGCGACGAACAACGTCTTCGTGTTTTTGCGCGGCTTCTATCAAGATCCGAAGGATTTGACGCCCGCAGTGAAGCTTATCGAGCAGACAAAAATCTATCCACTCAAAGCGAATGTCGCCGTCAAACCGATGGAGTTTCCAAACGCATCCGGCGTAGCGGTGAACATGCTGCCTTCCGACAGCGCGAGCGCTTTCGATCAACTTAAGGTCCTCGTCGATGCGGAACCGGACGCATTAGCTGACGCGGACTGGCGAGGGATGCTCGCGTCGATCGGGATCGTAAAGGGCAAGGCATTCAAACCCGACGCCAACGCTCGTGCGATCCTTGAAAGTGCCGCTCGTACGGCTTATAAAATGAGCCGGGTGATCGGTTTTGAGGAAGTTGTCGACGGAGTCCCCTATCGTGTCTATGCCGACCGCCGATGGACCAATCCGTTTGCGAACGGAGAACCGTATACGTTGGCCTGGTATTCCACGGTGGCGGGATACCTCGCGCTCGATGCTCGGATCAACTTCTTCACGAACTATTACTCGATCAGTCCAGGTATGTTGTCGCAAATACCTGGACAGGGTGCAAGGTACATGATCGCCTTTACCGACGGGAATGGCGATCCATTAGTGGGCGAAAGAAACTACCGGCTGAACCTCCCGCCCAACGTCCCCGCGGCGAACTTCTGGTCGGTGACGCTCTACGAAGCCGAGAACTCGTCCGGCCTCGCGAACGGGCAACCATTCCCGTCGCTTGGCTCGCGTGATAAACCAGCGCGCAACAGCGATGGCTCGACCGATCTTTATCTCGGTCCCACCGCACCAGCGGGGAAATCAGGCAACTGGCTCGCGACGGTTCCCGGCAGAGGTTATTTTGCAATTCTTCGCCTCTACGGTCCGACCGAAACAGCGATCAACAATGCGTGGAAGCCGGGCGACTTTGAGGCCGATGCATAGGAGACAACACCATGACCGCAACAACAACGGCATCAAAGACCGGATCCGCGGTGGATCTCAAGAGTGCAAAGCTGCAAGGCAATGAACTGATCAAGACGCCGATCGGCGATATCGAGCTCGTTCACAACTACTTCAATGACGACGCGTCGACGCGCCTGTTTGATGAGCTCGACTATCAACGCGCAGCTCAGTCGTATATCTGGTCAACTCCGCTAGTCAGCATGACCACGTGGCGCGACCGCGAGGGCAAGGCGTTCGGTGTTTCGCACGCGACCGACTTTGTCGTATTGGATTCTTTGAAGGAAAAGCGGGGGACACTCACGCGGGCCGTCCGTCCAACCTTTCGAGACTGCGATATTGAACCGCCTCAGCAACGTGCTCGGCATGAATGTCGTCGGCTGAGGCAACGTCAGCGATAGTTCGTGCGACGCGCGCGACTCGGTAGAGTGCGCGAGCTGAAAACCGGCGCTTCGCGCTCGCCGCGGCCAGCGCGCGCAGCGTCGTCGTCGAGCCGGCTGTGCGACTTCATCGCGTTCGCCGGGATTTCGGCATTGCAGTTGATCGCGGCACCGGCGAAAGGGCTCTTTGACACGCTCGCGCCGCAACCACGCGTTCGCGGATCGCGGCCGAGCGTCCGCACCGCCTCGCGCAGTCATTGGACTCGACGAAGTGCGGGCTTCGCGCCAGATCGAACGCGCGTTAAGTAGACATCCTGGTAGACATGAGCCCAAAACAAGGAAAACGCCCGTAAAAACGGGCCGGAATTGGTAGCGCCAACGGGAATCGAACCCGCCACCCGGGCTGCAGATGACTGCATGCTCTCCAAGAAAACGCCGTAAATCACCGATTTCATCGATTTCCGACTGCGAGCTGATGCAGCCCGATGCACCTACTAAGTAGACATTTTAGTAGACACCGGGCGAGAGGTTGCTGACGCTGCGGGCTTGATCTTGAGTGCGAATGCGATCCACGTGACTCCCCCAAAGATCAGGTAGAGCCCGACGGTAAAACCAATGAACCATATCGCCGAGATTGGCCATTGCAACCACAGCAGCACGCCCAGCGCGATCGTGAGGAGTCCCAGCACCGCATACCAGCCGTAATTGGGCAGCTGGAGCCACATCGCTGCAACGAACCCGTAGAAGCCGGTGAATACGAAGAGCACCGCGAGCAACAGCGTCGCGATCAACGATCCGGCCGCATAATATTGGATGAGCGTCCACCCTACGACGATGTCGAGCGCGCCGAGTAGCAGCAGCAAGATAACGTGCCCGGCACCGCGCGACTGGAACATCGCGATCAGCTTAGCGACCCCTGCGACGATAAGCAGCGCACCGAGCACGATGACCGAGACAGCCGTCGCCGTGGATTCATAGATGATCGCAAGAACGCCGAGCGCGATCAGCAGCACACCGAGGAAAAGATACCAGCCCCACCGGCCCTGGATTTTTCGGATCGATTGGAGCAGTTCAC
>DATJOM010000065.1:0-36761 GCA_035507095.1 Candidatus Acidiferrum sp.
TTATTGATGAAGCGCGCGAGAATCTTCGAGTTGTACTTCGGGTCGGGCAGAATCTGCCGCTTGGGGGCCGGTCCTTTACGAGGCATCTTTCCTTACTTCTTCTTGTCGCGCTTGGCGCCGTATTTCGAGCGGCCTTGCTTGCGGTTAGCGGTGCCGGCGGTGTCGAGGGTACCGCGGATAATATGGTAGCGAACGCCCGGGAGATCTTTCACACGGCCGCCGCGCACGAGCACCACCGAGTGCTCCTGCAGGTTGTGGCCGATGCCGGGGATGTAGGCCGTCACTTCTTCGCCGTTGGTCAAGCGCACACGCGCGACCTTACGGAGCGCCGAGTTCGGCTTCTTGGGGGTCACGGTTTTCACTTGCGTGCAGACGCCACGACGCTGCGGATTGCCGTCCACCTCGAACTGACGGGTTGGAAGATCGGGATGCCCCGGCTTCGGCCCGGTGAGGATCACGCGGAACGCGCGGGTCTTGACCTTCTTTTCCGTCTTGGACCGGCCCTTACGGACCAGCTGGTTAATGGTGGGCAAATGCGTCTCCTAGCAACACACACAAAGTCGGCCGCACCTGCCGGTGGGCCTGAACTACGGCAGTATAGCAGGGAGGGTGGGGGCCGTCAATGCGGGTTCGGGCTGCCGGTTTTAGCCATGGAATCCGCAGGACCGGTGGTAGACGACCGTGCCCTCCTCGGTATCCCGATACCTCGCGTACAAGCCTTTCCCTCGCTCTTTTGTTTCCACGGCGATCGTGACCGAGTCCCCGTCCGTTTTGGTTCGACACCTTGGTCCTTTAATACCAGCCCAGGAGCCGCGTCTCCGCGCCAACTTCGTGCATCGCGCTTTGCACGAGTGCCTCGTCGGGACAGTCGACTTCGGCGTAAAAGATGTACTCGAACGGACGCCCCGGCAGCGGGCGCGCGACGAGCGCGCGCAGATTGAGGGCGCGGTCAGCAAACACCCCAAGCGCTGCGTGAAGGCTCCCCGCGCGATGTGGCAACACGAATGCGAGTACGGCGCGGCCGAGCTCCCGGCGCGACGCTCCGTCCCGGGTGATGGCAAAGAAGCGCGTATAGTTCTCCGGCTCGTCTTGAATCGCCACCGCTAAAACCGCCCCGCCATAGCGCGATGCGCTGGCCGCAGGACCGATCGCCGCGACCGATGGGTCGCGCCGGCGCACGGTATCGCGAACCGCGCCCGCAGTGTCCGCGACGGGCACAACCTCAACGCCTTGGAGCGCACCTAGAAATTTTCTGCATTGTTCGAGGGCAACCGGATGCGATTCAATGCGCCGAATTGCTTCGAGCGTGGCGCCGGGTACGCCGACGAGCGTCTGCACGATGCGGTGTACGGTTTCATCGACGATGCGCACGCGCGGATGCGCGTAGAGCAGATCGTAGGCGCGCGTCACCGGACCATGAATGCTGTTCTCGCACGGCAGCAGGCCGAAGGGAACCTCGCTCGTATCAACCGCTTCTACCAGCGCATCGAAGTTTGCGTAGCCACGCGTTTCAACGGCGCCGAAAAGTCCCGTGGCCGCCTCCTCGCTGAAGGCGCCGGGCTCACCCTGAAATCCGACGATCATCAATGGCTGCCAGAAAGTGCGTGAGTTCGGCACGCAAGGCGTGATCGTTGGCGCTGAAAATCTCGTCCCACAGCTGGGGGGAGGAACGGCCGAGACGCAACAGCTCCCGCGCGGCCGGACCGCACAGCGCATCGACCAGCTCAGGGTTTTGGCTCGATCGCTCGCTCACGCATTGGCTGAACGCGTACGCGATCAACTGCGGGAGGTGCGAGGTCAATGCGACGACTGCATCATGCTCTCGAGCATCGATTCTGACCGGCTTCGCCCCCAAGTCCTCGATGAACGCACGGGCTTGCAACGTGCGCGTTTCGTCGGCATTCGGCACATAGCACCAAGAGCGACCTTCGAAGAGATCGGCACGCGCCGCACCCGGGCCATGGCGCTCGCCGCCGGCCATCGGATGCGTCGGAACGAACGCCGCGATGCCTTTGGCCGCTGCAGCGATCGGTGCTTTGACCGAGCTGACGTCGATCACGAGCTGCTCGCGATGCAAAATGCGCCGTCGCAGCGCGGCGATCTCGTCGAGCGTTCCACTGATGTGTGCGGCGATAGCAACCACCGAGCACTCCGCGTAGATCTCATCGCGCTCGGCAACGCGATCGATTGCATCGCCGACGAGCGCACCGCTCGCCGCCGCGGGATCGCGATCGTACCCGAGCACCTCCCAGCCGCGCCGATGTGCTGCCAGACCAATCGAAGCGCCGATCAGACCCGTGCCGATGATGCCGAGGCGTGGCATGGAACTAGATGCGACTCGAGCGCGTGAGGTCCGGGCGCAGCACCACCGCGCCGTCGAGATAGACGTGGTCGATGGCATCGAGCGAGTGCGCGGTGTTGACGTGCATCAGCACGCGAATGACGCGTGGCAGAGAACCCGGCACGTCGATCTCGCAGAAGTGGAGCATCGGCACGTGCGTCCAACCCATCTCGCGCGCACCGAGGGCAGGGAACACCGCGCGCAGATCCGGCGTCAAGCTAAAGAGCACCGATGCGATGTCGTCGAGCGCGACGTCGTTGCGCTCGATCATCGCGGTGAGCAAGCGTTTCGTGGCATCCACGATTGCCGCGGCATCATCGCGATCGACCGTAATCGCACCGCGGATGCCGCGCATCATCATACACGTACCTGCGGATGCGACCACGTGTCGATCTGTTCGAGATCGCTCATAATCGTGCCGAAGTCCTCAAAGGTCAGCGCCTGATCTTTGTCGCTCTTGGCTTCGGGCGGATTTGGATGGACTTCGATTAACAAACCATGGGCGCCGACGGCCTTTGCGGCGCGGCAGAGCGGACGCACCCAGCGCCGCACGCCGACGCCGTGACTCGGATCGACCCAAACCGGCAAGTGCGAACGCTCGCGCAGCACCGGCACAGCGGAGAGATCGAGCGTGTTCCGTGTCGAGTTCTCGTACGTGCGGATCCCGCGCTCGCAGAGGATGACGTTCGGATTGCCCTCGGAGAGAATGTACTCCGCCGCGGCGAGCAACTCATCGAGCGTCGCAGCGAGTCCGCGCTTGAGCAACACCGGCCGTCCGCAACGTCCGACCGCTTTGAGCAGATCGAAGTTTTGCATGTTGCGCGCACCGATCTGCAACACGTCGATCTGCGCGGCCATCCGCTCGACTTGATCGATCGTCATCACTTCACTGACCGTCGGCAAACCGCTCGCGCGGCCGGCCTCAGCGAGCAGCGACACGCCTTCCCATCCCAGCCCCTGAAACGCATACGGGCTCGTGCGCGGCTTGAACGCACCGCCGCGGAGCATTACCGCGCCGCGCACGGCCACCGCTCGCGCCGTGTCGATGATCTGTTCGCGTGACTCGACCGAACAGGGTCCCGCCACAATCGTGAACTCGCCGTCGCCGACGCGCACACCGCCGATCTGCAACATCGTGCCCGGCGGATTGGCGGCGCGCGCGACCCGCGGGAACGGCGAGTCGGCAATCGGCGCCGGCTGCGGCGCGATCTCGCGCACCAGTTCGACCAGCGCTTTGGGCGGATCGTCGTTGCGACCGATCGGCTCGCCGATGTGCGCGTCATAACTGCCGAGCACGGTCAGCGTTTTAGTCGCCTTCTTCAACGCGGCGAGCGCATCGGAAACGTTGGCATCGTCGAAATCGCCGTCGAAATCGACATAGAAGACGCGCTCGGTGCCGTGCCCGAGGTATGGTTTCGACTCGAGCTTGTCGCCGTTGATGTTGTGACCGGCAAGAATCGCGAGCACACCGGCCAGGGAGCCGGTACGTTCTTCCACGGAAAAGATCAGCGACGTCTTCCGTCGCGCGCTCTTGGCGAGCACGAGCACCGGATTGTCCGCGTGCGGATGCCGCGGGCGCACGATCAGAAAACGCGAGTAGGTGCGCGGGTCGTCGCTGCAATGGCTCGCCAGTTCCACCAAGTCGTAGATCGAGGCCGCGGCAGGCGAAGCCAGCGCTGCGATCGCAGGATTTCCACCGCGCGCGACCTCGCGCGCCGCGACACCCGTATCCTCACATGGAATCGCGCGTGCATGCTCGAGACCGGCAAGAAATGCGCCACACTCGGCGAGCACGAGCGGATGGGCGAGCACCTCACGCACGTCGCGCAGCTCCGCGCCGCGCACGCCGAGCAGGCGATGATCGGTGCGCCACTGGATTTCGGCAACGGGCACCAGATCGAATTCGGCGAGCAGATCGTAGCCCTCGCGCACGGTGCCGACAATCGCGTTTTCGATCGGGATCACGCCGATCTCAGCGCGCGATCCCGCAACCGCCGTCGCCATCTCGCGGAAACTGCGGAGCCCCGCCGTCGGCATCTCGATACCGTGCTCGCGCAGAAAGTACCCCAGCACCAGCTGCGAGTAGGCTCCGTCGACCCCCTGGTAGACCGCTGTCATCCCTTGGTACCCCGGTTGCTAAAAAGAACGAGTCCCCACTCTTCGGCGGGGACTCGTTCGTGCATTTTATGCGTGCTTTGCGGCGTCGTGCCGGCTAGCCTTATGCGTGCGCGAATCCCCTTGGGCCCTGCAGGCCAAAGTAGTAATACCAATACGCAAAGCTAAACTGGTTCAAAGTCACGTTGCGGCTATGCAACCACACCCTGGCGGGGGCTGTCAAGCTCTGCCCTACCGTTCCAGGAGCCGCTCGAGCTCGGCCGCGATCTCAGTCCGGCTGTAGCCGCGGTGGCGCAACGAATCGATAAAGCGCGTAGCGGCGTCGGCGAGCGCATTGGTCCGCGCACGCCGATCGGCGGCTGGCGTCTTGCTGGCGACGCGCGTCCCGCGGCGACCTTCGCTGATCAGCCAGCCCGCATCTTGCAGATCCGCATAGGCGCGCGCGACGGTGTTTGGCGCGACGCCAAGATCACCCGCGAGTTGCCGCACCGTCGGCAACGGCGCGTCGGGCCCGAGCGTCCCGCGTTCGATCGCCGCGCGTATCTGTTCGAAGATCTGTTGATAGGGCGCCGTCTCGATCTGCGGATCGACCGCGATCAGCGGTTCGTTTTCAGGTGCCATCGGGTCGCGGTGCCCGCCGTTGCATAAAGTCGATGAAGCACCACGTCGTAAACATCACCGTGAGTATCATCGACGTAACGAACGCATAGTTGTATACGGAGAGATTTGCGGCATCGCGCGTCACGACCGCGACAAATACCGGAACGACGGCGTAGGCGAGCGCGAGCATCGAACAGACGCGCGAGCGACGAATGCGCTCGTCGGCATAGACTTCCAAATCGGCGTCATCACCAACCAGCACCGCTGCCATGCCCGCGACCGACCAGGCAGAAACGACGATCGCCAAGCTCGAAACGCAGACCAGCAAGGCGGGGACCCGCAGATTCGGGTCGGTTACAAAGACCAGCGGCACTGCGGCCACTAGCAGTGCACCGACGAAGGCTAGCGGTGGAACGACCGCGATTTGTCTGCGCGGCGCGAGCGATGCCGCACGGCGTTGGCTGCGATTCCGGACGCGGGCGAACATCCAGGCGAACATCAAGGCCACGTCGGCACACGCGAGTGCGTACGCGATCGCCGGTGTCACAACATGCAGTAGACAGAGGAGTCCGAAAAAGAAGTAACTGATCGACGCGACGATGATCGGCCTGCGACCTAGTCCTTCGAGCGCTTCACGCCGATCGAGCACCGCGCGCAGCCGCGTTCCGACGATTGGATCGCGCAACTCGAACAGAAAATTGCACCTGATACTACTCAGATAGCGACTCCCGATTACGCCGGCCACGCCGAGCACCATCAGGAAGATCGAGATATACCAGTACGAAAATTGATCGAGGCTTGCGTTCAACATTGCCATACCACCGTTTGTTTCAATAGGTTAATACAAAACGAGGCTTTGTGTCAACCCCTTAGAACAATCGCGGGGTGAAGGATCGGCTCGGCGTTCTCGATGGGATGCGCGGCGTCGCCGTGCTGCTCGTGCTGTGGTACCACATCTGGGAGATCTCGTGGCTGCCGGCGCCATTTATGTGGCTGCAATGGATTCCCGAGACCGGCTTCATCGGCGTCCCGCTCTTCTTCTTTTTGAGCGGCTTCGTGATCACGTTTCCGTTTGTCCGCGCCCAACTCGCCGGAGAACGGCTTCCAACCTGGGCGCATTTCGCGTGGCGGCGCTTCATCAAGATCGTCCCGTCGTACGTGCTCTCAATCCTCATCGCGTACGCGATCGGGTATGCGGCGCACGAACGCGCCGGCGCCGCGCCCTGGCAAGAGATTCTGACGCATCTGCTCTTTATTCACACCTGGTGGCAGTCGACGTACGGCTCGATCAACGGTGTCCTCTGGACGCTCGCAATCGAAGTCGAGTTCTATCTGATCTTCCCGTTGATCTGGTGGTGCTTTTCGCGCCGTCCGCTCGTAACGTTTGCGGCGATGCTTACGATCGCGATGCTGTGGCGCATCCACGCAGCACAATGCTGCTTCCACGATCAAATGCCGCTGCTCATCGAAAACCTGCCCGGATACCTCGATATCTTCGCGTGCGGCATGCTCTGCGCGTGGATCTTCGCGCGCTTCGGCCATCGGCTGCGCGCACCGCGCATCTCGCTCGGCATGCCGATCGTCGCAATCGCCGGCGTCGTGCTTGTCTCGGCGCTACTTATTGACATGTTCGAGAACCGCGCGGCCCCGCAGTGGCAAACTGCGCTCCAGATCTATACGCGACCGCTCTACGGCATCGGCTTTGCGGCAGTCGCGCTCGGCTCGCTCGCCGCACCGCGTCTCTGGCAAGTCCTTCTTGCCAACGCGCCGCTGCGGTTCTTAGCGTTTATCTCGTACAACCTCTACCTCTACCATCAGATGGTGGCGCGCATCATGGTTTGGCGGCACGTTCCAGCCTATGTCGGACACGATCCGCATGGCGATCCCGTCTGGCAGGTGCGCTACACGATTCTCGCCTTCATCGTTACCATCGCGCAAGCGGCGATCGTGACCTATCTTATCGAGCGGCCACTGCTGCGGTTGCCGCAGCCGCGTCTCCTTTTTCCGCTGCGCGGGCACTCCCAGTAGTGTGCCATATGGTGAACGTGGCGAGAGTCTCGTCGAAGTTGTCGTAGCAGTCGCGATCGTCGCGATCTTCACCGGTGCGCTCGGCGCGGCGACGATCGCCGCCGTGCACCGCTTCGGGCCGGACCCGATTCAAAGCGCACTTGAAGCGAGCGTTACCCGCGAGATGCGCGTCGCCGTCGATGTGCTCAAGTACCAGGGCGCCAGTCTGCCGGCGTCCGGCATCGCCACCACGATCCCGCTTCCGAGCGGGTCGCCGCTGCCGGTCTCGTATGCGCTGTCGACCCAGACAAATGCCGATGGCTCGGTGAAAATCGTGCTCACCGCAACCGACAGCAACGACGGCACGAAGAGCGCGACGCTGAGTCAAACGATCGTGGCGCCCGCGCCACTGCCGGGGGCGCGCCTACCCGCCGCGGGCTACGGGAGCGCACCACAATAGTGCTGCTCCGCACAATGTTTCTGCTCGCCCTGCTTGCCGTTGTCGGTGAAACGCTCGTGCACGGTGCGGCGTCACTCGCGCAAGCGGCACTCCGACAACGAGCGCTGGACACCGCACGAACCGCGTTTGTGAGCGGAGTTCGCGCAGCGCAAACGGTGGCCGCCCAAGGCGGAATACCTGCACCGATCGCAACGTGCGCCTACGCCGAGGCGAACGGCTGCGAGATCAACGTGCAAACAACGTTTGCGACGCCCACCCCGGCGGCGGTGCCGAGCCCGACCGCGTGTCCCGGCACCGCATGCACCGTCGTGCTGCAAAGCAACACCGCCGTGAGCGAATCACGCGCCACCTACATCATCTCGAGCGTCGTGAGCGCAGCCAATGGCACGCCCCTTGCATCGCGCATCGGCATGGTGACGTTTCGGACCTTTGCGACCGCCCCGTATGCATCGATCGTCGGCAGTACGGACGGAACAGTCGATGCGCTCATGAATGGCGGCACGGCCGACGATGCGGGAGCGGCGAGCTCGTTGATAACCGTCGAGTACGATCTGCGCGGTGGCGGCGCAGCAACCACCGGAAACGTCTGGCAACCGGTTGTCGAAAGCCCCGCGTCGGCCGCGCCAGCATGGGAACGCTAGGTGTTGAAACGCCGCACAGCTTCGGCGATATCGTCGGGCGTTTCGATTGGCAAATTGTGCCCGGCGTCACGTAGCAAGACAAAGAGCGCGTCGTGGATCGCGTCGCTCACCTCGCGCTTGACGCGCGACGGCGGTGCCAGCGGATCGTTGCTGCCAGCGATCGCAAGCGTCGGCACCGCAATTTGACCTAAGCGATCGCTGAAGTCAATCCTCCCCCGCTCTTCACCGCCGACCCAATGCTCGTACGACGCGACCAGCGCGTCGTCGACGATGCGTTCCATCACGTCGGGCGCGACCTCGCGATACATTGCGGCACGCTGGAACTGCTCGATCCGCTTGCGCGAGCCGTAGGTTTCCATTGCCTGCGCGCGGCGTTTCGGCGTAAAGCGCAGGGATTTCGCCGAACCTGGGGCGATCAAGATGAGCCGCTCCAGATTGGCGGCCTGCTCGGTAGCGACGTATTGTGCCAAACGTCCGCCGAGCGAGTGCCCAACGAGCGTCACCCGCGCATCGATTGTCGCGAGCACCGTCCGAAGATCGCTTGCATATTCCCAGAGATCGTCGAGACTGCGCGGGCGATCCGAGAGGCCACAACCGCGAAAATCGAACAGGTGCAGGGTGAATTGCTCGAGATCGAGCCGGTCGGCAACGTCGTACCACATCCGTCGCGAAGAGATCCAGCCGTGCGCAAAGAGCACGTGGCGCGCACCATTGCCGCGCCGTTCGCAACAGAGCTGTATCGAACCGTTTTTCAGAAATTGCATGGAGCTCCTCATCGACGCTCGAACCCTGCCTCCAATCGTGCCGCGCCGCCTGCTAATCTACGGTGCTCTGTTCTACGTGATCCTCGCCTGGTCGTTCAACACGATCATCGCAAAACAGGCGTTCGCGCAGATCAACCCACTCGCATTCACATTCTTGCGCTTCCTCGTGATGACGCCGTTGGCGTTTGCGATGGTTCGGGTTAGCGGCGGCCGGATACACGTCGAACGGCGCGACGTTCCGACGCTCATTCTTTGCAGTCTGTGCGGTTTCGGACTGTACCAATACCTTTGGGTGCTGGGCCTCGCGCACACGACGCCGTTTGCGACTGCGCTCTTGAGTGCTCTCACACCGATCTTCACCCTCGCAATCGTCGCGATCGCTGGTCACGAACACGTCCGTCCGGGCCGCTGGGCCGGCGCCGCGGTCGCGCTATTCGGCGTCGCCATCTTCGAAGGCGCGTTCTCAGGTGTCGCCTCGATACGAATCGGCGATTTCTTGATTCTCGCCTCAGCGCTCGTCTTTGCCGGCTATAACGTCCTGGGGACGCGCTTGTTGAAGCGATACACACCGCTGGAGTTGCTTGCGATCACAATGTCGCTCGGCTTGATCACGCTGATCCCAGGCGGCCTGCCGGCGCTCGTGCACACCAACCTCGCCGCGCTCGGCTGGGACGTGTGGTGGCGCATTGGTTACGCGACGCTCTTTCCGATTTTGCTCACGTACCCGGTGTGGACGTGGGGCATCAGTAAGCTCGGCGCGGGGAAAGGTTCGATCCTTGCGTTCTTCCTTCCGGTTCTGACCGGTGTCCTGAGCGTGCCGATGCTCCACGCAACATTTCCGCCCTACGAAGTAATCGGCGCAGCAGTCTGTCTTGGCGGAATGCTCTTTGCGATCGCGTTCGGCCGTGCTATCCCAGTCGATCCCCAAACTCGAGAAGCAGTGGCTCCGCAGATCCTCGAGTAAAAAACGCAATCGGTATGCCTCGGGCCGAGTCGAGCGCCTGACTGGGTTGGTCTTGCGCGTGTACCTGCAGATGAGAACCGTGCGTGTCGCCCGAGTTGCCGCATCGGCCGATCTCGTCGCCGGCGCGCGCGTTATCGCCGACGCGAACGCTCACGGACGCCTGCTTTAAATTCGCGAGAATGACGTAGCCGCGCGGCGTTTCGATCGAGACGTAGTTACCGAAGGGCCGCGCGCGGTTGCGCCGCCGTTCGTTGGGCGGCGCATCTTCCTGGCGGTTCTCGACATGAACCACCATACCGTCGCAGGGTGCAAGAATCGGTTGATCCCATGAGTCGCCGGCATCGCGTACAAAATCGTAGGCGAAACACTGATCGCTGACCACGCGGTGATGATTGTGACGCGGGTCCGGTCCACCCGCCACAACTCGCCACGTGTCACGAAAAGGCGGCTGCAGGAGGATCGGATCCTCCGATGCGCGCGCGAGCCAGTGCTTCGATGCGGTGCTTGCGTCCAAGCGCTGCCAAAGCAACACCGCAACGATCGCAACGATCGCGAGCCAGAAGCCGGGAACGCCGATCTGGCGATCCCAAACTGCGACGAACCCAAACGCTGCCGCGATGAGCACGAGAATGGTCAGCGTATTTGGAAGACGCACGCTGTTTGCAAGGGTCGGCCTCGCGAGGGCGTAAATCCTGCCGCATGGCGGTTTGCAACGGATGATCGGCATCGCTATCGCGCTTGCCGCGTTTCTTGCACACGTTGGAACGGCGTGGCGTTACGGCTACTTTCGCGATGAATTGTACTTCATCGCGTGCGGTCGTCACCTCGCGTGGGGCTATGTCGACCAGCCACCGCTCGTCGCGCTGGCGGCGTGGCTCGCACAGCCGGCTCATGACGCCTTGCTCGCGCTTCGTATGCTTCCATGTCTCGCCGCCGCGCTCACGGCGTACGTCGCGGTACAGATCGCGCGTAAGCTCGGTGGCGGCCGCTTCGCGCAGTGGCTTGCCGGCATCGCGGTGGCACTTACACCCGCATATCTGTTGCTCGGCAACGTACTCACCACCACATCGTTCGAACCACTCTCGTGGAGCTTGGTACTGTGGTGCGCAATCCGCAGAAATTGGCTGGGGCTCGCCGCGGCGGCGACGTTCGGGCTCTACGGCAAATACTCGATGGGGCTGCTTCTCGTGGCGCTGTTGATTGGAATGTTGCTCACGAAGGAGCGCCGCGTGCTCGCGACTCCCTGGCTCGCAATCTGCGCGGCGATCGCCTTCGTGTTGGTACTGCCGAATCTTTGGTGGCAGGCCGCGCATGGATGGCCGTTCTTCGCCGTGCTGCAAGGCGACGCTGCGCACCGGCATGCGTTCAACAACGGCTGGCTCCTCGAGTCGCAGAGCCTGGTCGGCAATGCGTGGTCTTTCGCATCCGAGCAACTGATCTATACGAATCCGCTCGCTGCCCCGGTGTGGCTCTGCGGATTGATCGCACCTTTTCTCGGGCCGCGCCTGCGCGAACTGCGGTTTGTCTCCGTTGCGTATGTCGTGCTCTTCGTTGTCGCCGTGGCGCTTGAAGCCAAGGGCTACTATGTCATTGGGATCTACGGCGTGCTGTTGGCGATGGGCGCCGTCGTCGTCGAACGCGCGGCGACGTGGCTACGCAGCGCGGCGCTTGTGGCGCTGACGGTGAGCGCGGTCGCGACGATGCCGCTATCGATTCCGCTTCTCCCGATCGACGGGTTCATCGGCTATTCGCAGATGCTCGGACTCACCGGCCGCGGCTCAGACGCGCACGTCATCCAGCCGGTCTACGCCGAGGAATTCGGCTGGGACCGCCTTGCTCGCGACGTGGCCACCGTCTACGACACGCTGCCGGATCGCGCGAACGTTGCAATCTACGCTGACACGTATGCCGATGCCGGCGCGATCGATTTCTTTGGCCCAGCTCACGGACTGCCGAGCGCAATTAGCAGTCAGAACAGCTATTGGCTGTGGGGTACGCATGGATACAGCGGCAGCACGATCATCGCGATCGGCGCAACCCGCATCGATCTGCTCAAGCCATACTATCGCTCGTGCAAGCTGGCGGCCGAATCAAACGAGCCGCGTAAGTGGGTCGTCGAGGGACCTGCGCCGATTTTCGTGTGCACCGGCGCAACGATGCCGCTCGACGCGATCTGGCCGCACCTCCGCTGGTACGGCGCCTAAACCATCCTACGCTTCCATACCGCCCGGGACGACCAGCGCGACGCCGTTTTTCTCGCCGCAAATCAGCTCTACGGCGGCTTGCGCGACTTCGGCGACCGTTGCAATGCGGCCCTCCGGATTCATCAGTGCGAGGCTCGAACGCGCGGCGTCGGGCGTCGCACCGGTGTGTTGCACGATCTTCTCAATCGCCTGGTGCATCATCTCGGTCTCGGTGTAGCCGGGACAAATCGCGTTCGCGGTAATGCCCGTCCCCGCAAATTCGCTTGCAACGGCCCGCGTAAAGCCAATCACTCCATGTTTACTCGCGCAGTAGGCTGAGATATATGGAGCGCCGTAGAGCCCGGCGATGCTCGCGATGTTGAGAATGCGGCCCCACTTGGCGATCACCATATCCTGCGCGGCTTCCCGGCTGCATAAGAACGTGCCGGTAAGATTCGTGGCGAGGATGCGCTCGAAAAGCGCGAGCGACGTGCGAACGAGCGGCGCGGAGTCGGCAATGCCGGAGTTGTTGACGAGAATTTCGACGGGCCCGTTGGCCTTGCGACACGCCGCAAACGCCGCGCGCACCGCGTCTTCGTCGCTTACGTCGGCTTCGGCCGTCATGAACTCCGCGGCGACTGCCGAGGGTTGACGGCTCACCACGGAAATCCGTGCGCCGTGTTGCGCAAGCGCTCGCGCAATCGCTTCGCCGATGCCGCGCGCACCGCCGGTAACGACGGCGTGCTTACCGGAAAGGATCGTCGTAGCGTCGCTCATGTTGCGGGATACCCGTCGACCGCGCTGTATGTATCCATGGGCGATACGACAACGCGGTTGCGCAAGGTGTTTTCGCGCAAACGGAACGGGTAACGTACCGCCGGGGCCGGAGTCCCCGCTCCGAACATCGACTCGGTCCGCTCGACACAGGGTGTATCGCACAGGCCCGGCCGTTCGTGACACCCCGGCTCAAGGAATGGGGTCTGCCGCTTCATAAAGGGCCCATAGATGCAGCAACGGCTCCGCTTCCTGCTTGCGGCCATCCCCTTCGCGGCGCTTTCCGTCGCGGTGCCGTTCGTCAATCGCGTCGAGCCGCGTGTCCTCGGCCTCCCATTTCTGCTCGTCTGGATCGCTTTTTGGGTGATTATCACGCCCGCATGCATCTGGACACTCGGCCGCATCGAGAAACACTGGTGAACGCCGCACTCGCGCTCGGCATTGTCGCCGTCATTGTCATCGGCACGGTGAGCTTCGCGCTCTTGAGCCTGCGCCGCTTCACGATGTCGCCACAAGAGTACATCGTCGGAGGGCGCGGATTCGGCGCGGTATTTTTGTGGGTGCTGCTCGCCGGTGAAATCTATACGAGTTTCACGTTTCTCGGCGCCGCGGGATGGACCTACACATTTGGTGCGCCCGCATTTTACATCATGGCCTACGGCACGTGCGGCTACATCTTTTACTACTTTCTCTTCCCGTGGATTTGGCGCCTGGGCAAAGAGCACAATCTGCTCACGCTGCCCGATTTGATCCAGGTTCGCTACAACAGCCGCCTGCTCTCAACGATCGTGTCGATCATCGCCGTCGTCGCGTTGATTCCATACATTACATTGCAGCTCTCGGCACTAAACACGTTCCTGACCGTAGCCGGCCACGGATTGATCGATCCGGTCATCGGCGCATGCGTTGCTTTCGTCGTGATCATCGCGTTTGTCTTTGTGACAGGCTTGCGCGGCACGGCATGGGCAAGCATCATCAAAGATGCGCTCGTCATCGGCGCGCTGATTTTTGTCGGCGTCGCAATTCCAATCCAATTCTTCGGCTCGCCGGCGACGCTCTTCGACCAAGTGCTACGCGCGCATCCCGATCATCTCGTCCTCGGTGGGCTCACCGCGCCGAAAGGTACGCTGTGGTATGTCTCAACCGTGCTCCTGACGGGTCTGGGCTTCTTCTCGGGGCCGCAATCGATTGCCGCGATCTTCAGCGCCAAAGACGAAAACGTGCTGCGGCGCAATGCAATGCTCTTGCCGATCTATCAGTTGATCATGCTGCTGGTATTCTTTGCCGGCTTCTCGGCGCTCTTGATCGTTCCAGGGCTCAAAGGCACGGCCGCCGATCAATCGTTTCTTGCGGTGGTGTCGCGCTATTATCCGACCTGGGTGCTCGGCTTTGTGACCGGGACCGGTGCGCTCTGCGCGCTCGTGCCCTCGACCGCGCTGCTGCTAAGTTCCGCAAGCGTCGTCGCGAAGAACATTGCCGGCGACCTGTTCAACATCGGAACCGACGAACGCGGGCGCTTACGCGTGACGCGTTTGATGGTCGTCGTGTTGGGACTCGGTGCCTTGGTCTTGTGGCTGTTCTATCGCACGCAGCTCGTCGATTTGCTGCTGCTGACCTACAACGGCATCTCTCAGTTCATGCCCGCGTATCTCTTCGGGGCCTACTGGAAACGCACGACAACGATCGGCGTTGCTGCCGGCATCGTGACCGGCATCACGCTTGCGCTGATCCTTGCCGCGAGCAGCATCGCGCCTTTCGGCCTCAACCCCGGATTCGTCGGCCTTGCAGCCAACATCATCGTACTCGTCGGGGTCTCGTTGCTCAGTCAACCGGCCCGCGGAACGCTCCCCGAGCCGGCTGGGAACTAGGCCTTAACGATAACTCGGTCGGGACTGGAAACAGTCTCTGCAGTACACCGGTTTGTCTCCGCGTGGGTTAAACGGCACTTCGGCCACCTGCCCACAGTTGCTGCAGGTCGCTTGAAACATCTCGCGCGGACGCGCGGGACGCTCGCCGCCGCCACCCATGCTCGCTCCGCCGCCATTTTGCGAGCGCATCGCTTTGCGCGCGGAGCGACAGTCGGGGCAACGGTTCGGTTTATTTTGAAATCCTTTTTGCTCGTAAAATCTTTGTTCACCGGAACTGAAGACGAACTCGCGGCCACAGTCCACGCAGTTCAGCATCTCATCGACGTACACGAACGGGAACTCCTTTAGCGGTTAACTCCGAGAACGGAATCGAAGGTCTCCTCGAAAAAATACAGCGGCCCGATCAACAAATAGACCAGATTCTCCAAGAATTTCGGTTTGGTTCCCTCGAACCGGTGACCGATCAATTGGAAGACCCATCCGATGACGAGTGCTGCGAGGTTGATCTCCCACGGAAGCCGTACGGCGATGGTATAGATAATTGCGAAGAGGACCGTAGAGATCAGCGCGCCGCGAGGATCGATGGCGGCGTAGTAGAGGAGCGTCGCAACGCCGGCCACGATCGCGAGATCGACCGGCCCAAGCGCGACCAGGTGCAAAAGCCCCATCGTTCCAAGGAGTATCAGCGGAATTCCGACCGCGTGACACGCGCGGTTCCGGCGATCCGCGTGATACGCGGCATATTCGGTGAAGAGTTCGGCCTTGGTCATGGACAATGCGCCCCTCTCGGCGTGCGGCGTTCTGCGACTCAAGCGGCAGCAGTCCCTGCGACTTTCCTGGACAACGTTGAAACTTTGTGCGGTAAAGTCTACCGGGGTTGTCGCGGCCCTCGCAGAAGCTCGGGGGATGACAGCGACGATAACCGTGCCGCAGCGGCTGGCCGACGATGTGGTCTTGATCCGCCGCGACTTACACATGCACCCCGAGCTCGGGTTTCGCGAGCATCGCACTGCCGGCATCATTGCAGATCGCCTGCGGACGCTCGGCTATGAGGTCCACGAAGGCATCGGTACGACCGGCGTCGTCGGAATTTTGAAAGGCGCTAAGCCCGGGCGCACGATCATGCTGCGCGCCGACATGGACGCGTTGCCGATCCTCGAGGAGCGCGACCACGCATACCGCTCCCAGGCCGAAGGAACCATGCACGCCTGCGGCCACGACGGGCATGTGGCAATTCTGCTCGGCGCCGCTGCGCTGCTCGCCGATCGCCGCGATGACGTTGCGGGAACGGTCGCACTCGTCTTTCAGCCCGCTGAGGAGGGCCTCGGCGGCGCCAAGGCGATGATCGACGACGGCATCATCGAACGTTTTGCTATCGAACGTGCCTACGGTCTGCATCTCTCGACCAAGTATCCGACCGGCGTGCTCGGTTTCCGCGAGGGCCCGATGTACGCGTCCAGCGACTCGATCGAGATCGAGGTCGTCGGCGTCGGCGGTCACGGGTCAGCACCCCAAGATGCGATCGACCCGATCTACACCGCCGCGAACTTTATCACAAGCGTCCAACAAGTCGTCTCGCGCAAAGTCGATCCGCTCGAACCGGCGGTGGTCACGATCGGTGCAATCCATGGCGGCACAACGCACAACGTGATTCCGCGCACCTGTACGATGCTCGGGACCGTGCGCGCTTTCAACGACGACGTGCGCGCAGCAATGCCCGAACGGATCGAGCGCGTGCTGCGCGCATGTTGCGATGCGTCGGGTGCAACCTACGACTACAAGTATCTCTGGCGTTACCCCGTCACCGCGAACGACATCGCGCAGACGCAGTATGCGCGCGCGCTCGCCGTCAAAACCGTCGGCGATAGGATGGTCGTCGACGCGACCGCGCTCATGGGCGCGGAAGACTTTTCCTATTTTGCGCAACGCATTCCATCGTGTTTCTACACGCTCGGCTGCAGCGGCGGCCCACAAACGAGTCATCCACATCATTCCAGCCTCTTCGACATCGACGAGCGTGCGCTGCCGAACGGCATCGCAATGATGACTGCGCTTGCGTTGGACGCCACGCGCAACGCTCCCTGAACGCACGCATGCCGCCGGCGATTCCCGAGGTGATCGAGCATCCGTCGCCGGCACAGGTGCTCGAGATCATCACCCGGGCCGTTTTTCAAGCCGGAGTGAAGTGGTCGCAAGTCGCCGAGCATTGGGATGCGTACCGCGAAGCATTCGCGCAGTTTGACGTCGCCCGCGTCGCGGCGTTCGACGCCCTCGACATCGAGCACGTGCTCGAGCAGCCGGGCGTCCTGCGCGTCATGAAAAAGGCCCGGGCGACGGTTACCAATGCGCAGATGTTGCTCGCGATCGAGCACGAGCGCGGCGACTTCCATAGCTATGTCGCAGCGTTCCCCGATTACGCAACGCTCGCCAAGGATATGAAAAAGCGCTTCGCGTTTCTTGGCGATATGAACGTATGGTACGTACTCTTTCGCTGCGGTGAGCCGGTCCCGCGCTTCGAGAACTGGGTGCAGACGATTCCGGGCGAGCATCCACGCATGCGTGAGATGGTCATGCTTGCACGCGAAGCGGGACGCTCGCCCGAAATTTAGGGACGCGGGCTTGCGTTCGGATTCGCTCGCGGCGGCTGCCGAACGAGATAAAGTCCCCACGCGGCATTGTAGTTGAGGTTCGGCTGCATCACGCCGTCCCATCCTTTCGGCACAACGTCCTGCGGCGTCGCCGCGGCGACGCGCCCGCAGAAGAGCAGCGAGAACACGAGCGTCGGATCGCCCGGCGCAAGGCTGTACCACGTCCCGTTCTTCGCGGTGTGCGCAGCGATCGTCCACAGGTGCGGCGCCGTGCCGCTCGTAAAATACGCGCGCAACTCGGTCAGCGCTTCTGTCGCCGTGTTCTTCAGATCGCCCGTGCATTCGGGTGCCGTGCGCACTTCGAACGGATCCTTGGGCGGCGTCGAGGGCAGCGTGTACACGCGGAAACTCTCTTGCCCGGCTTGCGGTTGACGCGCGATCGCGTAGAGGCCGACCGACGGCATAAACGTTATCTGCGGCGCGCCGAAGAGCGTCGAGCTCGGCGTGTAGAGATTTTTCGCCGCAACTTCGTCGGGCTGCGCGATATGGAGCGTGAGGCATCCGAAGAACACGCGGAATTGCCCGCCGCCGCCTCCGCGGTTCCCGCCTCCACGCGGTCCCGCTTGCGCGCCTTGTCGCGGAGCCGGGCTCGGGCTCGCTGCTGCTGCGACGAGTTCTTCCGAGGCGAGCCGTAACGTCGTCGCTTGATTCAGGAAGTGCGGCTGAATCGTAAGCGCATAGGTGCTGCCCATACCGTGATAGGTAACCGTCGCATCGGTGATCTGCGGCGGTGGCATGGTCGCGGGATATCCCGCGGTGGTTTTTGCCGTTTCGATCTGTGCCACGTAGGCCTTCAACTCGCTCGAAAGCTGTAACGCCGTCACGTGTGCGTCGGCAGGGCAGCGCTGGTCGTCGGACGAGACGTCGAGCGGATTCGCCGGGGCTGTGCTCGGTAGCGGCTGCGGACGGAATCCACCACCGCCCGGGCCGCCCTCGCCGCGGCCGCCTTCACCGCGCGGTTGCGGCGGTCCGGATTGCACGTGCGTGTTACCGAGCGCGCCCGGGCCATACTTTATCGTATACGTGACCGTATAGCTGCGTGGCGAGAGCGGACGCGCGACGTTCGGTACGATCTGCCCGCTCTGCGTGTAGAACGGCACCGCGTTCGCGTAGCTCGAAAAGATGCCGGCATACGTGCCGAAGATGTTCGTCCCTGCGACCGTCAGATTGCCTCTGCTGAACGCTACGTTGACTGCCGCGTCGAACTGCGTGTACGCGGGCAGATTATTCGGATTGTTGCGCGCATAATACATCGCGTCCGCGAGATATTCGATCGCCGAGTGGCGCGCCTTGTAATCGAGGATCACGCCGGCGCGCTGTAACGGCACGTTGGGCAATTGCTGGCCCGACTGCGTAATCGAATAGGGGTTATTGATTAGCGGGGAGTCCGAGAGTGCTTGCGAAACCGTTGTATTCCAGAACGGCTGGACGATCAGATTTCCGAACGTTCCGTATCCCGTCACCTGCACGCCTTGATAGAGACGATTGACGCCGGCGACCGGCGTGCTGAAGTAGAGCTGGCTCGGACCAAACGGAACGTTGCTACCACAACCGGCATCGCTTTGAAAGACCTGCTGCACCGCGGCGATGTACGACGGCGAGAGCGTACCATTCGCCAGCAGGATCGTACCGTTCACGTCGGTCGGGAGCAGCGTATTCTTCTGCATCTGACGGTAGAGGCGCACCGAGAAATCGCCACCGATCCAACTGCGACTATAGGTGAGATTCGTCGATGTAGAGGAGCTTGCTTCGGGTTCCGCGCCCGGCGCATTGCCGAACGCGACGCTATTTGCGCCGTCGCAGGTGAAGCGCAGTGCCGCAGGATCGCTGAGAATCGTCGAGCGCGACTGCTGCCCCGGCGAGCCCTGCATCGTGTACGAAGCCGTGTACGTATCGTACTTCGTCGGATGCCATGTCGTCCCGAGCGACTCGAGGACGCCACCGAAACCGCCGGTCGCTTGCGTCGCGCCGAGCGATTCGGAGAACGAAAGATGTTCGTTCGAGTGAATCGAGTCGGTAATCTCTGCCGCGGCGTAGTTGCTGTGCTGGAGGTTCGTGAAGTATGGCGTCGAGGGTTCATTGAGCGGAAAGGTCTGCGACGTTCCCCACGAGCCATACGCCACGAGTGAAATCGTGTGCCGCTGTGCTGCCGGAAGGATCGCGTTGAGCGTGAAGCCGCGGCTATTGCTTAGGCCCGAGGAACCGATCGGTGACGCCTCGCCGTCGACGAACCGATCGAGCTGGTCATTGAGCGAGGTGGAGTTATTCCCATAAAACGTCGCTTGCACCGAAGTCGCTCCGAGCAACAGATCGTCGGTCACTGAGAATAGGCTTACGCTTCCAGCCGAATAATTGTTCGGGCCGTAGCCGCAGGGAATGTCGTTATATTGCAATCTCGCGCAGGCGATATTCGTAATGTGATTCGACGTCAGCACCATGCCGGTGATCGTCTGCGAATCGCCGAACTCGTAACGGAAGCGCGCGGACGAGCCGAAGCTATTCGCATCACCGTTGTGGTCGTATGCCAAACCGCTGGCGTCGGTGTAGTACAGGCCGTCGAGCCAGCTCGTAGCGAGTCCGCCGCAGGTGTTGAGTGCGACGCCGGCCTTCCCGTCCGAGCCCGTTTCCGCGGCCTGCCAACTGTAGCGACCATTCGACCCCAGCATCAGCGTATCGTAGGACTCCCACGAGAGCGTCGGCTGAAGCGTGGTAAAGTTCACGCCGCCGGCGAGACCTCCGAGCTGCGGGCCATTGCGAACGCCGGCACCGGTAAATAGGCAGGTCGCATAGTTGCGAAGATTACCCGCCGACCCGGGGGCGTTCAAAGGAATTCCGTCGAGGGTCAGCGCGGTTTGACTTGCATCCTGCCCGTCGAGCGAGATCGTTTGCTCGGCGTCGGAATCGTCACTGCTGGTCTGCACCGAGACGCCCGAAAGTTTGTTCAACGCGTCGGCCAGATCGCTCGACAACTTGCGCACGGCGGAGTCCGGACCGAATGAGGTCGAGGAGATCGTCGCGGTCGATTGCGCGACGACCGTGCCGATGACTTTTAGCTCGGTCGAGAGCGCGAGCGCAACCGTAACGGTTACTGCGTTGCCGTTGATGATCTCAAACGAGCTGGAGGTAATCGTCTGATAGGTTCGCTTGACGATGCGCGCGCGATATATTCCGTCGGGGACGTCGGTAAATACGACCTCGCCCCTCTTGTCGGTGAACTCGCTCGTCACCACCGGGCCGTCCAATACCACGCGCGATAGTTCGATCGGGGACTTGGTCGCCTGATCGGTCACGATGATCCGGATCGTCCCTGTATCGTCCTGTTGAGCAGATACACCGGCCGGTACGACAAAAGCCGTAAAGGCAGCAGCAAGCACGGCGGCGATGAGGCGCTTCATATATCGCAGATGATGATACTTGGCGGGACCTTGAAGAACGCTGGGTACACGGGTTCGCCGCCCTACGGGCGGTCGCGCATCCTGCGCATGAAACCTAGAGCCGCTTCCTGCGGCTGACCCTTACAGCGTGATCGTCACCGTGGTGCCTCTGGCGGGGGCGCTGTCGATGCCAATCGAGCCGCCGGCGCGCTCGACCGCACGTTTTGCGATCGCAAGACCCAGGCCGCTCCCCGCCATCTCGCCGCGCTGATCGCCGCGGTAAAAACGCTCGAAGGCGTGCAACCGCTCAGACTCGGTCATTCCCGGACCTTCATCGCGGACGGTGATCGTTGTGTGACCGTTGTTACGAACGGCACGCAAATGAATCGGCGCGTCGGGCGCATACTTGAGCGCGTTCTCGACAACGTTCCAGATTGCTTCCCCGAGTTCGGCGCGATCGCCCATGACCGCGTCCGCGCCTTCAACGCTGTAGTCGATCTCGCGTGTTTCATCGAGCCTGCGCGCCGCATCGCATTGACTGCGCAAGAGGTCGGCCAGGTCGATCGCTTCGGCATGCGGGGGCGTCTCGGAATCGAGCCGCGCAAGGCGCATCAGCCGGTCGATCAGGCCGCGCATGTGCTCTTTCTCGATCGACATCGTTGCCAAAATCTGCCGGGCGATCGTCGGCTCAGCCACCGCGCCGCGACGGAGCACGTCGATGTATCCGCCAATGACGGTCAGCGGCGTGCGCAATTCGTGCCCGGCATCCGCAACGAATTGCCGCATGCGCTCTTCAGTCTCGCGCCGTTCGCTCATCGCGCGCGCCACGCTAGCAGCCGCATCGTTGTATGCTGCGGTAAGCGTGCCGATCTCGTCACCGCTATAGACGAAACGCCGCTGCGTAAAATCGCCGCCGGCGAGCGCGTTGAGCGACTGGGTCAAGTCGTTGATCGGGCGTAGTGTTTGATATGCGAAGTGGCGGCCGACGAACCACGAGATCACGATCGCCACGACGGCAATCGAGATGACCACCCACCAGTACGGAACGAGCAACAAGAGCGGCAGCGGCAACGACGGCGCAAACGCGACAAAGCCGCCGTTCACTACGGCAATCGGACCAAACCCTTCAGGAGGAAGCGGGCCGCGCCCGGTGCGCACGAACGAAAACGCGTGGTAGCGTCCGTTGGCCGTCGCAGCTCCGCTTATGATGGTTGGCGGCGGCGGCGGACCGTGCGGCGGCGCGAGCCAACGCGCAAGGATATGCGGCCGCAGCGTCTTGTCGCCGGCCAGATAGTTGCCTTTGCTGTCGAAGACGGTAACGCGCAAGCCCGCACCGCCGAGTGCATTGACGAGTTGCGGAGCGGCTTGCTTGAGCGGTACGCCGCTAGCATGGAACTGATCGGCCAGGATGCGCGCCTGTTCGTGCCGCGCAGTAATGATATCCCCGCTAAAGTTCGCGAGATAGATCACGAGCGCGATGCCCGACGCCAGTATCACGACTACCACGGTGATTCCCAACAGCACCGCATAAAGTGCCGAGAGCCGTGAGGCGACCGAAAGCTTCATAGCGGGTTAATTTTGCTGGGAAAGGCCGTACCCTACCCCTCGCACCGTGCGAATGAAGGAGCCACGCTCGCCGGGCCGGTCGATCTTTGCGCGTAAGTAGGAAATGTAGGTCTCGACAATGTTCGGGCCGCCTTCGAAGTCGTGACCCCAGACGATCTCGAGCAAGTGATCCTTGCTGAAAACGCGGCGGGGCTCGCGCATGAAGACCGAGAGCAGATCGAACTCGCGCTGCGTGAGATCTACGCCGTCCTTGCCGCGCACAAGCTCGCGGGTCTGCGGATTGAGCGCGAGGTCGCGCCAGCGCAAGACATTCTCTTCGATCAATTGCGGGCGGCGAAGCTTCGCCTGAAGCCGCGCGATGAGTTCTTCGAAAACAAACGGCTTGACCAGGTAGTCGTCGGCGCCGGCGGTGAGACTCTGCACCTTGTCGTCGGTGCCGCCTTTTGCCGTCAGCATGACGATCGGCGCCTGCGTGATCTCGCGAAGCTTGGGAAGTAGCGAGATGCCGTCGATCTTCGGCATCATGATGTCGAGGACGATGACCTCCGGATCGAAGCGCCGGACGAGATCGAGCGCCGCGACGCCGTCGGAGGCGGATTGGACATCGTAGCCTTCGCGCGAAAGCCCAAGTTCGAGCATTTCGCGCACCATGCGGTCGTCATCGACGACCGCTACGCGGGCGTGCTGTAGAGTAACCATTGCTAGGCCCTAGCCTGCGGTCTGGCCCTGAGAAGGTGCTGAAACTGGCTAAGCGGCCCGGAGCGGTGAGGGCCAGCGCACGTAATTCTGGCCGCAAATTAATGCAGCCTGACGGATGCTCTCGAGCGGATAGACGACCAGGCCGACACCCTCCCGGCGCAGCGCCGCGGTCAGCACGTCGTCGGGCAGCCAGCGCGCGAACAGGTGGACTTCAGCGGTCTGGGCCGCCCGAGCGAGCAGAACGGCGATGTCGGCGAGCGTACACGTTCGCCGCGCCAGAAGCGGTGCGATGAGCTCGACCTTCACGCGCGCGGGGTTCCAGCCGGTGGCGAGCATGACGATCTTGGAAAGTTCGTTTGAGCTGACGGACTCGAAATCGACCAGGGCCACGCGAACGCCTGCTGCAATGGTGGCATCGGTCTGCGCGTGGAGCGTCGCCCCGGCTATAGCGCCGTTGGGACCGGCGGTCAGAACCGCACCCGAGCCGATTACGTAGTCATTCATGGTCAGAGCATGCCCGAGCAAAGTGCCACCTGTATGGCGTCACGGACCGTGCCGAGCAAAAAATAAGGGGCGCCGTGCTCACGACGCCCCCGCCCACCACCCGGTAAGCATATTTCCCTCCGCGCGCCAGGACGTGCTACGCGGAGGAAACGTTCGTATGTGCCGGCGCGACAACGGTCACGCGCCGTGCAAACATGCCCAGCATGACGTCGACAACATCCGGATCCCACTGCGATCCGCCGCCGTCTTGCAAAATCTGCAGCGCCTGCCGGGGCCCGATCGGCAGCCGATAGGGTCGCTCGCTGATCATCGCGTGAAATGCATCGGCCACGGCCACGACGCGCGCTTCGAGCGGAATGTTGGTGGCGTGCAAGCCGTCAGGATAACCCGCGCCGTCGAAACGCTCGTGATGCGCGCGCACCACGATCGCGCAGCGCTGCAGCGATGGAATCTGGTTGAGGACGCGCGCGCCTGCAGCGGCGTGATCGCGCATAACCTCCCACTCGTCGAGCGCCAGCGGTGAGGGTTTGAGCAGCACGTGATCGGGCGTCGAGATCTTGCCGATGTCGTGCAGCAACGCGCAAAGCGCGATAAACTCGATCTCTTCCGCGGGCAGCTCCATCGCCGTGGCAAGGCGCCGCGCCCATTGGGCGGTCGCCTTCGAATGGCAGCAGGTGCCGTAATCCCGCTCTGCCAGCATACCGAGGAGTGCTGCCGTGGCTTCCGCGCCGGGGTAGAGTTCGAGATCCTCGCCCTCGCTGCCGAGCGCCCCACGTTCAACCTCGCCGGCGAGCACATCCAGGAACGCCAGCAATCGCCGCTGGTCGATCTCGAATGCGCCCGCTGCGAGCCCGATCGTATGGGTCGCGGCTCCGGTCATATCAACCACACCCGCGCGACCCACGCGCATCGATTCGCGCTCTGCCCACACCGCCAGTCCCACCGGCTTGGCCAACGTCAAAGACAGACAAAAACGATCGAGCAGAACCGCCAGGCTTTGCTCGATCTGCGTGTTCCCCATCAAAGACGGAATCGTCACGTGGTCGGCCGCCGTGCGGGCCAATTCCGAGATGTTCTGTCCGAGGGTCGCCCCAAGGGCGGTCAATGTGCGTACGGCAGACATGGAGAGAGACCGAGGATGAGTTCGGTCGTTTAACCTTGACCTATCGGGGCATCACAGGCCAGTAAAAGGGCGGCGGCAACGACTAGGGCAGTGAGCATGTTATGAGAACAAGCCTTTCAAGCAGGTGGAGCGCTGCTCTCACGATACGTCCTGGACAGGGCCGAAGGCCCTACTGAAATTTAAGTAGGAGCGTTACTACCCCTCGCTCAGCAGCCCCGTCCGCCGCGCCGCGGCAATGGCTTCAGCCCGGCCGTGGCAGCCAAACTTGTCAATAACGTTCTGGATATGGGTCTGCACGGTATAGACCGAGCGCCCCGTTTCAGCGGCAATCTGCTTGGGCGTCAGACCGGCGGCCAAGTCGCGAATCACCCGTAGCTCTTGAGGCGTGAGCGCGACCGAGGTCGTGGGTTCGTGCCCCTTCTCCAAGTGCTTTGCCACGCGTTCGACGTAGCGCGCGTATCCGCCGAAACCAAAGTCGCGTACTCCGTCGATGTGTTGCTGCAGATCATCCGGCACGTACGAAGAGCTCTTGGCTGCGCGTGCGAGTTCTTCGACGGCCTTGCGCATGCTGATTACCGACTCATGACGACTGCGCGTCTTTCTCTTAAGCAGCCGCGAGGCAGAGGTATGTCTTCCGCTTACAACTTCCGCGAGCACGAGCATCGCGACCGCAAAATCAAAGATGGCCGCCCCCGAGTACTGCGCGGTGACATGCTTATCTATGAGCTCGAGCGTCGAGGTCACGATGGCACCGCTATCTTTGGCACGACCATCGAGAGCCAGAACGAGCGCGTAGCTCGCGCGAACCAACGCGCGGTCCGGAACATAGCCCTGGCGATCGATAGTGCTCGCGAAAAGACGCTGCGCCTCCGCGTACCTTCCCGACCAGGCTTGGCGGTGGGCCTGACCAGAGGCAAGGAATACACTTTGATTGAGTGCGTCGCGAGAACCAACCTCAACGAGTTGCTTTTCGATTTGCACCGCTCGATCGGCGTTGCCTCGGCGCGTTTCGAGGCTCAGCATCATGAGTAGTGCAAACTGCAGGTCGGAGTAATCGCCCGCCCGTGTCGCCGCCGAGGCAGCCTGCTGGGCGAACCATAAACTCTGCGCGGAATCCGTCTCGACGAAGAGCGCGATGTTGGCCAAGTTTTGGAAGGACCGGGATGCAACGCTCCACAGCGCACATCGCGACGCCAGCTCCGCCGATTCGGAGATGCAACGACGCGCATCACCGCTATCGCCGAGGATGTTGTGCACGATGCCGATACGGAGAGCAACGCGCGCAAGTTCCTCGTTCTCGAGGTGTGAAGTTTGCCGTTCGACCGAGTCGACCAATTCGCGCGCTTGCTGAACCTGCCCGGACTTCGCGTGCCACCAGGCTAGGAGCACCTCGGCTTCGGCGCGGATCGGTGCAGTAATGGCGGGGTCGGCCAACAAGTGTGAAAGGAGGTCCAGTGGGCTCGCGTCGTGATTTAGCCGATGAACCGCTAACCGTAACGCCAGATGCGCGCGTAGCTGCAGCGCATCGATCGATCGCACCGAACGCGCGATCTTCCGATCGCCCTCGTCGAATCGCCCGCGCATGAGGTCGATGAGGCCGCGAAGGCCCAACACGACGGGACTCTTTTCGAAGGCACTCCCCAGCTGCGCGGTCGCAAGTGCCTCCACTTCGTCGGAGAAGCCGCTGTCCAGCAGACGCGCGCCGTGCGTCGCAAGTATGCGCAACGCATCGTCAGCCGCATTCGAGTCGACGTACAGCCGTAAGGCTTGCGCAACGCTTCCCGACTGTTCGAGAATCTCGCCCAATCTCGCCAGCCGCTCGCGTTGTGCGCCGCTACCGCGAAGTTGAATTTGATAGCGCGCGAAGTCGCGGAACAGATCGTGCAGGCGATAACGACCCGGTTCGTATTCGTGAATGAAGGCAACGCGCGCCCGCAGATCTTCAATCAGTGCCGCGGCCTGATCGAAGCCGGCGGCTACCATCACGTCGAGGTCGATCTCCGGCAGCATTGCGGCCGTCTCAATGAATTGCTGCTCCTGCGGACTCAGCGTTTGGTACACTTGCTCGGCGAGATACCGGTAGATCATCTCGCGCGTCATCGACGAGATGTTGCGCAGATCGACCGAACGCGTCGACGATCGCATCGCAAACGTCATCGCCGTCGCCCAGCCATCCGTTAGCTGCAAGAGCTCCGCAAGCTCGTCGTCGCGTACCCCAAGCTTGAACGCGCGCGCCGCCTCTTTAGCTTCTTCAATGGAGAACTTGAGATCGTGCTCGTCGATTGCAAGGTCGCTCTCGCCATAGGCGAGCCACGTGCCGATCGGCAAGCCGCTGGTTGCACGCGATGCGATGATCCATTGCACGCGTCCCTTGGTGCGTTCGATCAGCGAGGTGAGGAACCGCGCAACCTCGCGATCACCCTGGGCGACCTGCAAGTCGTCGATCGCAATGATGCCGCGATACGAGCGCAAGTGTGAGTGCATCCAGAGCGCGAGATCGGAGCCGGGCGCTTGGGAGCCGGCATTCTTTTCATAGGCGCCGGCAAGCGTGCCGCGCGCGTCGGGCGCAACCTCGGCTACCGCATCGGCGAAACCGCGCAAGAACCCGAGCAGCCCAGCGTTTTCGCTGAGCACGTCGTAGCGCACGTGCGGTTCCGAAAGCGAATCCAAGTAATGACGAAGCGCAACCGATTTCCCGTATCCCGCCGGCGCAACGATCAACACCACGCGCTGCATCGCAGCGGACGCTATGCGATCGACAACGCGCCGCCGTACGATTGGGACGAAGACCCCGCCGGTCTCGATTTTGCCGTCGGGGCGAACAGGACGAATCATGCGCTCCTACACGGTGGAGTCAAGCGGAGGCCGGTACTCTTCCTCGCCCTCATAATACCCTAAGAGCAACTCCTCGACATAGAGCAGGTGCAAGTCCCGGTCGAGCTGCCAGTACGCCTGCGAATGCTCCGCACGGAAGCCGTCCCAGGCGGCCTTGGAGTCCCAGACATCCATGCAAATATAGACTCCGGTCTCGGTCTTGTGCCGGAAAAGGCGGGTACGCCGATAGCCCGGGTGCTTCGAAAAAAGGGCGACCCAGGGGCCGGCCGGGCCATAGGCATGCTCGAACGCGCGCACTTGCGCGGGATGGACGCGATACCGATAGAGCACCTCGATCATCGTCGTGAATCGAACTTTGCGGGCAACGGCACGTCACCTTTGCCGATTGCACGACTCACGTCATATGCGATCAGATCGCCAAGCGCAAGCAACCGCGATGCGAGCCACGCGTGCTGCGCCGGACATGTTATCTCGCCCAATTCGAGAACGAGCGCGCCGTCTCGCGCCTGGACCGCTCGATAGCCGTAGTATTCGCGCAAGCCGACCGTAAAGTTGTCGGGCATGAACGTGAAAGGAAAGATCGGTGCATAGAGCGCTCGCCATTGCTGCGCGGCGCTTCGCCCTCCCGCGCCGTGGTAACCGATCGACGCGCCGCTCGTGCACGCGGGGACGGCACCGTCGAAGTGAATGAAGATCGCCATGCCGACCGCGTACGTGCCGGCGAAATCGGCGGGCTCGCGCAGCACGCGCACGCCGTACGCTCGCAGCATACGCGTGGCTTCATTGGCAACGATCGGCGTCCACTCGCGCTCGCCTGCCGCACCGAGATTACACCTGTGCTGCGGAAACCGCGCGCACGATGCGGGACGCCCCTCATGACCGGCCGAGATCAGCACGTCCGCATCGATTACGGCCGCCATCAGTACCTGGAGCACCGCTACGTCCCCGCCAACAGCGACGCCAGCGTTGCCGACGGCTCGACCTGTAACTCGACGCGCAAGACGTCGCGATACTGGCGGTAGCTGCGCAGCGCCGCCGCCCGGTCGCCATTTGCAAGATGCGCGCGAATCGCTATCTCGCGTGCCGGCTCGTCGCAAGGGTCGTGGGCGATGACATCGGCCGCATAGGCAAGCGCTGCGTCGGGATCGCCGCTCACGAGCGCGTCGTCTGCCAGCCGATGCGCGATTGCCGTACGCAATTCACTCATGCGCCGCACGGCCGGCTCGAACCACTCCCATCGCTCGAGGGATGCATGGCGTTCCTCGCGCAAACGCTCCCACGCCCGATGCAATGCCGCGCGCTCGTTCTCGCGAATGCGCTCGCGCGAACGCAACGCCGACGCAGCCCGCTCGATCTCCCACACATCGACGAACGCATCGACGTGCAAGCGATAGCCGTCGGCATCGCGTTCGATCGCATCCTCGCGACCGAGATGCGCGCGCAAGCGATGCAGGCACACGCTAAGCGCGTTGCGCGCCGCGAACTCATCGAGATCGGGCCAAAGCATACCGGCCAAACGCGACCGCGGTGTCGAATCGCGCCGCTGTGCAATTGCCGTGAGCAATTCGAATTCGCGCCCTGAAAGCCGCGCGACCGCACCGTCGACCCGCACGCGTCCCGCGAGAATCTCGAGAGCAATCGGTGCGGCATCACTGCGGTCTCGCGTAATCTGCGCGACAAAGTTCGAGAGCATACCAACGTTGTCGTGTTCGCTCGCAAAGGCATTGACCGCGTGCACGAAAGCCGGCGCGTCGCAGCGCCCAGCCGCGCTCTTTGCCCTTGCGCAAGCAGCATCGAATGCGGCGGGATCGCAGAGCGCGACGGCGATTGCAGCCAATGCTTCGACAAACGGCATATGGATCGAAATTGCCAGGTCGAGCGCCGCATGCGCAAGGCGCGCGCGCTCCTCATCATCGCGCGAACGTGAGAGCGCGATCAGCCGGCCGAATACGACGAATTTGGGGATATCCGCCTCAGCGGGCCGGACGCTGCGTCCGCGCGCGATGCCCGCCAGATACGCGAACCCGGCAACGCCGTTGCGCACGACCGCCGTCTCGAGCTCGGCCGCAAGCTCGTTGAAGGCGGGCCGGTCGCCGGCGAACCACGCCGCAAGCAGCGATTCCGCCGCGTCGAACGCCATAAAATTCGGTAGCGCCGAGTTCACGGCCCGTTCGCGCGCCCGCGCAAGAAACTGCCGTTCGAGCGACCACTCGCCGCGAACGCGCGCAATGTCGGCACCCAGCGCAAGATATGTGCCTGATGCAACTACGTGCATGCGGTCGATCAGCGGCAGCGCCGCGTTGAGATCGTGTTCGCCCAGATCGAAGTTGCCGCGTCGCGCTCGCAACAAGCCGCGAAGGTAGAGAAGGTGTCCGTCCAGCATCGTCTTAGGCGGGTCCGCAAATGCCACGCTCTGCGCGAACTTGGCGATCTCCGCCAGCGCTTCGTCGAAGAGTCCGAGATAGCTCATCAGCAAGATGCGAAAAACGAACACATAATAGCGCTCGAGCGGCGCAGCGTCAGGCGCGAGCGTGCGCCAGACCGTTTCACTTTCGTCGAGCAAGGCCGCGCTATCGACGCAGAAAATGCGCATCAATGCGGTCACGCCCCACAGACGCGGGTAGCGCACGACGAGCGATCGGTCGAGACCTGAGAGTACGCGCGCATACCGCATCGTTGGCGCAGGCTGGCTTACAACTTCAAGGCTCCCAAGGGCGCGCGCGGCGGATTGCTGATCGCCGCGCGCCATGTGCAGCTCGGCAGCGCGCTGAAAATCGCCGCGCGCTTCGTGCACTGCCGCGACGTGCGCCAGCAATGCATCGCGTCGTTCAGCCGCACGCCCAAGTAAGAGCGATGCGAGCAACGGGTGCAGGATGAAAGCGCCGTCATCGACCTGCTCGACAAACGGCGAGTCCTTGGCAAACTCGGCGAAGTCCTCACCGATCTGCGGATCGTCGGACGCCGCGCACAGATCCTCGCCGCTTGGCCGCGGGATGGCAGCGCACGCAAAGAGTGCCGCACGCATCCGCTGGTCGAGCGCACCCAAGACCTGGTCGGCCAGATACCCGTGCAGTTCGGAAAACGCGACGTCGTCCAGGCGCTCTAATAGCTCCTCGATACGGCCTTCGCTCGCAAAGCGCCTTAGAAGGAAGACCGCGACGGGCCACCCCTCCGACACGCGCGCGATGCGCTCGATAGCGGTATCCTCGGTCACGAAGGGCGCGAAGATCGCGCGAATATCGTTCGTATCGAAGGCGAGGTCGGCCGCGCGCAATGTGACAATCTCGTGCGGCACGACGTAGCGCGTGAGCTGCAAGCGCAGCGGCTCGCGCGTGCAGATGAGGAGCGTTCGGCCCGCTGGACGCGCTTCGAGCATGCGCCCGAAGAACTCGAGCGCGGAAGGTATAGCACCAAGCGCCTCCGCGCTCTCGAAGACGATGCAGCCCTCGGACGGTTCGCGCCAGGCCTGCAACGCGAGTTCTGTCCGCTCCGCAACGCTCGTCGCGCCGTCTCCGAGCATCAACTCCCGTTGGGTCAGGTCGGCTACCCGTGCCGGATTCTCTGCCGCAAGTGCGGGGATCACGCGCCGCGCGAGGTCGAGGCTGTCGCGCACGCCCGCACAGTCGCAGAGCACGCCGCCGCCGCGCTCGGCGAGATATTGGCGCACGAGCGTCGACTTTCCAAACCCGGCCGGGGCGACGATCGCCACCACGCGTGGGTCCACCCGCAGAAGGCGCTCGAGGAGCGCTTCGCGTCGGACCGCTGAACCCACCATGGCTTTGTAATCGGTTTGTAATCGCGATGTAATTAGGCCGTAAGTCCCGGGAAAGAGGCATGCCCTATCTTCTGGGTGCCAGCCGAGCCAACGGAAAGGCAATCATGACCGTCGTCAGTTCACAAGGGGCCCCCACCAACGTGCTCATTGTCGGCCCCGACGCGTCGGTCCGCACTGCGATCGCACGCCTGCTTTCCTTAGAAAGCGGTATTCGCGTGGTCGGGACCGCGCCAACACTTTCGGAGACGTCTGGAATCGACGCCGACGTCGTCATCGACGAGACCCTCCTGCACGATCTAAAGAACCTCTCGATCGCCGACTTCGTCGCTATGGTCAAGAGCTTGCCCGCGGCAGCTCCGATCATGGCCGTACCGGTCCGGCATCTCCGTCCGGTCGCCGGCACCCGCGATATGCGCACCGCGCTCTCGGATCGCGAACTTCAAGTTGTACGGCTCGTCGCCGAGGGACTCTCGAACAAGCAGATCAGCATTCGGCTCAAACTCTCGGATAAAACCGTCAAAAACCACATCTCGCATATCTTGGCGAAGCTGAACTTGTCAGCTCGCACGCAAGTAGCGGTCCATGCGCTGCGCACCGGTTTGGTGTAACAGCACCGTTTTACCGAGCGAGAAATCATAAACGAGGACGCCGTCAATCGGCGTCCTCGTTGCCGTTTGGAGCGTGGCGCGAATGCGCTGCAAGATCGCCAAACGGCTTCCGTCCCGCGGCAACCGGCGAAATACCACAGCGTAGATCCGCTCAAACCGATTACGCACGACGAGATCGAAAGGCGATGCGGATGCACCAGCGGCAATAACTGCGCTCCGCCGCAATCCGCGCAGGCGCCCGGCAAGCCGGCCGTCGACGAACGCGCGCAATTCGCGCGCGATCCGATCTCGCTCGGCAAAAAGCAATGCCGGCCGCACGGCGCCGAGCCGCGCGACCGACGTCTCAAAATCGACAAGCGCGCGGTCGACGATCGCACGCGGCGTCATGCGACCCTCGGTGAGTGCGCAGGCGATTGCGACGCGCATCGCGCGTTCGGCCAGGCGCGGCAGACGTTGTAGAGCCAGGAGCGGATCCATCGACCCCATCTTGGCGTGCCGTGATGCCAGGCGCATGGCACGACTATGTCGGAAGATGCGTCCATGCAACGCATCGACGGACGCTTCATCTATTCGGCGAGCGACCTCAACAACGCGCTCGAATGCGAGCACCTCACCGAACTCGAGGCGTTTGCGGCGCGCGGTGAGCTTGAACGTCCCCAGCCGACCGAGACCACCGCGCTGTTGGCCCGCAAGGGCGACGAACACGAAGCGCGGCAGCTTGCGCGCTTACGCGCCCACTATGGCGACGCGGTCGTCGTCTTTCCAGCCGAGAGCGGACGCACGCTCGAGGCATTGCATACGGCGCAGGCGCGCGCCGTCGCCGCGATGGATTCCGGTGCGCCACTACTCTATCAGGCGACCTTTTTCGACGGGACGTTTCTCGGTCGCACCGACTTTCTGCGCCGTGTCGAGCGTCCGTGTGCACGCTGGCCATGGAGTTACGAAGTCATCGACGCCAAGCTCGCGCTCGCACCGAAGCCGTATTATCTGGTGCAACTGGCACACTATAGCGCGCACATCGCTGCGATTGCGGGAACCGCCCCGCAGTTGATGCACGTGTTGCTCGGCAGCGGTGCGGAGCGCGCATTTCGCGTCGATGACTTTGCCGCCTACGAGCGCCACGTGCGCGGCCGCTTCCTCGCGCGCATGGCGCAGGGCCCGAGTCCAACATATCCGCTCGAAGTCCCACATTGCGAGATCTGCCGCTGGCACGACCGCTGCGTCGCGCAGCGTCGGCGCGACGATCACTTGAGCTTGGTCGCTCGGATGCGCCACGATCAAATCCAGCGTTTGGAAAGCAACGGCATCACCACGATGACCGCGCTTGCCCAAGCGTCGCCCGAGCAGCGACCTTTGCGCATGGAGCACAAGACGTTCGGCACGCTCGCAGCCCAGGCTGCCTTGCAAGTCAAAGGCGAGCGCGAAGGCCGGTATGTCTACGAGCTGCTCGAGGCCGAGCCGGGCACGGGGTTCGAGTTGCTTCCGCGTGCCGATCCCGGAGATCTCTTCTTTGATATCGAGGGTGACCCGCTGTACGCGCCCGAGCGCGGGTTGGAATATCTCTTCGGTTTCCACTGTGCGAGCGACGGACGTTACGTTTCTTTCTGGGCACGCTCGCAGGCACAGGAACGCGCCGCCTTTGAAGCCGCGATCGACTTCATTCGCACGCGCCGCTTACGCTATCCGAGCATGCACGTGTATCACTACGCATCCTATGAGACGACCGCGCTACGGCGATTAATGGGCTTCTACGGAACGCGCGAAAGCGAACTCGATGATCTTCTGCGCAACCAGCTCTTCGTCGATCTCTACGCCGTCGTGCGACAAACGCTGCGTATCTCGCAGCCCGGGTACGGGCTCAAGAAACTCGAGCCGTTCTACGGCATGCAGCGCACAACCGACGTGCGACGCGGCGACGATTCGATCGTGATGTTCGAGAGCTGGCTGGCCGGCGGCGGCGATGAGATTCTCGAAGACATCGAGCGGTACAATGCCGACGACTGCCGCTCGACACACTTATTACGTCAATGGTTGCTCGAACGTCGCGCCGAGTCCGAGCGGATGTACGGACGGACGCTTCCATGGCGTGAGACTCCGACCGTCGCACCGCCGGAGGATGATGGTCGCGGTGAACGTGCAGCACGGCTCCTTAATGGGCTCAGCGCGCCGGCCTCGCTTCGTGACCTGCGCGCAAGCGATGAGGCAACGCGCGCGCGCTGGTTGCTCGGGCATCTCCTCGACTATCACGCCCGTGAAGCCAAGCCCGCGTTTTGGCAATACTTCGATCGCCTCGAGAACGTCGACAAACTGCAAGAATTCGACCATGAGGCGCTCGGCGGTCTCACGCTGCGTGAAGACCTCGCACCGTATAAGGAAACTCCGCGTCAACGTAATCTCATCTACACCTATACCTACCCCGAGCAGACGCACGCGCTGAGCGTTGGCGACAAGCCGCACTGCCCGCACGCGCAAGCCGGCGCCGGCGAAATCGTGCTGCTTGACGACGAGCGCCGCGAGCTTCGTATCAAACTGAGCGCGTCGATTCGACCAAGCGCACTGCGAGCGCTTATTCCGGGATTTCCGTTTCAAACGTCGGAACAACGCAAGGCGCTCGGACGGATCGCGCAGCACTACCTCGACGGAACGCTTGCAACCACCTACCCCGCGACATGCTCGCTCTTGCTCGCGCGGCCGCCGCGTACCCGATCGCGCCGTGCGCAGATCCAGCCGGAAACGATCGATGCGGAGTCCGTCGGGGCACGCATAGCGGATCTCGACGAGAGCCATCTCGCGATACAGGGACCACCGGGCAGTGGAAAGAGCACGCTTGCCGCAGCCGTTATTGGCGATCTTCTGGCTGCCGGAAAACGCGTCGGCATCGTCGCGGGTGGCCACAAAGCGATTCATAACGTACTTCACAAGATCGAGCAGCACGCCTTAGAGCGTGGAGCGCGCTTCATCGGGCTGCAGAAATACTCAACCACGACCGAAGGCTCGCAGTACGTATCGGAGTATGCGGCGAGTTGGATCGAGACCACGGATTCAAATGATGCCTTCGATGACGTGCACGACCTTGGCGCCGGTACACCGTGGCTCTTTGCACGCGAAGAGATGGTCGGGCGCTACGACTATCTGTTCATCGAGGAGGCCGGACAGATGAGTTTAGCCGACGCGCTCGCGTGCTCGCCGGCGGCGCGAAATATCGTGTTGCTCGGTGACCCGCTCCAGCTCAAAGCCGTTTCACAGGGCTCTCACCCGCCGGGAACCGATCTCTCGATCCTGCAGCATCTGCTTGGTGCGCACGAGACGATCGATCCACGTGACGGCATCTTCCTGGATCGCTCCTACCGCATGGCGCCGGCGATCTGCGAGTTCATCTCGCATGCGATCTATGAAGACCGCTTGCACGCGGACCCGGCGTGCGCGCTCAATGCGATCGACGCCCCCGGTTTTGTGGGCAGCGGCCTACGTTATATCCCGATTTTGCATGACGGGAACACCCGCGGATCAGACGAGGAGGCGGCGGCCGTGTGCGAAGCCGCGCTCGCATTGCTTCGCGGCGCGGTGCAGATCGGGGCGCACGCACGACGCCCGATCGAGCCGCGTGATCTCATCGTCGTCTCACCCTATAACGATCAGCGTAAACGCATTCGTAAGGCGCTTGAGGCCGCCGGGATTGGCGAAATTCGGGTCGGTACCGTGGATAAGTTCCAGGGACAAGAAGCGGCGGTGGTGCTGTACTCGATGGCCACGTCGAACGACGCGACGCTGCCGCGCGACCTCGAGTTTCTCTTTGAGCGCAATCGTCTTAATGTTGCGATCTCCCGCGCACAGTGCATGAGCATCCTCGTCTGCTCGCCTGACCTGCTCTCGGTCCGGTGCTCGACGCCTGAACAGATGGCACTAGTTAACATTCTTTGCGCGTTTGTCGAAGGCGCCACCGGCCGGGGGGCGAATGCTGGCGCCCATGCAACACCGGCCTAATTGGGTCACCGGCATCGCGCTCCTCGCGATTCACGCCGGTGCTCTCCTCGCGTTCTTCCCCGCATTCTTTTCATGGTCGGGGCTCATCGTCGCGATCGTTATTTCAAATCTGACGGGCGCGCTCGGTATCACGCTGTGCTACCATCGCTCCCTGACCCACCGCGCGCTGCGCATGGTGCGTCCGCTCGAGTATGCGACGGCGATCATGGGTGCGCTCGCGTTTCAGGGCGATCCGATTAACTGGGTTGCAACGCATCGGATTCACCACGCGCACGCCGATAAGAAAGGCGACCCGCATAGCATCCGCCGCGGCTTGACCTGGGCGCACGTCACGTGGCTGTTCCGCACAAACGAGAACATGCCGACCGTTGAACAGTGCAAGCGCTACACGCCCGACCTCTGGCCGGATCCGATGTATCAAGCGTTGCGCTATCTTTACGTGCCGATGCAAATCGGCCTGGCCGTGCTGCTCTTTGCCCTCGGCGGATGGTCGTGGGTCGTGTGGGGTATCTTCGTGCGCCTGGTCTGGACCTACCACGCCACGTGGCTCGTGAACTCGGCCGCGCACGCCTTCGGGTATCGCACCTATCGCACGCCGGATCGCTCGGTCAATTCGTGGTTTGTGGCGATGATTTCGTGGGGCGAGGGCTGGCACAACAACCATCACGCCTTCCCGTTCTCGGCGCGCCATGGCCTCAAGTGGTTCGAGATCGATTGCACCTGGTGGGCAATCAAACTGATGGCCGCGATGAAACTGGTGGACAAAGTTCGCGTGCCAACCCGTGAAATGCGCGATCGGCTCGCCGGCGCGCAAAAAGAGCTGCAGCGTCGCTACTTCCGCCGCATGACGCTGGAGTGATGACGGACGAGGATCTCCGGCGTTATCAGGCGCAGGGGTTCATCGTCTTCCCGAACTTCAAATCGCCGC
>DATJOM010000066.1:0-10495 GCA_035507095.1 Candidatus Acidiferrum sp.
CCGGTCGCCGCGTAACGTCTGTGCCAACCCTTTGGCCTCGCTGAGGGTTTCAGGCAACCGGGCGGCGCTGCGCGACAGAAATGCCGCGAGGCCCGATGCGGCGACGATGCCGCAGACGCCGAGTAAAACGGCGGGCACACCGGTCGCTCGGACCGGACCGACCTCGAGCGTGTACTGACGTTCCAGCCGAGCGAGTCCTTTGAATACGGCCCTGACGGCAGCGGCTTTCTTCGACATGCATGTCCTTTCAGGAGTTTCCTCTCTTCGCGCGAATGCAACGACCCCCATGCACGCCCTCCTTTTTGCTTTCTGTTGCACCGTGACGGTTCACGTCCATACACCGGCCGGCGCACCGTACATCGGTGTAGACGGTACGGTACTTCCGGCGAATCGGCTTTTCGTCGAACCCTTCGGTCTGCGGTTTCTCTTTACGGCGCATCTGGGACAATGACGATGAAGGCGGTGCGTCTCCACGAAGTTGGTGGACCGCAAAATCTGCGTGTCGAGGAGATTGCGCGCCCGGCGCCGGCCAACGGGGAAGTGTTGGTGCGCATGCGCGCGGCCGCATTCAATCGGCGCGACGTCTTTATTACGCAAGGGCTCTATCCAAACATCGAACTGCCGCGCACGCTCGGCTCCGACGGAGCCGGTGAGTTGGAGCATAGCAACGAGCAAGTCGTGATCGATCCGATGCTCGGCTGGGGCGAGAATCCGCACCTGTGGGCAACCACTGCGTCGATACTCGGGATGCCGCACGACGGGACGTTCGCCCAATACGTCGCGGTGCCCAAAGCCAACGTCTATCCGAAGCCGTCGCACCTTTCGATAGAAGAGGCTGCCGCGATCCCCCTCGCGGGGCTCACTGCCTATCGCGCGACCTTTACGCGCGGACAACTTCACGCCGGTGAAACGGTGTTAATTCCCGGAATCGGCGGGGGCGTGCAGACGTTTGTGCTGCTCTTCGTCAAAGCAGCCGGAGCGCGCGCGATTGTGACCTCGGGCAGCGAAGAGAAACTCGAGCGCGCACGTGCGCTCGGCGCGGACGCAACGATCAACTACAGCGATCCCGAGTGGCAGAAAAAGATCAAACGCGGTGAAGTCGACCTCGTCGTCGATTCATCCGGCGGCGACACGCTCAACAAGGCGCTCGGCTTGCTGCGTCCCGGCGGACGCGCCGTACTCTACGGTGGCACGCGCTTGGAATCGACGATTCGGATCTTTCCGATCTTCTGGAATCATTTGGACATTCGCGGAACGTCGATGGGCAGTCCGGCCGATTTTCGCGCGATGCTCGATCTCGTGAGCAAACACCAGATTCATCCCGCGGTCGACCATGTCTACGCGATGGATGATGCCGTTGCCGCCGCCGAACGCATGGCGGCGGCAGCGCAGTTCGGCAAGATCGTTATGATGATCCCGTAAGCGAATACTGATAGAGCCGCTCGAGCTTGAGCATCGCGCCGAGCTCGGCCCGGATGACCGGCGCATGCTCCGCACCGACGATCGATTCCCACGCCGGATTCAAAATCGCGTTCTCTTGTTCGGTCATCGGACGATCGAGCACGCGCGCCGTTACCGTGCCCTCTTCACTGAGCGCGATGAGATACGCGAGCATCTGCCGCGCCGCTGCCGGCCAGAGCACCGGCCGCGTCGCGCCGTAAATCGCGAGGACGAGCTGTGGAATCGTCATCGGTGCTCCGCCCAGTGCCGCGAGCAACTCGGCTTCGCGCGTCTTGCGATGCGCGATGTATTCATCGATCTTTGCGCGCGGATCCGTAATCGCCGGACCGTGCCCTCCGTAGATCCGAGCGGCATCGCCAAACTCGTCGCGCAATCGCTCGAGCGTGCGCTGATACGGACGCATTGCTCCTCCGGGCGGGGCGATGACGACCGTGCCCTCTCCCAAGATTACGTCGCCGGTGAAGAGCGCGCGCTCCCCAGGTTCGTAGAACGCGACGTGTTCGAACGTATGCCCGGGCGCGTCAATGACACGCAGCGTAAGCTCGGCCACGCTCAGCTCGCCGTCGAGCACGAACGCGCGATCGTGGGGCACCTCGGAGTTGGGGTGCGCCCACACGGTAGCGCCCGTGCGCGCTTTGAGCGGCGACGCGGCCGGCGCGTGATCGGGATGCCCGTGCGTGACCGCGATCGTCGTGATGTGGAGACCGCGTTCGCTTGCGTTCGCGACAAGCGCGTCGAGGTGCCGTTCGATAACCGGACCCGGATCGATGACGATGGCTTCACCGGCGCCGGCATCAAGAACATATGAGTTCGTTCCCGTGAGCGTCATCGGGGACGGATTGGGAGCACGCACCAGTACAACGCGGCTCACCAGCGGCCCTCGAGTGCGTGGGGCAACACCGCTTCGGTAGCCGGACGGTCGGGGCGGATCGTCACAATCGGCTTTTCGCGCGCAAATGCCAACAGCGCCTCTATGTTGTCAAATGCTGCAAGACGTTCGAGATGTTTGATCGTCGGAAAAAACAGCAGCAACTCGCCGGCGCGTGCGGCGTCGAGCGCCTGTGCGGGCGTGAGCCAACGTGCGTCGTGCGTTTCCACGCTGTCCGCGACCCCGACGGCTCCGGGCGGCGCCTGCGAAACGAAAAAGTAGGTGTCAAACCGGCGTGGCTCACCGGGCGGCGTAACCCAATGCGAAAAAAGCCGTAACTCGCCGGGTTCGATCGAGACACCGGCTTCTTCGTACAGCTCGCGCGCGGCCGCGTGCACGAGTGCGTGCGCGTCGCGCGGCTCGACTTCCATGCGTGCGTCGGCGGTCGCGTGTGCAGGCGCGCGTGCATAGTCTACCGGATCGACGGCACCGCCGGGAAAGACAAACGCGCCCGGCATAAACGCGCTCTTGGAACTGCGCCGAAGCAGTAGTACCTGCAGTCCATCGGGCGATGGGCGCACCAGGATCACGGTTGCAGCAAGGCGCGGCGCAACGTCCATGCGCATCGCATTCGGCAGGAACGAGGCGACTTCATTGACCGGCAGTCGACGCGACAAGTAGAGCAGTGCAGAGCGCGAGTGACCAATTGATCGCGTGCGACGTCCAGCAGAAAACGCATGGCATCCGCGTCACGAAGAGCAACGAGTACGCGAGCACAAGCGATATGGCGGCGGCGGCGAGCACCGGTACCATCAGCAGCGCGAGCGCGAGGTGGGTATCGGCGAGCCAGACAGCGATGGCAAGCGCCGGGTAGTATGCGACGCCGAGCAGCGAGTTCGGGACGCCTCCCACGAGGCGGGCCCGTGGCGTTTGGACCACGCTGGGCTCGGTCAGCTCCCCGCGGGCGGCCACCGCGCCCTTGCGCAGCATGAAAAGCGAGGCGTAGAGACCAACACCGCACAACACCGTGATTATCGCCCGTAGCACCATCCCGCACGTACCCTCTTGAACCGCTTTTCGAAACGCCTGGGAGCGATTGCGATGCTCGCGGCTTCCTTTGCGCTTGCCGCGCTGGTCATTCGCTTTCAGCCGTTGGTCGAGCGTGAAATTCGCTCGCTCGGGCTTTCCGCCTATCCGCTGGCCATCGCAGTCTTCGCGGTCGTGGCATCCGCACCGTTTTCGGTTACCGATGCGCTCGCAATTATGAACGGAGCAATCTTTGGTCCGGTGTTAGGGTCGATCGTCAACGCGATCGGTCTCGTGCTTGCCGCGTTGATGGGCTACTGGATCAACCGTCGCGCATCGCAGATGCTCGATCTCGATGCGTACCTCGAACGCGTACCCGCATGGGTAAAGCGCTTTCCCGTCGGCTCGCCGGCATTCTTGATGGCGGTGCGGATCATTCCCGGTTTCGGCGGGACGGTTGCAACCGCGAGCGCGGCCACATTTCGCGTGCCGGTTTGGCGGCACGTCTGGACGATGTGCGCGATCGCCGTGCCGATCTGCACGATCCTCGCGATCTTCGGCGACCGCGTAACGGTCGTCGTGCATCGCTACGAAACGCGTGCGCATGCGTATTGGATGGAGCATCGACCGCATATACACTTCCCCCACCGCGTGAAAGTGACACCGACGCCGTGACGACCGATGCGATTGCCATGATCGAAGAACCCGCGCAGCTAACCGGACTGTGCGAACGGATTGCGCGCAGCGCGCACGTCGCGCTCGACACCGAATTTCATACCGAGCGAACGTACGCTCCACGTCTCATGGTCGTGCAACTCGCGTTCGATGACGGCGCGGTGATCGTCGATCCACTGGCCGTGCCGGACCTCCGGCCGTTGCTCGATGGTCTGGCGCAAACGACGGTTGTCGGCCATGCGCTTTCATCCGATTTGAAGATCTTCGCGGATCGATTCGATCGGGTGCCTCCGAATATCTTCGACAGCCAAGTGGCGGCGGCTTTTCTCGGTTACGGGATGCAGATCTCCCTGGCCGATCTCGTGCGCGAGCTCGAAGGGGTGCGGTTGGCCAAGAGTCAGACGGTGAGCGACTGGTCGACGCGCCCGCTTACGCACAAGCAACTCGACTATCTGGTCGACGACGTCGCGCATCTGCTGCCGATGCATCGGAAGTTGACCGCGCGTTTAGAGGCGGCGGGCCGTTTGACATGGGCGCTAGAGGAGTGCGAAGCGCTCGGCGACATCGAGCGTTTTCGTAGTGACGAACGGCGCGCGTATCTGCGCATGCCGGGCGCAATGCGCATGAATCGCCGCGAACTCGGGGTGCTGAGCGAACTCGTGAAGTTGCGCGACGAGCAGGCGCGCGCCCGCGATCTTCCGCCCAAATACATCATTCCCGACGATGTCGTCTCGGGGCTCGCGACGCTGCGTCCCAAGCGCGTCGAGGATTTGGAACAGCTGCGGCGTCTCGATGCCGGTGCGCGGCGGACGCTTGGACCCGCGATCGTCGCAGCCGTCGCTCGTGCCGAGGCCCTGCCGGAAGACGCGCTCCCCGAGCGGCCCCAGCGCCCGCTCGGGCTAAGCCGTGACACCCTGGCTGCGTTGATGGGTGTCGTGGTGGGCGAGATTGCCCGGGAAAACGAGCTCCCTCAAAGCCTGCTGGTGCCGCGCGCGGCGCTGGATCGGGTCGCTCGCGAGATTCCCGGAACGCGCGCGGACTTTGAGCGCGCGCTCGAGCTCTCTCATTGGCGCCTCGCGCTCGTGGGCGACCCCCTGTGGCGACTTTTGTCAGGTGAGGTACATGTGGCAATCGAAGGCTACGCGCAGCGCGATCCGAAAATACGCTTATTGCCATGAGTAACGCTAAGAATTTGAACGCGGCCGGCACGCTGAACGTCGGAGACCGCGCTTATCCATATTTTCGTCTGGCTGCGGTGGAAGAGGCCGGGCTCACCAAGCTCGCGCGCCTGCCGTACAGTTTGAAGATTCTTCTCGAAAATCTCTTGCGATTCGAAGACGGGCGATCGGTGACGCGCGCGGATATTGAAGCGCTCGCCCGTTGGAATCCACGCGAAGCGTCGGAAAAAGAGATTGCATTTCGTCCGGCCCGCGTGCTATTGCAAGATTTCACGGGCGTGCCGTGCGTCGTCGACCTCGCCGCGATGCGCGACGCGATGGCGGCGATGGGGGGTAACGCCAAGGCGATCAACCCGCTGCAGCCGGTCGAGCTCGTGGTCGATCATTCGGTGCAGATCGACTACTTCGGCTCGAACGACGCGTTGCAGAAAAACGCCGACCTCGAATTCGAACGCAATCGGGAGCGGTATGCATTTCTGAAGTGGGGCCAGTCGGCGCTCGACGGATTCCGCGCGGTGCCGCCCGACACCGGCATCGTGCATCAGGTCAACATCGAGTATCTGGCGCGCGTGGTCTTCGGCGGCGGCGGCGCCGGCATCGCGTACGATGCGAAGAATAACCTCGCGTATCCCGACACGGCGGTTGGCACCGACTCGCATACGACGATGGTCAACGGCGTCGGCGTGCTCGCGTGGGGCGTCGGCGGTATCGAAGCTGAAGCCGCGATGCTCGGGCAGCCGGTGACGATGCTGATTCCGGAGGTCATCGGTTTCCGCCTCGAAGGCAAGCTGCGCGAAGGCGTGACTGCAACCGACCTCGTGCTCAAGATCACCGAGATGTTGCGCCGCAAGGGCGTCGTCGGCAAGTTCGTCGAGTTCTTCGGTAAAGGACTCTCGTCGTTGCCGGTTGCGGATCGCACGACGATCGGCAACATGTCGCCCGAGTTCGGTTCGACCTGCGCGATCTTCCCGATAGACGACCGCACGCTCGAATATCTCCGCCTAACGGGACGCGCGTCCGAACACGTTGCGCTCGTCGAAGCCTACGCGAAAGCGCAAGGACTCTTCCGCACCGATGCAACGCCGGACGCCGAATACACCGACGTCGTGCATCTGAATCTCGATGAGGTTGAACCAAACCTCGCGGGTCCGCGCCGTCCGCAAGATCGCGTGAGCCTGCGCGAGGTGAAGAAGACCTTTAATGCCGCGATGGATGAGTGGATGGGTGCGCGCGATAGTAAGAACGGTGCGGTGGCGCGCTGGGCAAATGAAGGCGGCAGCCAAACCGCGACGATCGCGGAGACGCAAAAAGACGTCGCCGACGGGTCGGTGGTGATCGCGGCGATTACGTCGTGTACCAACACCTCGAACCCGTCGGTGCTTATGGGTGCCGGTTTGCTGGCGCGCAATGCGGTCGAACGCGGGCTGCAGAGCAAGCCGTGGGTCAAGACGTCGCTTGCACCGGGATCGAAAGTCGTTACCGACTATCTCGTGAAGGCCGGCTTGCAACCGTATCTCGATCAGCTCGGCTTCAATCTCGTTGGCTACGGCTGCACGACGTGCATCGGCAATTCGGGTCCGTTGCCGCCGGACGTTGCTGAAACCGTGGCAGAGCAAGATCTGATTGTTGCCGCGGTGCTTTCCGGTAACCGCAACTTCGAAGGACGCATTCATCCCCAAGTGCGCGCGAACTATCTCGCGTCGCCGCCGCTGGTCGTTGCATACGCGCTGGCCGGACGGATGGACCTCGACCTCACGACCGAGCCCCTGGGTACGGATCGCGCGGGTCAACCGGTCTACCTCAAAGATATCTGGCCGAGTAATGACGAGATCGCTACGACGGTCACGGCGTGTGTCACCGACGACATGTTTAAGAAGACCTACGCCGACGTATTCAAGGGCGACGACAACTGGGCAAAGCTGCAGGTCGCGCCGAGCGAGCGTTATGCGTGGGATCCGAAGTCCGAGTACGTCAAGTTGCCGCCGTACTTCGAAAACATGCCGGATCAGCCGGCGGCGCTGGCCGATATCAAGAACGCGCGTGTGCTCGCGGTTTTCGGCGACTCGATTACGACCGATCACATCTCGCCCGCCGGCAACATCGCGAAGACGTCGCCCGCCGCGCAATACCTCATGCAGCACGGCGTGGAACCGAAGGATTTTAATTCGTACGGCGCACGGCGCGGCAATCACGAAGTGATGGTGCGCGGCACCTTTGCCAACGTACGCTTGCGCAACCTGATGGTGCCGGGCGTCGAGGGTGGCGTTACACGCCATCTTCCGGATAACGAGCAGATGCCGATCTACGACGCGGCAATGAAGTACAAGGCTGAGGGCACGCCGCTCATCGTGCTCGCCGGCAAAGAATATGGCTCAGGTTCGTCGCGCGACTGGGCCGCGAAGGGGCCGTATCTGCTCGGCATCAAGGCCGTGATCGCCGAATCGTTCGAACGCATACACCGCAGCAACCTGATCGGCATGGGCGTATTGCCGCTCGAATTCGAAGCCGGCGCCGATCGCTCGACCTACGCGCTCAGCGGCGAAGAGGTCTTCGAGATCACCGGCATCGAGAACGGGATTACGCCGCGCATGCACGCGCACGTCAAAGCGACCGATCCGAAGAGCGGCAAGTCGGTGGCGTTCAAAGCGCGTGTGCGGATCGATACGCCGGACGAAGCGGAGTACTACCGCCATGGCGGCATCCTGCAATACGTGCTCCGGCAGTTGCGCGCGAGTTCGAAAAACTAAGATTACGTGACACGCGAGCAGCGCGCGGAGCGCCTGATGCACCGGATCGAGTCGTTCTCGGATCTGGTCATCGGGTTCAGCCTCGCGCTCCTCGCGCTTACGCTTTCGATTCCGCCGCACATCGTAGAACTTGCGACCAATCCGTGGTGGCTGATCGCGTATTTCTGGACCTTCGCGGTCATTGCCGGAATCTGGTATAACCATCAGCGGCTCTTTACGCACTTCTTTTGGCCGGAGATGCTGACGGTTGTTCTGAACTTCGCGCTGCTCGCGATGGTCGGCTTACTCGTCTTTTTTGTGCAGGTCTTCGTACACTATCACGATCGTTTCGAGCGGGTGTGGGCGTTTCTCGCGTATTTTACGGTCTTTGCGATCGGGTTCATCATCATGGGTACGCTCTATCTACACGGTACGCGCCGGCGCTGGGACACACTTTCAGGCGAGGACCGGTACACCGGACTGCGCCAAGGGGCGCGCGGCATTATCGGCGGCGTCTTCATCTTACTCGGGGTCGTGCTCAGCGCTCTGCACCCGGCAAAGTCGATGGACGACCTTCTCCCATTGGTCTTCTGCGTCTTGGTGAGTCTCATCGGCGTGCGTTTTCTGCTCGTCGCGCTCAAACCGCGAATCGTCGGTTCAGCGCGGGTGGACTAGCCCTTCTTCTGATGCAACACAAACGCGTTGCCGTCGGGGTCCAGACACCACTGCTGAAGGCACGGTTCGAGATCGCGCAGGTCGCCGGTTAGCTTGCCGCCGAGTTCGGTGACGCGTGGCGTTAGCGCCGCAACGTCGGCCACGGTGAAGAGCACGACTCCGGATGGAACGTGCGGCGCCCCGGGAAGCTTGCCGACTCCAAACGCGCTGCCGTCATCTAAGATCCACTCGGCCCCGTGCTCGCTTTCCCACGACGTCGTTTTCACGTCGAGCAGCTCCTTGTAAAACGCGGCCGCGCGTGGTACGTCGGTGACCGAATAGTAGACGGCGTCGATGCCGATGGATTTCGTATTCATGCGAACTTCCGTTTGTGCAGCGCGAAGCTATTGCCTTCGAGATCGTTGCACCACGCCATGGTGCAGACCGGCGTCTCGAGCGCTTCGCTAAAGACCTGCGCTCCCACCCCGCGCACGCGCTCGATTGCGGCATGCAGATCGTGCACGGCGAACATCGCCCCGCCGGTCGGATACCAGTCGCCGTTCGGCAATTTCGAGAGCGCGAACGTCGAGCCATCGTTGAACTCGTATTCGACCCACGTCTCGCCCTGCGTTGCCGGGATCATGCCGAGGACGCCCTCGTAAAACGTTCGGGCGCGAGCCAAATCCTTGGTCAAATAACACACGCAGTCCATCCCGCGAACTGCGGTCGATTGATCGGTCATCATGGGAAAAATGCTAGCAAGGCCTACTTGACATCTGCTGTCAGGTTTGCGAGGCTCACGCTATGAAATCGGATCGCCTGATCTCGCTGCTCCTGCTCTTGCAGTCGGCGCAGCGCCGCACCGCCCGCGAGTTGGCGCAGCGGCTCGAGGTCTCCGAACGCACGATCTACCGCGATGTCGACGCCCTGTCCGCGTCGGGTGTGCCGGTCTATACCGAGCGAGGCCCCGAGGGCGGCATCGCGCTTGCCGACGGCTACCGCAAAGCGCTTACGCACTTTGCCGAGGACGAAGTGCGCGCGCTCTTTATCTCCGGCTCGGCGATCCTCGCGGACCTTGGGCTCGGCGCCAATCTCGACCGGGCGCTCGAAAAGCTGCGCGGTGGATTCTCCGACGTGCAACGCAAGGCGGCGGAGAAGGCGCGCGGCCGGATTCATATCGATCAGCGGCGCTGGTATCAGGATGATCCGCCGGTCGAGCGTTTGGCGCTGCTGCGTCGCGCCGTGTGGGACGACCGCTGTCTCGACGTCGCCTACGAGGATCGCTTGATGGCGCGGACGACGCGCAGAGTCGATCCGTATGGGCTCGTATCCAAGGCCGGCGTCTGGTATTTGGTCGCGCGCACGCCGGAGGGGTATCGCAGCTTTCGTGTCGACCGCATGCGCGACGTGCGCGAGTGCAACGATCGGTTCGAGCGCGATCCCGCTTTCGACCTCGATGCGCATTGGCGCGAATCGGCTTCGCGCTTCCGCGGCGAACAGCCACGCTTTCCCGTCCTCGTGCGTGCCGACGGCGAGGCGATCGAAATGATCACCGGCTATTGGCCGGTCGAATGGGTCGAACGCGACGGTGAGCGGCTCTTGCGCATCGAGTTCACCGGTGAGGCGAGCGCGATCAGCTATTTGGTGTACTGGGGCGTGCACATCGAATTGGTCGATCCCATCGCTCTGTGCGAGCCGGTGCTCGCACGCGCTCGTGCGATCTGCGCTCGCTACGAGTCACTCGCGAACCGGTAGCCGCCTTTTCCCCCAGCCTTCGCTGCGTATACGGCTTCATCGGCTTTACGCGTAAGCATCTCCTGATCGGCGCCCGGCGCGGTAAAGGCAACACCGATTGAAGCCGAAAGGCCGTTCCGGCGCAACTCGGCGATAATACGTTCCATCGCGGC
>DATJOM010000067.1:0-3346 GCA_035507095.1 Candidatus Acidiferrum sp.
GTGCTGCGGGTAGTGCTTTTGAATCAAGTACAGCATGTTGCGAACCGCATAATAATCGTGCACGCCGCTCTTGAACCCGGCCGAATGCCCTTCTTTGTGCCAGACGATGCTTTGCGGGCAATAGTATAAGCGCCAGCCCTGCTTTCGCATCTCCAAGCACCAATCGGTTTCTTCCCGGTAAAGAAAGTACGATTCGTCGATTGGTCCGACGTCGCGAATGACTGCCGCTCGCAAGAACATGCTCGCGCCGATAACGTGCTCGAGTTCGATCAACTGGTCGACCGCCTCGTGGGTGTGCTGTCCGCGGCCAATTTGCGTGTCGAGGGCCCAGCGAGGGTCGAGCCGGCCGCCGCCAAGCGCCTGGATCGTGTCGGGGGAATGATATTGCATGAGACGCGAGCCCAGAATTCCCGCATCGGGACGAAGCATCAGTGCTTCAAGCAAGCAACTCATCGCCAGGCGGTCCACGACGGTGTCGTTGTTGAGGACCCACACGTAATCGGCATGCAAGATTTCGAGCGCAAAACGCATGCCGATGTTATTGCCGCCAGCGTAGCCCAAATTATCGCCGTTGCGGATGAACACGACCCGCGCCTCGGGAGCGGTCGGAACCGCCAATGCCTGATCGGGTGAATCGTAAAGCGCGTACGGCAACGGCTTGGAAACCGGACGGTACTCCCAGGCGACGCCCTTGGCATCGCCTGGATGTTTGACCTCGAGCATTCCGTCCGCCCACTCCGTGAGCCGCTCGATGGAATGATCCTGCGAGGCGTTATCACAAACGACGATCTGATGGTTCGCATAATCGCTGCGCAGCACGCTCTCTACGCACTCGATCGTGTCGAGCCAGCCGTTCCAATTCAATACGACGGAAACCACTTTGGGCGAAAATGCGTTCACCAAGGCAAGCCTTTTCGTTGGTCTGCGAGAAGACCTCTCGAAAGACGCACATGAACCGGTTTTTCTACACGCTAGCGGCCTTCCTCGGCATGCTTCTTTTCGCGCCATTGGCTGCCGACGCGCAGCCGTCCGTCTACCCGCAGGGCATTACGCCTTCAGAGATCGTTCGCGGCATATATGCCGCGTACGACGCCGGAAGCTGCTGCTGGGTGGCTGCGCATGCGGAGCTAAAGGTCTTGGAGCCGGCCGGTGCGGACACGCTCCTGCTTAACGTATATCTCCCGGATTTCGCAGTGAGGAGCGGCGCGAATTCGCTGTCCGTGCAAATAGATGGAGCGCCGTCGGCGCGACGCTGCTGCCTCGGGCCGGGCGAACACGAGCTGAAGATCCCGCTGCCTCGCGCGGCGCATGGCTTGCTGACGATAACGCTTCGGCCGGATCACACCTTCGTTCCGAAACAGCTCGGATTGAATGGAGATTCGCGTCACCTCAGCGTGATGCTTCGCCAGGTGGGGTTTCTAGATTCGGCCACCGGCGAGCGCCTGGATGAAGCTCCACTGCCGGGGCTGCCCCTGCGAGCAGCGATCCCGATCTTGCTGTGTTGTTTCCTTGTCGTTCTGCTCGTGACGCTACGGCGCCCGATCTATGGTTTGCTAGCGATGATCGCGACCGACCCGTTTCTTTTCACCTATGCGATTCATGGAACGACGGTAACGCTCACAAAAGTCTCATTGATCGCCGTCGCAGTCGGACTCGCTCCCCGCTTGCCGCAGATTATCCGAGCCCGTCCTCTGCGTGCGCTATTTGTGCTCGGTGGAGCACAATTGCTTTTTGTCGTTACGATGTTGCCGGGTTCCGTATACGCCACCTTCCCTGACGCCGCCTTACGAGAAACGCTCAAAGCGGTCGAATACCTGATGACGTTCGTCGTCGCGTACGGCGCGTACCGGCTCGACCCGGACGAGCGCGCTTTACGAATAGCGATTGCGCTGATTACGGTCGTTGTGACCGCACTCGCCTTTGTGCAGCTGGCGCTCCCCGTTGGTGAGACCGAGCGTATCGCTGGTTATGACGTTGCGCGCATCGCGGGACCCCTCGAAGGGCCGAATCAACTCGCCGGCTTTCTCGGAGTGGTTATTCCAACGATGCTGGCCTTCGTTCTGTTGCGGCGACCGCTTCTCGTGGAGCGGGTCGCTATTCCGATGGGACTCATCGCGTGCGTGCTGACGTTTTCGCGGGGGGGCGGCGCTGCGTTGCTCTTCGCGATCGTCGTCATGTTGGCGCTCCGCTATTTTCCCGCGTGGCGGGCCTGGGTCGGTTTCGGCGCGATTGCGGTCTTTGGCACAGTGCTGGTGCTGGCGTTCGGCGTTTTTTCCGGCGCGTTGCAGGGAGGTATTCAATCGTTGTTCGGTCTGACCGGAGACGTTGCGTTCAACGGCGGCCTCGGATCGCGCGTCGACCTGTGGCACGGCGCCTTTGCACTTTGGCGCTCGCATCCGCTCTTTGGAATCGGACCGGGAAACTTCGAACTGGAAATCGGACGCTATGTTCCTGGCGCTCGCACGCACGCGAACGGGATCTTTTTTCAAGTGCTTGCGGAGCAAGGCATTGCGGGGCTGATTGCCGCGCTGGTGGTGACAGCTGCATCGGTCGGCGCGTTCGTTCGGCGCCTCGACGAGCCGCTCGCACTGGGTGCTTGCATGGCGTCCCTAGCCATGGCTTTTCATCAGATCGTCGACTGCATGTGGCTCTACCCCAAAGTCACGGTGATGTGGTGGCTGGTGCTTGCAAGCGCTGCCGCCGTCGTCGACCGTCGCGACCAAAGCATTGCGGTGACCTCATGAACCTGCGGATCGACACGGCGGTTATCGATCGCTGTCGCGAACTTGCCGCAACCATTGCCTCGCCGGTCAGCGATTTCATCGCCGCCAACTCGACGGTGGCGGTCGAGCGTTCGGTGCTGCGTTTGCTCGGTGTCGACGGGGTTGGCGCGGATGAAATTCCCATTCCCAATATGATCGTCGATACGCTGGCCCACGACGCGCGCGCACGTGGCGTTGCGCTCGCGTTCGGCAAGGCGCTCGCCGAGACCGGTCTCGCTCCACACGCCCTCGGCGACGAGATCGCCGCCGGACGTTTGACGCTCGCGCAGTTCGCGAGCGCGCCCGATGCCGCGGCGCGTGGTGCCTTGCGCCCGTTCGTGGACGCCGGACTTGCACGCGTCCGCGCGAATCGGGCCGAGCGCGACACGCGTCTTGCCGAACTGCCGCAGCAGCCACCGCCGCTGCTCTACGTCATCGTCGCTAGCGGCAACATCTACGAAGATCGCACCGCTGCGGTCGCCGCGGCAGAAGCCGGCGCGCAGATCGTTGCGGTGATCCGCTCGACCGGACAGTCGCTCCTTGATTTCGTGCCGTATGGTCCGACTACCGAAGGATTTGGCGGC
>DATJOM010000068.1:0-7610 GCA_035507095.1 Candidatus Acidiferrum sp.
CCGTGACGGTGCAAGTGATGGGCAACCTCACGCCGTCGCCGGCGACGATTCCGGCGCTAAACGTCGGCCAATCGTACACGGTCAATTTCTCGAAGACGTTTGACAGCGAACAGCTCGTGCTCTATGCCGGTGGCCCATGTCAAGGCGTGATTACCGCGACGCCCGCATCGGGTTCGTTTCCCGCAACCCCTTCGCGCACGACGGCAAACGCGAGCCTGCAGATCGTCGGACAATCTCCCGGAACATGCGCATTGGTCGTCCAGGATCAGTATGGCGAGCGCGTATCGTTTAACGTGACCGTACAACAGAATGCCGCCACGTGGCCGCAACAGCTCGTCCTTGGCGCGTTAGGAAATGCCGTAGGCCTTACGAGCGGTGCAGCGCCCATCGCACTTAATAAAACGACGCGGCTGGGAGTCGCTCTTGGCCCCGTGATTAACGCGCTACTTGGCGGCGGCGTCGCACGCGCATACGCGTCGGCCGGGCAACTTTGCAACGCTCTCGGTGTAACCAATGCCTTCGTATGGGGCGATAATCCGAGCAATTATATCGACAGGTCGCTTCCAGCGTCGGTAAGCGCCGCGCTCAACGTGTATGTCGATTCGAATGGGTGCCTCGTTGACAGTTACGACAATCCGCTCGCAACCGTGGGCATGATCGCGTACAACCCTGCGGGCACAACGGCGACCTTCGAAACCCTTAACGGCTACAGCACTTGCAATGGAAATGTAGCAACCGTTGGATGGCAAACAAGCCCGACCGGCGTTCAAGCGTACTACGGAGCCCGAGGCAACAACGCGGGGACCTGCAATGTCGGACTCGCTCCCAGCGGTGACACCGCGACGCCGGCACCGGACGCCGGGCTGATCGCCGTCAACGTACTAACCCCAAGCTACTTCACCGTGGAATGCACCGGGTTCATCGATCAGGAAGGCGATCGCGGATGCGGGGTCGCTTGCGAAGGAGACTCTGTTGGCTGCCAGGGAGCCGGCCAAGGCATTCAGTTTCTTTGCGCAGGCCAGACTCTCGCCACAGATTCGAGCGGCTTATTTACCATCACGACGGGCGAGGGCACGTCGCAGCCCGAGTACTCGATCGGCCCGAATCAGTCTGAAGAAGTCAGCACGTCGAGTGACGGAACAGCTTTCATACAATCAGGAAGCTGTTGACAACATAGTAAGGTGTGCTGGCCTACGGCCAGTTAGGGTAATAGGGGTCGGTGAACGACCGAGGATCGATCGGGTACTCCGCATTTGTGAAGCCCTGGTAGAAACTTGTGCCCCCGCCTTCGTACAAGTACCATAGTCCACCGAACCAAAGCGTCCGAGAGTTTACGGCATAGGTGTTTGTACCTGGCACGAATTGGGGGGCGAGATTGGAGTTGTAGCAATCCGCTCCGCCCGATCCCTCCGAACCACCCGTTGTAATCGGCACCAGGGTAGCTCCGTTATGCGCCACGACGTTCGCAATGTTCGCCCGGATATTTTCCGTGATCCACTCGTCCACTGCACCACCGGCAAGACCGTTCTGCGCTCGCAGATATTGCCACGCGATGTAGCACGGCATCTCCTTTGCCGCATCGAGCGTCGCAAGGCGGTAGTCGCCATTCGTTTCCCACGTCGGCGGCGTATAGCCCGATGGAACCGACGGCATCGTCGGCGCGACGAGCGTTTGAGCTCCGCCCGTCAGCGTCACGTTGTCATGCACCGTGGCTTGCACCGTGAACGGCGCAGGCGTCGGCGTCCCGCAGTTCACCGTACACGGCGGCGGTACATAACCTGCGGGCGGCGTTGCAACCGTGTCGGCACCAACGATCAATATGTAGTGCCCGTTCGGAACGCCATTCAACGTGAACGTCCCATTTGCGGCGGTGGTCACTTGTGGCGATGGTAGCGGCGTTGGGCAGCCGTCACTTTCAGGCGTAATCGATGTTGCGGGTACGGGTGTCGGACCACAGGGTGCCCACGGCATCAACTTCACCGCAACGCCCGCGAGTGGCGAGCCCGTTCCGTCGTCGACGACCGTTCCGCTGGCGTTCGTTGTCGTCTGGCCGGGCGTGGTGGTCGGTATCGTGGTGTTGGTTGGCGGCGGCACAGTTCCGCCGCCACCACCGCCGCAGGCGGCAAGCAGCGCAGCGATGCCAACGGTGCTTGCGATCAAACGCAAGTTCATAGTGCCCACACCCCCGTTAGTGCCCGGTTAATACACGGGCGAGCCTGGTCCTCCCGGGGCGACGGACCCATCGTCGGGCGCGAAGGTCAGATTGAGCGGATAACTCGAGCCCGCCTCGGGCATCGTCACGATCGTGATACGCACAAAGCCCTTCGCCGGCACGACGTACTGTCGCACCTTATAGCGCGTGAACGCCTTCACTTGATGCGATTGCACCAGCACGCCGTCGATCAGATACGAGCCGGTAGCACTGCCGCCGCGCGGCGATTCATAGATTGCGATGTTTGCCGGTGTCGAGAGTGGGTTTTGCACGTTGACCACAAACGACTCGAGCACGCCGTAGTCGCCGGAGAGCGCCTCGCCGGCCAGGCTATTCGGCAGCGGCACCTGGCCGATCGGCAAATCGAGATACGCGTCGTTGACGTTCCACTGCGTTGCGAAATGAAATTCCGGCACGGTGTAGATCCCGCGCGCGTGCCTCACCGTGCTGGTAAGCAATTGTCCGGTGGTGAGCGCGGTTGCCGGATCGTCGGTCGCGTTTTGCGCGACCAGCGTCAAATGCACAGTGCTGCCTTCGAGCACGCGCAGCTGCAAGAGATTCGTGACGATTGCGCCTGCGGGCATAGCTTGTTGCGCGATGACTTGCGTTGCGTTGCCCGGGATCTGCAGGAGCCGTCCTTGGTTCTGCACCACGTCGACCAAGAAATCGCGCGTTGCGGCGTGGCCCGCCTCCATCTCGTACTTCGCCGAACCGCGGCCGCTGATGAACTGCACGGTCGCCGGTTCGCTCGATTCATTCTGCGCGACCAGCACGATCCGGCGATCGGGCTGTCCCGGCGGATTGTAGTGGTAGTACAAGAACCGCGACGGCACTTCGCGTTTGAGATCGGCGGTGAAGAGGATGCCGTTCTCGGTCAGCTTCTCGGGGAAGTCGCTGACCATCAATTGGTCCGGCGAGATGCGCGGCACGGCGATGTTGTTTAGCGTCACCGGCACCGAGCCGTTGACGTCGAAGTATTGCTCGCCTTGAATCAGCACCGGCACGTTGACGTTTGCAACGATGTCTTGCGCGAGGTCGCCGACGTTCACGTCGTCGGGCGTGACGATCGCTTGCGCGCCCGGTCGAACTTGCGTGTAGCGTAGAATTTGGTTGACGACAAGTCGTTTGAGGAAGTCGCTACTCGCCGGGTCGCCGGTCACGTTCAACGTAAGTGGTTGCGGGAGCGAGCCGGCTGGAAACGCAACGCGCACGCCGACCGTAACGCTCACGCCGCGCGAGTCGGTGATCGTGATCGTCGTCGAGCCGGGCGTGGTGCCGGTTATCAACACTTGGCGTTGATCTTGGTCGATCGTGAACGTGAAGTACGCGGTCGATGCGGGGACCGCGGTCAAGTTCCCGAGCGAGCCCTCTATCGTGACGGCTTGCGTCGCACCGACGGGAATGAACGCAGCCTCCGGTGAGGCGGTGATCGGCGGCAACGTCGGTGTCGGCGTCGGCGACGGCGAGCCCGACGGCGTTGCTGACGCGCCCGGCGATCCGCTTGGCAGCGGCGATTCGCTCGATGCCGGCGAGCCACTCGGTGTCGGCGAGAGCGCCGGCTGCGCAAATGGTGTCGGCGTGACGCCCGGTTCGGGCGTCGATTGTGCGCGAACGGAAACAGCGCTGCTCAACGCAACGCCGCATACCAGCACAAAAAGAAGAATTGCCTCCGGGCGCAACGTTAGGCGATCTTCGCCGCTTCGCCCCGAGTTACCGCCGATGCCAAGAGTGTTTTGTAGCCCACGTTGGGGAAGAGCACGGTGACGAGGTCTTTTTCCGCGCGCTCGACCGTGCCGGTGCCGAACTTCGGATGCGACACGATGTCGGCGATCTTGTAGCCGCCAGTCGACGCGCCGACCGCGACGGTCGACGGGTCAAGATCGGCCGCACGCCGCGCAGCCGCAGAGCGCAAGCAGTTATCGCACTTGCCGCAATTCGTGATGTCGAAGTCTTCGCCGAAATAATTCAGTATGAAGCGCCGGCGGCACGAGACGCACTCGGCGTACTGCAGCATCATCGAGAGCTTCGATTGATCGTAGGACTTCTTCGTCTCGTAGTTGGCCAGGCTGAGCACCAGCTCGCGATTCTTGCGCACCGCCTCGGTCAGCCCATACGCCGACTTGCCGCTCGCTTCGATATAGCCCGACTTTTTGAGCAGCGCGAGAATAACCTTAAGCTTGGTTAACGGCAGCTGCAGAATCTTGCGCAGATCGGTCATCGACACGCCGCCTTCTTGATCCCCGAAGACCTCGATCGTGCCGAAGACGCGCTGCACTTCTTCGATATCCGGATACTTGCCGGTGAGGAAGTAGTTCTGCACACGCGTGTCACTCATGCGATAGATCAAGATGCAACGCGAGAGCTCGCCGTCGCGGCCGGCGCGACCGGCTTCTTGCGTGTAGGCTTCGAGCGAACCCGGCAAATCGTAGTGCACGACAAAGCGGATATTCGGCTTGTCGATGCCGAGGCCAAAGGCGTTGGTCGCGACGACGGCGCGAATCGTCTCGTTCATGAAGCACTCATGGACGAGCGTGCGATCTTCCTTGTGCAGTTTCGAGTGATAGACGGAGGCCGGAATGTGCAACGTTTCGACCAGGAATTTTTGCACCTCGAGCGCGTTCTTGATCGTCGCGGTATAAATGATGCCGGTGCCTTCGAGCGTCTTCGGGCCGGTGAAGAGCGAGGCGAGAATTTTGAGCTTGTCGGCTTCTTTGTCGGCCTTGCGCGCTTCGTACTGCAGGTTCGGACGATCGAAGCCTTTGACGATCGGCTTGACGTGCTCGATGCCGAGTTGATGCAAGATGTCTTCGCGCACCGCCGGCGTCGCGGTTGCGGTGAGTGCGAGCACGGTCGGACGGTCCAGGCGTTTGATCACCGCGCCGAGCGCAAGATACGCGGGCCGGAAATCGTGGCCCCACTGCGAGATGCAGTGGGCTTCGTCGACGACGAAGAGCGGCACGTTGATCGATTGCAACAGCTCGAGGAAACTGCGATCTTCGAGCTTTTCCGGCGTCGTGTAGGCGATGCGGATGGTGCCGCTTGCGATGCGCGCACGCGCGCGGAGTTCTTGCTCTTCGGAAAGGGTGGAGTTGAGCGCAACGACGTCAGTGATGCCGCGTTCGCGCAGCATGTCGAGCTGATCTTTCATCAGCGCGATCAGCGGCGACACGACGACGGTCGTGCCTTCAAGCAAGAGCGCGGGAAGTTGATAGGTGAGACTTTTGCCGGCGCCGGTTGCAAGAATAGCAAGCGTGTCCTGTCCCGACATAACGCGCGACACGACTTCTTCCTGGCCTGGATAGAAACGTTCGAAGCCGAACTTCTCTTGAAGAGCGGAACGGAAATCCACGACGAGTTCGAAGGCCTCCCCTGTGTAGAGCATAACATACCCATCCGCAGGTCGAACCAAACGGGCGGCGCGAATCCTGAAGCGGTGTCCCTTTATCGTACCTGGCGCCCGAAATCGTTTGCCGATTTGGTCGGGCAAGATGCCGTCGTTCGCACGCTGACCCACGCCATTGAGGCGGGCAAGCTCGCCCACGCGTACCTGTTTTCGGGTCCACGTGGTTCGGGAAAAACGTCGGCCGCCAAGATTCTGGCGCGTTGTATCAACTGCGTGCAAGGCCCGACGGCTCATCCCGACAATACCTGCGAGAATTGCATCGCGATGCTCAATGGCACGGCCTTAGACGTGTTGGAAATCGACGCGGCGAGTAATCGCGGCATCGATGAGATTCGTTCATTGCGTGAAGCAGTGAAATTCGCACCAAGTGTGATGCGCATGAAAGTGTATATCATTGACGAAGCGCACATGCTTACTAAAGAGGGTGCCAACGCGTTCTTAAAGACGCTTGAGGAACCGCCCGCACATGCAGTATTTATTCTTGCGACGACTGAGCCTGAGAAATTACCAGTAACGATCCTCTCGCGCTGCCAGCGCTACGCGTTCCGTCGTATTTCGATTCCGGTGATGATCGAACGTATGCGCGAGATCGCAACATACGAGGGCATCACGATCGACGAAGCGGCGCTGGCGGCAATTGCTTATCGCGCCGACGGTGGGTTGCGTGACGCGCTGACGATGCTGGAGCAGGCCGCCGCATTTGCCGACGGACCGATCACTGTAGCAGTAATCGATCTCGCATTCGGGGCGACGGGTCGCAACTATGCCAACACCCTTCTCGACGCCGTGGTTGCACGCGACGCCTCGGCGACGCTGCGGACGATCGAGGAAGCCAGCGACGCCGGCGCCGACATGGTCGTCCTGACCCGCTCGCTGATCGCGAACTTCCGGAATTTACTGGTAGCCCACATCGACCCCGAACTGCTCGCCCGCGACCTCGCGCCCGAGGACGCGGAAATCGCCGCCGAGCGCGCAGTGGACGTGCCGCAGGCGACGATCGTGCGCGCGCTGCGTGTGCTGGCCGACGCCGCGAGCCTCGCCCGCACCGGCGCCAACCCCCGCCTCGAACTCGAAACCGCGCTCCTGCGCTACCTATTGGAAGAAGAGGGTAGCGCGGCTCCCGCTCCTCGTCAGGCTGAGGTGCGAGCGACAGCGAGCCTCGAAGCCCCGAAATCTGAAACGGCGGCGGTTGTCACCCCGAGCGTAGCGGCGAAGCCGCGTAGTCGAGGGGCCGACGAACCCTCGGGCCCCGTCACCCTGCAAAAACTCCGCGCCGCCTGGACCACCATCCGTGGCAAGGTCGAAGCCGAACGCCCGCCGCTGCGCGCCCCACTCTCCGGCGCAATGGTATCCGAGGTCGTCGGCAACGCGGTCGTGCTCAAACTCCGCAGCCCCTTCGAAGCCGACATCCTCAAAGACAACACCAAGCTGCTTGAGTCGGCGATCGCCGACGTGCTCGGTTCGAAACTCCAGGTGCGCTTCGAAACCGGCGCGCCGCCCGCGGCGTCACCCGCAGCAGAAGTGCCGGCTAGTGAAGAAGATAGCGCCGACGAACTTTTTGGCTACGCAAACGAACGGATCAAGTAGATAGCAATGAACCAAGCGAATTTGATGCAGCAAGTTAAGAAGATGCAAGCGGAGATGGTCAAGGCGCAAGAAGAGCTTGCGAACACGACCGTGCAAGGCAGCGCTGCAAACGGCCTCGTGATCGTCGACATGACGTGCGATCAGCGCGTCAAAGCGGTGAGTATTAACAAAGACGCCGTCGATCCCGATGATATCGAAACGCTCGAGGATCTCGTGACCGTCGCCGTCAACGATGCGCTGACGAAATCAAACGAAACCGCGCAAAAGCGCATGGGCGGATTGACCGGCGGCATGCGCATCCCCGGCCTAATGTGACCACACCCCTTGTCACCCCGAGCGTAGCGCGGCCCCACTTTGTCAACCCGAGCGTAGCGCAGCGTTCCCTTGTCATCCCGAGCGTAGCGAAGC
>DATJOM010000069.1:0-25766 GCA_035507095.1 Candidatus Acidiferrum sp.
CAACGTGCGCGTGAACAACGTCTACCGCTACGGCACATGGCACGGACGCACGTACGTCGCGCCCGCGTCGCGTGGCGGCTATTATCCGCACGGGCAGTACCACCGGGATGGTCGCCCACCTCGCTTCTAGCAAAAATAGAGACCGGCTAGACGAATGCGCCTAGCCGGCCCTTGCGATCGATGCCGCGAGCAGGAACCTAGGCAAACCTATCGGCTGAAGGGCGGTCGCTGGCGGTGTGGACGGGGCATGTGTTTGATGTTCAACATTGGGGCGTGCGCGATTGCGTACGTCGCCGCCGTAAGCGCCTGCGCCGCAGCAGGCAACGCGCTCGCCACACTTCGCACGCGAGCTGCCTCCGCTGATAGGGTCGTCACCGTGATATAGGTGTAGGTATCGCTGAAATAGGAGTCCCAATCTGTGTCGTAGCCGGCGTACCAAGCGATCGCGCCGCCTGCCGTTGTTTGGAATGACCAAACCGGCGGACCGCCCGTCGCCCCAATATAGAAGCCCTCTACGACGCCGTCAAAGATGTCCGCAGTGGTTTGGTTCTCGTTGCAAATCTCGCCTACGCCATTGAGATAGAAGTGCCTAATCATTTCAGTGGTGTAGAGCGGTAGATAGTCATCCATCGGATCTGCGAGGACGATGCTTTCATCAACTTCGCTCAACGGTGGATTCGAGCTGGGCACGAGTCCGCTCTGGACGGCGCATGCTGCGGGTAGTGAGCCGATTGCTCCCTTACTCGTCATTGTGTCGCTAAGAAGTGGATTTGGCGGCCCGTTCGGCAAGCCAATCGCGAGCCACGGATTGGGTGCGCTCGACGGGGCCGGTGCTGGCATGAACGGGACGGTCCCGGGAGTAAATGTGACCGGCATCATTGTGGCGCCTGGACTTGGCGCCGAAACGCTCATCGACCCTTGTCCGTAGTTGTTGTTCATCACGTAGTTGATGTCACCAGCCGCATCAACCGTGACGGTGGAGTTGCCGTAGACGCACGAACACGGCGCCCAGCCTAAGGTGAGCGCATATGAATCTGTGTACGATCCGTTGCCGGCGTACGCGTACCTGTCGCTATCGCCTAGGCCATCGCTGAACACGGTCGTGCACGTTCCCGCGCCGCTGTAAACATTCCACGTCGCCGGGAATGGAAGTACGAGCAATTGGGGATATGGCTGCGCACACGTTTGCGTGAGCGTTCCACCAGCATACAACAAGGTGATCGCAGGGTAGGCCGCGTTCAACGGATCCGAATATCCAACGAGGCCGAGCGCAACGCTGCTCGATGATGGCGTCCATGCATAGTAGCTGGTCGCACTCGGCGATAGCGAGGTCGGCGCTGGGGGCGTAGGTGCCGTGACAACGTTGGCGAGCATTCCGCTGAAGTTGATCGCATCTTGCGCGCTAAGACCGCTGACACCGATGAGATTATTTGCGGATCCGAACGTCTGGCCCGTCGCAATGGTTACTGCCGGAAGCGTTGTGACGGTTGGCACGGGCGAAGGATTAGGCGCGGGCGTGCCGTCGAACCCCTGTTCCTCATTGACGATCGTCATGCCGAACGTTACCGATCCCGACTGCGCGAGGTAGTTGGTGGTCGCATTGAACGTCGCGTTCGTAACGTTAGACGGGCTGAGACCCGAAGCACTCGCACTGATCGTCGCGCTCGATGACATCGTACCGCCCTTGTACGTCAGCGTCGCAGTGTCGCTGGAGGAAATCAGTTCGCCTGCGGGCGGGCTGTCGGAGCCACTAGTTGCGACCGAGGTTTGTCCTGTACTGTCGGTATCGGTCAGGGTGATCGCACTCGTATAGGTGCCCAGAATCGTGTTACCGTTAGAATCCTCGGCTTGCACCGTGACCGGATAGGAGGCAGCAACGCCTTCGATCCCGCTGGTAACGGAAATCACGATCTTTGCGACCGTTCCACTCAATGTGACTGGCGCGGAAACCGTGCCGCCGCCCGTTGTGGTAAGCGAAACGTTGCCTTCGGCGATCACGGTCATGCCGCTGTAGATCGTGACGGTATAGATGAGCGTTCCTACCGGTGCGCTCAAATTGAACGTGCACGAGAGCTGGCCGTTCACGAGTTGACATGCGCTGTTCGATGCGGCCAGCGTTTCGGTCGTTGGCGTGCCGGTGTAGGCAGTTCCATTGACCGAGTCGACCGTAAATTTTACCGACGTCGCATTCGAAGGAACGACAACGTTGGGCCGCGTGCGGCTGCTCCCCGCCGGCGGCACGATCACGAGAAACGAGACCGTCGATGTATTAGCCGGCAGTGGTGTGCCCGGCACCGGGACGGCGTATGGTCCGCCGCTTCCTCCGTTACACGCCGCGAGAGCCAGAATGACGAGAGCCGCAAAAGCCAAGCCGTGATGCCGCATAAACGCACGTCCCTTGCAGTCGGTCAGTTGTTTACGCGGCATTCAGTGGCTTTGGTCGAGGCACCTATCGCCTGGGGTGCATGCGCTAACCTAAGAGCAATGATGTAGGTTACTAAGTTTGTTCCATCGCGCCGGGATCGACGAGGCCGATCCTGTTGCCCTGTGGATCGCGGAAGAGTCCGATCGTAATCTCGCCCCCGCCGGGCATTGGCACTTTATCTGGACCCATTACGCGTGAGCCGCCTTTCGCTTCGACCTGCGCCAGCGCGCTCTCGACGTCGTCGACGCGGATGTACCATGTTACGTGTCCGTCATAGCCCTCGGGCGCTTTGCCGATCCCACCGCTAATGAAGCCGTCTTCGCCCGGAACGGTGTCGATCGTTACATACTGCATCGGATCCCCGGGCGTCGGTTCGCGCGTTGCCCAGCCGAAGACATCGCGGTAGAACGAGCCGAGCGCAACCGGGTCGCGACCCACGATTTCGAAATGAATGACCGGGTGTTTCAGCCCGATCTTGCTCGTTGTTGTCATGCGCTATAGACCCTCCGAAGTTCATCGATGTCGAGTTTGCCCATTTGCAACATGGCCTGCAGCGCGCGTTGCGCGCGTTCCTCATCCGGTCCACTTAAAACATCGCGCAGGCCTTTCGGCACGATGTTCCACGCAAAACCAAACTTGTCTTGAACCCAGCCGCACGGCAACTTCTCGCCACCCTCGGAAAGCTTGTCCCAGAGCGCATCGACGTCGGCTTGCGTTTCGCAGTCGACATAGAGCGCAATCTTGCCCTGCGCGAACTCGTGATTGGGCGACTGGGAACTCGTCGGCGCATTGATCGCCATGAAGTCCTGGCCGTCGAGCTGGAAGTCGACGGTCATCACCGATCCGCTTGGACCGGGGCCGGCTTCGCCGTAGTAGCTCACATTATTGATACGCGAGTTCTTGAAGATCGAGACGTAAAACTTTGCGGCCTCTTCGGCCCCACGGTCAAACCACAGGAACGGTGTAATGCTTGGCATGGTCGTCACCTCTCGTTCGGGCATTGTAACGCGCTGACTTGTAAAAAGCAAGTCCTATGCAAAAAAGCAATTTTGCGCTATGATCGACGCGTGGTAAAGCGTGCATACGGCCAGTACTGCGGGTTTGCGCGGGCGCTCGAGGTTGTCGGGGAACGCTGGGCGTTGATGATCGTGCGCGACCTGCTGGTTGGGTCGAAACGGTTTAGCGATTTGCTCCGCGGTTTGCCGGGAATTCCCACCAACATTCTAACCGCCCGTCTTAAAGAATTAGAAGAAGCGGGCATCGTGCAGCGGCGCGCCGTGCCGCGGCCGGGAAGCGGCGTCGCCTACGAGCTGACCGATGCGGGATCGGCGTTGGAAGCAACCGTGCTCGCGCTGGGCCGGTGGGGGGCGGAGCGACTCGACACGCCGCGCGAAGGCGAGATCGTCACCGACGATTCGCTTGCGATGGCGCTACGCACGACGTTTCGGCCTGAAGCCGCCGGCAAAAGCAAGGCAAGCTACGTGGTGCGCGCTGGGAATGTTGAGATACACGCGATTGTCCAGGACGGCAACGTGAAGGTAGGTCGCGGCGCGTTGCCCGATCCGGATCTCATTATTGAAAGCGGTCCTGCGCTGCGCGCGCTGCTGGCAGGTGAGACCGCGCCGGAAGAAGCGCTACGCAAGAAATTGGTCCGTATCCAGGGTGATCCACGTTTACTCGACCGCTTCGTGCGTATTTTCAGAATCTAAGGGTACAATCGGGCGGTGAGACGCACCGCCATCCGGGTTTGGTTTACGCTCGCCGCCGCCGTCGTGGCTGCGGCCGTTGCCGATCCACTGGTCGAAGCGGCTTCGAACGCCGGCTGGTTTGGAGCGGGAAACTTCACCGACCATTCGACGCTCGATATCGTTCCCGCCCTGATCTCGGGCGTCGTGTTGATTGGCGTTTGCCTTGTCTTGCGCATCCGCCGCGAGTTGCTACGCGTTTCGGTTGACGCGCTGCGTTACGATCTGTGGCGCGTACTTCCGGCGCTTTTGACGACGCAGCTTGCGGTGCTCTTCGTCATGGAGACGAGCGAACAAGTCATCGTAGCGGGGCACCCGCTGGGTGGGACGATCTGGCTCGGCGGTCCGCTGTGGTTCAGTCTTTTCGTGCACGTGCTCACCGGTATCGCGGTCGCGTGGGGCCTCGCCTTCGCGGTCTGCGCGTGCGCTCGCACAACGGTCCGCATGATCCGGCGGATCCGCGCGCTCGCGATGCGCGCCTTGCACGACCCCGCGCCGCTTGCACTTCGCCGCTGCGATCGCATCCGGCTCACTCATGATGTCCTCGTCCGCTGCCGGATCGGCAATCGCGCTCCTCCGTTCGCGTTCGTCTGAGACCTGCGCCCTGCGCAACAACGAACATTTGTCAGGTGAGGAGTTTTCATGTTCTCAAGGATCCGCTGGAAGCGAGTAGCGCTTTTAGGCGTCGCCGGCGTCGCCGCCGTCGTCACCGGGTTTCTCGCCTTCGGTAATCTCGGCGAGCGCGCGCGGCATGTCGTCGCCGTGCAAACCTCGCACCGTGTCTTTCATGCGAGCAAATTGAACGTGCTCGTACTCGGCTACCAGGACGACGAGGCAACCACCGACACGATCATTCTTGCGCATCTCGACGTCGATCGCCGCACGGCAACGTTGGTCTCGATTCCGCGGGATACCTGGACCAACATCCCCGGGCACGGCAACGACAAGATCAATGCCGCGTACGCATACGGCGGCGCCAAATCGAGCGCACGGGCGGTGAGCGCATTGCTTGGTGGAGTGCCGATCGACGCGATCGTCGCGCTGCAGCCCGAGGGTGCAGCCCAGATAGTCGACGCGATGGGCGGCCTCAACGTCAATGTCGACGAGTCGATGGATTACGACGACAACTATGGCGGGCTGCACATTCATCTCAAGAAGGGCGAGCAATATCTTACCGGCAGCCAGGTGGCCGGCTATCTGCGTTTCCGGCACGACGCGGCATCCGACTACGGTCGGATGAAGCGCCAGCAGCAAGTCCTCAAGGAGATGATGAATCAGCTCAGTCAGCCGCAAAACTGGGCCAAACTTCCGCGTATCCTCGCGTTTGCGCGCAAAGACATGCATACGACGCTGAGCAATCAGCAGCTCCTCGCACTCCTCGAAGTCTATCGTGACGTGCCCGAGGACAACATTCGTGCCTTCACCCTGCCAAGTAAGCCGGGGTGGGTTGGTGATGCGTCCGTCGTGTTCGTTGACGGCCGGTGGGCCAAGCTGATCGGCAAAGTGCTCTTCACCAAAACGGAGCCGCCGCAAGACGAGATCCTCGTTGCCAACGCAACCGGCGACCCCGAACTCGATAAGACGATCGTCGGCGCATTGCGTGGCGGCGGCTGGAATGTGCGCAGCTCGATCGACTCGCCGACCAAGGCTACGAGCATCGTGGTCGGCAGTTCGCCGGCAGCGCAAGCGCTGGCGCAGACATTTGCAACGGCGCTGCGCCCGGGAACGAGTTCGACGCTCTTGCTCGGCTCGGATTTATCTCCCGATACCTAGGGCGTCGGCGAAGGGGCCGGCGTTTCGCGTACGGCTGTCGGATAGCTCGCGACGCTGCGATGCCCGTGCGCGTCGATCGCGCGCACGCCGAGGATGTAGTCGTCCTTGCTCACCGGTACGGTCGCTTCGGTTACCGCTCCGACGTTGACCGCATATTCCCAATTCGCTGCGCTTGTGGAACGCCACACGATCTCGTAGGATGCGGCACCGATCGCGGGCTTCCAGCGCAGCGTCGAGTCATAGCCCAAGTGCCGCAAGACCAGTTGCGCATTCGGCGGCGCTTGGGGTCCGAGCGCGAGCGCGGCGAGCGCTGCAATGTTCGCCTGCGTTGCCTTCGCCAGATAATCCCAGTCCATGAATTGCAGTAAGTCGCCGTATTGGACGCCGTTCTCTACCCGCACGTTTTGATGCTGGTGCGTGAAGTTTTCATTGGGCTCGACGAATCGCGTCGCCGGGTACCCGTCGTCCTGAAACGACTGCTGATCGCCGCCGCGTAAAAAGCGGTCGGCGCGCCAGATCTGCCGCACGGTGAAGCCCGGCATGTATTGCGGAACCGTTTCGCCGATGAAGCGCGCGAGCTCGCGCGAGGGTGAATCGTTCTCGGACCCGACGAGATTTACGCGCGCCAGGTCCGCACCGGCCGGCAATGCTTGGCTAAAGACGCGAATGACGTCGGGCTCGTGTACGCCGTTCCCGCCGGTCGAATTGCCGATGATGTCATTGTTGAGATCGGCCGCGATTTGAACGCCCTTTGCTTTGAGCTCGTCGGCAAAGTGCTTGGATCCCCAAAGTCCAAGCTCTTCGCCGTCAAAGACCGCGAAGATGATCGTGCCGCGGAAATGGTGCGGCGCCATGATCCGCGCAGCTTCGAGCACGGCGGATGTGCCTGAGCCGTTGTCGTCGGCGCCCGGCGCTTCGCGCGTGCCGTTCGTGCAATCGCCGTTACAGTCGTCGTAGTGACTCGACATCACGTAGATGAGTCCCGGCTCGTCACCGCGCAGCGTCGCAATGATGCTCGACTCTTTCACGTCGCGCGGCGTCCGTGGGGTCTTGGGTTGTACGAAATTGTCCAGCGCAACGCTCATGCGGCCGCCGCTCGTCTTCGCAATCGCTTCGAACTGCGCCTTAATCCAATCGCGCGCCCCGAACACGCCGTGCGTTGCGCTCGAGCTGGTCTCCGAAAAATCGTTGCGGGTGAAGAAGCCGCTTACGAGCATCGTATCGTCTGCGCGCAGACGGTCGGCGCGCACCGCCGCGACCATGGTCGCGATCTGTGGGTCAATCGGAGCGGGGCTCGGGGCGACGTAGTTGAGCACGGCCGCGAGCACAACCGCAAGACAGGCATAAAGACTCATGCCTGCGTCGTTTTACGGAGGGGCCGCCCGTTCCTGATTGGCCGGCGCAGGGGCGCGCCGATAGCGCCCGAGCGTCACGACGGTGCCGCTGCCCGGCGCGCTTTTCACGTCACAGAGGTCGACGCTGCGCTGCATGATCGGGATCCCCCGGCCGCGCACCGCGTATGCGTCGGGAAGCGACCGGTATCCCCGCGGCGCGTCCGGAAAGCCACGGCCTTCGTCGGCGACGCAGGCGCTGATAAGCTGACTGTCGATCTCGACGGTGACCTTGATATCGCCGGTGGGTGCCCCATGTTCGATCGCGTTGGCGAGTGCCTCGCCGACGGCAAAGAGCATCGCTTCCTGATCGGCGGCGTTGACGCCGTGTAGCGAGGTAAATGCGACGAGGGCGTCACGAACGGTCCGAGCGTGGCGGCCATCGGGCGGTATCCGAATCGAGAGCGTGGGTTTCTCAGCCGTTCGGCGCATTTCAGGTGTGATTCTACCCGTGGTGCGAAGGGCACGAAACGCGCACAGTGCAACAGAGCAACATGCCGCATGCTGCTCCGACTCCAGAAGAAGTCACGACACTTTCCGAGCGTGCCCGCAGTTCGCAGGTGCGCATCGCAACGGACAAAGGCGATATCGTCTTCACGTTTTTCCCCGAGGATGCGCCTGTTCACACGGCCGCCTTCATGAAACTTGCCGAGGAGGGCTTTTACGACGGCCTGACGTTCCATCGCGTCGAGCCGGGCTTCGTCATTCAAGGCGGCGACCCCGACGGCGACGGTACCGGCGGCCCCGGCTACCGCCTGAAAGCCGAATTCAACGACCGCCCGCACGTACGTGGCACAGTCGCGATGGCACGTTCCTCAAACCCGGATTCGGCCGGCTCGCAGTTCTACATTTGCCTCGCCGACGCACGCTTTCTAGACAAGAACTATACGGTGTTCGGGCAGATGACCGAGGGCTTTGAAGCGCTCGACGCAATCCGTCGCGGCGACAAAATGAACCTCGTGACGGTCGAAGACGTCAAGGAATAACGTGGCCGATTTGGCCGGCGCTGTTCTCCGTAAACCATAAACTGCCGTCGGGCCCGCGTACGATCTCCTGTGGACCTGCGTTGGATGTCGGAATCGGAAACGCGGTAATAGCATGCGAGGTCAGTGAAATCTCGCTTACGGTGTTCGCAGCGTTATCGACGAACCACATTGCGTTATCGGCGCCCGCGGTTATGCCCATGGGGCTGGTGCCGGCCGCAAATGCGGCCGGCGTAAACGGGCCGTCACCGTGCATCGGTATCTGCGTGACGTAGCCAACGCCGGACGCATTCTCGGTGAACCAAATCGCGCCATCGGACCCGGCGGCGATGTATTCGGCAAAGCCGGAATGCGGCACCGCGGTTTCCGTGAAGCTTGCGTCGGTGGGATTGTAGCGTCCGATGTATGCTCCCTCGGTGAACCAGATCGCGCCATCCGGGCCGACGGTGATTGCGTATGGCTGGCCGCTCGGAGACGCTACCGGATTTGCGAACATTCCACCGGTGTCAAGCGTCCATATGCTATTCGGTCCAGAATTGGCGACCCACAGTTGACCCGTGCTGTCGGTGGTGATTCCTACCGGCGAACCGCTCGACGGGAGCGCGTATTGCGCGACCACCGGTGTTCCGACCGTCGCGAGCCGGTCGACGCCTTCGAGGTTCTGATCGGTAATCCACATTGCGCCGTCTGATCCGGCGATGATATCGAAGAGATCGCTTCCCGAGATATTTTGGTTGAACACGAGCGATGCGTTCGTCGGGCTGATCGCGTCGACGTTCGACGTTCCTTCGGTAAACCAAATGTTGCCGTCAGGCCCCTTCGTGATGCCATAAGGACGGATGTAGCCGCCGTACTCCGTGATCTGCGTGCCGTTGATCGTCACGCTGTGCGTTACCGGCGTGTTCGTTACCGGCAAAACCAAGGCGACGTTGCCGGAGTCCGTAAGCGTCAGCGTGCAGCCGCTCGCGCTCGGTGTAGCGCCGCCGGTGAGTGGAAGTGTCGCGGACGCACCGCTTCCGCTGATCGGTCCCTTGGTTGCGACACCGCTACAGCCCGAGGTCAAGGTCGCGCTGTACGTGGTCGAACTGCCGGCCTCACCAAAAGCGAGTTGCAGCGCGCCGACCGCGCTCCCGTTGAGCGAAACGGCGGTAACCGCGTTCCCGTTAACGGCAGCAATCAACGGAGCAACCGTTGATGACTGCGATGCAACGCCGCTTGCGCTAAGGGCGATGGTGAAGCTGTAGCCGGGCGCTCCGTCACCGTCGTAGTTAACGCTGACGGAATCCGTTGACTTCGTTACGAGAACGCTCGTGCCAGCTGCGCCGCCGTTGAGCGAAAGCGTCGCGTTGCCGCTGCCACCGGTTTCGGTGATTGCAACGGTGATCGGATTGGCGTACGGATCGTTCGTGCCGGCAGTAATTGGATTGTCCCCGAAATCGGTTGGAGCGATCACCAAGACCGCGTTCTGCGCGTGGCCATTCGCCGGCATCGATTCTGCGGGCAACGTCGCGCCGAAGTGCGCGATCTCGCCACCGATAAAGACGGGAACGCTTGTCGTCGATCCGGCGATCACGTTGACCGTGCTCGACCCGACGCCGAGTATCGCCGCACCACTTGGAATCGCATTATTTACCGGTGCTTTATCGTAGACCGTGATGGCGAAAACGTCGTCGCCGGTCGGTACCGTCACGTTGGTCGTGCAGGTGCGCGAACCACCGCTGCCGGTGCATGCGCTCGACGACGCGGAGAGATCGAGCGTCGCGTTGACCGTCGCCGAGCCTTGGGTCACCACGATGCCCGCGCCCAGTGCCGACGCGGAGATATAGGCTGGACGCTTTGCGCCGTTCCCACCGCTGTTGACCGGCACGACGAGCGTAATTGCCACGGTTTGCGTCTTTGCGTTGGGCACGCTCGAACCGGTAGGCGCCGGAACCGGCGCAATACCGCCGCCTCCGCCACCGCCGCACGCCGTCAGCGCAAGCACGATGAGGGGCGCGAAACGATGCAGCGTCATCGCGCCACCTGCATCAGCGTTGAGGTGCCGTCGAAGACCATGTAGACGAGGCCGTTTGAAGCGGCGCCAATTGCGCCGGCTTGCGAGCCGAACGGGGCGTTGTTATCGGTCGCCATGACGAACGTCGGTGGCGACGTGTTCGTGTCCATCCGGCCGATGCCGATTTGGCCGTACTGTAAATAGTCGAACCACACGATGCCTGGCTGCGCGTTATCGGGCATCATGTACCAGGGTACGGCGCCGTCCGGTACCGCGGTGATGTTAACGATATTGCCGCTAGCGTTGAGCTGCACGATCGCCGGATTCGGCCCGTGATCGGTTACATAAGTGCCGTTAGCGTTCGCAAGGACATCCCACGGTGCACCGCCGGCCTGCAGCGGAAATGCATTTAATCCGGGATATTCGAAGAGTTGATCGTTGACATTGTCAACGATCCAAAGATTTTGTGAAGGATCCTGGGCGACGCCAGCTGCAACGTTAACGCCGAGCGGGTACGGGATCGGGACGCCGCCGAGAGACGGATACGATATGAGGAATGAGCCGCTTGTGTACCATAGGTACGCGTTCGCTGGATTGTAGACAATCGCACCGCCGTTAGGCACGGGCATCAAGGTCGAATTTGGACCGGGACCGATGGTGGAAGCCGGCGGGATACCGAACGTTTGCTCTTGATTGCCCGCGATTGCCAGGAACGCGCCGCCCACGTTAGCGATACTGCCGAGGATTGGGGCGCTCGACGCGGCGGCGTAGCTGCTGACGCTCGACCCATTGTAGCAAGAGATGCCGCCGAAGTTATTCGGCGTCGTGTAGCACACGTCGGCGCTGGTATCGAAGACGATACCGCCGTGGTGCGTGTTGTTGACGTTGAGATTCGGATCGGTGATCGACGTGAACGACGGGTAAATCGCTTGTAGTGCAGCACCAGTGGTAGACGTGCAGCTCGACGAACAATTCACCGAGAAATTGACGGTGAGACTGCCGGCGGTCGAGAGTACGCCGTTCTGCGGCGCATAGATGTACTGTACGCCGGTTGGACTTGGGGCAGTGATGCTTCCGACCGGGAAGTAGAGCGTACCGTTGAGGCTGCTGTCCATGTTAAAGGTGAGCGTGATCGGATTGCCGTTCGCATCGACAAACCCGTTGCTCACGATCACGTCGTTGTCGGCGTCGAGCGCATAGACGCCGACCGTGCCCGTCGTCGGAATAATCTGATGGATCACGCTCGGCGTGAGATCGAGCGATACCGAGGCGAGCACGCTGGAGAGCGTTGCGCTCACGCTTGCAGCCGAGCCTGCGGTAATCGTGACCGACGGATCGATGCCCCAGCCCAGTTCATTTGCACCGGCGGGAATTGTGCCACTCGTAGGCGCTTGATCGTAGGTCGTGATCACGAAGTCGTCGTTCCCGACCGGCGCCGAGATCGAAAACGAGCACGAGCGATTTCCGTATTGATCGGATGCCGAGCAGGTCGATCCGGGCGACGTCGAGACTTCTATGTTCGCAGCCGTGGTTGCAAGCGGCGTGCCCGTGTCGTTACCGGCGCTATAGACGTTGACTTGCGCGCCGGCGGTGCTCTGCGCGACGGTGAAAATGCGCTTGAGTTTGGCTGTCCGCGCGCTCGCCGCACCCGGCACGCGCATCCTGAAGGTGACCAGGGCCTTCGTTTTTTCCGGCGCCGCCGGGGACGACTTCGGGAGCACGCTTGAACTGCCCCCACCACACGCAGCGAGCAGTATAACGATGAGAACGACTGCTACCAAGCGCCCCATGCAAAGGCATTAGCAGGTTGGAGCTAGGCTCCTTCGTCCAATTTACTGGTCGGATCGGCTCACGAGCCGGTACGAGAGCTTCGCGATGCGGTGAAATGCATCGTAGACCGGCGGGTACTCGGTAAGCCACTTACTGTACAGCACCAAGATGTAGGGCGAATCACCGAAGGGTTCGACGATCGCAATATCGCTGCGGCTCCCGTCGAGTTCACCGGTCTTGTGCGCGACCGGGACGCCCGGCGGTAATCCCGCAGGGATCTTGTCGCGGTCGGTCTGGCCCAACATGATCCCGACCATCGCTTTGCAGTGCTCGGGCGAGCAGACCGTCGCGGTTCCTTCGCGCGCGCCGCTCGCGATGGCGAAGAGCAGTTTGGACATGTCGGCCGGTGTCGTCGTGTTGTCGTTATGCTGGACAATTGCGGCAAAGTCCATGAAGTGCCGCTCGAGATGGGTCTTTGTCATGCCCAGACTCGCGCCGACGGCGTTGATCCTTGGCATGCCAAAATAGCTGATGAGGTAGTTGCTCGCGGTGTTGTCGCTGAGGGTGATCATCGGCACGATCAGCTCGTAGACCGACAGTCGCGCGCCGTCGGGCTGCGTCGCCATAAAGTCCGAGCCGCCGATCAGCTCGCTGCGATGCGTCGTGATGCGGTGCCGCAGCGTTCCCGGATTGCGTTCTTGCTCGACATATGCTGTCGTCATGATCAGCGTCTTGATCGTCGAAGCGGTTGGGAAGACGACATCGTCGTTGAACGCGAAGACCGGCGGTCCGCCGGCGAGCGTGCGACAATACACGCCGACGACCCCCGGTACTTCGTGCGCGATCGTCTCGACGTGTTCGTACGAGGATGCTCGCGCGATGTGGGGCAGCGCCGTAAACGCACCGGTTGCCGCAAGAAATGTCTGCCGTCTCACGACCCCGTTCCCTGGTAATGACGTAGCCCAGTCTGCCAGAAGAAGTACGCGACGGCGAGCCATGCGATCCCGATTGCAGGCGTGAGCAGGCCGACGGCCGGATTGAGGTGCAGCCCGGTGTCGGCTTTCTGTAGAAAATACGTCGCCGGAAAATAGTTCATGAATGCAAACGGGAGAAGGAAGGCGAGCACGATCTGGACGCCGCGCGTGTAGATGCTAATGGGATAGCGCGTGAAGTCTTGCTCGAGCGACATCACGACCCAGCGCAGCGTATCGACGCGGATGAACCAGAACGAGATCGTCGCGACCACGAGCGAGATGCCAAGATCGATCAGCGAGCCGCCAACCACGATCAATGGCACGAATACGAAGAAGACCCAGTCGAGGTGTACGTGTGCGACCGAGGTCGCGGCTGCCAGCGTCACGATCGCGATCACGATACCGTCAGGAGAGAGCTGCGATGGCACGGTGAGGACTTGGAAAAGCGTGTCGAGCGGCCGTACCAAGAAGCGGTCGAAGCGACCCTCGCGCACGTAGTCCGGCACCGCAACGACGTTGAAGAAGAGCACGTTGTGCAGCTCGTGCCCGGTCATCCACAGCGCGTAGAGAAAGAACATTTGCCGGAAATCCCAGCCGTTCATCGAGGGGAACTGCTGCATCGTCACGTACAGCGCCGCGAGCGCCACACCGTGATAGACGATCGTGAAGAGGAACCACATGATGAAATTTGCCCGATACTCGAGCATCGTCAAGAGGTTCACGCGCCAATACTGCAGATAGGCTCCGACCATCGTGCTTGAATTCACCGTTGACGAACAGCTCTCCGTCCGTACCCCGTTTCGTCTCGACCTTACCGCTGACGCACTGCGGCGTTTGGCTTCTAATGCTGTTGATGTCGTGACGCACGATGGTGCGTACCTGCGCGCCTTCGCATCGGACGGCAACGCCGCGGTGCTGCGCGTAAGCCAAAGCGAGCCGTCCGTCGTGCGCGTGCAGGCGGCGGGCATGCGTTGGGAGCGCGCTCGTGATCTGTCAACCCGCATGCTCGGGACCGATGTCGATGTCCGCCGGTGGAAGCAACGTGCGGCGAAAGTTCCCTGGGTGGCGCGCTTGGCGCGCGCGCTTGCGGGCCTGCGTCCACCGCGCTATCCGACACTGTGGGAGGCGTGCGCGCATGCAATCGTCTTTCAGCAGATCAGCATCGTAGCGGCGGCGGCGATAATGCATCGCATGGTGACCGCGCTTAGCGTCCCGATTACCGTGGGCGAGACGACGTTGCGAGCATTTCCGGCACCGGTGGCGCTGCTATGCGCGCACGAGCGTGACTTGCGTGCCGCAGGACTCTCGGCGAATAAGGTGGATCACCTTCGCGCCGTGGCCGGCGCACTCGAGCGCGGTGAGATCACCGAGGAGGAGATCGATCGCTTGCCGACCGCGCAGGCCGCCGAGCGCCTCGTGCAACTGCGCGGGATCGGTCCGTGGAGCGCCGCAGTCGTACTCCTGCGCGGATTTGGCCGGCTCGACACGTTTCCGCTTCGCGATTCGGGCGTGGCGCGTACGGCCGCACTGCTCTCAGGCGATACGCACGTCGATCTCGAAGCCGTGCTTGCGGCGCTTGGTCCCATGCGGGGTATGTTGTATTACCACCTACTGCTTGGGCGCCTGCGCAACCTAACCCCTGCCCGACCCGATTGAAGGCCATACCATGAAGATGCTTACCGCCCCGACGTTCTCCGTCCAACACGCGAAGGATCGCGCGTTCTTTGACCACGGCTGGCTGCAAACGTTCCACTCCTTTAGCTTCGCTGACTACTACGACCCCAACAACGAGAACTGGGGAGCGCTGCGCGTTTTCAACGACGATACCGTTTCGGGCGGTGCGGGATTTCCCACCCATCCACACCGCGACATGGAGATCGTCACCTACGTGCTTGGCGGGCAACTTGCGCACAAGGATTCGATGGGCAACGAGGGGGTCGTGGGTCCGGGCGGTGTGCAGTTCATGAGCGCCGGCACCGGCGTGCGCCACAGCGAATTCAATGCAGATCCTGCCAAGCCGCTGCACTTCGTGCAGATGTGGATTATGCCCGGGAAGACCGGCGAGCGGCCGTCCTACGGGCAGATGGACTTTGACGCTGAGCAGCGCGCGAACACGTGGCTACGCATGGTGAGCGGGCAGGCGAACGTGGATGCGCCGATTCGCATCACGCAAGACGCAACGCTTGCGGTCTCTCGCGTTGATGACGCAGACACGGCGCTCGTGTATGAGTTTGCGCCGCACCGCTATGGATTTCTCTTCGTTGCCGACGGAAAAATCGAAGCCAACGGTGAGACGCTGCAGAAGGGCGACGCCGTGCGACTCTATGACGTGCAGAAGCTCGCGGTCAAAGGCCACGGCGAACTCGTCCTCTGGGACGCCCCGGGCATCGATTAGCCGCCTTAGCCCCCTTGGATGACGACTCTGCGCGCAGCGGCTTGCCACACGAACGCGGAGAGTATGCTAAAGAGCACGAGCCAGAGCGCTTGCACGCCGAGTGCGAGCGCCCACTGCGATTGCGGAATCACCCCGACGTAGATCAAGAGCGGGGTCGAATAGACGGCGGCAAACGGTAATGCAAAGAGTAGCTGCCCGAATACGCCGGGAAAGAACGTCAACGGGATGATTTGCCCCGAAAGCAGATCGGAAATCCAACGCACGATCAGTTGGATCGCGAATGTTTCCAGCGTCCAGAATGCGACCGAATTCATCAAGAAGTTGATGAAGAAATTCACGCAGTAGCCGAGCAGAAACGCGAGTGCAAAAGCGACCAGCGTCGCAGGCGACGGCACGTCGATGTGCACGAGCAACAGTGCGAAGAGCAGCGATGGAATCACAAGCACGGCGTGCAGCAACGTCTGTCCGATGCCGTCGGCAAAGAAATATATTGGAAGGCTGATCGGCTTCATCAGGTCGGTCGCGATCGTGCCTTCGCGAAGTTTCTCGCGAATCAGCCGCGTTCCATCCACTTCCAAGATCAGCGACATCAAGAGCGCGACCGTCGCGTAGGTGATCATGCTATGCAGCGGCAGGTTGAGGGGTATCGCGTTTTGGGAGTAGAGCGCGGTCCACAGCGAGCGCAGCAAGTAGACGCGCAGCACGAGCGACCCGACCTCGGTGAGGACCTCCAAGCGGTAGGTGCCCTCGCGCGCGAACGCCTTCTTCGCGAACTCGATGTACGGCTCTATCAACGTTTGGGTTTTTTCTTCATAGCCTCTTGGCGGCGCTGTTCCATTTCCTGCAGTTCGAGCATCATCGCATCGACGACCGTATCGACTTCGGTCATCTGTTGCGGCGCCGGCTCCTCGCCGGCGCTGCGCCGCGTCGGCGCCTTGTTGGCGTGCGCGTCGAGGACCGTATCCTGGGCATGTGCTTTGCGCAGGAACTGCGCGTACGTTTGTGCCGCCTTGGCTGCGGCGTCGGGACTTTGTTCGATGTTGAAAACGCTTTCGATGAAGTCGCCGGCCGGACGGCGCGCTTCGCCGTCGTTCAAGCGTGTGTGCGCTTTGACCGTAACGCCGTTGAACACCGCTGCCCCGCTGCCCAGCATGCACCCGGTCTCAAGTGTCGCGCCGACGACATATGCGTGCGGACCGATGATACAGCGGTCGCCGATCTTCGCCGGAAACTGCGTGGCGCTGCCGCCGCTGGCTTTCACAACGGCATTCTCCATCACGACGCAGTTCGCGCCGATTGTCACCGGTGCACCTTCGGATGCAATGACCGCGCCGTGCAGGATCGCACAGTCGGCGCCGACCGTCACGTCGCCGCTGATCGTGGCGGTGGGGGCGACGTACGTGGACGTATGGATCTTCGGTTTCTTCGTTCCGCTCGATAAGATCATGTCAGGCTCTCCTGCGGGCGTGAGCCGTATCCTTCGACGTAGATGCGGCGGATAATCGATTCCAGGTCGGGTTCTTCGATCGAGACGTCCTCGAGGCTGTAGCGCTCACTTGCCTGACGGATCAGCAGGTCCGCGCGCTCGCGGTTACGATCGAAGCGAAAACGCGCGGTGCACCCGTCGGCGCTCTCCAGTTCCGCCCCGTGAAGCTGCGGCGCCGCCGTCGGCGTTTCGAATTGCAACACGAGTGTGCGATGCGTGCCGTATTCGTTCTTGATGCGCTCGATGCCACCGTCGTAGATCAGCAGGCCATGATCGATCAGAACGATCCGGCGGCACAGGCGCTCGACATCGGCGAGATCATGCGTCGTGAGGATGATCGTCGTGCCGCGTTCGGCATTGATGCGCGCAATGAACTCGCGGATCGCTTCCTTTGCGACAACGTCGAGGCCGATCGTGGGCTCGTCGAGATAGACGATGCGCGGGTCGTGCAGCATCGCCGCCGCAAAGTCGCCGCGCATGCGCTGGCCGAGGGAGAGCTGCCGCACCGGTGTGCGTAAAAACTCCTCCATCTGCAGCAACGCAATGAATTCATCGAGGTTGCGGCGATACGTCCCTGGCGGAATGCTGTAGATCGCGCGCAGAAGCTCAAATGACTCGATCAGCGGCAGATCCCAGTAGAGCTGGCTGCGCTGGCCGAACACGACTCCGATGTTCCGCGCGTTCGCGCGCCGCGATTCGTACGGCACGATGCCGGCGATGCGCACGTCACCCGAAGTTGGGACCAGGATGCCGGTTAGCATTTTGATCGTCGTCGATTTGCCTGCGCCGTTTGGGCCGATATACCCGACGAGCTCACCGGGTTCGAGAGACATGGTGACGCCGCCGACCGCGACGCGCTCCTCGTAGGCACGTGAGAACAGCGTGCGCAGGGCCCCGAGCGGACCCGGCACGCGCTTGACGCTGCGGAAGACCTTGCGCAGGTCGCGGGTTTCAATGATCGGCATCGCGTAGTTCTTCGTCGTGATCGTTACGATCTCCAACCTGTACGGGTCCGGTGCGGTTGCCGTGGCGCGGCGCGTCGCTGCGGCATTGCACTACGACCTGATCGACAGCCAACTCCCGGTGGTGGTCGCCAAGCGTATGCAGATCACGGCAGTACAGGCGCAGGCTGCCGACGAGACCGGACGATCGCTCGGGGCACGACTGCTTTCGAGTCTCGAACTCGCCACCCCTGAAGTTGCGGTAAGCGGCTTCGGCGAGACCTTCGATGAGGAGTACGTGCGCGAGGTGCAGGAGGCGGTACGCGAGTTCGCTGCGCGTGGAAATGTGGTCATTATCGGTCGCGCCGCGGGCGCGATTTTGGGGCGCCGGCCCGATATACTACGCGTCTTTATGTACGCTCCGCGCGACTGGCGTATCGAGCGCGTTATGGCCGAACATGGGCTGGAGCATAAGGCCGCGGCTGCTGAGGTCGATCGCATCGACAAGGCACGTCGCGCGCACCTGCGCGATTGGTACAACGTCGAGATCGGATCGCCCGCGGTTGTCGATATTGCCATCGACACGGCGACGTTCGGTGACGAGCGTTCTGCGCAACTGGTGATCGCGGCGGTAGATGGCCGATAGCGCGGGCCTTCTCGCCGCGCTGAAATTTCGCGATTACCGTCTTCTTTGGATCGGATTGCTGATCTCCAATCTCGGCAGCTGGATGCAGTTCACGGCGCAGGGCTATCTCGTGGCGCAGATCGCCGGTTCGCCGCATCAGGCCGCGCTGGATCTCGGGTTCCTTGGCGCTGCGCGCGCGATTCCCGTGCTGCTCTGCTCGCCGATCGCCGGCGTCGTCGCCGACACGCTCCCGCGGCGTCGCGTGCTGCTGCTGACGAACACCACGATGTCGCTCGCCGCGCTTGCACTCGCCGTTCTCGCCACGCTCGACAAGCTCGACCTCATGTGGCTGCTCGTGATTTCGGCGATAAATGCCGGAGCGAACGCGTTCGACTCACCGGTGCGGCAGAGTTGGATGCCGCTGCTGGTCGAGCGCGCCTATCTCGGCAATGCGATCGGGCTCAACTCCGTCGCCTTCAATGCGCCGGCGGTCATCGGTCCCGCAATCGCGGGTATCCTCATCGTGTGGGTCGGCGTCGCGGGCTCGTTCTATGTCAACGCCGTCGCGACGCTCGCGGTCGTGGTGGCGGTCGCGATGATGCATTCCTCGCCGCCGTCACGCGCGCGGCGCGAGCCGATGTTCGCGGCGATGCGCGGCGGCGTCGCATTTCTCTTCGCCCATCCAATCCTGCGATGGATCGTGGCGGGCTTCGTGGTTGTGGCGATCTTTGCCCGGCCGTATGCGCAATTGATTCCGGCCTATATCGTGAACGTGCTGCACGGCGATGCTCGGGCGCTCGGGTGGGCCGTCGCAGCAGCTGGAATCGGCGGGTTCGGTGGCGCATTGTTGACCGCGGCGTTTGCGGGACGCGAGCCGCGCTCGATCCAGTGGGTGATCGCGGGCGGAGTGACCGCACTCGGCTTGATCGCACTTGCACTGATCCACTCGGTCGGATGGGCGCTGCCCGCGCTCTTCGCCATCGGCGTGGGGACGTTGGCCTTCCTTGGCGCCACGAACACGCTGATCCAGACGCTCGCACCTGAGGACGTTCGCGGTCGCGCGGTCGCCGTCTACACGATGGTTGCGATCGGCGTCGTGCCGCTCGGAACACTCTTGATCGGCAGCATTGCATCGGTCATCGGCCTCCACGCGGCCTTCGCGCTTGCAGGCGTGATCTCACTCGTCTGCGTTGTTGCCGCCTATGCGTTCAACCCAATCGTTAGGACTGTGTAAAGGCGCGTTGCAAAAAAAAGCGAGCCGCGCTAGCGACTCGCAAATGCCATAAAAATAGCCGAGAAGTTATGCTGCGGCTGCAGCTTTCTTCCGGCGTACCTTGCGGCGTACTTTGCGAACGGTCTTGCGAACCGCTGCCTTCTTCCGGCGCACCTTGCGACGGACTTTACGGCCTACGGCCTTCTTTGCGGCTTTCTTGCGGCGCACCTTACGGCGCACTTTGCGGGCTACCGCCTTGCGGGCGGCTTTCTTGCGGCGAACCGTCTTACGGACGGCCTTCTTCGCAGCCGCTTTCTTTCTCTTACGTTTGACTGCCATGTGCGTGGAGTCATCCTTTCTCTGGCTACAGCTTACGTAGCCAAGGGTAGTTGCCTACCTTATACAGTATTCTCGGCTGCAATGCAAGTTTTGAATAGTGACGCGCAACTCGACGTCACGGTTTCGGGCAGCGGTGATGCAGTTGTACTGATCCACGGGTTCCCACTGTCGCACGAGATTTGGGATGCGCAGGTGCGCGCGCTCTCGGGGTATCGCGTGGTCGCAATGGACCTGCGCGGTATGGGAAAGTCGAGTGTTGTCGAGGGTCCGTACTTGATGGAATCGCTCGCCGGCGATGTCGCCGCGGTGCTCGACGCAGTCGGCATCGAGCGCGCGACGCTGGTCGGACACTCGCTCGGCGGTTACGTCGCGCTCGCGTTCGCGCGGATGTACGTCGAGCGTCTCGCACGTCTCGCACTCGTCTGTTCGCGCATCGCCGCCGACACACCGGAGCGCGCGGCGCATCGCTTCGAACTTGCAGACGAAGCCGAACGCACCGGCTCGAGTGCGCGCATCATCGGCGAAATGTTGAATGCAACACTCGGCGCGACGACAAAGCAAAATCACGCGGAAATCGCGGAAAAATTCAAAAAAATCGCGGAAAAACACGATCCGCGTGGACTCGCGGCGATGTTACGCGGCATGGCGCTACGCGACGGCGCAGACGACATCGCCGGCGATCTGACGATGCCGGTCTTGATTGTCGCAGGGGCTGAAGATCCGGGGATTCCGGCCGAGGAGGTCAAGCGGACGGTAGGTGCCTTCCCGGCCGGAAAGCTGGTGACGATCGCGCGTTGCGGACACGTCCCGATGCTCGAGACGCCCGAGGAACTAAGCGCTTGCTTGTCTAGCTGGTTGGCAGACCCTACTGACGGATAGCCGGGGTCTTGGCCCGCCCGCGAATCATGTTATAGAGGAAGAGGCCGCCAACGACCACGGCGGCGATGACCGCGGCAATCACGACCAGGTGAAAGAGCCAGCCGGCCAGCGCGATGACGGCGATCGCGATCGCGATCATCAGGGTCAGGCGGATAAAGGTGCCGAGCATCGGTTGCATGGTTGGCCTCATGAGGGGAAGCGGGTGGTACTCATCGTGAAGTACCCCTCGCAATCGCCGGAGGTTTCAGGATGAGCACTCGGATCATACCCGCTTTGGCCGCTATCGCCTTGGCGATTTCGGCCGTACCCGCCGCGGCCCAGCAAACGGTCGAGCGGCACCTCGTCTACAATTTCACGGTCGGCGTGCAGAACGACACGCACGACACCGACGCCTCCTCGAGGCACGTCAACGATGCGGGCGGCGCGAACGCCAATGGGACCGGCGATACCTCGTACGAAGGCATTGCATCGGACTCGGGGACGATTCCGGTCGATGTCTTCGGCGTCGAACCCGACGGCGGTCTGGTGGTGAAGGTGAGTGAGAGCGGTACGCACGGGAGTCGTAACGCTGCGGCCGTCGAGTGCGTGGTCTACCCCACGACCAACACGATCTGCGCGTCCGGCCAGGTGTATCCCGAAGAGCTGGCCGTGATCCGCACGCTCTCGCCAAAATTCTTCGACCCCTCGGCGCTCGATGCAAAACATCACTGGCATCAAGGCAGCGATGCGGCCGGCGTGTCGCTCGATTTCATCGCCGGCCCGCCGGCGGGCACCGTCGTTCCGATCAGCGAGGATGACAACGAGAAGGTGTCGGGCATACAGGGCAGCACGTTACACGGCACCGACACGTATAGCTATGACATGGCCAAAAGCGTATCGACGCAGCTCAAAGAGTACGATACGATCCGCAAGCAAACGGGGCCGGGGCAGTATTCAAACATCGTCATCGATATCACGGCACAACTCGCCACGGATAACCAGACCGCGGCAAAGAGTTAACCACCATGCGTAGCCGCGCGTTATCCGTTGTGGTCCTTGCGGCGCTTGCGATGGTGCCGGCGCTTGCGCAAGAGCAAGCGCAACGTCGTCTCGTCTACAATTTTACGCTCGGCGTGCAGAACGATAGGCACGATACCAATGCGGCGGTCCAGTATGGCAATGGATCGCCCCAGCCCGGGGTGCCCGGTGCGGGTGTCAACCGGTATGGCGGATCTGCGGTGTCATTCAGCAGCGGCAACACAGACAGCGTCGGAATCGCCTCGGACACCGGTACGATCGCGGTGACCGTCCTCGGCATGCGGCCAGACGGCGGACTCTTCGTCAACGTGAGCGAGGCCGGCCAGAACTATCGGAAGGTGGCGCCCGCGGATTGCGCGATTTACCCGACGACGAAAATTGCGTGCGCCGGCCTGATCGTTCCCGAAGAGGCGGCCGTCATCTCGACGCTCTCGCCGGCGTTCTTCGATCCGTCGCGTTTAGACAGCAAGAATCACTGGCATGAAGACGGCGGGATCCCGGGGCTCTCGCTCGACTTCACGGCGAGTGCTCCGAGCGGAAGCATCGTCACGATCGCGGAGGATAAGAACGTGAAGTTCGCCGGCGGCCTCGGCGGCACGGCGCACGACAGCGCGACGTTTACCTATGACACGGTTCGGCGCGTAACGACCGAGCTCAAAGCCTACGACACCGAGCGTCCGAGCCAGGGACAGCCGGGCCAGTACTCCAACATCGTCTACGACATCACTGCGACGCTCGCCACGGACAGCGGAACAACAGCAAAGAATTAGCGAATTCGACGCGCTTCACCCCGAGATCGCGCGCTGGTGTGCAGAGCATTTGCATGCACCCACTCCCCCGCAGCAGGACGCACTGCCGCCGGGCTTAGCGCGCAAGAACCTGCTCGTCGCATCACCGACCGGCACGGGTAAGACGCTTGCTGCGTTTCTACCGATTTTTTCGCGGCTCGCGCAGCGGCGCGACGCCGATGAACTTTTTCCGCGAACGTACGCCTTATATATCTCGCCGCTACGCGCGCTCGGCTACGACGTCGAGCACAACTTGCGCCGTCCGCTGCGCGAGATCGGACTGCTCGAACGGCCCAACAGCGAACGTGCGCAGAAACGCCGCGGCCGCTTGCGCGAGCGCTTCGTGCGCACCGGCGTGCGCACCGGCGACACGTCCCAACAGGAACGGCGGCTGATGCTGGCGCGTCCGCCGCACATCTTGGTGACGACGCCCGAGTCGCTTGCCGTAATGCTGGCGATGGAGAGTTACCGCCGCACGCTGCGCACGGTCGAGACCGTCGTGATCGACGAGGTCCATGCTATCGCGGGTAACAAGCGTGGCGCGCAGCTTTCGCTGCTGTTGGAATCGCTCGAAGCGCTGGTCGCTGCGCCGTGCAATCGCGTCGGGCTCTCGGCTACGGTTGCACCGCTCGATCGCGTTGCGGCCTTCGTCAGCGGAGACCGTCCGTGCGAGATCGTCGATCATCGCGGGCTGCGCGCGATCGAGATCGATATCGACGTTCCCTTTACCGGCGCCGTCGCCCCGCTGGCCAGAGTTGCGCAGCGCGCTGCCGAGCTTGCGCAGCAGGAACGCACGACGCTCGTCTTCACCAACGTGCGCAGCCAGGCCGAGCGCGTGGCGCACTTCATGCGCGAAGTGCTCGACGCGCCGCTGGAAGAGCTCGGCGAGGAGAACGCGCCGCAAAAAAATCTTTCCGCTTTGGGCGTGCACCACTCGGCCTTGGAGCGTAGCGTGCGGCATCGGGTCGAAGCCGCTTTGCGTGCCGGCGATCTGCGCACGGTCGTGTGCAGTTCGAGCCTCGAGCTTGGCGTCGACATCGGGTGCATCGATCGCGTGCTAATCGTCGGGGGTGCGCGCGGCACGACCACGTCGTTGCAGCGCATCGGCCGCGCGGGCCATCGTCCCGGCGCCGTTGCGCGCGGTACCGTCATCGCCCAAGACCGCGACGATATCATCGAGGCCGCCGCGACGCGGCGCTGTATCGCTGACGGCCAGATCGACGACGTCGCAATTCCGGACGCTCCGCTTGACGTGCTCGCGCAATGGATGGTCGGCAGCGTGTGCTACGACAAGCGCATCACGATCGATGAGCTCTTACAGACGGCGCGTCGCGCCTACCCCTATCGCGATGTTTCACGCGACGATCTGCTTGCAATCGCGCGCTACTTGAGCGGGACTGGGTTCGGCGCAGATTCCGTGCACGTGCAACGTCTTGGTTTTGACGGTGAGGCGGTTTACGGGCTCGGCCGCGACGTGTGCTCGGCGTTCTTCGAAAACGTCGGCACGATACCGGACGAGCAGCAAACCTTCGTGCGAGTCGTCGGTGATCCCTCAAATGCGGTAGGCCGCGTCGAAGACAGCTTCGCGAGCGACCTGAAGGTTGGCGACGTCTTCGTGCTCAACGGCCGCAGCCTTCGCGTGAAAGAGCTCGGTCGCAGCGGCGTCATTGCGGAGCCCTGCACCGGTCGCCCGACGATTCCCCAGTGGAGTTCACACATGAAAGGCGTGCCGCCGGCGCTGGCGCGCGAGATCGCGCACTTGCGCACGAGCGTCGCAAATCTGCTCGCGCGCCACGACGCCGGTGGTGCGCACGCTTTCTTGCGTTCGCGCTACGGTCTCGACGGCAATCAGGCTGCACACGTCGTACGGTACATCGCCCAGCAGCAGGCGATTTCGGCGGTTCCGTCGCCGACGCGCCCAATTGTCGAGGTCTATCGCATCGATGGGCGCCAATCCGCGGTCTTTCATACGTGCGCCGGCCGCCGGGTCAACGAGACGCTCGGACGTGTCGTCGGGGCGCGCGTTTTTGCCGCGTGCGGCGCAAACTCTGAAATCACGACCGATGACAACGGTTTCATCATCGTCTTGCCGCGCGGCCGCACGCTGCCCGATGCGCTCTGGGAACGGCTGCTCGGCCCGGCGGAATTCGAACGCGACTTGCTGGAGGGCCTGCGCAGTTCGCACCTGCTGCGCAATCACTTCCGCTACGTCGCCAATACCGGCTTACTCGTGTTGCGGCGGTCCGGCGGACGAACGTTACGGCGCAGCACGCAACGCTGGAATAGCGGGAAGATCTTCGAGCGCCTGTGGTACCACGACCGTACTTTTCCGCTGCTACGCGAAACACTGCGCGCGATCACGCGCGATCTGCTCGATGCCCCCGCAACGCTGGCGTACCTCGAAGCGCTCGACGGGCCGCCGCGCGTACTGCACCCGCCCGCCGCGTCGCCGTTTACCTTCGGGATCATCACGTCATCGTTCGGCGACAGCGTCGTACTCGACGATCGTGCCACAATGGTCGATGCCCTTCACGAGCGCGTGCTCGAGTTCGCGCGCGGGCCGCAAGTCGAACTTACGCCTGGGGCGGTCGCGCTCACGCACGGTGTACTGTGGCTGGAACGCTCGCGCACGCTCGTCGCGGCCGATGCGCATCTCGCCTATGAAGAGGTGATCGGCGGCGCACTGCCCCTGTGGAGCACGGAGGAGAGCATGCATGCACTGCTGGCCCTCGCGCGCCATACGGATGCGCGCGAGATCGTGCTGCTGGGCGATGTGATTCACGGCAGCCGTATGAGCGAGGGGGCGGCAAACGCGGTCGGGGCCGCGCTCATGCGTTTGCGCGAGCAGTGCGAACTCACGCTTATTGCCGGCAATCATGAAGGCCGCACGCGCGGCGCGCGCGTGCTGGGTACCACGCACGAAGCGATCGAGCGTGACGGCTGGACGCTCGTGCACGGCGATCGGCCCGTGACTGCCGCGCGCGCGATCGTCGGTCACCTGCACCCGAGCGTCGCGCTTGGCGGCGGGG
>DATJOM010000070.1:0-10974 GCA_035507095.1 Candidatus Acidiferrum sp.
GGCTCGGAGCGTGCCGATGCAATAGTTACTTTATACTAGGCGGCTACTTCGCGTAGACGACCACCGGTGTGGTCATCGCTCGCAAATCGAGCGCGGCAACTTTGCGCGTCCCGTGTTCGACTTTTTCGAGGATCGGTTGCACCAGCGTAACTTTCTGCGCCACGGTCGATGGATCGCCGAAGAGCACGCGCACCCCGCCGCGCAACGTCATCTCGACGTCGCCGTACTTATCGAAATCCAGCCAGGCCGGCCGCAAATGTGCGATCAGCACGGCTTCAAGCGCAACTGCCAGCGTCTGCACGTTTTGTCCGCCGCTCGCGATCAGCACCGGGAACGCCACATCGTCCGGCCCGGCAGGTCGTAGCTCGCGCAGCGTGCGGTCGACCAACTCACGCTGGCCCCCGCTTTCGAGCACCGCGAAGGGTGTGCGCTCCGTGACGTCGATCGAAATCGCGCCCGGGAAATGCCGGTGGACGGCAGCCGAGGCGATGAACGGGATCGCCTCGATGCGCGTGGTCATCGCCGCCGTATTCTGTAGCCAAATATTTCGGTCCAGCTCGATCTGCGCAGCCTCGAGAATCGCATCCTTCGAAACGACCCGATTGCCGGTCACGTCGATCGTATGCGGATAGAACGCGTGCGAGACCGCGAACAAATACCCACCGACCGCGAGCAGCGCGATCGCAATTGCGATGAGAAACCAGAACGGTCGCAGCCGCTGCGCAGGCGTTGCGCGCCGTCGCCTCACGCGAGCACGTAGCGCTCGATCGCCTCGGCCACACCGTCGCCTTGCACGTCACTGACGGCTGCTTTCGCAACCGCGCGCAGCTCCTCGGGCGCCGAGCCCATCGCAATGCCGAAACTTGCGGCCTCGAGTAACGGTGCATCGTTCCACGAGTCGCCGATTGCCGCGACGTCGCTCATGGCGATACCGAGCTTAGCAGCCACGAAACGCAGCGCTTCACCTTTGTCGATGTGCGGATCGAGGATCTCGACGAACTCGGGATAGCTACGGGTCACGTACGCGTGCGAACCGAGACGCTGCGTAAAAAGCGCCGCCATTTCGGCGGCGCGCGGCGGATCGTCGATCGCCACGGCTTTGGTTGCCGGACTGTTGGCGAAGGCTTTGCGCAACGAAGGCACGACGACCGGCCCAACGCCCGCAAGCGACGCGTACAGGTCAGAGAAGCGATTCTCTTGTTCAACATAGTACAGATCGTTGCGATAGAGCTGGATGTGGACGCGGGCATCGCTTGCAATGCCGAGCACTTCAGCGACCGTGTCGGGGTTGAGTGGCGTATCGCGCAAGACCTCGTCGGTGGTGGGATCGACGATCGCTGCGCCTTGATAACAGATCAGCGGCGCTTCGAACGCAAGCTCGCGCGCGTAGCCGACCGCCGCTCGATACATCCGTCCCGTGACAATACAGCCTTGCACGCCCGCCGCGAGCATCCGCGCGATAGCTTCGCGCACGCGTGGCCGTATCACGAGATCGCGTCCGACGAGCGTCCCATCGAGATCGAATGCGACCAGTTTCATGCGCCGCTGCGCATTCGTGCGGTTTGGGCGTGATGCGGCAAATCTTCGAACTCGCTCAGAGCCGCGAGGGGCTGAGCGTCACCTAGCATGCGCTCGCGCGAATTCTCCACGACGCTGAACGTGCGCATGAAGTCTTCGAGGCGCAGGCCCGAGGCAAAGCGTGCGGTGCCCGACGCGGGGAGCACGTTGTTGGTGCCGGCCAAATAGTCACCGGCTGCCAGCGGCGTCATGTCGCCCACAAACACGGTGCCGACATTTCGCACCCGCGTGAGATACGGTTCGGGATCGCGCACTTGCAACGCGAGCCGTTCGGGGGCAATCGCTTCGATCGTATCGAGCAGCTCGTTGCGGCTCTGCGCGTGCAACAAATAGCAGGCGCCTTCAATCACTTGCGCGAGGATCTCACCGTGGGGCAACGAGCGCACGTTAAAAGTTTCGATCAGTTGCGCGACGGCCTCGAGTAACGGCCGCGAATCGGAGAGCACGGCAACCCGTGCGAACGGATCGCGCTCGGCTTGCGCCAGCAACTCGCCGGCGACGTACTCGCTGCTCGCGCCGTCATCGGCAACGACCAGCACTTCAGGCGGACCGGAGAGCCCGTCGATGCCGCAGATACCGTAGAGCTGGCGCTTGGCCTCGGTGACGATCGCGCCGCCCCAGCCGACGATTTTGTCGACGCGTGCGATCGACTCGGTGCCGTAGGCCGCCGCGGCGATCGCATGCGCGCCGCCGACCGCGTAGAGCTCATCGACTTCGCACAGACTACACGCATAAAGCACTGCCGGATGCACGCCGCCGCTGCCGCGCGGCGGCGCGAGCACGATCGTCCGACCGACACCGGCGATCTTCGCCGGCACTGCCGTCATCAGCACGGCGGATGCAGTTGCTGCGCGGCCGCCGTGCACGTAGGCGGCGACCGCATCCAACGCGCGATAGCGCAGACCGTAGCGCGTGCCGTCTTCGTCGACGTAGCTCAGATCGGCGGGACGCTGGCGCTCGTGGAAGCGCGCGATGCGTTCCTTGGCTAAGCGCAACGCGTCGCCGATCTCGGGCGGCACGAGCGCGCGCGCGCCGTCGAGCATCGGAATCGGCACGCGCAGCTTCGCTAAATCATATCCGGGATCGTCGTAGCGGCGGGTATATTCGATCAGTGCTGCGTCGCCGCGCGTGCGCACCGCAAGCAGAATCTCCGCAACCGACGTCACGAGTTCAGGCGATGGCGTCCACCCGTCGCGCCGTTTGCCTAACAGCTTGGCCCGATCGGCTGCGGGAATGACGCTAAGCGTCGTGCCGGACATTGCCCCGCCCAAAGATGCGTTCGAGTTCGCTGCGTACGCGTTGATCTGCCGCCATCGTGCGCGCGAGCCGCTGTGACTTCCCGCGCGCGTGCATCGTTACCGGCGCCTGACCCGGCCATTCGTCGACCAGCGCCGCCAAACGATCGATCTGGTCGCGCGAACCTACCTGCACGTGCCACTCGCGCACGGGCGGCGCGGTGAAGTTGCGCGGAATCTCAAAGGGGGTAACCTCGTTTGCACTTACCGAAAGCTCGATCGGCCCCTCTTCGCCCGGCGCGGCGCCCGGCCGCTCGCGCAAGCGCACGCGCCCTTTGACGACTAAGATCGCGTCTTCGCTAAACATGCCTTGGACCTGCGCGTACATCTTCGAGAACACGACGACGTCGCAGATGCCGGTCGTGTCTTCGAGCTGTGCTATCAGCATCTGCGTGCCACCTTTGGTTAGCGTACGCCGCACGGAAACGACCATCCCGGCGATCTGCACGAGTGCTTCGTCGTCGACATTGCGCAAGTCTTTGATCGGTATCGACCCATTGCGCACGAGCAAAGGCTGCATGTCGGCAAGCGGGTGTCCGGAGACGAAGATTCCGAGCGTCTCCTTCTCCCAAGCAAGCATCTCACGCGTGCTCGGCGCGGGCACGTTCGGCAGCGTCGGTGTCAGCGCGGGCGCATGTTCGGCGGCATCGCCGAAGAGCGAGACTTGTCCCAGCTCCTTTTCACGCGTTGCATGCGCGGCAAGCTCGAGCGCCACATCCAGTGCGGCGAGTTTCTGCGCTCGGTTGCCGGGGAGTTCATCCAGTGCGCCGCACTTGATCAGCGCCTCAAAGACGCGCCGGTTCACCTGCTTCGAATCGACGCGCTTGGCAAGCTCGAAGAGATCGACAAACCTTCCATCGCTTTCGCGCGACGCAATGATGCTTTGCACCGCGCCCTCGCCGACACCCTTGACCGCACCGAGCCCAAAGCGGATGCGATCGCCGACCACCGCGAAGTCGGTGAGCGATTCGTTGATATCGGGCGGCAGGACGGTAATATCAAGGTGCTTGGCTTCATCGATGTACTCAACGAGCTTGTCGGTGCGGTCCTTCACCGAGGTCATCAGCGCCGACAGATACTGCAACGGATGGTTGGCCTTGAGATATGCCGTTTGATAGGTGATCCAGCCGTACGCCGCAGCATGTGACTTGTTGAAACCGTAGCCGGCGAACGGTTCGATAAACGCGAAGATCTGATCCGCGAGCTGCTCCGTGATGCCCAGCGTCGCAACCGCGCCGTCGACGAACTTCTTGCGATAGACGGGAATCAGCTCTTTCTGCTTCTTCCCCATGACTTTGCGCAGTTCATCGGCTTGCGCCATCGTAAAGCCGGCAACGTCGCGCGCCATCTGCATTGCCTGTTCCTGGTAGCATGCAATTCCGTACGTTTCCTCAAGAATCGGCTCGAGCTTTGGATGCAAATACTTCGGCTTCGTGCGGCCGTGTTTGTTGCTGATGAACTGTGGAATCCACTCCATTGGACCCGGGCGATAGAGTGCGACGAGCGCGATGATGTCTTCAAAGCGCGTCGGCTTCAGCTCGACGCAGACGCGCGTCATGCCCTCGGATTCGACTTGAAACACGCCGCTCGTTTCGCCGCGGGTCAGCATGTCATACGTCTTCTTGTCGTCATCGCGGATCTTCGCCAGATCGAAGTTGCCGTCGACGGTACGCCGGATTTCCTGGGCCGCGCTGTTCATCACCGTGAGGTTGCGCAGGCCCAAGAAGTCCATTTTGAGCAGGCCGATCTTCTCGACCCAGATCATGTCGAACTGCGTATTGATGCCGCCGTCATTGAATTTCACGAGCGGCGCGTATTCGATCAGCGGTCCCGCCGAGATCACTACGCCCGCGGCATGCGTGCCGGCGTTGCGCGCAAGACCTTCGATGTCTTTGGCGGTGTCGAGCAGCTTGCGAATCTGCGGACTGCCGGCCGCGGCCATCTTCAGCTCGGGAATCTGTTTAAGCGCATCTTCGATCGAAAGTCCGCCCGGACCCGACGGAATCATCTTTGCGACCTTGTCGACGTCGGGCAGTGGAACGCCGAGCGCGCGTCCAGCGTCGCGCACCGCCGCGCGGGCGGCCATCGTGCCGAACGTCACGATTTGCGCGACGCGATCCTTGCCATACTTTTCGGTCACGTACGCAATCACTTCGTCGCGACGCTCGACGCAAAAGTCGGTATCGATATCCGGCATCGAAATGCGGTCGGGATTGAGGAAGCGTTCGAAAAAGAGATTGAACTTGAGCGGATCGAGATCGGTGATCTTCAAGCAGTACGATGCAATCGATCCGACGGCCGAGCCGCGGCCCGGGCCAACCGGAATATCGTGGTCGCGCGCGTACTTGATAAAGTCCCACACGATCAAGAAGTACGACGCATAGCCCATCTTGTTGATCACGTCGAGTTCGTAATCGAGGCGCGCGCGCAGCGTCGCATCGTTCGCAGCGCGCTCCGGGCCGTAGCGATCGATCAACCCCGCCTCGCAGATCTCGCGCAAGTATGACTCCGCGGTGCGCTCGGGTTGCGCCGGTTCTTCGGGCACGGGATATTGCGGTAGATGGAAGATCTTCTCGGGAATCTTGATGTCGACGCGATTGGCGATCTTGACCGTGTTCTCGCAGGCTTCGGGCAGATCGCTCCACAGGTCGTACATCTCGTCGGCCGACTTGACATAGAACTGATCGGAGTAGAACTTCATCCGGCTCGTGTCGGAAACGGTTTTCCCGGTGCCGATGCAGAGCAGCACGTCGTGTGCGGGTGCATCGCGTTGCTCGAGGTAGTGCGAGTCATTGGTCGCGACGATCGGGATGTTGAGCTGGCGCGCGACCTTCACGAGGCCCGTGTTGATCGCTTCTTCCTCCGGCATCCCATGGCGCATCACTTCGATATAGAACCGGTCGCCGAAGATATCCACATAGGTCTTGGCCGCTTTGACCGCAGTTTCGTAGTCGTTCTTGAGCAACGGCGCGGCGACCATACCCGACATGCAGCCCGAGAGCACGATGAGCCCGTCGTGGTGCTGCGCCAGCAGATCGAGGTCGATCCGAGGTTTGTAATAGTATCCTTCGAGGAAACCCTTGGAGATGAGCGCCGTGAGATTCCGGTAGCCGACCAGGTCGGCTGCCAGCAGCGTCACGTGTGCCTCCTCGCGCACGGTCCGGTCGAAGCGCCCGCGAGGTGCGATATAGGCCTCGCACCCGACAATCGGCGTTAGGCTGGTGTCCCGCGCGGCATAATAGAACTCCATCGCGCCATACATGACACCGTGGTCGGTCAGGGCGACGGCAGGGGCCCCGTCCTCGGCGGTCCGCCGGCAGAGCCGGTCGACCCGGCAGGCCCCGTCCAGCAGCGAATACTCGGAGTGTACGTGGAGATGAACGAACTGTCGCAACCTGAATTTAGCCTGACCTAAAGAATCCGTAAAAGCTAGACGTTACTTTAAACGATGAGCGTCAACCTGTCCGCTGGGGCCCCGGATACCCCGGAGCTGCTCGAAGAGATCGAGCGGCTACGCGCGCGCATTGCGGCATTGGAAGCCGAGCGGGACGAGTACGCACAACAGAACGCGGAACTCTTCGTGCTGCAGCAGGTCTTTTCCACCATCAACTCCACCCTCGAGATCAATGACATCCTGTCGATGGTGCTGCGCGGCGTGGTCGAGGCGCTGAAGTTCAAACGCGTCGTGCTCTTCGACCTTGCCGACGACGACACGATCGTCCGCCGGCTCGAGTGTGACGAGAACGGTGTCGTCAACCACGCGCTCGACGGAGAAGATTATCGGGCCAACTCGGCACTAATCGACGTCGCACAAGGGAAACTGCAACTCGCCTACGGTGCCGCCGAGGATAACGATTCGCCGCTCGACGACGCACGTGGGTCGTATTGCATCGCCCCGCTCGTGGCCCGCGATATCGTGCGCGGCATGCTGTATGCCGACGATCCTCCGAACGCCGAGATCACCGAAAATCAGCTGCGCGTGCTGCTCGACTTTGCGTCGCAAGCGGCAATCGCCGTGGAAAACGCCCGCCTGTACGAAGAGACGAAACGCCTCCTCGAAGAGACGCAACGTCTGGCGAATACCGACAGCTTGACGGGCATCCCCAACCGGCGCGCCCTTTCCGAGCTCCTCGAGCGCGAGCTCCATACGTCTGAGCGCTACGACACACCCTTCGCCTTCGTCATCCTCGATCTCGACGACCTCAAGAAGATCAACGACTCCGGCGGCCATAGCCTGGGTGACCTGGCGCTCAAGCGCTTCGCCCAGGTGCTCAAAAAGAACGCCCGCAAAGGCGACATCGTCGCCCGTTACGCCGGCGACGAGTTCGTCCTGATCATGGCCCAGAGCGACCGCGACCAGACCGCGCGCGGCGTCGAGCGCATCATGTCGGCCCTGCGCCGCAACGGATTGGCCAGCTCGATCGGGGTCTCGATGTTCCCGGGCGACGGTATCGACGGGCAGACCCTCTTTTTTGCGGCCGATGAGGCCCTCTACCAAGCCAAACAGGCGGGCAAGAACCAGTACCGCTTCTACAACCGGACCAAGGGCACAGACGACCCCGACCGATAATAGTCATGGTCCCCCCTTAAAATGCGGATAGTATAAAGAAGCAATGATCAAGCACGACGTCGTCGTCATCGGCGGCGGCCTGGCAGGTATGCGCGCGGCAGTGGAAGCTGCCGAGGGCGGTGCCGATGTGGCCGTCGTCTCCAAGATGCACCCGGTGCGCAGCCACTCGGGCGCCGCGCAAGGCGGTATCAATGCCGCACTTGGCAATCGCGAAGAAGACACTCCGCAAGCACATACCTTTGACACCGTCAAAGGCTCCGACTATTTGGGCGATCAAGACGCGGTCGCTGCGATGTGCGAGGACGCGCCCAAACAGATCATTTGGCTCGAGCACCGCGGCTGCATCTTCTCGCGCATGCCCGACGGGCGCATCGCGCAACGGCCCTTCGGCGGCGCCGGCTCCCCGCGCACGTGCTATTCGGCCGACGTCACCGGCCTCGTGATCCTGCACACGCTGTGGGAGCAACTCGAGCGCTTCGGCGTCACGGTCTACGAAGAATATTTCTGCACCGCGCTTGCGATCGACAACGGCATCGGTACCGGCGTCGTCGCCTACAACATGCGCAACGGCGCGCTCGAAAAGATCACCGCGAAAGCAACGATCTTTGCGACGGGCGGCGCGGGCCGCATGTACATGAAGACGACCAACGGCTACGCTTCGACCGCCGACGGCATGGGCATCGCGTATAAGGCCGGGATCCCGCTGATGGACATGGAGTTCATGCAGTTCCATCCCACCACGCTCAAAGAGAACGGCGTGCTGATGACCGAGGGCGCGCGCGGTGAAGGCGCCTATCTGCTGAACTCGCTCGGCGAGCGCTTCATGTTCAAGTACGCGCCGAATAAAGGCGAGTTGGCCTCGCGCGACGTGGTGTCGCGAGCCGAATGGACCGAGATTCTCGAAGGGCGCGGCGTCGACGGCTGCGTGCTGCTCGACATGCGCCATCTCGGCCGCGAAAAGATTCTCGAACGCTTGCCGCAGATTCGCGAACTCGCGCTCGATGCGACCGGTAAAGACGCGATCAACGAGCCGATTCCGATTCTGCCCGGCGCGCACTACACGATGGGCGGTATCGAGACCGATAAGTTCGGCGCGACCCGCGTGCCCGGCGTCTATGCCGCCGGCGAATGCGCCTGCGTCTCCGTCCACGGCGCAAATCGGCTGGGCGGCAACTCACTGCTCGAAACGATCGTCTTCGGTGCGCGTTCGGCTAAACACGCCGTCGACTACATCAAGAACGTCGGCAATCTCGAGCAGAGCGACAGGACGCTCAAGCAAGAACAAGATCGCGTCGGCAAGCTGCTTGCCAGCACGGGCGGCACGCGCGCGCCGAAGCTGCGGCATGCGATGAACGAGACGATGAGCGAGAACGCGTTCATCTTCCGCGATGCGAACGGCTTATCCAAGGCCGTGCAAGATCTCGATAAAGTGCGCAAGGAGTTCGACGCGGGCGTCTACGTGATGGACAAGTCCAAGACGTTCAACACCGACCTCGTCTCGGCGTTCGAGACGGATTTCTTGATCGACGTCGCCTACGCGCTGGCCAAGGGCGCGCTCGAGCGCAAGGAATCGCGCGGCGCGCAAGCGCGCACCGATTTCCCGGAGCGCGACGACGCGAACTGGCTCAAGCACACGCTGGCGTGGCGCCAACCGGACGGTTCGGCGCGGCTGGATTACTCGCGCGGCGTGACGATCACCGACTTCGCCCCGGAAGTGAGAGCATACTAACTGTGGCCAAAATCAAACTCGACCTCTTCCGTTTCGACGAAGCCGTCGACACCGTGCCGCATCGCGACCTCGTCGAGGTTGAGGTGCCCGAGAACACGACCGTGCTTGACGCGCTCGAGACCGCGAAGGCCGAGATCGATGGTTCGATCAGCTTCCGCCGTTCGTGCCGTTCAGCTATCTGCGGATCGTGCTCGATGAACATCAACGGCGTGACGGGCCTCGCATGCAAAACCAACTGCAAGGATGTGATCAAAGCGGACGGCTCGATCTCGGTCGATCCGATGCCGAATTTCCAGCCGATGAAAGACATGGTCGTGCATATGGACCCGTTCTGGGACAAGTATTCACGGCTCAAGCCCTATCTGCAGCCGAAGGACGCGGACGCCGATCACCCGACCGAGCGCCGCGTCTCGCCCGACGACATGAAGAAACTCGTCGCCGTCGCGAACTGCATCATGTGCGCGACGTGTTATGCGCTTTGCCCGGTGGTCAGCGTCGATCCGGCCTTCGCCGGCCCGGCCGCGATTGCATACGCCTATCGCTTCATCGAAGACGTGCGCGATAGTCAGCGCAGCGAGCGCATCGCCCAGATTTCGGAAGATTACCTGTGGTTGTGCGCGCACTGCTATGCGTGTTCGTACTGTCCGAAGCACGTCGATCCGAACAACCGCATCATCGACGTCAAGCGCGCGGCGATCAGCGACAAGGTGATGATGGACGAGCGTGGTCCGCGCCACGCGCTTACCGTCTCGAAGACGATCAAACAGACGGGCATGCTGGCCGAGACCGAGGTCGTGCTCGGCACGGTCGGCCGCTTCAATGTCATCGCCCAGATCAAAGTGCTGCCGCTCGGCCTGCGGATGGTCGCCCGTGGCAAGCTGACGCCATTTGAGATGGCGGCTGGGGGAACCGCGCCCATGCTGGGGCTTCCCTCGCTCAAGCCGATCCCGAAGGTCGACGAAGTCCGCACCATTTTCGAGTCGCTGGAGGTTCCGGTTTCATAATGTCTTCAACGCTCTTGCCTGAAGATCAGGCCCTCGACTCGCACAAGCACACGCACTCGCGCGATAGCAAGCGCTACGGCTTCTTCCCCGGCTGCGTCGCCAAAGAGTCGTGCAAAGAACTGTTCAACTCGACGATGCTGCTGGCAGAGAAGCTCGGCATCGAACTGATCGAGCTGACTGCGGCGTCGTGCTGCGGCGCGTCGGTCGTCAACGACGTCAATCGCGACGTCGCGCGCGTGCTCAACGCGCGCACCTATGCGCAAGCCGAAGCGCTGGGCCTCGATGACGTGATCACGATCTGCTCCACCTGCACCGGTCACATGCGCGCTGCTAACAAAGAATTGCTCGAAAGCGAAGAGCAGATGGATCACGCGAACGCGATTCTGGGCAAGTTCGGCGCGAAGTATTCGGGCAACGTCACCGTACGCCACTTGCTGTGGCTGCTGATCGACGACATCGGCCTCGACAATCTGCGCAAGATGGTCGTGCGTCCGCTCAACGGGCTGAAAGTCGCACCGTTCTACGGCTGCCACATCATCCGGCCCGAGAACGTCAACGGCTGGGAGTCGGCGCGCAATCCGCATTCACTCGAAGACGTGATCGCGGCGATCGGCGGCGAGCCGGTCGACTACGCCGGGAAGACGCGCTGCTGCGGCTTCCACATTCAGCTCGAGAAGGAAAACGTCGCCGCCGACATGGTCGGCCAGAACATGCGTATCGCAAAGGATCACGGCGCGGAGGCGGTGATCACGCCCTGCCCGCTCTGCCATCTCGCGCTCGACGGCTATCAGCAAGATT
>DATJOM010000071.1:0-6363 GCA_035507095.1 Candidatus Acidiferrum sp.
ACGTCGAGCATGGCAAAGGCGAGCGTCTCGCCGGTGCGCCTGACGATGCGCAGTTCCGCCGCAAGCCGATCCATCAAGGCACGGCGGTTGAAGAGCCCGGTGAGCGGATCGTGCATCGCCATCTCCTCGAGCTCCGCTGCCAAACGCATGCGCTCGAGCGCGAAGGTCGCGTGGGTTGCGAGCTCTTGCATCGAGGCGATGCTCCACGCCGACGTGGTGCGATCGTTCGAGCCGTCGACATAGAAAATGAAGCCATCGCCTTTCGGGGGACGTACCGCCGCTGCGACGTAGCGCCGGCGCGTATCGTACAGCGGCGCATCGGCGTCGTCGGCCCAGCCGGTTGCGATGTCGCTGTCGCGTGTCGTAATGCGGGCGATGCTCGACGTTGGTGGTAGCGTGCCGCCGTATTCGGATTCGCGTACGTCGTCGCCGTCGAGTTCGTAGAGTGCGCTGACCTCGCGCGGGCCGGCGATCCGAAACCACAGCGCGCGCGGAAATCCGAGCCCAAGCCATGCGCCACGCATCGCAGCTACGGCGAGTGCGGGTTCGCTCGGCGCAGCGATGATCTCGACGAAGGAGCGTTGCAATAACTCGAGCCGCTGAGACTTCTCGAGCAATCCATCGCGTTCGCGTTCGAGCGCGTCGATGCGCTCGGTCAGAAAAGGAATGCCGCCCGAGGGCTCGTCCATTCCTTACAGCGCGACGCGGCGGAAATCGTGCAAGAGGGAGGCGACCAACACCAGAAAGCGGGCTGCGCCCGCGCCGTCGATCACGCGGTGATCGTAGCTGACGCTGATCGGCAGGATGACGCGCGGCACGAAGGCTGCACCGTCCCAGACCGGCTTGGTCGCCGCGCGCGTCGCGCCGAGAATGGCTACCTCGGGCGCATTGACGATCTGCGTGAACTGCGTACCGCCGATGCCGCCGATCGAACTGATCGTGAACGTGCCGCCCTGCATCTCCGCGATGCCGAGCTTCCCATCGCGCGCCTTGCCCGCAAGCTCCGCGGTCTCGCGCGCAATCTCGAGCAAGCCCTTGCGGTCGGCGTCCTTGAGCACGGGTACCACGAGCCCGTTCGGCGTATCGGCGGCGAAGCCGATGTTGTAGTAGCGCTTGTAGACCAGTTCGTCGCCCTCGAGCGACGTATTGAAGTCGGGATACTTCTGCAGCGCGGCAACCGACGCTTTGATCAAAAACGCGAGCATCGTAAGCTTTGCCCCACCGGTTTTGCTTTGCTCGGCATTGATCTCGTTGCGAAATATTTCGAGATCGGTGACGTCGGCTTCGTCGTAGTTCGTGATGTGCGGAATCTGCAGCCAGTTGCGGTGCAAGTTCGGGCCGGCGAATTTTTTGATGCGCGGGAGCGGCTTGCGCTCGACCGGACCGAACTGCGCGAAGTCGACTTTCGGCCACGCCGGCAAGCCGGCGATGCCGAAGCCGGAACTCGACGGGGCGCCACCCGCGAGCGCGCGCTTCACAAATCCTTGCACGTCCTCACGCGTAACGCGACCATGCGGGCCGCTTCCGCTGACGCCGTGCAAGTCGACGCCGAGTTCGCGCGCAAAGCGCCGAATGGCAGGGCTCGCATGGATAACGCCATTGGTCCTGCCCGTGTCATCCCGAGCGTAGCTCGGTGACGGCGTAGCCGGCACCGGCGAAGTCGAGGGACCGGCAGAAGTTTCTTGCGTCGCGAGAGGTTTCGGCGCTCCCGCGACTCCGCTCGCCGCGCTCCCTACGCTCGGGATGACAACGGTGGCAATGACGGTGCCCTTGGAAACTTTGTCGCCGGCTTTGACGCGCACGTCCTTGACGGTGCCGCCCGCGCTTGCGGGCACGTCCATCGATGCCTTCTCGCTCTCGAGCGTGACCAGCGGCGCTTCTTTTTCGATGCGATCGCCGGGTTTGACGAGGACGTCGATTACCGGGATATCGTTGAAATCACCGAGGTCCGGCACTTTGAGTTCGATAATGCTCGCACTTCGAGGCTCGCCTTCGGCTCGCACCTCAGTGTGACGTGACGTCTTGTCACCCTGAGGTGCGACGGCGCTCTGCGCCGGAGCCTCGAAGGGCGAAAGCGTAAGCAGCACCGAGCCCTTCGAAACTTTGTCGCCGATTTTCACGCTGACGTTCTTGACGACGCCGTCAACATCGGCCGGGACTTCCATCGACGCCTTCTCGCTCTCGAGCGTCACGAGCGCGTCATTTTTCTTTATCGTTTGTCCGGTCTTGACTAGGACTTCGATCACCGGGACGTCTTTGAAGTCGCCGATATCGGGAACTTTGACCTCGATCGTATCGGCCATGACTAGACCGTCACCGGATTGGGCTTGGACGGATCGATGTTGTATTTCTCGATCGCCTTGGCGACGACGCTCGACTCGATCGTCCCATCTTGGGCGAGCGCATGCAATGCAGCGAGCGTCACGTAGAAGCGATCGACTTCGAAGAACCGGCGAAGCATGCGCCGGTAGTCGCTGCGGCCGTAGCCGTCGGTACCGAGGGTTAGGTAGCGGCGGTCTCCTATGTACGGTCGAATCTGTTCGCTAAAGAGGCGCACGTAATCGGTCGAGGCGATCGCGGGACCGGCTCGTCCGGCAAGCGCGTGTGCCGCGTACGGCACTTTCGCCTTCGCGCCGGGATGAAACAGGTTCTCACGCGCACACGCAACGCCATCGCGCGCGAGCTCGTTGAAGCTCGTCACGCTCCACACGTCGCTTGCAACGTTCCAATCCTCTGCGAGCAGTTCGCCGGCGGCGAGCACTTCGCGTAGAATCGCCCCGCACCCCAAGAGCTGCACGCGCGGTTGATTCTTCGTTCGTCCTGAGCCTGTCGAAGGGCCCCCGTCGCGCAGCAAGTACATCCCGCGCAGGATACCCTCGGCCGCGCCTTCGGGCATTGCCGGATGGGCGTAGTTTTCGTTGAGCAGCGTGATGTAGTAATAGGCGTCTTCCTGCTCGGTGAGCATCCGGCGCAATCCGTCTTGGATGATCACCGCAAGCTCGTACCCATAGGTTGGGTCGTAGCTGCGGCAGTTCGGAATGAACGAAGCCATGACTTGACTCTGGCCGTCTTCGTGCTGGAGACCCTCACCGTTGAGCGTCGTGCGTCCCGACGTGCCGCCGAGCAAGAAGCCGCGCGTGCGCGAATCGCCCGCCGCCCACGCGAGATCGCCGATACGCTGGAAGCCGAACATCGAGTAGAAGATGTAGAACGGCACCATCGGCAGATCGTGATTGGAGTACGACGTGCCTGCTGCAATCCACGAGGAGATCGCACCTGCTTCGTTGATGCCTTCTTGGAGAATCTGACCGTGCTGATCTTCGCGATACCACATCAACTGTTCGGCATCTTGCGGATGGTACAGTTGTCCGACCGATGAGTAGATGCCGAGCTGGCGGAACATACCTTCCATACCGAAGGTGCGGGACTCGTCGGCGACGATCGGCACGACACGCGACCCGATTGTTGCATCGCGCGTGATCGTATTGAGTATGCGCACGAAGGCCATCGTGGTGGAGATCTCGCGCTCTCCGGTCGACTGCAACTGTGCATCAAACGCCGAAAGCGCGGGCACGGCAAGTGTCTCGGAGCGGCGGCGCCGCTGCGGCAGCGAACCCTGCGCCCTTACGCGCTCTTTGAGATAGCGCATCTCCTCGCTATCGTCGGGCGGCCGATAGAACGGCACTTTTGCGATATCGTCATCGTGGACCGGCACCGCAAAGCGATTGCGAAAGGCGCGCATATCGTCGACGTCCATCTTCTTGGCCTGGTGCGCAATGTTGAGGCCTTCGCCGGCCTCGCCCATGCCGTAGCCTTTGATCGTCTTCGCGAGAATCACGGTCGGCTCGCCTTTGTGTTCGATCGCGGCTTTATATGCCGCATAGACCTTGAGCGGATCGTGACCGCCGCGCATCAGCGCCCAAATGCGATCGTCGCTCCAGTCGGCGACGAGTGCCGCGGTCTCGGGATAACGGCCGAAGAATTCGTCGCGCACGTACTTGCCGTTGCGCGATTTGTACGTTTGATAGTCACCGTCGACGGTCTCGTTCATCAACTGCACGAGCCGCCCGCTCGTGTCATTGCGCAGCAATTCGTCCCAGCCGCTACCCCAGATCACCTTGATAACGTTCCAACCCGCGCCCTTGAAGACGCGTTCCAATTCTTGAATGATCTTGCCGTTGCCCCGCACCGGTCCATCGAGGCGCTGCAAGTTGCAGTTGATCACCCAAATGAGGTTGTCGAGCTTCTCGCGGCCGGCAAGTGAAATCGCGCCAAGCGTTTCGGGCTCGTCGGTCTCGCCGTCGCCGACAAACGCCCACACTTTGCGGCCCGTCGTGTCACGCAGTCCGCGATCGTTGACGTAACGCATGAAGTGCGCCTGATAGATCGACATGATTGGGCCCAGACCCATCGAGACGGTTGGGAATTGCCAAAACTCCGGCATCAACCACGGATGCGGATACGACGAAATGCCCTTGCCGTCGACCTCCTGGCGGAAACCCTCGAGCTGTTTTTCGGTGATGCGACCTTCGAGGAATGCGCGCGCGTAAATGCCGGGCGAGCTGTGACCTTGGAAGAAGACCATGTCGCCGCCGAAGTTTTCCGACGGCGCGCGGAAGAAGTGATTCGCTCCGACGTCGTAGAGCGTGGCGGCCGACGCAAACGTCGCGACATGGCCGCCGAGTTCGGAACTGTCTTTGTTTGCGCGCACGACCATCGCCATCGCGTTCCAACGTACGTAGTGACGCAAACGCGCTTCGAGTTCGGTATCGCCCGGGAACGGTGGCTGCTTCTCAACTGGAATCGTGTTGAGATACGGCGTTTCGAGTCCGAGCGAAACGTGCGCGCCACCGCGCTGCGCTTCCTCGACGAGCTCTTCCAACAACCCGCGCGCGCGATCCGGCCCTTCGACCGCGACGACGGCGCGCATCGACTCGAGCCATTCTTGGGTCTCTTGCGGATCCGGATCGTTTCTCATAGCTCGCCAGCCATTCCGTAATTGGCGGGGAATCCTTGCTGGTGGGTCGGTCCAATCAGGCATCCGGCACGATCCAAATGACCGTGCCAATCGAGGCGAGCAGCAGGCAGGCACCTGCGACCGCAAACGCCGACAGCGTCTCGCCGAAGATCACCAGCGCCAGCACCGCGGCAAAGACCGGCTCGAGCAAGGTGGAGAACGAAACCGCGCTCGGCGAGAACCAGCGCAGGGCGGCGTTCATCCCCGTGTGCCCGAGTAGTTGCGAGATCAACGCCATCGCGATGATCCCGCCCCACGCCGTGTACGCGTGCACGCTCGGCGGTGCCTGATGCGCCGCTGCCGCCGCGATGACCAAGACCGCGGCGGCCGCGCTGTACGTCGTCGTGACGATCGCGCGCGTCGAAAGCACCGCACGTACTTCGCGAACCAGCAATAAGTACGCGGCAAATGCTGCGCTGCCACCGAGCGCGAGGAATGCGCCGAGCAATGCGTGTCCGCTGTGCGGCGCCGGACTATGGTGCCCGCTCGCGATCATCGCGAGACCGGCCGTTCCCGTAAGGAAGGCGAGCGGCACGACGAGCGGATACCGTTTGCGCCGCACGAGCGCGTCGTAGAGCGCGGTCCACATCGGCGTGACCGAAACCAACAACGTTGAAATCGCGACCGTCGTGTACTCGAGCGAGGCGATCCACGTCGCGAAGTGCAGCGCTAGTGCCACGCCGGCAATCCACAGCAGGATGCGTTGCGTGCGAGTCGTGGATTGATGCGCGCCGCGATGCAACGCGGCAATGATCAAGAGTATCGCTGCGGCGATGCACAGTCGCGCAGCAGCGACCGCGAGTGGCGGCGCTCCAGCAAGCGCATACCTGGCAAAAACTGCGGCGGCGCCCACAGCAAGTTGGGCGCCGCCGAGGATCAGATACCGGAAGAGCGTCGGCTAGCCCGGACCCGGCGTCGGACGCGCTCCCGGGAAGTGCGGACCCGGCGCCGGCGGAAGCATTGGCGGCGGCGTCGCCCTTGGGGCTGCCGTCTTACTGGTTACCGTGATTGGAACCGATGTCGTGCTGGGTGATGGTACCGGTGGAGCCGGCGTCGGGGTCGCCGTCGGAGCCGGTGTCGCCGCGTTGTTGTTCGAGATCGTGGTTACGGCGGCGGCTGCTGCGGCGGCACCCGCGGCGATCCCAGCCGCGCCTGCGCCGGCTGCGCCCGCCCCGGCTGCGCCCGCGGTGATGCCAAGCGAACCAGCGTTCGCAGGCGCACCGAGTTCGCTAAATGGCGTGAACATTGATTGCGAAACGGCGGTGACCGATCCGGTGAGCGCACCCGCGACTCCGGTTACGACGAGCGATTGACCGGCGGCGAGCGTGAAGACTTGTCCGTTGACG
>DATJOM010000072.1:0-40935 GCA_035507095.1 Candidatus Acidiferrum sp.
CGTGCGTTAATACAACCTTATGATTCCTCGGCGATGTCGGCACGTGACGTCTCGATGCGCGTCAACGATGTACGGAACGATAGTGCAAATGTACTAGTCGACGACGATCCGGTACAAAGGTCGCTTTTCTAGCGAGCCGAACCTTTCGACCCATGATGAGCCGACGCGTATCTTCTGTTGTCTTGCTATTTGCATTGCTGGTGAGCTGCACGCCCGGAGCCAAACTCGGAGGAGGCCCCTTGCCGGTCGCAACTGCGACGCCGACATCGGCACCCCCGGGAGCAACGACCGCGCCGCTCACGTTCACGTTCGTGATGCCGACGGTGGCCGCGATGAGAGCGCGCCGACCGTTCTTGGCCTCCGCAAACACGCAATCACTCGCCATCTTCATCTATGCGCAGGGCTCGCAACCGAGTTCGACACCCACAGCGACGGTGAACGTCGGCGCAACCTTTGCCGGTTGCGTGACCAACAGCGCGCAAGGACAGATCACCTGTGAGGTTACGGTCACCGCACCACTCGGCAATCAAGAACTCGAAATCGTGGCCATGAGCGGCCCGAACGGTACCGGGAACAACCTCGGCTCCGTAACCCAAGCCGTCACCGTAGGATCGAGTAACCCAACGATCTCGCTCACGCTCAACGGCGCGCCGGCACTGATCAAGCTTTCACTCGAAACGCCGATCCTTGCGCTCGGTACCGCTGGAACGTCCGTTCTCGACGTCGATGCCTACGACGCGACCGGCGCGTTGATCGTCGCGCCCGGCTCGTTCACGTCGCCGCTTACCATTTCGAGTGATTCGACGGCGGTTACACTCTCGCCGACGTCAGTAACGACACCGGGCACCAAAGTCACGATTAGCTACAATGGCTCGTCGAACGCACCGTACGCGGTACACCTGAGTGCGAGCGGCGGCACCATTCCGAGCAACCTCGTCATTGGTGCCACGCTCCTGTTCGAGCCGAGCCAGAGCATCGCGGTCTTCAACTTTAGTGAACAGAATGCCGCGGTCGCGACGCTCGCCACTACGGCAGTCAATGCGCCGGCACAAGCGTTCACGTTCCTAACGATCCCCCTCACTCCGTATGTGTATAGTCCTTCGCCCGGCGCTTTCGCGGTGCTACCGAATGGTGGCTACGCGGTCGCCATGTATGATTATGTGTCGAGCTGCCAGATTCTGATCTATCCGGGGGGATCGGAGCAAGGAACATCGGCGTTGACGGTTTCGGCGACCTTGGAAGGTTGCCCGATCGCGGCTGAGCCGAACAACGATCTGCTCGTTGCAAACCTGGTCGGCGGCAACTCCGAGCTCACCGAATACAGCGTGAGCGGCACGACGCTCGCGACGACGGGACGTGTTTTGAGCTTAGTTGGGGCGCAGGTGCCGGGCAGCTCGATCAATGCGAGCCACGTTGCCGTGAATGCAAGCGGTGCAATCGCGATCACCGGATCGCACGGTGCGACCAGCTACGCGCTCACGTACGCAGCCGGCGCTTCCGGTGCTGCGACGCCGACGGCAACCGCGACGCTCGTATCCTCGGCGTATGGCATTGCGATCGCTGCGAACGGCGCGGTCGACGTGCTCACGTCCCACGGCGTTTTCGCCGGCTACATCATAACCGAGTACCCTGCCGGCCTTGGCTCGAACGTCACTGTTACGGCCAATGCGCCTTCTGGCGGGACCATCGTCCCTGTCGGGGTCGCGGTCGACGCTAGCGGTGAAGCACTGGCGCTTTACGACGAAATCACGACGAACTATTTGGAGGCGATCGACGTCTGGGCGCCCGGTGCGAACAGCGCGCCGCTACGAACGCTCTCCGTAACGACCGCTGCGGGGCCCGGACAGTACGCCGGGCCAATTATCGTTCCGTCGCCTGCGCCGCCGACAAGCAATACCGCTATTACCGGCGACATGTTTGGCTACGTTGCGAATCGCACGTGGACGTACCTCGTGACCCCGGGATTCGGCGGGTCACCCTATTACGTCGGTATTTATGCCGATCCGAATCCGGTGAATGGCAACGTTCGTTTTGTCGGATACCAGTCAAGCTCGTCGAGCTCACTCTTTACGGCGGGCACAAAAATCGGAACGCTGGATCTTACCCAGCTGAACGGGAGCTATCTCGCCGCGGCTTTCGCGTCGGTGTCGAGCGGAACGAACGGTGTCTCGGGCTCGGTGCCCGGAACGCCATTGCTCGTACCCGGCTCGCTCGCGATAGGACAGAGCTGGAACCCGCTGCAGAATGCGACGATTGCAAGCGCCGTCGGCGTCACGGCCTCCGCGCAAGTCGTTGCGACGGGCACGGTCGCCGGCATCGGCGCGTGTCCAAGCGGGAGCGGAGCGAGCGGCGCGACGGTACAGTATAGCGTCACCGCCGGCGGGACCGAAGCCGCGATGACGCCGTCGCTCGTCAGTTACGTACCGGGTTGCGGGATTACCTCGATCCAGGAAAGCGGCCCGACAACGAACATCGTGTTGCAGAGCGTCGGCTCGATGCCGAGCTTAGGACAGCAAGATGTTCCGCCGGGACAACCGCCGGTCGTCGCGGCTTTGCACCGGCTGTGGCAAGCTACATTCGGAGTGCACCCGCCGAGCCGGTAACACTAACTTACGGTTTGCGGTTCGCGTTCGGGTCCACGCCGGACCAGCGCCTCGTCACGCTTGTCGTCCGGTGCGAAGCGCAGGTACATGATCGGGATCAGCAAGAGCGTGAGCACGAGCGAGCTCGAGAGACCGCCGATAACCACGATGCCGAGCGGCCGTTCGGCTTGCGAGCCCGGGTCGAGCGCAAGCGCGAGCGGCAACATGCCGGCGATCATCGCGAACGTCGTCATCACGATCGGGCGGAAACGGTGGTGCGCGCTTTCAACGATCGCATCGAGTTTACTGAGCCCGCGGTCGCGCAATTGATTGGCGAAGTCGACGAGCAAGATCCCGTTCTTCGCGACGAGGCCGACGAGCATGATCGAGCCGATCAGCGAGAATAAGTTGAGTGTCTGATGCGTGATCGCAAGCGCACCGAGCGCGCCGACGACCGCGACCGGCACCGTAAACATGACGATGAACGGCGTCACATAGCCGTTGTAGAGCGCGACCATCAACAGATAGACGAGCAGAATCGAGAGCAAGAGCGAGATGCTCATCTCGTAGGTCGTGTCGGTGACTTGTTGCTGATTACCGCCGGCCACGGGAGCGACCGTGATATCGGACGGTAGGTGCAACGCCCGCAAACGTCGCTCGTAATCGCGGATGACGTTCGAGAGCGTCGCTCCCGGCGCCACGTTCGCGCCGATCAGCACCACGTTGCGCCGTTCGAGGCGAATGATCAGCGGCGGCGCCGGAACGCTTTGCAGATCGACGATGTCGCCCACGGTGATGATCGATCCGTTGTTTGCGCGAATGAGAATCGACTTGATGCCGGCGAGATTGTCGAGGTTCTTCTGCTCGTAAATTACCTGGACGTCTTTGAGGCCGTCAGGGCCGGTGAACTGCGTCGCCGTGTAGCCGCCATACGCGGCGCGTACCGCCGTCGACGCGGTGCCGATGCTTGCATCGAGCGCGCGGGCGGCGTTGCGATTGAAATTGACTTCGATCTGCGGCGATTCGAGCGCATTCGACGTCGTCGCGTCGATCACGCCCGGCGTCTGCTGCAGCGCTGCGAAAGCTTTATTCGCCGCATCGGTCGGATCAGTCGTCGCGCTCTCGATCACGTACCCGATCGGCTGCGAGATGCCGCCCGAAGGATCGGTCGACGGGACGCCGGTAACCTGCGCTGCCGGCAGTGCGCGCTGAATCTCGTTCGCGAGGGTCTGCGACCAATATTGTGTCGAGTTGTGCCGTCCGGGCTTCAGAAAGATGTGGATCTGTCCATTCGCGCCGTTGTTGATGTAGCCGGTAAGCTCGCCCTCGTACGCGCCGGCAATCGACGTCTCGGATTGCAAGTCGGGGACCTTGAGCACGATCTGCTCGGCTTGGCGCACGGCGTTCGTTACGGAGGCGAGCGGCGTGCCGGTCGGATAGTTGATGTTGATGAAGAGCTCGCCGCGATCGACCGGCGGATAGTACTCGAAACCGACGATGCCGAGCGGAATGAGCAGCAGCGCCACCACGAGACTACCAAACGAAACCCAAACCACAAGACTGCGGTGCTCGAGCCCCCATGTCAGCGCGGTTTGCGCGTACCACGTGCGCACACCATCGAACCACTCGGTAAAGCGATCGATGATGCCCCACGGCTTCCACGTTGAAAATAATGCCCAACGCCCCGAGAGCGCCGGAGTCACGGCGAACGAGACGAAGAGGGAGGTCAGCGTTGCGACGGTGACGACCAGGCCAAACTCGCGCAAAAACAACCCGACCGTCCCCGGCAAGAACGAGAGCGGGAGAAAGACGACCACGATCACGAGCGTGATCACAATGGTAGCCACACCGATCTCGGAGATGCCGTTGATCGCCGCTTCCTTGGGCTTCTCTCCTTCTTCTTGATGGCGCGAAATATTCTCGAGCACGACGATCGAGTCGTCGACCAGGATGCCGATCATCAGCGTCATACCGAGTAGCGACACCGTATCGACCGTGAACCCCAACACCTGCATCGCGGCCAACGTGACGAGAAATGACGCCGGTACTGCGATCATCACGACCACGGCTTTGCGCCACGAACGAAGGAAGAATAGCATCACGAGCGCGGTGATGATAATGCCCTCGATGAGCGTGCGCGTGACACCGGAAAGCAGATCCTGGGTATAGGTCGACTGCACGTTCAGTATGGAGAACTTGATCTGCGGGTACTGCGCTTCCAAGCGCGGCAGTTGCGCGATCACCGCGTTGGATGCCGTGACCTCGCTCGAGCCGGCAGCCTTCTGCACGTCAAGCTCGATTGCGGGCGTACCGTTCGTGTAGGCGAAGACGCGCTGCGTTTCGTAGGCATCCTGCACGTTGGCGACGTCCAAGATGCGCCAAAGCCGTGATGTTGCCGTCCACGGATAGACGCTCGAAGAGCTCGACGTGCTCGTCGTCGCGGTCGTCGAGTTGCCGAGCAGCAGATTCGCGACGGTCGGGACGTCTTGCACGTCGCCGCGAATGTCGAGATTCGTCTCGCGATTGGGTTCGTAGACAATGCCGCCCGGCGCGCGCACGTTATTGTTGGCAATCGCGTTGATGACGTCGGTCAGCGTGAAGCCCGATGCCGAGATCTTTTGCGGATCGACGTTCACCTGGATCGAAGCCGTGACGTTGCCGTTCTCCTGGACGTAGGAAACGCCCTGAACCTGCTCGATCGCCGGCACGACGTCGTTGGTGACGATGGCTGAAAGCTGCCCGAGCGAATAACTCGTCGACGAAGCGGCGAGTGAGACCACCACCGCTTCCGACGGGTTGTAGATCGAGATCTGCGGCGTCGGTAGATCGTTGGGGAGCTGGTGCAGCGAGTTTTGCACGCGCCCTTGCACCTGCACCAGATCGGTGTTTTCGTCGGAGCTCAACGAGAATACGGCGACGATCGAGGCCTGGCCCGGCTCGATGGAGGTCTCGACGTAGCTGAGATCCGGGGCGCCTGCGATTTGATCTTCGAGCGGGCGTACGATCGCGTCGCGCATCTCGCTCGTCGAGGCACCGTTGTAGGTGAGCAACACCTGAATCGACGGCACGTCGTAGTTCGGTAGCTGCTGCTTGACGAGATGAAAACCTGAAAGCGTCCCCGCAATGATAACCAACGCGAGGAACACGGTAACGAGCGTCGGCCGTTCGACGAAGAGCCGGGTAAACTTCATGATGCCTCCGCCTCCTTCGCGGGTCCGGCCGGTCCGAGCCACATGAAGATGACCGGTACCAGTACGAGCGTCAAAAGCAGCGAGCTAATCAAGCCGCCGATGACCACCACGCCAAGCGCCTGACGCTGCGCGCCGCCCGGATCGAGCGCGAGCGCGATCGGCGTCATGCCGGCGATCATCGCGCACGTCGTCATGATGATAGGCCGAAAACGCTCCTTCGCACTTTCGACCATCGCGCTGGCCCGATCCATGCCGTTCTCGACCATATGATTCGCAAAGTCCACCAGCAAAATACCGTTCTTCGACGCCAAGCCTACCAGCAGCACCGTACCGATCAGCGAGTACAGATTGAGATTGAGACGCGTGATTGCGAGCGAGGTCAGCGCGCCGACCGTGGCCACCGGAACTGCAAACATGATAATGACCGGCAAACGATAGCTATTGTAGAGGGCGAGCATCAGCAAGTAGACGAGAATCACCGAGAGGCCTAGTCCGGCGCCCATGCCGACGACGGTATCGGAAAGGTTCTGCTGATTCCCGCCCACATTCGGCTTCACCTGAACCGAGTCGGGGAGTTTCTGCGCCGCAAGGTTCTTGAGGAACTGACCCTGCACGGTCGATTGCGCGGCGCCCGGGGCAAGATTCGCCTGAATGTGCACGACGGTCTCGCGGTTCGTTCGCGTCATTAGTGCCTCGGACGGATCTTCGACCAGCTTGGCGATATCGACCAAGTGAATGATCGAGCCGTCGCTGGCGCGTAGCGGCAGTGCGAGCAACATCGCAAGCGACGTCTGGTAGCTCCGTGGGTAAAGCACCTGCACGTACTTGATGCCGTGCGAGGTTTGAATCTGCGCCGCCAGTGTGCCGCCGAACGCCGCGCGGATCGCCGACGCTGCCGTGCCGATGTTGATGTCGAACGCACGGGCGCGATCGCGATCGAAATCGATATCGATCTGCGGTGCTAGCTGCAGTGCCGAGCTGTTGACGTTGATCGCGCCCGGCGTCTCTTGCAGCGCGGCGAGCACCTTCGGCGCATACTTTTCGGGTTGGTCATCGTTCGAGGTGACGAGGTAGTCGATCTGCTGCGAGCTACCGCCGCCGAAACCGGTCGCCGCGATCGACACGATCTTCGCGCCCGGCGCAATCTTTTGCGCCATCGCGCCGAATCGCTGCGCCCACTGATCGGTGGTCCCGCTGTGATTGTCTTGTAAAAAGACGTGCACCTGACCGACACTGCCTTGATTGACCGTTCCACCGAAGCCGCTTTGCGTCGCCCCGGCCAGCGACGTCTGCGACTGGACGTCGCGAATCTTTGCGAGCTCTTTGGTCAACTCCCCAATCTTCTCGTTGACGAATGCCAGCGGCGTGCCCGTCGGATAGGTAATTTGCACGAAGACTTCGCCACGATCGACGGGGGGCATGAACTCAAACCCGATGATGTGCAACGGGACCAGCGCCATCGCGGCGAAGACCGCCGCAAACGAGGCGATCACAACGAGGCGCGGGCGCTTCAGCGCCCACGGAAGCGCGGTTTGCGTATACCACAAGCGTGTGCTCTCGAAGAGGCGCGTAAACCGGTCGATAAGCCTTGGCGGCTTCCACTTGGAGAGCAGCGACCAGTTGCCGGCCAGCGCCGGCGTGACGGTAAAAGAGATAAATAGCGAGGTCAGCGTCGCGGTCACGACGACCAGCGCGAATTCCGAGAGAAAGCGCCCGACCGTACCCGGAAGAAACGCGATAGGCAGGAAGACCACGACGTCGACAAGCGTAATCACGATTGCCGCCGGACCGATCTGCGTGCGGCCCTTAATTGCCGCGTCCTTGGGCGCTTCCCCGCCCGCATGATGGCGCTCGATGTTTTCCAAGACGACGATGGAGTCGTCAACGAGAATACCGATGATCAACGTCATCCCAAGAAGCGAAACCGTATCGATTGAGAAGTTGAAGGCCTTCATCAGCGCGAGGGTTACACCGAGCGAGGACGGGATCGCGATCAGTACAACGATGGCGTTTCGCCACGAGCGCAGGAAAAACAGCATCACGATCGCCGTGATGAAAATCGCCTCGGAAAGCGTGCGCACGACGCCGAAGATCTGATCTTCTGTATACGCCGCCTGGTTATTGAGAATCTGGAATTGAATCTGCGGGTATTGTTTCTCGATCCCCGGTAGTGCTTTGAGCACGTTGTCGGCCGCCACGACCTCGCTTGCACCGGTTGCTTTTTGGACGCCGAGCGAGATCGTCGGTGTGGAACCGACGTAGCTGTACTGGCGCTGCGGCTCAAAACTGTCGACCACATTTGCGACATCCGAGATCCGCATTTGGCGCCGCGCATACGTCCAGGGGTTGACGTTCGAAAGCGACGGTCCCGCGTATCCGCCGCCGCTCGCAGCACTCGAGGATGACGTCGTTCCGCTCGAACTCGACACCGGATACTGCGTCACGAGGTTGAGTTGCGGGATCGGCGCAAGCGTCGGCTGCGGCGGTGGCGATGATGGCGGTCCCGGTGTAGCAGGCGGTTGTGGCGTTGCACCGCTGGCGTTACTCGACGAGGTCGACGTTTGGGTTGTGGCGCTCGACGACGGCGATGCGGTCGCTGCAGCTGCAAGTGCGGTGGCACTCGATGCGTTGCTCGCCGCCGCGCCGGTGCTCTCGCTCGCCGCGGCCGGAGGCGCGCCGGGGACGCCGGCAGCAACCGGCTCGCTGTAGCTAGCGTTTCCAAATGACGTCGTGTAGGATGACGCGGCCGAGATCAGCAGATTCGCTACCGATTGCTCGGTGGTGAGATCGCCACGGACGTCGATCGTTGTCTCGTGCCCCGGGAGATACGCGATGCCACCGGGTTCGCGATTGTTGTTGCTTTGAATCGAACTGACGATGTCGCTGAGCGTATAGCCCGCCGAGGCCAGCAGATTCGGATTGACTTGCACTTCAAACGCCGGCGTTACCGCGCCATTGGCATTGACGTTCGATACGCCGTCGATCTGCTCGATCGCGGGCACGATATTGTTGTTGACGATCGCCGACATTTGGCCGGGGCTGAGCGCGCTCGAACTCAAACCGATCGTAAGGACGGTAGCCTGCGCGGGATCGAACGTACCGACCGTCGGCGCCGGCATGTCGCTTGGCAGTTGCGATTGTGCGATCATCACGCGACGCTGCACCTGCACGAGATCCGTCGTCTTGTTCGACGAGAGATTGAAGGTGGCGGTGATCGCCGCCTGGCCCTGCTGGACCGTTGTATTAATGTACGAGAGATTCGGAGCGCCGGCGATCGCGTCTTCGAGCGGTCGCACGATCGCATCGCGAATCTCCGTCGTCGAGCCGCCCGGGTAGCTGGCGCGCACGCCGACCACCGGGAAATCCACGTTCGGGAACTGCTGTTGCGTGATCGTCAGTACGGCGAAGGTACCGACGACGGCAATCAGCGCGAGCATCACGAAGACGATCGTCGGCCGCTGAACGCAAAGCCGGGTGAGCCACATTATTGTGGCGAGGGTGACGGCGAAACGCCGCGGTGCCAGCGATGGCCGGGCGATGCCCCAGGCGATGGTGACGCCCCCGGCGATTCCGAGGGATCGTTCTTGACGACTTGCTGCCCCGCGGCAATACCAAGCTGACCGTTCGACACCAGCTCCGTGCCGTTGGCAATGCCGCTCACGATCGATGTTTTGCCATCACTGCCGAGTTCTTTGACGCTCTGCTGCTTTGCATCCCCGTTCGCATCGACGACCATAATGCTCGTATGCGAATCGTCGAGGAACGCCGCCGTCGGAATGCCCGTGCCACTGACCGCCGGGAGCGCAATCGTGCCGGTCACGGCCATGCCGGACTGCAGTTTGTCGCCGGGATTGGGAGCGATGACTTCGACCGTGAAGTTGGTCGACCCGGGCTGCACTTGCCCGAGCACGGCACTGACCCGGCCCTGATAGGTCGCCGCGTTAGGCACGCCCGAGACTGCGAGCGTGACCGGGGCGCCACGTTGGATCGTGAACACGTTCGACGACGACGCGTTGAGTTCGGCGTATACCGGGTCGAGTTGCTGGATGGTGAAGATCGTACGTGATCCCGGGTACTCGCCGGGATTCAAGTTGCGATTGACCACGATGCCGTCGACGGGCGAGACGATTGTCGCGCGCGCGATCTGCGCTGCGATTTGGTCGGCCTGCGCGTGCGCAGACTGCGCGTCCGCGATTGCCGAGGCAACCGTCGCGGCTTGTAGACCCTGCGTGTTGTTGCCGTTGACTTGGTTATTGAGCACCGCAGTATTGTACGTGTTGAGATCGCCAATATAGGCTGCGCGCGCCGCCTCGAGTTGCGCTTGCGACACGTAGCCGCTCTTGTAGAGCGCTTGATCCTGTTGATACACCAGCTTCGAGTTGCGCATCGCGGCGTCTGCGGCCTCGACTTGATTGCTGCCCTGCCCCAGATTGAGTTGCGCCTGGTACTTCGTTTGCGTCGCGCGCGCGTCCGCCGAAGCAGCGTTACGCTCGTCGGCGTTATAGTTCGCGCGCAAGTCGGTCGTATCGAGCACGGCAAGCACCTGACCGTGGTGCACGCGATCACCCTGAATCACGTTCACGACGTCGGTCGGTTCGCTCAGCGAACTCGAGATCGAGACATTTTGATACGGCGCGATGATGCCGGCAATTTGCGCGGTCGGCTTGACCGTAGCCGGCGCCGCGGTCGCGGTCGGAATACTCTGCGCTCCGGCAGGACCGTTGCCGCGGTGATGACGTGCGCGAGCGCCGCATCCGGCGATTGCAAGCGCAAGCAGCGCCACCACGGCGCACGCCAGGGGCCTGTGAAACGAGCGAGCTAGCATCGCCGCAAAGGCTACGCCACCAAGCCGAGTGATTCCTGAGAGCCTACGCACATTTGATCCTTTTCTCAGCACCTCCGGGTAGACTGATACCGTTATGCATACCTCGGTCAAACGGGCCCTACGCTTCTCGGCGCTGGCCGCCGCTCTCGCCTTGCTTATCACGCCGTCCCTTGGACTGGCACAGCAACCGGCCGCAGTGCCAAGCTATGCGACGCGCCGCGGCGAGACAATAAAAGGAACGATTTCAGGATTCAACGGTGCAACAACGATGTACGTGCGTGACGTGCGCGGCTACGTCGATGACGTGACACTGCACCAAGGGACCATCATCAATCCCACCGGCATCCGCTTGCAGCCGGGCTATCCGGTAACGATTTATGGACGCCCGAGCGGTTCAACGTTTCTCGCCGACCAAATCGACACGCCGTTCCGGACCCTCTACGCCTATCCGTATGCATACCCGGCGTACTACGGCTATCCGGCGGTGGGCCTGGGCTTCGGTTGGGGCTGGGGCGGCTGGGGATGGCGGGGCTGGCGGTAGAATATCCGGCCCATGGCGATGACCACCACCAGCGAGCGGCGCAAAGCCGAACGCCGTCAGAGCGACCGCCGGATCGTCACGATTCCGGTCGCGGTTGATCGGCGGTCGGGCGATCGGCGTCAAGGCGAGCGGCGCTTAGAGTAGTCCCGGTCTCAAGCGGGTGTAGGGGACGTCGTGCGCACGCTTTTGCGTAGCGTCTGGTTTTGCGCGGTCCAATCGAGGAGATCTCCAAAGTCCGAGCCAATGGAACAAGCCCCTTCCATTTGGTTGACCTATGAACTTCAAAGATCTCCAGTATGCCTTAGCCCTCGAACGGCGCCGGAGCTTTAGCCGGGCGGCCGAGGAGTGCGGCGTCGCCCAACCAACGCTCTCTGCCCAGATCCGGAAGCTCGAGAGCGAGCTCGGCGTGGAGCTCTTCGAGCGCGATGGGCGTACGATTCGCGTCACGCCGGCCGGTGAGTTGATTCTCGAGCAGGCGCGCCTCGCACTCGGCGCAGTCGAACGCATCGAGGAGCTTGCGCAAACGCGCGCCGATCCGATGGTCGGCCCACTGCGTTTGGGTGTCATCCCGACGCTCGCACCGTATTTGTTACCCGGTGTTCTCGGGCCGTTGCAGGCGCAATTACCGCTCGCGCCACTTGTCGTGATCGAAGACATGACGCATCGGTTGCTCGAGTCGATTCACGCCGGACGTCTCGATGCTGCGCTCGTGGCCACCGAGCACGCCGACGGCAACCTCTCCGAGATTGCGCTCTTCGATGAACCGTTTAGCGTTGCGCTTCCCGCGGGCGATCCGCTTGCCGCCCAAACGTGTATCAGCGTCGAGCAGTTGGACCCGGCAACGCTGATCTTGCTCGCCGACGGGCATTGCCTCTCGGATCAAGCGCTCGCGCTGTGCGGGCAAACACGTGGTCGCGGCCTGCGCAGCGATCTCTCCGCCACCTCGCTCGAGACCGTCCTTAATCTCGTGGATGCGGGACTCGGGATGACGATCGTGCCCGAACTCGCACGGGCGCAATTCCAGCGGCGCTTCGCGCGGATTGCATTTCGGCCGCTCGAGGGGCAACATTCCTCTCGCGCGATCCGCGTGCTCCACCGCGCATTCGTGCCACGGCGCCTGGCGATCGAGCGCCTGGCGGAGACCATTCGTACCAGCGTCCCCGTGGGAACCACCACGCAACGCGTGTAAATGGGGGAGCATGGCGGATCCGAATCGGGAACTTTTTCCGACGACGAGCATCAACGTGCCGAATCTGGTGCCCTTGATGGATCGGTTGCGCGATGAGAATCGCCGGCGCTCGATCACGCTGATCCACGTCGCGTCGTCCGAAGAGGGCGAGTGGATCTGTTCGACGGCGGCTGCGCGACTCGCGCGCTATGGCGAAAAAATGATCGGCCCCGAACCCGGCAGGGTCATCGATTTGGTCGAGACCGCCATCCGCGTAAAGGTGCCCTACCTCTTTGCCGGTGAGTTGCGCCGCGAAGAAGACGCGCGCGCATTGCGAGCGGCCGCGACGCTCGGCATTAAACCGGTCGCGTTCATCGTGCGCGCTTCGCGCAAGGAAGCCGACGACACGGTCACCATGCTCGGTTCGTGGAGCAGCTTCGACATTGCCCTGTTGTCGGAGTACGAATAAGCCCCTACAGCTCTAGCGTACTTTGATATACGGGTACGGCTGCGCCGCCTACCACGATTTGTTGCACGTACGTACCTTCGACGGCGAAACGCGCTTTGAGCTGACTTGGCCGCCCCATGGCTACGCCTTGCTGCACGTCGATGTGCGTGCGACTCTGATCGAGAAGCCTCCACCACCCAAGCGCCGCGCACAACGGAGCAACTGACGATCCCGTTGCCGGATCTTCGCCGACGTTATTCGCCACCGCGGCGAACATGCGCGAGTAGGCTTTGCCGGCTTGATAACTGCAGATCAGCACGTTGCCCTCGCCGACGTCCACCGTCGTCGCTTTGACCAAGTCAGCGCGATCGAGCATGACCCAGTCGACGTTTTGCTCGGTGTCGAGCAGCACGCACAAGAACTCCACGCCGTGGCCACCAAAAACTTGCGGCGGCATCATCACGCAGGATACGGGCAACCCAATCGCTTGCCCGACCGCGGCGCGATCGAAAGCCGCGCTCAGCGCTTCGGCCGGCGGCGGCGTCATCCAGAGCGTGTCACCCTCCTTGCGGACGGGGATGATACCGGCTTCCATTTGAAATGCGAGGTCCGGGGTTGCTTTGGCGAACTGCTGGAGCACGAAGGCCGTGCCGATCGTCGGATGCCCGGCGAACGGCAACTCCTGGCCCGGCGTGAAGATGCGGACGTGGTGCGTCGCACGATCGTCGTGCGGGGGCATCACGAAGGTCGTCTCGGAAAGATTCATCTCGCGCGCAATTTTTTGCATCGTCTCGCTGTCGAGCCCCTCGGCGTCGAGGAAGACGGCCAGCGGGTTTCCACCGAAGCGCTCGGACGTAAAAACGTCAACATGATATAAAGGCAGCTTCATGACCCTACCACTCTACCATGCCGTCGCGTCGAACGCACCCGACCCCGTCGCGATCTTCACGCGTGCGCAAGCTGCATGGAACGCTCGCGCACTGCCGCCCTACGAATCGTTCACGCTCCCGTGCGAATCGACGTTTCTCGCCACCCGGTGCAGTGCGGGAACGATCGTGCAGTTCATCGTGCGTCTGCGCGACGGACGCACGTTCGTGCAAACACTGAGCGCGGATGGGCGCCCCGGCACCGTGCTGCTACGCGGCGGCTACGCATTTGGTCCGGCGGGGGCGCCACTTGGGTTCTATCGCCGCGCGCCCGCAGCGGGCGCAACCTCTCCACCAACACCGCCAAATCTCGCGGCCGATCCAATACAAACGATCGCGGTCGTGCGCGCCGTCGATCGCGCGTATGATGTCACCTACGTCGAAACGACAACGATCGGCACGCGCACGGTGTACCACCTGCGCCTGCATCCGTTGCGCGAACCTGCGCAGTATCCGCTGCGCGAGTTATGGATCGATACAACGACGTACGATGTGGTACGTCTCACCTACGTCTGGCCGTACAACGACACCACGGCGAACGTCACCTACGATTTTGCGCCGGCCGGCCCGGATCGCATCTGGAGCATCGTGCACATCGACGCCGAGGCCGTTTCACACGGCCTGTTCACCGCGCATGTCGAGCACGTCAGCGAGGATCTCCACGATATCACGTTCCCTACGAACGTCCCGGACGAGGATTTTACCCCGTAGTAACCGCGACGACGGTGATGCCGGCGTCTTCGAGTGCGGCGCGTATTGCTCGCGCGAAGGCGAGGGCGTGCGGACCGTCACCGTGGATGCAAATCGTTTGGCCGGCGCCGCTCCGCGCGAGCGCGAGTGCTTGCGCCACCGCCGCATCGACATCCTCGATCAACGCGCCGGGTTGCCCGCGCGGAATCAGCGAGCCGTCGTCACGGTAGCCGCGATCGGCAAAGACCTCCGCGATCGCGCGCAAGCCGTGCGTGCGAGCGCTCAGGAGTTGGGCGCCGCCCGCGAGTCCCACGATTGCGAGTTCGGGATCGAACGCGACGACCGCGCGTGAGATTGCATCGGCTACCGCCCGATCGCGCGCGGCGACGTTGTAGAGCGCGCCGTGCGCCTTGACGTGGCGCAGGCGTGCGCCTTGCGCGTCGGCGATGGTTGCGAGCGCGCGTATCTGTGCGAGGACATCATCGAAGATCTCGTCGGGGCTGCGCTCCATCTGCATCCGTCCAAATCCGGCGCGATCCGGATACGACGGGTGCGCACCGATTGCAACGCCGTGCGCAATAGCCGCGCGTACCGTCGTTTCCATCGTCGCTCGATTCCCGGCGTGCCCGCCGCTGGCGATATTCGCCGACGTCACGATACCCAGCAGCGCTTCGTCGTCGCCGCAGCCTTCGCCGAGGTCGGCATTGAGATCGATGCTCGTCATCGTCGCACCTCCGCGAACCGGATCGCCGCGCCGATCGGCGCTTGTGCCAGCATCCACATGTCCTCGTCGACTACCACGCCCGCCAGCGGATACCCGCCGGTCGTTTGCGCGTCGCTCATCAGGACGATCGGTTCGCCTGACGGCGGGAGCTGGATAAAACCGGGAAAGACGGCGTGCGACGGAAGCGCGCCGAGATCGTGCGGCTGCGAATCGCCGCGCAGTCGATAGCCCATCCGATTGCTTTGATGATCGACCGTCCACGTGCGATGCCACAAGCGATCGCCCAGCGCTTGCGCGTGCGTGCGCAAGACGAAGGCGGCACGCGGCGGCTCGATCGTAGTTTGCAGCGGCGCTTGCGTTGGCTCGCCGAGTTCGACGCGATCTCCGCTGCGCAACGCACGACCGGCGAAGCCGCCCATCGACGCCAAAAGATCGGTCGTGCGCGAGCCGAGCACGCACGGCACGTCGATGCCGCCGTCGATTGCGAGGTAGGTGCGCATCCATGCTACCGGCCGCTGCAGCATCAAACGCGACCCGGCTCGCACACGATGGGTCGTCCACGCACGCACCGGTTCACCATCGAGCTCGGCGTTACAATCCGCGCCGGTGAGCGCAAAGCGCGCATCACACGCGAAGGTCAGTACGACGTCGCCGAGCACGACCTCGATTGCAGCCGCGCCGCAAGCGTTACCGGCGAGTGCGTTTGCTGCGTCGTAGCTGCCCCGATCCATCGCACCGCACCAGCCTACACCTTCGTGACGCAAACCAAAGCGGCCATGGTCGACAACTAAGCTCTGCAGACCCGCGCGTTCGATGCGGACGGCGCGATCGCTCATACCGCGACAAAGCGCACGGCGTCGCCCGGCTGCAACAGCGCGGCGGGTTCGCGGCCGGGATCAAACATGTGTACTGCCGTCTTCCCGATAATGTGCCAGCCGCCCGGTGAATCGAATGGATAGATGCCGCTTTGCGCACCGGCGATCGCGACCGATCCTGCCGGAACGCGCGTGCGTGGTTGCGTGCGACGCGGTAGGTGCAAACGCGTATCAAGCCCGTCGAGATACGCGAAGCCCGGCAGAAAGCCGACAAATGCGACGATGTAGTTGCCTGCTGCGTGCAGCGCGATGACGTCGTCGCTTCGCATCTCGCACGCATCGGCAACCGTCTGCAAATCCTCGCCGTCGTAGTGCACCGGAATCTCGGTCGTGCGGCCGCGCGCAGCCGTGTCTGATGCATCCTTCCAAGCGCGTGCGAGCTCGTCGCGCAGCGCCTCGTAACTAACCCGATCGCGTTCGAACGCAAGCGTCAAATTGCCGGCGCCAACGACTGCTTCGCGCACGTGCGGCCAGTTGCGCGCTGCGCTGCCAAGTCCCCACAACCGCCGTTGCGCTGCGGCGCCGAGCGTTGCACACTCGAGGACGATTGCGGCGTCACCCACGCGACGAAAGTTAGGCGTTCCAAACTCGGTCATATCGGTCATAGAAGAAGGCTATTCGCCACCGGCGCCCGCAAGCACCACCCATGGATCCGCACGAGCCGACAGTCACCGAAGTCGTCGTCGACATTCCAGGTTGGCAAAGCGTCAAGCCGCGGATTCCCGATACGTTGCAGCGCCGCAGACTGGAGCAACAACGCAGCGTACGCGAGGTCGTGTTCGGCGCGCAAGACGGTATCCTGACGACGCTCGGCATCATCACCGGCGTCGGCGTTGCCGAAGGCGATCGCTCGGCCGTCTTTATCAGCGGATTTTTGGCAATGCTCGCGGGCGCGCTCTCAATGGCGGTTGGGGAGTACTTAGGCGGCAAGTCCGAGCGCGAAGTCGTGCAGGCGACGATCGAAATGGAAAAGGGCGAGATGGCCGCCGACCCCCAGGGCGAGTTCGCCGAGCAGGTCGCGTACTATAAGATGAAGGGCTTCTCGGCAGAGGAAGCTCAGATGATCGTGCGCCGCCTGACGCAGCACCCGGATATTTACCTCTATGAAATGATGCGCGACGAGTTCGGTATCGATCCGCGCGTTGCCGAGGCGACCGACCTGCGCGCGCCGCTTGCAATGGGCGGTTCGTTTGCCGCGGGTTCGCTGGTTCCGATCGTTGCGTATCTCGTGCCGCTCTCGATGACCGGCTCGACGATCCTCGCGCTCGCGCTCGCGGTGCTAAGCCTTTTCGGTGTCGGATACTACGCCGCGCGCAACACCGATCGCAACCCGGTATCGAAGGGCCTCGAAATCGTGGTCTTCGGCGTCGTCGTGTTCGTGCTGTCGTACTTAGCGGGACACTTCATTCCCCCGCTATTCGGCCACGCCCCGGTATCCGTCGGCGGTTAAGGGAGCCGATTTCGCCCAGCTCTTCGTCGCCTCAATCTGAACGAAATCAATCTCCCTATCTAAGGCAGCGTGCCTTCGAACGATTCCTTCTGATACTCGTCGAGGAACGATTCGAGTTCCGCGACGCGTACCGCGCCCATACGTTGCGCGGTCTTGGTGATGAGCCTTGGCGGTATGTCATGAATGAACGCTCGGAGCTGCTTAACCGCGTTCGCCGCACTTGCCGCCGACGCGCCGGTGAGCGCGATCATGCGCACCGCGCCGATCGCGCCGAGAAAGTCGAGCGAATCGGCGTCGTGCAAGACGATCGCATTTGGATCGTTGCCCGGATCGCTATAGTACATGTGCCCGCGCATCGCTGCCTGGACGCTCGGAAACTTCGCCATCGGGAAGCCGGCGTCGCGAAGAATCGGCTCGCTCTCGCGCGCCGCGACATCCCCATGTTCGCCCTTGGCCTGATACGGAGCAAAGCCGGCCATGTCGTGCAACATGCACGCGGCGAAGAGCACGTCGGTGTCGATCTTCAACCCGTCGCCTTGGGCGAGTTGCAGTGCAATTTGATAGTTGCGCTCACCGTGCTGCCAACCCCAGGCCGGGTGCGTGAACGATTTGCGCGCTAAATTGTAGATCGTCACCTTCCACGGCGCATCGAGCGGGATTCCGCTCACGGTTGTCGGACCTGCGCAAAGGAGCGGAAGCGGCACCGCACACGCAAGAACCGCGAGGACGATCGGGCAGAGCAGCTTTTTCATGCAGCAGGTCATTCAACGCATCGTCACCAGCGCATTTCGGATCGAGCGCAACGGCATCGAACCGGTCTTTGCGGTGCGCTCCGGCATCGGCGTTGTGGTGGCCTTGCTCGCCGGCTTTGCCACCGGCGTTCCCGTCTACGCAGTCGCCGCCGGCATCGGCGCGTTCAGCACGGGGTTTGCATCGCTGCAGGGCGTCTACCGCACGCGCGCCGGCACGATGCTCGGCATGGCCTTTGCGATGGCGCTTTCAACAGCAGTGGCATCGCTCTGCTCCCACTCCGCGGAGCTCGCGATACTGGCGCTCGCGGTATGGGGCTTCGGCTACGGCATGATCGCTGCACTTGGGCCAGGTGCCTCCGCGATCGGCGTGAACGCAACGACCGCGCTGATCATCTTCGAGCACTTTCCGCTGCCGCCGCACGTCGCTGCAATGACCGCGTTGATCATGTTTGCCGGCGGCTTGCTCCAGACACTGCTGCTGGTCGTGCTCTGGCCGATCGAACGCTATCCGCAAGAACGGCACGCGCTCGCCGACGCGTATCGCGAGCTGGCCGCGTACGCGCAGGCGAGCGACGCATCGACCCGCGTGCCCTCCACCGCCGAACTCACCGTGGTCCGCAAAACGCTGGCCGATCCGCGGCCGCTCGGCCGTCCGATGACCCTTGCCGCGTTTCAAAGTCTGCTCGATGAAGCCGTTCGCATCCGCGCGTCGCTAGCGCTCTTGGCGACGGTCGGGGGAGAGAACTATGCCCGCCTTCGTCCGGTGGTCGCCCGCGTGCTCGATGTAATTGCGCGGGCACTCGACACTGCCCAGGCACCCGAGGACGTCGCACTTTACGGCACGGTCAACACCGAGACGAACGATCCCAACCTGCGCGCGCTTTACGGACAGCTTCGCGCCGCGTGGCGAGCCGCAAGCGTTCCGCTCGGCGGGTTCGCGTTGCCCGAACTACACTCCCCACACCTCCCGAACTTTGCGCGGCCGCTGGGCGTATTGCGCGATCACTTGCATCTGCGTTCCCCATTTGGGCGTCACGCGCTTCGCCTCGCTGTAACGCTTGCGGCCGCGGGCGTGCTTGCCGACGTCCTGCCGATTCAGCGCGGCTATTGGATCACGCTGACCGCAGCGCTCGTCCTGCGCCCCGATTTTACGACGACGCTTTCACGTGGCGTTGCCCGCATCGCCGGGACGATCGTGGGCGTCGTCGCCGCAACAGCGATCGTCGTCGCCGTACCGAATACGCCGCATATCACGCTGGCGCTCGCAATGCTCTTCGCCGCGGTCAGCTACGCGGCGTTCCAACTCAACTACGGCCTGTTCAGCCTCACGGTTACCGCCTACGTCGTCTTCTTGCTGGCGCTCTTGGGAACGCCCGAAGCCACGGCCGTGCAGAACCGCTTGGTAGCGACAGTCATCGGCGGCCTGCTCGCGATGGCATCGTATGTTATCTGGCCGACGTGGGAGTCGGCGCGCACCCGCGTCGCGCTTCGCAACCTTGTCGACGCGACGCTCGCCTATACGCGCCTCATGTTGCAGGGGCTGATCGATCCGAGCATGCGCGACCTCGCCAAACTGCGCACCGAACGCAACGAGGTTTGGGCTGCCCGAGCTGCGGCCGAAGAATCGCTCGAGCGCATGTTGAGCGAGCCCGGGCATACGCACGAAATCGACCCGGATGCGGCGCTTGGAATCATGGCTGCGAGCCAGCGTCTCGGCCTTGCGAATACCGCGCTCGTGGCGCTCTATCAGGACCCGACCACGCCGGCCTATCCGCAGCTCAGCCCGCTCGCCGACGCTTTTGCCCGTGCCTCGCTTGACGGAACAACCGGGTTGCGCGACGCGTACGCGGAGGTAGCGAGCGCGCTCGAAAACGATACGCGTCCGGCGACGTCGGCGCTTCTGGCGAGCTGCGACCGCGCCGTTGACAGCACCAATACGATCGTCGAGTTGTGGAGGAGTGCGACTCAGCAGCCGTTGCCGAGTTGAATGAGCACGAGCCGATCGTTGCGGAAGTAAAAGTTCTCGAATTGGCCGCACGGCATACGCACGACCCTGACGTCTTTCCTTGGCGGCCACGTGGTATAAGCGAGCACGTACATGTTGTCTTGATGCGCGATTGGCTGCAATTTGGAGACGCCATAAATGCGCGTGACCTGCCGCATCGACATATCGAGATAAATGCCGCGCTCCGTGTGCAGGCCCATCAGATTGCGTTGAACGACCGGCTTGGGCGGCGGCGAGGCGTAGGCGAGCACGACGTCCTGCCACGAACAGCAACCTTGTTCATAGAACGTGATGTGATGCTCATAGTCATACACGACGTGTCCTCTCGGTGGCCCCGCATCGCCGTAGACAAAAAACGTACCGTCACCGGGACCCGTCGTGCCGAAGACCTCTGCCGGCGCCGTGTGCTCGCCTTTGTAGACGAAGGTATCTCGCTGCGAAATGCGACGCGCGACGTCCCAAAAATCACTGCTGAAGCCAAATCCCGGCAACCATTCACCGAGTGCCTCGCTGCACGCGTCGTGATAATATTTCACGCAAACCGGTGGATTCGTCGGCAGCGGGGTGGCCAGCGTCACGGCAAGCAGCAAAGCAAGCATAAACGTTCCTTCGCAGAGGCTCTTGGCCGTCCCTCGACTACGCTCACGTCGTTCGCTACGCTCGGGATGACAAGAACGCACCTCTGGCCAATCACCACGCGTGCCTGAATATGTCTATTCCATGTTTCGCGTCGGCAAAATGGTGCCGCCAAAACGCCAGATCCTCAAAGATATTTCACTGAGCTTCTTCCCCGGCGCGAAGATCGGGATTCTCGGTCTCAACGGTGCAGGGAAGTCCTCGCTGCTGCGCATCATGGCCGGCGTGGACACCGAATTCGACGGCGACGCAGCGCCCGCACCGAATCTCACGATCGGCTTCTTAGAACAAGAGCCAAAGCTCGATCCGAATCAAACCGTGCGCGAAGCGGTCGAACAGGGTTTGGGCGAATTGCTCGCTGCGCGCAAGCGGCTGGAAGAACTCTACGCCGAGTACGGCAATCCCGACGCCGATTTCGAAAAGCTCGCGGAAGAGCAATCGAAGCTCGAAGCGATCTTGCAAGCTGCGGGTGACGATCTCGATCAGCAATTGGAAATTGCGGCCGATGCATTGCGCCTGCCGCCCTGGGATGCAAAGATCGGCCCGCTCTCCGGTGGTGAGAAACGCCGCGTCGCGCTCTGCCGTCTGTTGATCTCGAAGCCCGACATGTTACTGCTCGATGAGCCGACCAATCATCTCGACGCGGAGAGCGTCGAGTGGCTCGAACAATTTCTCCAGCGTTTTCCCGGCACGGTCGTCGCGATCACGCATGACCGGTACTTCCTCGACAACGCGGCCGAATGGATTCTCGAACTCGATCGCGGTCGCGGCATCCCGTGGAAGGGCAACTACAGTTCGTGGCTCGATCAGAAGCAAGAGCGTCTCGCTGCCGAGGAAGCTTCGGAATCGGCGCGCCGGAAAGCGCTCAAACGCGAACTCGAATGGGTGCGCCAAGGCGCCAAAGGCCGCCAATCCAAAAGCAAGAGCCGTATCGCGCGCTTCGAAGAGCTCTCGACCTACGAGTATCAGAAGCGTAACGAAACGCAAGAGATCTTTATCCCGGTCGCCGAGCGGCTGGGCGAACGCGTGATCGAATTCAAACACGTGCGCAAGGCGTACGGCGATAAGCTGTTGATGGACGACGTCAACTTCGTGATTCCAGCCGGCGCGATCGTCGGCATCATCGGCCCCAACGGTGCCGGCAAAACGACGCTCTTCCGCATGATCGCAGGTAAAGAAAAGCCCGACGCGGGTGAGATCGTCGTCGGGCCGAGCGTGAAGCTCGCGCTCGTCGATCAGAGCCGCGACGCACTCGATAGCAGCAAAACCGCGTGGGAAGACGTCAGCGGCGGCCTCGACCTCTTGCAGGTCGGGCGCTTTGAGATGAACTCGCGCGCGTATCTCGGACGCTTCAACTTCAAGGGCGCCGATCAACAAAAGAATGTCGGGCAGCTCTCCGGCGGTGAACGCGGGCGCTTACATTTGGCCAAGACGCTGCTGGGCGGCGCGAACGTGCTATTGCTCGACGAGCCCTCGAACGATCTCGACATTGAGACGCTGCGCGCGCTGGAAGACGCGCTCGCCGAGTTCGCGGGGACCGTGCTCGTGACGAGTCACGATCGATGGTTCCTCGACCGCATTGCGACGCACATCCTCGCCTTCGAAGGTGAAAGCCGCGTGCAGTTCTTCGAGGGTAACTACCAAGAGTACGAAGCCGACAAGATCAAACGCCTGGGCGAAGAGGCCGCGCGCCCGAAACGCATCCGCTACCGCCCGCTCTCGTTGAGCTAAACGTATGGGGTAGCTATGAGCGCCAGACGTCGCAGCACCCGCCGTGATCTTGCGATCCGATTTGTGATCGCAGCCATCGGCTTCGCGCCGATATCGGCTCTCGCGGCAGCGATCTTCTTCGGCGAAGAGAGTTTCGTCACGACGGTGACCGTTTTGGTGCTTCCGGGTGTCGCCGTGCTGGCCGAATTGGTGTGGCTTAAGCCGAATTATCGCTCGATCGCGATCAGCGGCTTCGTCTTCGGTCTCATCGCCGTGACGGTGTACGATCTCTTTCGCCTACCGTTCGCGCTTGCGGGCCTTTGGCACGATTTCATCCCGCGGCTTGGATATTGGTTGATCGGCGACCACATGGCGCATCCGGCTATCGGCTATCTCTACCGCTACATCGGTGACGGCGGCGGCATGGGCATGGCGTTCGTCGCGATCTATCCGCTGCTGCGCAAACTCGGCGCCAACACGGTGCTCAACGGCATCATCTATGGCGTGGCGATCTGGCTGTGCCTAATCGCCACCTTGATCGTCGCGCCTCGCGGGCAAGTAATGCTCTTCAAGCTCACACCGCTGAGCTTTACGTTGAGCCTCTGCGGACATTTGATCTACGGTGCCGTGCTCGGCCTGTTGATGCGTAGCCGCTACGCTCAGGACAGCGTGTAGAGCCACCAACGCGGCGCACCTTTGCGAGCGCCGCGGTCGAAGTACACGACGGCGATTCGGCCGTCGGTAGCCTCGAATTCGAACCAGTGCTTCTTGACGTAGGTATCGCCGCGGTCATCTTTTGTTGAGCGCCAGGTTTTTCGCAGCGCGCCGACTTCGATACGATCGTCATCCCAGGTGAATGCTCGCGGAAGCGATGGCTCGCCTTGGGCAAGCGTGTCGGGATCGAGTGCGCCTTCGGGTTCCAGCGCCTTGCCGATGAAGCTCAACTACGGCCCGTATGACGCGATCTCGATGAGATTACCATCGGGGTCGCGGCAGTAGACGGAGCGCAGCGTTCCGAGCGCGCCCTGTTTTTCGACCGGACCTAACTCGATACTGATGTCGAGTGCGCGCAGGTGCGCAACCACCGCTGCCGGCGCGCTCTCCGTCAGGAAACAGAAATCGCCGCTGCCCGGGGCGACAGCGCGAGCGGTAAACCAGTCCTCGGTGCTCACCGAGGCTGGGCGAAGGTTCATCTTCTGCCGGCCGAATTTTACCGAAGTGCGCGCTTTTGCTGCACCGACCGGTGTGAAATCTTCGCGATGCATGCCGAGCACCCGCTGATACCACCCGGCCGAGACCTCGACATCCTGAACATTAAGCACCAGATGATCGAGGCTTTCGACGATGAGATCCATGCGGAGCTCCCCTCTTGTGCGGTGGTGGTGGCGGTAAGGCTTGCACCTTCTTTCCAATTGCATCGAGCTGCTGCTCGTACGTCCTGATCAGTGCCGCCTGCGCGTCGGTCGGCCCGACGTAGGCCGTTGCGATGATGTGTCGCAGATAGGCGATCTGATCGATGACCTTCGCCGGTTGCCGATAGCCGGAATTCTCCGTGCCGTTGCCGTTGCGCAGTTCATCGGCCAGCGCCACAGCCTTCGGACCGCGATTCTTCAACTGCGCAAGCCACACTTCTCCACGCTCCTGATCCGCGGCAAGACGCGCGAGCGCGTCGTACTGCGCGCGCAGGTCCGAAATCGTTGCGTCGTTGTGCGGATCGAGTCGCACGCGCAACGGGACGCTCAGCGTTGCTTTGCGCGCGTGAATTCGCACGGTGTACGCGCCGGGCAGCACCTCGGGCCCATCGATCTCGAGCGGATAGAAAACGTAGTAGGGCCGCGGGTCTTGTTTGGTGTGCGGCCAGTTCGGGGGGTCGGCGGTGAGATCCCAAACGACGCGATTGACGCCGGCGCCGGCCGTCCCGTCGAGATGCCGGACCACCTTGCCGCTCGCATCGACGATCTCGATCGTCACCTTCTCTTTCGGCGGCGTTTTCTTGCCTTTTTTGAGCTTGGGTTTCGCGTGCGGCTTCAAGTAATACGAAATCACCGCGCCGTAGGGCTTGTTATCGGAAACGAACGCGTTGTGACCGATATCGTAGTACGGTCGCGAGGTGTACCGCCATGCATCCGCCGGCGGGAACAGTGCGACCTCGCCGTGCACCGCGCGCGCGAGCCCTTCAAGCGGTGCGATGTCGTCGAGGATTGCAAAGCCGCGCCCATGCGTGCCGGCAATGAGATCGTTCGCATCGGGCTGGATCTGGAGATCGTAAACCGGCACGTGATTCATCCCGAGACGAAAATCTTGCCAATGCGCTCCTCGATCGAACGAGACCCAGAGGCCATCTTCGGTACCGGCAAAGAGGAGCGACGGCGCGCGCGGATCCTCGCGCACCACGTATGCCCACAACGGCAAGCCGCGGTCGATGCGCGTCCAGCTCGAACCGCCGTCCCGCGTCACGAACACGTAGGGATGCGTATCGCCTAAGCGATGCGCGTCGAAGGTCACATAGACCACATTCGCGCTCACCTTCGAGGGCTCGATCGACGCGACGATTGCGTGGGCCGGAACACCGGCGATGCGGCTGCTCACATCGGTCCACAACGCCCCGTCGTTGCGCGTTACGAAGAGATGCCCATCGTCCGTGCCGGCCCAAAGTACGCCCGGCGCCGAACCTTCGGCAAGTGCATAGATCGTACAGTAGGTCTCCGCGTTCGTATTGTCGTGCGTGATCGGACCGCCGCTCGGCAGCAGCCATGACGGATCGCACGGCTGCGTGAGATCGGGGCTGATCACCTGCCACGATTGTCCCTGGTTGAACGAGCGAAAGAGCACGTTACCGCCATAGTAAATTTCGTTCGGGTTGTAGCGCGAGACGACGAGCGGCGCGCTCCAGTTGAACCGGTACCTCGACGCATTTGCGCCGGTGCCGAAGGTGATCAGCGGTTGCGGGCCGATGTAGCGCGCTTCACCGGTGACGAGATTACGGCGGGTCAGATCACCGAAATGCGTATCCTCGTAGATGATCGTGCTATCGCGCGGGTCCGGCCATGCGTATTGCCCGTCGCCCCAGTCCGAAATGTTGCGCCACGAGCCGTCCGACACCCCGGTGTCGTTCCACAGCGTGTTCGGTCCCCACCAAACTTCGTGATCCTGCATGCCGCCCATCACGTGATAGGGCACGTCACGATCGTAGCCCACCCGATAGATCTGCGCGAACGGAACCGTGTTTATGAACGACCACGTCTTACCGTCGTCGTTGCTCAGATCGAAGCCCATATCGCTGCCGAGCAAGAGTCGGTTGTGATTCTTCGGGTCGATCCAAAGGTCGTGATTGTCGCCGCCGGCTTCGACACCGTGGAACTTCTTGCCGCCGTCGGTCGAGCGCTCCAGCCCGCCCGAGATATTCCACACGATCTCGGGACGATCGGGATCTACGCGCACTTGACTGAAGTAGAACGGACGAAACACCAAATCAGGGTTTTTATTTACGAGTCGCCACTGCAGTCCACCGTCATCCGAGCGATAGAGCACACCGTTCTTGGTCGGCACGATCGCGTAGACGACGTTGGGGTGATGAGCGCTGATCGAAAGCCCGACGCGGTTGATGATGCCGCCGGGCAAGCCGTCGTGACGGGCCGGATCGGTGAGCTTTGTCCACGTCGCGCCGCCGTCGGTCGAGCGATAGAGTCCGCTGCCGACGCCGCCTCCGCGAAACGTCCACGGCCGGCGCAGAAAATCAAACGTGCCCGCGAAGGCGATCCGTGAATCGGCCGGATCGAAGGCGACGTCGCTGCCGCCGGTCGTCGGATTGACGGAGATCACGCGCTGCCAGGTACGACAGCCGTCGGTCGTGCGATAGACGCCGCGTTCGCCACCCGGCGCGAACTCCGGTCCGAGCGCGGCAACGAGCGCGGTGTTCGGATCGTTCGGGTCAATCGCGATCTTCGCGATGTGCTGCGTTTCCGTCAGACCGCACGACCGCCAGGTTTTGCCCGCGTCGTCGGAGCGATAGACACCATCACCGAGCGCTGCGGTGTTGCGCGGAAAGCCTTCGCCCGTACCGGCATAGAGCACGTGCGGATTTGACGGCGCAACAGCGATCGCGCCGATCGCGGTCGTGCGGCCTGCGTCGAAGATTGGTTTGAACGTCATCCCGCCATCGGTCGAAGCGTACAAGCCACCCGACGAATGCGCCAAATAGATCGTGTTCGGATCGCCCGGCACGCCGGCCACCGCATCGAGACGTCCGCCCATCACCGCCGGGCCGACGACGCGCCACTTCAGCGCGCCGAAATCCGCGGGCGCGACCGTCGCATTCGGCGCCGTCTGTGCCGAGAAGTCGGCATGAACGGCGGGCGCGGCGCAACCGGAAATGACCAGGCCTGCAAACGCGACAATGTAGCGAAGCTTCATAGGTCGCCGCATTCGCAATCGGAGACGATCTCTCCTCAATCCTCCGGTTCGCGCGCAGCAAACGCGAGCAAGACGCGCAACCCGTGGCCGGTGTTCGCAAGCGTCACGGTTCCGTCGGAGCGTTCTACGCCACGGCGCACGATCGAAAGCCCGAGCCCGGTCCCATCGATTCCGTGACTTGCATCACCACGATAAAACCGGTCGAATGCGTGCTCGATATCTTCTTCACTCATGCCCGGACCGGAGTCCTCGACGCAGAGCGACGTCTGCGTGCCGTCGCGCGCCACGGTGACGGTCACCGGCCCTGACGACGCATACTTTAACGCATTCTCGACGAGCGCGGTGAGCGCGTCGAGCAGTTCGCTTGGATTGACGCGTGCATACGCTTCGCCGTTTGCGTAGAGCTGCACGCGCTCGAAGCCGCCGTCACGAAACGTCGTTACGACACTCTTTGCGAGTTCGCGCACGTCGACCGTGTAGGCGGAACGCTCGCCGTGTTCGAGGCGGGCCAACACGATCAGGTCGTCGATGATCGCTTTCATGCGGCGACTCTGCGCGAGCATATTCGCAAAGATTGTGGTTTCGCGCGGCGTCTTTGGCTGCAGCGCGCTGACATGCCCCATCAGCACGGTGAGCGGCGTGCGCAGCTGGTGTCCGGCATCGGCGACGAACTGCCGCATCTCTTCCATCGCGGCGGTGCGCTCGGCGAATGCGTCGGTGATCTGCGCGACGGCCGCATTATATGCCCGTGCGAGATCGCCGATCTCGGTGCGCTGACGCGTCGTCACGGCGTGTGGCGTGAAGTCGCCGGACGCAAAGAGTTCGAGCGCGCGCGTCGTGTGCAGCAGCGGTTCGAGCGTGCGACGCGCAACGATCGACGCGACGAACCATGCCGGAATCAGCGTGAGCAGATCGACGACGACCGCGCCGATCAACCACAACCGGCTCGTCGCTGCAACATACGCCATGTTGGGTGCGATGTCTACGCGCATCGGCCCGAAGGGAATGCTTTGCGTCTGAGGGTTCGGTCCAACACCAACCGGCGGAGTGCCGCCTTGCGGTATCGGGGCCTCACTCGGTGTCACGACGAACGGCCCGTAGCCAAAGCCTTCGCGCGGAGCGACGGTCACGCGAACGTGCAATCCGCGCACCTCCGCGAGCGCGAGCGCCTCGACGTCGGTCGGCTTTACGCCGCCGGAGAGCGCGTACTGAAAAGAAAGCCGCGTAAGACGCAACGTTGCGAGGTTCACGTCGGCTAGGACGATGTTATGCGTAACATCGCTGACAAAGAGTAAGATGATCGCCGAAACGGTCAGCGCAAAGATCAGCCACGCCGCAAGGAACGAGGCGATGAGTCGAAGGCGGATCGACCGCAGCATTAGTGCGTCGAGCGCAACGCGTATCCTACGCCGCGCACCGTATGCAGCAGCGGCTCGTCGAATCCATAGTCGATCTTGTGGCGGAGGTACGAGATGTAGGTCTCGACCGCGTTGCCGGTGACCGAAGAGTGGTCGCCCCAGACCTGTACGATCAATTGGTCACGCGTAAAGACGCGTCGCGGCTCGCGTACAAAGGTCGCGAGCAGGTCGAATTCGCGTGTCGTAAGTGAGATCGATCTGCCGTCGCGAATCACGCGCCGTGTTTGCAGATCCAGGGAGAGATCGCGGAACGTCACGATCTGCGGAGATTCGAGCCGCGGGCGGCGCAGCGCCGAGCGCAAGCGAGCGATCAGTTCCGGAATTTCAAACGGCTTCGCGACGTAGTGATCGGCCCCGCGGTCGAGGCCGCGAACTTTGTCGTCGGTTCCACCCTTCGCGCTGACGATGAAGATCGGCGCTTGCGTCGTGCGCCGTAGCTCGGGCAGCAGTGCGATGCCGTCGATTCTGGGCATCATTACATCGAGCAGCACGGCATCAGGCTCCCATTCGCGAACCAGGGCCAGGCCGCTTGGGCCGTCGGGCGCGCTGCGTACGTTGAAGCCGGCTTCAGAAAGCTCTAACTCCAGTAGCGTACGTATGTCGGGTTCGTCGTCGATGACGGCGACACGGGGCATGAAGCTATCCATGGTTCCCATGGTTCCCAAGAATAGGGACCTACGCTTGGGCCAGGCTTGGAACCGCCTCGGCGCAGGCGGCCCGGAACGCCGGACCGTAGTGACGCGTTACGGCTTTATCAAAGGAGGGCTTCCACAATGGATCGTTCGTCCGAAAAGCAGTCGCGCAAGGACGCGTTGCGCACGCTGATCGTACTGCCGGCGCTCGCCGGCGCGCTTGCTTTGACCAGCACAGTTGCCGATGCCGCCGACAACAAAGCGCAGTTCAAATATCAGGGCAAGCCGGATGCGAAGACCGGCCACCACTGCTCGCAGTGTCAGCTCTTCAAACCGCCGCATTCGTGCAGCCTTGTGACCGGCACGATTAGTCCCAACGGCTGGTGTACAGCCTGGGTCAAGAAGTCGTAAATCTCGTTTCGATCGCGACGGCGGTTCCACCGTACGCGCTCGAGCAGGACGACATCGCCGCCCGCGTCAACGCGCAATTCTCACGCTCAGAAGTCGTTCAACGCCTGATGCCCGTCTTCAGCACGACCGGCATCAGGCGTCGTTATTCGTGCGTGCCGATCGACTGGTACTACGACGCGCACGGCTGGCCCGAACGCAATGCCGCGTATCTCGACACCGCCGAGATCCTGCTCGAGCGGGCTGCGCGTGATGCGCTGGAGCGCGCATCCCTGACCGCCGCGGATGTCGACGCGGTCGTCGTCGTCTCGACAACCGGCATCGCTACGCCGAGTCTCGACGCACGGCTGCTCGATCGCCTGGGCTTCCCGCGCACGATTCGGCGTCTACCGATATTCGGCATGGGCTGCGTGGGCGGCGCGATCGGCCTCGCACGCGCCGCGATGATGGCGCAAGCCTTGCCGGGATCGACCGTGCTGCTGCTCGTCGTCGAGTTGTGCGCGCTGTGGTTTCGGCGCGACGATCTCACGAAAAGCAACATTGTCGCGACCGCGCTCTTCGGCGATGGCGCTGCAGCCGCAGTAGTGCGCGCGGGCGGCAGCGGGCCGGCGATCGGCGCATCGGGCGAGTACACCTTTGCAAATACGCTCGACGTGATGGGCTGGGATATCGCCGAAGACGGGTTGCGGGCGATCTTCTCTCGCGACATTCCGCAACTCGTCGAAACGCAATTTCGCGACGTCGTCGACGCCTATCTCGCACGGTCAAACCTGACGCGCGACGATATCGACGTCTTCCTGAGCCATCCCGGCGGCACCAAGGTGCTCGACGCGCTTGAGACCGCATACGGCATCGCGCCGGGGTCGCTGGCAGATTCACGCGCGATCCTCACGGAATACGGAAACATGTCGGCGGTAACGGTGCTGTTCGTACTCGAGCGCGCACTGCGTGAAGGCGCGCTTACGCGGCCGTGGCAGCGCGCGCTGGTCTCCGCGATGGGCCCGGGATTCACTGCGGCGTTCGTCACTCTCGAACGATGACGCCGCTGTGGTGGATTCTGGCTGCGGTCGCGCTCCTGCGCGTCGTCGAGTTGATCTACGCTGCGCGCAACACGCGGCGCCTGCTGGCGCACGGCGCAATCGAAATCGCCCGCGAACAGTACCCGTGGTTTATTGCGCTACACGCAACCTGGCTCGCAGCGATGTTCTTCTTTATTCCAGCGACGGCCGCGCCGAATCTCTACCTGCTCGCGATCTTCGTTCTTGCGCAAGCTGCGCGCGTTTGGATTATCGCGAGTTTAGGTCCATACTGGACGACGCGCGTAATCACGTTGCCCGGTGCACCGCTCGTGCGCCGTGGCCCGTACGCGTTCATGCGCCATCCGAACTATGCGATTGTCTGCATCGAGCTTGCGGCACTCCCGCTCGCTTTCGGTGCATGGCAGATCGCGCTCATTTTTACGGTGGCAAACGCCGCGCTGCTCGCGTGGCGCATCCGCGAGGAGGATGCAGCCCTTGATGCACGCCGCTGACGCTTGGCGAATGTAGCGCTAAACAACCAGGTGAAGTAGCCGGTTATTAATAATGGGTTAACGCGTGCTTATGCTTTGACTGCTAGGAGGAGCACTACCTAATCCAAAGGAGCATCACTTGAAACGATTACTCACATCGCTCGGTGTGGCGCTCGTGCTATGCATTACGGCGACGGTCGGGATTGCCTCGGCGCAAACGACACCGCCCGCATCGGCGAGCACCGCCAACAACGCGTCAACAACGTCTGGCGCATCGAAAACCCCGGCGACGGCAACCGGATCGACCGTTGCACAAGCGCCGGCGAAGAAGGCCGCGCCGAAAAAACCATTCGCAATCCTTCATCTCACTCCGATGGCCACGTACAACATCGGTAGCGGGGACCTTCCGCGTCCGAGCTACGTGTGCTCGGGTGGGAACTGCGGTCCGACCGGCAATTACGAGTACGCCAACCCCGCGACCAATCTCGGGTACGGTGTGAACATCAACCTCGCCCCGCGTTGGACACTGAACTACGTGCACTCGTACGTCAATCAGAACCTTGGCACGGTGACGAACTACAAGGGCGCACCGACCTACGCGGTATTCAACAACGACCGTACCGATGATGCCAACGTCGGCTATCTGCTCGGTCCCGTCGCGCTCGCAGCTGGTTGGCACCAGCGCGTTCGCCAGTGCTGCGGCAACCCGCCTTTACAAAGCGATGCCGGTCAGACCGCGTACCACTACTGGTATGTGCAGGGCTCCGAAGGCTTCGGCCCCGGCAGCAAGTACTTCGGCCGGATGTTTAGCCTGACGCTGCAAGCCGCGTACGAGCCGCACGTCCCGTCGGCGGCTTACTACGCCAACCCGGCCTGTTTGGGATACGCGACCCCTGCGGAGTGCGCAACGCCGCCATACGAAATCCCCGGCGAAGGTAACAAGTGGCACGGCCTCTACAACATCCACTTTGCGACGCCGATCGGCGGCAAGACCTCAGGCTTCGGCTTCGTCGCACAATACCTCAACAACTGGGACTACTTCGATAATGCCCCGATCATGTATCTCTACAACGAAATGGATTACGGCATTATCTACAAGTTCTCTCCGTTGGTCACCCTGTCAGTGGCAAACTCGAATCTCTACCAACACCAGAATGCGGGCTATCCGTTCGTGATCCCCAATACGATTAACCGTAACAAACTGTATATGACGCTCGACTTCGCGGTGCCCGTGTACTAGAGCTACGCATGTAGCCGACAGCAAGAAAAGCCCCGGCATTGCCGGGGCTTCTCCGTTTTTGCGGATGTGAATAACCCCGGTACCTAGTTATTTTTACCCGTGAATCATGCGGGGCCCCTGTGCCCTTAGCGACGAAGCACGCATTATGGGGGTAGACATGAACCGCATCGCCCTACTCGCTGCCACGCTCTTCCTGGCGTCCGCGCTTCCCGCACCGGCACAGACGACCGGGAGCGACACACTCTTGCAACGCATCGCGTCGCAGAACGGCGGCACCGCCGAGGTCTTCATCGGTAAGCTGCCTACGGACATGCCAAAGGTTCCGTTGCCCGATGCAACGTTGGTCGGAAGCGTGCACCAGTCGATGGAGACACCGATCTCGATCGACTCGTACCAACTCTACTACGATGCGTCTGCGGGCGCGACGAAGGCCTATGGTGACGCGCTGGTTGCTGCAGGATGGAAGCGCCAGGAGCTTCCCACAAACAGCGGCGGCTTTGTGTCGTCGACGGGACCCACGTCCGCCATTTACTGTAACGCGAACGGGCCGCTGATCACCGCGCAGGTCGGAACCGATCCGAAGGATCTCAACGTCTCGATCAGTTCGAACTCGAGCGCGTCGGATATCGTGTGTGGCCGCAGCCCGCTCGCGGGCTTCGTGAAGGCATTTACGAATTCAGTATTGCCCCAACTGCACGCGCCCGAAGGCGTGCGCATGTCGGTTTCGCCGATCGGCGTCCCGAACGGACAATCCTCGGCCTACATTCACAACGGAACGTCGGCCGATGCGCTGCTCGCCGGTTTCGCGACCCAAATGGGCGGTGCCGGCTGGACGGCTGGCCCCAAGTCAGCTGGTGCATCGATTGCTTCGCAGTCGTTTCAAAAGCTCGACGACAAGAAAGCACCGTGGCAATGCGTAATTTCGATTCAGGCCGTCGACGGCAGACCCGGAGAATTCGTCGCATTCATTAGCGTAGCGAATCTGAAGGTGCTCTCCAGAGGTGCGAGCACACTCTTCTCGCACTGACGACAGCGGGCACAAAAACGCGACGAGGAGACCTTTTACGCCTATTACGGCAGTCGAATAGGGCTCTAGGCGACTTCGAAAAGGCCTGCGGCGCCCATGCCGCCGCCGATACACATCGTCACGACAACGTACTTGACGCCGCGGCGCTTGCCTTCGATCAGCGCGTGCATCGTCATCCGCGCGCCGCTCATTCCGTACGGATGGCCGATCGAGATCGCGCCGCCATCGACGTTGAAGCGATCGTTCGGAATGCCGAGCGTATCGCGGCAGTACACGGTTTGTACGGCGAAGGCTTCATTGAGTTCCCAGAGACCGATGTCGTCGATCGTGAGGCCATGCGCCTTGAGCAGCTTCGGCACGGCGAAAACCGGACCGATGCCCATCTCACCCGGCTCACAACCCGCGACCGCAAAGCCGCGATAGAAACCGAGCGGTTCGAGCCCGCGCTTCTTCGCGAGGTTCGAATCCATGATCACGACGGCGGCAGCGCCATCGCTGAGTTGCGACGAGTTACCCGCGGTGATCGTCGTGTCTTTGATGCCCGGCACGGCGCCTTTGAGTTGCGACAGGCCTTCGAGCGTCGTGTCGGGACGGTTGCCCTCATCTTTATCGAGCACGACGTGCTCTTCAGTCACCTTGCCCGAATCTTTGTCTTGCACGTACTTCCAGCTCGCGAGATCGACGATCTCCTTGTCGAACCGGCCGGCCTTCTGTGCTTCGGCAGTACGCTGCTGACTCTGCAGCGCGTACTCGTCCTGCGATTCACGCGAAATGTTGTACTTCTTCGCGACGTTGTCGGCGGTATAGAGCATCGGCATGTAGACGTCGGGCGTGTGGCGCAATAGCCAATCTTCGGTATAGAACTCCGTGTTCATGTAGTTCTGCACCATCGAGATCGACTCGACTCCACCACCGACCGCGACATCCGCATTATCGACGATGACGCGCTTCGCAGCCGCCGCGATCGCATCGAGCCCCGACGCGCAGTAGCGGCTGACGGTTTGCCCCGACACGGTCACCGGACAACCCGCGCGCAAGGCGGCGGTACGGCCGATGTTGTTGCCGGTCGCGCCTTCCGGTAAGCCCGAACCGATCACGACGTCTTCGACTTCGGCCGGATCGACGCCGGCACGCTTAATCGCTTCACCCACGACGAAGCCCGCCATCGTGGCGCCCGGCGTTTGATTGAATGCACCGCGGAACGCACGACCAATCGGCGTCCGTGCCGCCGAGACGATTGCCGCCTCACGCATGGACCAGTTCTCCCTTTTTGTATGTGGCAAATGTGCCGTTGTTCTCTGCAATCTTTTTGAGCAATGGTGCGGGTTCCCAGCCGAACTCGACCACGCGATCGTAGACGTGCTTGACGCCGACTTCATCGGCGTACCACATCGGACCGCCGTGGTGCGGCGGAAAACCGTAGCCGTAGATGTAGACGATGTCGATGTCGCCGGGACGAATCGCTACGCCTTCTTCGAGCAGGAATGCGCCGCGATTGATCAGCGCATACACTAGGCGTTCAAGAATCTCCTGATCGCTAACATTGCGCGGCGTGATGCCGGCCTTCTTGGCCTCTTCAGCAAAGAGCGCGTCCACCGTGGGATCGGGGATCGGCTCGCGGCCTTTGCCGACATTCTTGTCGTACTTGAAGTAACCCGATCCGGTCTTCTGTCCGAGACGGTTCATCTCGACCAGACGGTTGATGACGTTGCTGCGGCTCTTCGCCATATCGGGCCGCTCTTGCAGGATGCGCCAGCCGACATCGATGCCCGAGAGATCGCTCATCGCGAACGGCCCCATCGGGAAGCCGAATTTCTTCGCCACCGCATCGATGCGCGCGGGTGAGACGCCCTCCTCGGCCAGCGAACCGGCGGCAGCACTGTAATCAAAGATCATCCGGTTGCCGATGAACCCGAACGCGTTGCGTGCCAGGACCGCGGTCTTGCGCAGTGTCTTGGCAAGCTTGAACGCCGTTGCGATCGTTTCCGGCGACGTGTCTTTGCCGCGCACGATCTCGAGCAGCGGCATGATGTTCGCCGGCACGAAGAAGTGCAGACCGATCACCTTATCGGGACGCTTTGTTGCTGCCGCCATCTCGTCGATGTCGAGCGTCGACGTATTCGAAGCGAGAATGCCGTCGGGCTTCACGATCGCATCGAGCTTGGCGAAGACTTCTTTTTTCACGGCCATGTTTTCGAAGACCGCTTCGACCACGACGTCGGCATCGGCGAGTTCGCTGTAATCGTCGGTGAACTGCACCGCCTGCCCGAGCTTCCACGCTTCTTCTTGCGTCATGCGGCCCTTCTGGACCTGATACATGAACATGCCCATGACCGTCTGCTTGGCTTTGTCGACCGCCGCTTCGTTGGAATCGATCACGTGCACGGGAATGCCGGCTTGCGCGAAAGTGATCGCGATGCCGGTGCCCATCGTACCGGCGCCAATAACGCCGGCCTTCTTTATTGTCATCGCTGAAGCGGTGTCACGCTGAGGTGCCTCCGAAGGAGGCCTCGAAGCGTCGCGCTCGGCGAAGAAGACGTGCCGCAACGCGGCCGATGGCGCGGAGAGCGCAAGTTGTAAGAAGAGCCGTCCCTCGCGCGCAAGGCCGAATTCGAACGGCAGCTCGAACGCCGCCTCGACTGCATCGATGAGCTTGTGCGCAGCGTAGCCGCCGTTATCTTCCGGCGGCACCATCTTATGTGCCTGCGAGACGATAAACGGCAGCGCCTTATCATCGATGCCCTTGCCGATGAACGGCTTGCGTTGCGAAACGCGGCGTTTACCGCCTTCCTTCGCAAGCGCAATCGCCGCGTCCAGCAGGTCGGACTCGACGACTTGATCGACGATGCCTTTTTCCTTGGCCTCGTCCATCTTCACGTTGCGGCCCTTGAGCATCATGTCGAGTGCGTCTTGCGCCCCGATCAAGCGCGGCAGCCGCTGCGTCCCGCCGGCGCCCGGCAATAACCCGATTTTGATCTCGGGCAAGCCGATCTTCGCGTCGGCCAGAGCCACGCGGTAATCGGAAGCGAGCGCGAGTTCGAGTCCGCCGCCGAACGCCATCTTCTCGATCGCCGCAACGAACGTCTTGTCGCTCTTTTCAACCGCGGCAATCACATCGCGGATGGTCTTTGTTTCCGCCGTCGGCTTGGTGCCGAAGTCGTTGATGTCGGCGCCGGCCGAGAACTGCCCGTTCGCGCCGACGAAGATCACCGCGCTGATCTTCGGATCGGCCGAAGCCGCCTCGACGATCGGCACGAGTTCGCCTGAGAGCGCGTACGAAAGTGAGTTGACCGGCGGGTTGTCCAGGGTGACAATCCGTACGCCGTCGCGGTCTTCAGTCTTGATGAACCCCATAGCCTATGCTGTAACCACCGTCTTGCGATCGAGTTCAAATGCTTCTTCGGGCAGCGTCATCACGTCGCCCGAGCCGTCGATGATCTGGCGCTTGTACCACGCGCCTTGCGTCAGCACGTGCGATGCGTAGAACTTTGCCGTCGTGATCTTCGCCGGATAGAACGGGTCCTTATCGCCGGAAGCGATCTTCTCGGCCGCGATCTTCGCAGCGCGCGCCATCTGCCAGCCGCCCGCGACGACGCCCCAGAGTTTGAGGTACGGAACCGAACACGCGAAGGCTTTGCGCAAATCGCCCATCGCGTTCATCCCGATCCACTGTGAGACTTCCGCAAGCGACGCGATGCTCTTGAGCAGCGCATCACCGATCGCTTTCACGTCCGCGTTTGAATCCGCGGCCGCTTCCTTGGCAAACTTCTCCATGTCCTTGATGACCGTCGTCGCCGTGGCACCCATGTCGCGAATCAGCTTGCGGCCGACGAGGTCGAGGGCTTGGATACCGGTCGTGCCTTCGTAGATCGTCGTGATGCGGACGTCGCGATACTGCTGCGCGATACCGGTCTCTTCGATGTAGCCGGCGCCGCCGAAGATCTGCAGCGCGACCGAGCACAGGTCGACGCCGGTCTCCGTGCACCAGCCCTTGACGATTGGAATCATCAATTCGATGAAGGCCTTGTGCTGCTTGCGCACTTTCTCGTCGGGATGCTTGTTGGCAAAGTCGAGCGAGGCTGCCGTAACGTAGGAAAGTGCGCGCATCGCTTCGAGGTTGGCCTTCTGCCACATTAGCATGCGGCGCACGTCCGGGTGCTGGATGATGCGCACCGGCGTCTTGTCGCGCGTCGCCGCGTCGGCCATCTGCACGCGTTCCTTGGCGTATTCGAGCGAGTGCTGATACGCCCGATCGGCAACGGCGTAGCCTTGCACGCCGACCGAGAAGCGCGCGGCGTTCATCATGATGAACATGTACTCGAGACCGCGATTGGCCTCGCCGACTAAATAGCCGACGGCGCCCTTGCCTTTTTCACCAAACTTCATCGTGCAGGTCGGGTTGCCGTTGATACCGAGCTTGTGTTCGATCCCCGCGCACACGACATCATTGGCGTCGCCGAGCGAGCCGTTGTCGTTGACCAGCACCTTCGGCACGATGAAGAGCGAGATGCCCTTCACGCCCTCAGGCGCGCCGGGCAGACGTGCGAGGACGAGGTGTACGATATTCTCGGCCATGTCATGCTCACCGAACGTAATGAAGATCTTCTCGCCGGTGAGCAGATAGTGATCGCCGCTCGGCACCGCTTTGGTGCGCACTTGGGCGAGGTCCGAGCCGGCTTGCGGCTCGGTAAGGTTCATCGTACCCGTCCATTTACCCGAGACGAGATTGGGAATCCACTTTTGCTTCTGCTCGTGCGACCCCACGAGTTCGATCGCTTCGATCGCGCCCTGATTGAGCAGCGGACCGTTGGCGAAACCGATGTTCGCTGCGTTCCACATCTCGAGCGTCGGCCCGAGCAGCAGCGAGGGTAAGCCTTGACCGCCGTATTCATCGGGAACCGGCAATCCGATCCAGCCGGCGTCGGCAAACTTTTTATAGGCTTCTTTGAAACCTTTGGGGGTCGTGACCGCACCGTTGTTCCACGTGCAGCCTTCCTTATCCGCAACGCGGTTGAGCGGATCGAGCACGCCGGTCGCAAACGATCCGGCTTCATCGAGAATCGACTCCCACACATCCGTCGTGTCTTCGAATCCAGGAAGCTTCGCAACCTCATCGACGCCTGCGAGTTCGCGCAGGACGAATTGCATGTCGCGCAGTGGGGCTTGGTAGGTGCTCATCCTCGTCGTGTTCTCCTCCGCCGGCTTAGGCGGCGTCGATGTTGTAGAGTTCGGTGCGTAGGCGGGCGATGGATCCCGCCAGCGTGTCGAGATAGGGAAGCATGCCGTCTTTGATGCGCTCGAGTCGTGCGCGACCGGCATCGGTGACGCGGTAGTAGCGGCGCGAACGTTTGGTGGGATGCTCCCACTCCCCGACGATGAATCCGCGCTCCTCTAAACGTCGCAACAGCGGGTAGATGGTGTTGGTATTCACGGCCAGGAGACCGGCGCAGAGCGTCTCGATCCGCGCCATAAGCCCCGAGCCGGTGTCGGGTTCGTCGGCCAGCAAATGGAGGACCAGGACCGGGAAGACGGTCTTGGACTTGATCGGGCCCCGCAGGACCTCTTCGGCCGGGCTGGCGTGCTTCGCACTCATATTAGATGGAATATTATTAAATCTAATAAGCTGTCGAAATGCAATACCCCCTCGCCTTCAGAGCCTGCTTACTCTGAGCTGCTTTGCGAGCAGATCTGCCCGGCGATTACCAGCGTCTTGAATGCGGGTTGATCGCTGGTTGGGAACGGCGCCGCCGGGCTCGCCGGCTTGACGCAATTATTCGCCAGCAAGTAGGCCATAATCGCTGCGTAGGTGCTCGGACGCAGCGAGCCCGGCGCCGTGAGCGGCATCTGTTTGGTGACGATGCCGCGCACGTCTGAAACGCTGAGTTTGGTCGCGGCAAAGCCGGCGCCGACGAGTGCCGGTGCCGAAATGCCTTGCAACTGCGCGCCATGACACGCCGCACAATTCTGTGTGTACGCAGCCTTGCCGGCTTGCACTTGCGCGGCCGTGTACGGTGCCGTTCCCGCTTGTTTGACGCCGGCAGCCGCAGCAACCATCGTCACGCTCTGCCCCTTGATGCCGTTTGCGGCCGGGCTCGTCGCGCCGACGCGGAAGGCCATCACGTAGTCGCCTTTGCTTACCGGCACGTTCGGCGTCTTTTGATTCCCCGGCTCTCCGCCGAGGACGACGAGATATTCCTGTCCGCCCACAGTGTAGAGCGAGAACGGCGCAACGATCGCCGTGTGCGTCGCGTAGGTCCACAACTGCTTGCCGGTCTTGGTGTCGAGCGCGTAGAGATTACCCGCGAGATCGCTCGTGAACGTCAGCCCGGTCGACGTCAGCGTCGCACCGCCTTGCGCCGGATACGGCAGCGGTGTCTGCCAGGCGATCTTCCCGCTTGCGACATCGACGGCATTGACGAGCCCGGTACCGTCTTGGCGTTTGGCCATCGGTCCACCGTGATAATTCTCACCCTGTTTCCACGGTGGTTGCACCGCGTACGTGAAGAAGATGCCGCACTCTTGCGTCACGGGTACGATGAAATAGTTCGTCGTCGGATCGTACGCGCCGCCGTTCCATTCCACGCCGCCGCCGTGATTTGGACAGGCTTTTTTCCCTTCCGGTGTCGGCGAATCGTTCAATCCCTCTTGATGCGCGACGGCAAGGCGATGCACGACCGCGCCCGTCGTGCGATCGAGCACGACAAAGTTGCCGCCCTTGTCGCCGATCGCGAGCAGCTTCTGCGTTTGTCCGTTTGCGGTGCTGTCAAAGAGCACCGGCGGCATCGCCGGATCGGCGTCGTGCACGTCGGTGTCGGTGATTTGGTAATACCACTTCAACTTCGGCGCCGCGCCCGAGATGTCGAGCGCGACGACCGAGTCTGCATAGAGGTTCTTGCCTTTGCGATTGCCGTTGTAGAAGTCCGGCGCGGGGTTCCCCGGTGCAATGTACAGCGTGTTGGTTGCGGGATCGATGGATAATCCGCCCCACAGTGCGGCGCCGCCGTGCTTCCATGAATCGCCCGGCCAGGTCTCGTGGCCTGGCTGTCCGGGTCCGGGAATCGTATCCCATTGCCACAGCTTCTTACCGTCGTCGACGCTAAACGCTTGCACGCTGCCGTTGCCGCCAAAGTCGCCCCCGGCGACGCCCACCAGCAGCATGTTGTTATAGACGTACGTCGCCATCGAATACCAGTTGTTGGCTCGCAACGAACACCCGACCGTGCTCCAGAGCTGCTTGCCGGTCGCGGCATCGAGTGCGCGCACGTGACAATCTTGGGTTGCGATGAAGATCTTGCCATTCGCGATGCTGACGCCGCGATTGACCGCAAAGTCGAGGACGGCCGACGGTGTATACGATGCATCCCACTTTAGCGCGCCGGTCGCGGGATCGAGCGCCAGTACCGAGTTGTGCGGCGTCGACACGTACATCGTCCCGCCTACGACGATCGGCGCAGCCTCCTGCTCACCGGTGTCGGCAATCTGCGTGGTCCACGCCGGCGCGAGCTGCGCGACGTTGTCTGCGGTGATCGTCGAGGTTACGTAGCGGTTGTCGCCAAGGTTGTAGCCCGCGAGGGGCCAATCTCCGCTCGCTTGCGCACAGCCTACAATGACAAAAGGGAGCATACAGGAAAACGAAAGCAGCCGCATATTTTCACCCCGTTTACATACATTAACCATACCACGGAGGCCGATTTCCCAGAAATCGCGAACGAACCCGATACGTGTTCGCTTATGAACACGCGCAGCTCTCAGCTCGAGAGCCGG
>DATJOM010000073.1:0-9879 GCA_035507095.1 Candidatus Acidiferrum sp.
TCGAGACCCTCGGTTCCGCCTTCCGAACCGAATCCCGACGCCTTGACGCCGCCGAACGGAATCTCGGCGAGCGAGACGCCGAAATGATTGACGCCGATCATGCCCGCTTCGATCCCGTTGGTAAGCGCGATGTGTTCCGAGACGTCCTGCGTGAAAACATACGCGGCAAGCCCGTAGGGTAGACGATTGGCTTCGGCGATCGCGTCGCTCACCTCATCGAACATCGTGATCGCGGCGACAGGACCGAACGGCTCTTCATTGAGGATACGCGCATCGGCCGGAATGTCGGTGAGCACCGTCGGCGGGTAGAAGAAGCCCGGCGTGTCGTAGAGCGTGCCGCCGGTCTGTACGTTTGCTCCGCGACGCTGCGCGTCTTCCACCATGCCGTGAATCGACGTGCGGCGCCGCTCGTTCGCGAGCGAACCCATCTGCGCACCGTCGTCGAGGCCGGCTGCAACGCGAAGCTCCTTTGCTTTGGCAATAAAGGCCGCGGTGAAGCGATCGTAGATGCCCTTTTGTACCAGAAAACGCGAGGGCGAGACACAGACCTGTCCCGCATTGCGAAACTTGAATCCAACCGACAACGTAATGGCCCGGTCGAGATCGGCCTTGTTCGTGATCACGACCGGCGCATGTCCCCCGAGCTCGAGCGTCATACGTTTCACGCCTTTAGCGGCGAGCGCGATCAGCTGCTCGCCGACGGCGGTCGATCCGGTGAATGATATCTTGCGGATGACGGGCGAGGCGATGAGCGTCGACGAGATGTGCGCCGGATCGCCGAACACCATCTGCGCTGCATCGTCGGGCAGCCCGGCGTCGAGCAGCGCTTGCAAAAGCGCAAGCGCCGTGCCCGGCGTCTCTTCGGCCGGCTTGATGATGATCGAACAGCCGGCGCCGAGCGCGCCGCCGAGTTTGCGCGCCGGCGTGAGCGCAGGGAAATTCCAAGGCGTAAATGCGGCAACCGGCCCGACCGGCTCGCGCATCACGATCTGGCGAATCGCCGGCGAGCGCGACGGGACGACGCGGCCGTACGCACGGCGTCCCTCTTCGGCGCACCAGTCGATGATATCGGCCGCGGCGCCGACTTCCAGTCGCGATTCGGCGAGGATCTTGCCCTGCTCGAGCGTCATGGTGCGCGCGATCGCTTCGGACCGTTCGCGGAGCAGCGCTGCGGCTTTGTGCAAGACGATCGCGCGATCGTACGCGCTGAACGCGCGCCAGCGCGCATAGCCGCGTGCCGCGGCTGCGAGCGCACGTTGCAGATCGTCGTCGGTTGCAATCGGCAGCTCGGCGAGCGTCGCGCCGGTCGCGGGGTTGATGACGGAGCGCGTCATGCGCTTGTCGGCGCCGATCCGTTCACCGGAAATCCACAGATGCGGGGCGTCGTAGGTGGGAAGTGTCGCAGTCATGGTTGTCGCAGCCTCCGGGGTGTTAATACCCGCCCGACCACGGGCCCGGCGGCCCGGAGTAAATCTCCACCAGTGCCGTGGGGTCCAGATATTTTTGTGCCACGCGTTGCACGTCGGCGGCGGTGATGTTCGCGAAGCGGTCGTTGAGCGTGCGGTAATAGTCGAGCGGCAAGTTGTTGGTGCCGATATCGAGCAACTGTTGCGCTTGCCCATCGGCTGACGCTTCGTCCAGCAGCGCGTCGCTCACAAGGCGCAACTTCGCATCGTTGAGTTCCGTTTGCGTGACCTCATGCGTTTGCAACGTGACGAGTTCCGCGCGCACCAGGTTTACCGCCGCGACCACGCGGCTCGGCGAGGCATTCATTTCGATCTTGAAGTCGCCGCGATCGCGGCCCGCATCGACAGAACTCGCGACGCTGTACACCAAACCGCGTTTTTGGCGCAGCTCTTGCCACAACCGTGATTCAAATGCGCCGCCGGCGCCGAGAATTTGATTGAGCACGAGCAGCGTATCGTAGTCGGGGTTGTTCCGGCCGACCGCAGGTTGGCCCATGCGAATATACACCTGATTGGCGTCGGTCCCGATGTAGTCATGGCCCGAGTGCGCCGCTGGAAACGCCATTGCACTCGCGTCGGGTTTTGGCCCGCGCGCATTCCAACTACCGAATGCGCTCTCCAAGACCGTACGCACCTGATCCGGGCTCACGTCGCCCACAATCGCGATTGTGGTGAGATCGGGGCGCCAATAGTTCTGCGTATAGGAGAGCAGATCGGCTTGGGTGATGCTGTCGACGGTCGTTTGGCTTGCATTGCGCAGTGACGGATCGCTGGGCGACGCGAGCAATCGCAAATACGCTCGGTCGATCATCACGCCGGAAATTGTTGCGGTCGACTGCAAGCTATTTGCAAGTTGATCGCGTTCGAGCGAGAGCCACGGCTCGCTGAAGGTCGGGTGCATTTGTCCGTCGGCGAGAATCGCGATGATCTTCGGGAAATCGCGCGCGAGGCCGCGCGCGTCGAAGCTCTGTCCGTTCTCGACCTCGGCGCCCATCATATCGATGGCTTTGCGCCGCACCTTGAACGGGTACTGCGCGCTGCCGTAGTTTGCCAGCGTCGAAGCGAGGTCGCCGATGCCTTCCTTCCCGGGCGGCGCAAAGGCGGCGGATCCATCGATGTGCCCGGTCAATACGAATGTTGCGCGATCCTGCTTTTGCTGCACGAGCACGCGCATGCCGTTGGACAGGGTAAAGCTCGTCGGATCAAGGGAGCTGCGCGCGGTCGTCGGTGTGCGCACCGCGGCTTTCAGTGCAGCGGGCTCGATGATTGGTCCGTTGGGAACGCGTTTGGAGAAGTCGTCGGTGATCGCCGCGTTGGTCTTATCCGAATTGCGGCGCGCCGGCTGCGCATTGGGATCGAGCCGGCCGATGACCGTCGGTCGGCTCAAATATCTTTTTGCCACGGCGAGCATCGATGCTTCGTCGAGCGCCGCGAGCCGGTTGTCCTCGTCGCTCACGCGCTCGCCCACGATGCCGTAGGTGTACCCCGCCAGCGACGCCATGCCGTCGACCGAATCGCCGGAATACAGCCGCTCGGCGATCGTCACGCGCTTCGCCGCCTCGACTAAGTCCGGGTCAAATCCACTTGCCAGCGTCCGCGTCATCGTGTCTTGAAATACGCGGATGGCCTCATCGGCGGTATGCCCAGGCGACACGACGATGTAGACGTGCAAGAGCCCGCCTTTGAGCTGCGTGTCCTCGTCGGTTTGTATTTCGAGCGCGATGTTGCTTTCTACGAGCGCCTCATAGAACGGCGAGAGCTGATTCTCGATCAGCGTGCCCAGCGCATCGATCGCCGGCTCGCCGGGCTCGGTATCACCGGGAACCGCGTACGCTAGATCGACGACCGCGAATGGGAACGGCAGATCCGACGTGACCGTGACCGTCTGTGCTACCGCCGTTGGATGCACCTCGGTGCGCTTGGGCAACGTCTTGCGCGGGATAGCGCCGAAGTCGTGCTCGGCTTTTGCAAAAATCGCGTCGTGATCCACGTCGCCCGCGACAACGAGCGTCGCGTTGTTCGGCGCATACCACTCGTGATAGTACTTGGCGATGTCGGCGGCGGTCGCGTGCTCGACGTCGGGAATGTAGCCGATCGGCGTACGTCCGTTGGGCTGGTGGGGAAAGGCCGCCGCGCGCACGCGTTCGAGCAAGTTGAAGAAGGGCGAGCCCTCATCTCCATCGAGCTCGTTGAGTACGGCGAGGCGCTCAACGTTCCAGTCCGACTGTCGCATTGCGGCGTGCTGCATGCGATCGGCCTCGATTGCGAGCGCGACGTCGACCTTGTCGGCAGGCATCGTGAAATAGAACTCGGTGTAATCGTAGGTGGTTTGACCGTTCATCTGTGCGCCGAGACGCGCGACGATATCGTCCAGTCCGCCGGAGCTCAACGTCGGCGTACCGCGGAACATCATGTGCTCGGTCGCGTGCGCCAGGCCGGTTTTTCCGGGCGTCTCGTCGAGCGAGCCGAAGTGATACCAGACCGCAGTCTGCACGACCGGCGCTGCATGATCCTCCACAACGACAACGCGCAATCCGTTGCTTAGCGTCGTCGTGTAGATGCCGGCATCGCCGGGACCCCCGGTTTGCTGCGCGCGTGCGCTCGGTGCTCCCAGTGCGACCAGCACGCAGACGACCAGGATAACGAATCGTTTCACAATGTCCCCAAGTAATAGCGAGCCGACGCTTCGACGGCGGCGCGTGGAATGAGCCCGATCAGTTCGCTTCGGCGGATGGTGACGCCGCTCTTGGCGGCCAGGCGCGCGATCGACTCAACGACACGATAGAGCGGTGTCGCTTCGACATCTGTGACATTGAGTGACACTTGCACCACCCCTCCGCTCAAGCGCAGTCCAAGCGCGCGGAGCGTATGCAGGCCGCCGGAACTCTCACGCAAGTTGCGCGCGATCAATTTAGCTAACGCAAGATCGCCGGTCTCGAGTTCCACGTTGAAGGCCACGAGCAGGGCACGCGCGCCAACCGCGACTGCACCGGCACGGTCGTGTTTGGGAATCTCGCCGACGTCGGGCGGCAAGCGGCCGAACCGTAGGTCGAGGCCTTCGAACTCCCCGGCGCGGACGTCTGCCAGCAGCTTTCGCTCAGGATGACGCGCCGCAGCACCATAAAAGAAGGAAGGCACGCGGTAGCGCTGCCAGATACGGGTCCCAGCTTCGTGCGCGAGCGCCACCGCGTCGTCGAGCGTTGCGTCGCGTAGCGGCACGAAGGGCAGCACGTCAAGCGCACCGATGCGCGGATGTACGCCTTCGTGCCCACGCAGATCGATCCGTTCGACCGCCACACCGGCGATTGCAACCGCAGCATCGAGGACTTGCCCACCACTCCCGGCGATCGTGAGTACGCTGCGGTGGTGCACGGGATCGCTCGTGCGGTGCAACACGTGCGCCCCGGTCGCACGCACCGCATCGACCGCGGCATCGATCGTTGTCGCATCCCGGCCCTCGGAGAGATTCGGAACGATCTCGAAGAGCGCCATGTTAGGACAGAACGGCGTCGATCGCCGACGCGACATCGCGATAGTGTTCGGGCGAGACGATCGTGCGATAGCCCAACTTCCGGGCTTCGGCTTCGCGCCGCGCGCTTGCATTGACGCCGCGCAATTCGCCGGACAGCCCGAGTTCGCCGAACGCGACGGTGTGGGGCGGTAGCGGCCGGTTGCGGAACGACGACGTAATTGCGAGCGCGATGCCGAGGTCGGCGGCCGGTTCGTTGACGCGCAGACCACCCGCAACCGACGCGTACACGTCGTGCGTGCCCAGATGCATGCCGACGCGTCGTTCGAGCACGGCGAGAATCATCGCAAGGCGACCCTGATCGAGGTTGTTCGCCAATCGTCGCGGCGTGCCGTAGCTGCTCTCACCGACCAGCGCCTGCACTTCGATCAAGACGGGGCGCGAGCCGACGATCGATGCGACCACGCACGAGCCACTTGGGCGCTCCTCGCGTCCGGCAAGAAACAGTTCGGAGGGGTTGGGGACCTCCTCGAGTCCGTGGTCGTGCATGGCGAAGACGCAGATCTCGTCGATCGAACCGAAGCGATTCTTGTAGGCGCGTAAAATGCGGTATTCGCCATTGGCTTCGCCTTCGAAGTAGAGCACCGTATCGACGAGGTGCTCGAGCAGACGCGGCCCGGCGATCGCGCCGTCCTTGGTGACGTGGCCCACGATAAACGTCGCGCAGCCGCTGCGCTTGGCGAATTCCATCAGCGCTTGCGTGCAATCGCGAATCTGGGTCACGCTGCCGGCGTACGATTCGGCATCCGGGAGCCAGACGGTTTGAATCGAGTCGACGATCACCGCGATCGGCGCCATGTTCTCGAGCGCGTCGAGTACGGCACGCAGATTCGTTTCGGCATGTACCAAGAGTGGTGCATCGATACCCAGCCGCTGGGCGCGCAGCTTGACCTGCGCGGCCGACTCCTCGCCGCACACGTAGACGACCGTGCCGATCTCGCAGAGCTGCGCTGCGATCTGCAGCACGAGCGTCGATTTTCCGGCCCCGGGCGGTCCGCCGATCAATGTCACGCTGCCCGGCACGATGCCGCCGCCAACTACGGCGTCAAACTCGTCCATGCCGCTACGGATACGAGCGATCTTCGCACCATCGATCGCGCGCAGTTCTATCGGTGCAAGGGCCGCGTGGCGCGCCGACGCGACGGCCTTGCTCGCGCGCGCCGGCACTGCGAAGGGACGTTCGTCGAACGAGTTCCACGCCTCGCACTGCGGGCAGCGGCCGAGCCAACGCGCCGTCTCGAAGCCGCAGGCGTTACAGAAGAAGACCGAGCGCGTTTTTGCCACGAAAAATGCTTTTCGTCAGCCTTCGGCATCGGCCTCGTGTCTACGGTTCTGCGATCTTGCTACGGCTATTTCAAGCGGGTGAGGTTGCCGATGAATGCCGGATGCCAGCTTGCCCCCGCATCGTAGGAGTAGAACTCCTCGAAGCGGTGCGCGTTCGGTGTGATGTTCGACCAGACGCCGCGAATGAGCGCCATCTTCCCGTTATACAGGTCTTGTGAAACGAGCACCCCGCGACCATTACTGAACGTGCCGTACATCGGAGCTTCCCACGAGCCGTCGATGTCCGCAAACGTCTGCGTCCATTGGTGCGTCTGCGGGTTGTAGAGAAACATCGTGAGGCCTTCGAGATGTGCAGCTGGGCCGTCGGCCTCGATTTCTTCCATCAGCGCGCGGCCGCCCCAGATCTTCCGCACGGCAACCGTGCCACGCATCGCGACCCAGTCCGGCGAACCGTTGGGCAAGAGACGCAAGAAATGGATGTGCGTTCGCCACGTGCCGAAATTGAAATCGAAGTCGTGCGACTGCGGGTCGCGTGCATTCGCACCGGAAGGCACGATCGGGGTATCGGTGCTCGATGCTCGCGTGTAGGTCGCGATCCAATTCGGTTCCCACGTCTTGCCGCCGTCGTCTGAAGAGGCGTATTCGTCCCGATAGGATGTCGCGGTAATGTCCGAGGTGATGTTACGAACGAGCACGGTGCGGCCGTCTTGGGTCTCCATGTTGAAGAATTCGCCACGGCCGCGATCGAATGCGCCGACCATCGGCGGCCCCATCGTGCTGGTACCGCTCGGCGCAAATGAGACGCTCCACTGGTGGGCTTGCGGATCGTAGAGGCGCACCGATTGGCCCTCGATGTGGCCGGCTGGGCCGTCGATCTCGAGAACACCGAGATTGGCGCGCCCGTTCCAGATCTTGGTCACGACATGCGTGCCGTCGTAATTCACCCAGATCGCCGATCCGTCACGCGGATGCAACAGACGGCGCACGTGCACGTGCCACGTGCCGAATTGGTAATCGAAATCGTGTTGCCCGTCGCGTAGCGCGGGCGTTGCGGGGACAGGAAGTACGGCTAGCGCGACCATGGCGCCGCACAATACAACAAGCGTTCGAAGCATCTTCATACGAGCCAGATCGTACGGCAGGTGGCGCACCCTCGCCAGAAGGAACCTTGAAGTAACTATGGTTTACGCGCGCCGGGCGAATCCCGTGAGCAATTGCCCCCTTACCGCAGCGCTCGCCGCCGTCGGTGGAAAATGGAAGCTCATCATCATCTACTCGCTGGCCGAACGCCCCTATCACTTTGCGGGCATCCGTCAGTTTTTGCCCGACGTCTCGCACAAGGTGCTCACGGAACAATTGGGTGAGTTGATCGCCGATGGGATCGTGACGCGTGAGGAAACGGGTCCGGTTCCAGCACCGGTCTTTTACTCGCTCAGCGAATACGGTCATACCGTGTTGCCGCTCGTGGATGCGGTAAAAGCCTTCGGCCGCGCACACCTTGCGCGCTTCAGCGAAGAATAAAACGATCGCTAACCCGCCGCACCTGCAGATCGCGATCGACGGCCCCGCCGCCTCGGGAAAAACGACGGTCGCATTCCGTCTCGCGCAAAAACTGAGCGTACTCTACCTCGATACCGGCGCGATGTATCGCGCGCTTGCGTACCTTGCGCTGCGCAGCGGCATCGACGCCGACAACGAGAGCGCGCTCGTGCGCTTGTGGGAAGGCGCGCACGTCACGGTAACGCTCGACGCGAAGGCGCCGCAGGGGTTTCGCATTATCGCCGGCGGCGTTGAACTTGACGACGCGACGCTGCAGTCGAATCAAGTGAGTACCGTCGTGTCGACGATTGCGGCGCATCCGCGCGTGCGTGAAGCGATGGTGCGCTCGCAACGCGAGATCGCGCAAGAGGGGCCGGTCGTGATGGCGGGACGTGATATCGGCACGGTCGTGCTGCCGCTCGCGCAGGTGAAGATCTTTCTTACTGCTTCCGTCCAAGCGCGCGTCGAGCGCCGGCGCGCACAGCTGCTCGCCGCCGGCGACAACATCAGCGAGCACCAACTCGCGCAAGAGATTGAGGAGCGCGATCGGCTCGATCGCGAGCGGACGGTCTCGCCGCTTGCGCCGGCTCCGGATGCGCACGTCGTTGATTCGAGCGAGATTGGTGTCGACGCGGTCGTCGCCGAGATCGCGGGAATCGTGCAGCGTTCGCGATGATTCTGTATCAGATCGCCAAAGCGCTCATCTGGACGACGGCCAAGGTGTTGTGGCGCGAACGCACCTACGGTGCAAAAAACGTGCCGATGACCGGGCCGCTGATCGTTGCGTGCAATCACATCTCTAACCTCGACCCGCCCCTGCTCGGCGCAAATTGTCCGCGCGAAATCCGCTACATGGCGAAGCGGGAGCTGTTTGAGATTCCCATCCTTGGGCCGTTGATTCGCGCGGTCGGTGCATACTCGGTCGATCGTGAGGGCAGCGCGAGGGCCGCGATCAAACGCTCGGTCGAGATCTTGCAGGGCGGTGGCTGCGTGGGGATCTTCCCTGAGGGGGGGCGCAACGTTGAGGGTGATAAGGAGCCGCGAACCGGCGTCGCGTTGCTCGCATCCCTGGCTAAGGCGCCGGTCGTGCCGGCCTACATCGGGGGCAGCGCCAACGCCGGCCGGCTGGGTCAGATCAAAGTCGCATTTGGGCAAGCAATGACCCTTCCGGCCGGCCGGAAAGCAACCCGCGAGGATTTGGCGAAGTTCACCGACGACGTAATGGGCGCAATTTGGGCCTTACGGGAAAGCATCGATGGAGATTCGCAAGGCTAAGGTTCAGGGGTTCTGTTTCGGCGTGGCGATCACCGTGAAAAAAGCCGAAGAAGCGATTGCGAAGCGCGACGACGTGACGACGCTTGGTCACGTCGTGCACAACCCGCAGACGGTCGCAACGCTCGAATCCAATGGCCTGCGTAACGCAACCAGCGTCGACGAGGTCGACAGCGGTGCGCTATTCGTGCGCGCACATGGACTTCCGGTCGACGTGTTCGACAAGGCGAAGGCCAAAGGTCTTGAAATCATCGATGCGACCTGCCCGATGGTGACGAAGATCCACGTTCAGGCCGAGAAGCTCAAAGAGCAGGGCTACAAGATCATCGTCATCGGCGACCCGAGCCATCCCGAAGTCAAAGGGACGCTCAGCCACGTGCCCGGCGCTTTCTGTATCGAAACCGTAGAAGACGTTGCGACGTTGCCGCGCGGCAGCCGGATGGGGGTCGTCGTGCAATCGACGTACTCGCGCGAGCGCTTCAGTGATATCGTCAAAGCGCTGAGCGAAAAGTATTACGAAGTGCGAGCCGTCAATACGATCTGCACCGACACGAACAATCGGCAAAGTGAAGCGCTGCGCCTTGCTGAAGAAGTCGACGTGATGGTCGTCGTCGGCGGGAAGACCTCCGCGAATACCAAGCACCTCGCCGAGCTCTCGGAGTCACACGGCGCACGTGCCTTTCATATCGAGGGTCCGGACGAGTTGAAGTCTGAGTGGTTCGACGGCGTGAACGTCGCCGGATTGATGTCCGGCGCATCGACGCCCGGATGGCTCGTCGACAAGGTGCA
>DATJOM010000074.1:0-82605 GCA_035507095.1 Candidatus Acidiferrum sp.
TGCTTTCGTCGAGAGCGCGTGGTCATCGCTTACGCGCTATTCGCGCGGACGCGATCGCAAAGGGTAGTGACGGTCCCTCGACTACGCCGCTTCGCGGCTACGCTCGGGATGACAAGGGCGCGGCTACGCTCGGGATGACAACGGCGCGGCTACGCTCGGGATGACAAGTTCAGCGGTGCACGCTGACGGCGTCGATCTGATCGAAATTCGTTATCGCGCGTTCGAAGGCATCGGGGCCGACGCGAATCGCCCCTCGGAATGGATAATCCAAGCTCATCGTAAGAAATAGCACGAGACCGATCAGGAGCGCGAGCGTTCCGATCATTATCGTCTGCATTACCGTCCGTTGAAAGCCGAAGAGATAGCTGAAGGCGATGGTGATGAAACCGCCGGCGAAGACGACAATCCACATGATCGCGTTGAGCCCTGACGCATCCTCGGTTACGCGCGCGTCGCGGTCCAGCAGCGCCTCGCTCGTGCGTTCGAGCATGTGCGCAAACACTTCGGATTGGCGCAGGTCGCGCACCGGTGTGTGATGCACGTCGCGCGAGAGGCGCTCGGCGCTCATTGTGTCGGGCAACGGTTTCCCCTGCTCCATCGCGGGCCACCCAACCTCGGTCGCATCGCGCACGTAGGTGCGCACGTCGCGCCGTAGTGACTGCCAGTTGCTGAACGATCCTGCGTCGCGATAGACGGCGGTTATAGCGCTTGCCTCGTCATACGTGCGGTCATCGGCAACGACAAACCGTTCCCACACGCCGACCGCGACGAAGCCCAGCACGACCGCGTAGATCACGCCGATCACGGCGAAGATGAAGCCGGCTAACTCATTGTGCTCGCGCAGCAATTCGTTCGGAACGATCGCGCGCACAACACGAGCGAAGAGGAGCGACAGCAACACGAAGCCGCCGATGATGAGGATCGCGCCCGGAACGAGCGGCAGATCTTCGAACCAGGCGATTACCCCTAACGTCGTCACGGCAGCGGCAAAAGCGACGACGCGTTCACGTTGGTGGCATGCGTCGTCTCCGGCACACCCGAGCTCACGACTTGCCGGTAGGCGATAAGGCGGTTGGTGTTGCGCGCGACGTCGAGTTCGAGATCGTAGCTGCTCTTGATCGCCGCCGTCAATGCATCGGTATCGTAGGTATACGAAAAGCGCTTGAGGCTTGCGAGGATCGTCTTATTCATGACGTCGAGCTGTTGGTAAGCGTGTTGGATCTGCAGACCCGCATCTTTGTACGTGGGATAGTTCGAGATCACGATTTCCCGCTTGAGCTTCGCGTCTTCGATCTGGCCGTGCAATGCGGCGAGGCGCACGCTCGACGGATCGTATTTTAAGCCGCTCGCGATCGTCACGAGTGCATCGTCGAACGCGCCCTTACTGTACTGCTCCTGCGCAAGATCGGCTGAGCTTTCTACGAAGCCGGCACGGGCGCGGTCGTTGGCCGGATCAACGCGGAGCGCGAGGTTGTAGGAGAGCTGGGCATCCTTCACGTTGCCACGCTGAAGCGCCACATCGCCCTGATGGATCCGCGTATCGACGATCCAGTGCTCCACCGGCCCGGCGCATCCGCCGAGCAGCACCGCCGCGCACACGGCGCAGAGTAGTCTAGAAATGGAATTGGTTCGCAAAACGTGCCACATATTCAATCACAACGGCGGCCGGGTAGAAGATCAGCTGCGCGAGCAGCGAGCCCACGATCGCCGTAAGGGAGAGGTAGAACACCATAGAGCGCACTTCCTCGATCGTGCGCTTACCATGGATCGCCTGGTCCGTGATCATGGCCGAGGTCGGGTCGACGAAAAGCGTAAACGCAATCGTGCCGATGCCATTGATCACGCCCGACAGGCTGATCGCCGTGCGGGCGACGTTCACGTCCAGCACCGAGGCGAGAAACGAAGCTTGTACGCCAATTGCATAGACCGCGGTTACCAGCAAGTTAAAGATCAAGAGCCGGCGCGGAAGCGCGCGCCAGTCGAACGCGCGAATGTCGGACCAGCTTGGAAGGCGTTGGGAATGCAGAATGTCGCCGACGTTGCGCGGGATGGCCAGTCGCGCCAGCGCATGCGGGACGGAGCCGCGTGCTTCGAACGAGTGGACGCCACGCCGAAAGAGATAGGTAAACATTGGCAAGAGGAGCGCAAAAAAGACCATGCCGGCCGTACCGGCCAGGATGATCAAGCGCAATTGCCCTTCGAAAGTGTGCTGCCATGCGGCCACAACGCCCACGTCGTCTTTGAAATTCGTGACCGCGCGTCCAGCCGCATCCGAAAGTGGACCGACGAAAAATACCATGAACAGGTTGGCGAGTCTGCCCGCCGTCATGAACAGATTGAAGAGCGAGATCGACGTGGCGATGCGTTTGGTTTGCACGCCGGCGAGGCGCGCCGCGTAGGCGCCGATTGTTACGCCCTGGACGATGAACGTGATGACCATCGCTCCGACGAGCTTGCCGGACCACAGCGTGGGGTCGTGGACCATTAGGCCGCGCTCACGCGGCCGCCCAATCGATCTTTTCTTCGTCCACTGGGCCGAGAATGCACAAGCCGAGTTGGTCCTCGGCGAAAAGCTCACGCGCCAGCCCCGTAATTTCATCGGCGGTCACCGCGTCGATCCGCTCTTCGATCTCTTCCGGCGTAACTTGACGTCCGAGCGCGTACTCATTGCGACCGAGCCGAATCATGCGGCTCGAGGTCGACTCGAGCGAAAGGGTCAGGTTCCCTTTGATGTGCTCCTTGGCCAGATGGAGTTCGTTCTCGCCGATCGCAACATCGCGCAGCGCGGTGAGCTGCTCGGCGATCACATCGATGCACGGCTGCACGTTCTCCGCCGACGTACCGGCGTAGATCCCAAAGAGTCCGGCTGCACGGTACGCGGCTTGGAATGAATAGACGGTGTAGACGAGACCGCGCTTCTCGCGAATCTCCTGGAAGAGCCGGCTCGACATACCGCCGCCGAGCACGGTATCTAGTACTGAGAGCGCGAAGCGGCGATCGTCGCGCACGTTGAGTCCCCGTGAACCCAGCACGACGTAGGCCTGTTCGCTATCTTTTTGCCGTACGAGCGCCGCAGGCGTCGTGTGCGGCGCATCGGGTTCGAGCAGTGGACTCGATCCCTTGAACGTCGCGAAGCACTCGGCCACCAGTTCGACAAAACCTTCGTGCTCGATGTTGCCCGCGGCGGCGACCACGACGGAGTTTGGCGCGTAGTGCCGCTTCATGTGTGCGCGCAGGTCTGCCGGCGTGACGCGATTTACGGTCTCGACGAAGCCGATCGTCGGCTCGCCCAGATTCGATCCGCTCCACATCGTCTGCAGAAAGAGGTCGTGAATCAACTCATCGGGCGAGTCTTCGTACATCTTGATCTCTTCGAGGACGACCTTCTGCTCTTTGGCAAGCTCTTGCGCATCGAAGACCGAGTTCAGGAACATGTCCGAGAGCACGTCCATTGCAAGCGGCACATGCCGGTCGATGACCTTGGCGTAGTAGCAGGTCGTCTCTTTATCGGTGAAAGCGTTGAGACTGCCGCCCACACCGTCCATGGTCTCCGCGATCTCTCGCGCACTGCGCCGCGGAGTTCCTTTGAAGAGCATGTGCTCGACCAGGTGCGAGATGCCCCGCTGCTCGCGCCGCTCGAGCGACGAACCCACGTCGGCCCAGATCCCAAGGCTGGCCGAACGCACCCCGGGCATGCTCTCCGTGAGCACGCGTAAGCCTCCGGCGAGCGTCGTCTTCTTATACATTCGTTTAGCTCTTCGTGAAAGCGGTGCTCGCCCACTCCTGATCGAGAAACACGTTAGCTCCGCTGCGCAGTCGGGCTGCGAGCGACTCCGTGCCCTCGCCACGACGCACACTCACCGTGAAGACGGTTCGCGTGGTTGGCTTTGCAAGGTCGCCGCTCACCACGACCCCCTTACCCACGCTGAGTGGCACGGTGACCCAAAGATCGACCTCCTCGGCCGCCGGCGCGGCCGCAAAGGCGCGCGCGACGAGGTCCATCACCTCGCGGTCGAAAGCATTGCGCGTGAGTGTCCCGTGGAATTTCACGCCGTTTACACGCAAGCCAAGCACGATGTGCGTGCCATCCTGATTTGCAAGCACTTGCAAGACCTGCGCCGGCCAGGTCGTGCTGAAAAGTTGTTCGCCGACCGAGGTTGCAATGTCGATGCGGTTGCCGCTCGCGCGCGAATGCGCATCGAGATCGGCCACGCTGGGCATTACGGCGAGCAATGCTACCGCGAGCAGCAGATTAATAGCTTTGGGCAAAGTACGCTCTCACAATCGCGGGTTCGCCGCACGCGACGCAGCGCGCGCCGGCCTCGCGTGCAGGCAACGGGTAGGTGTTGCGCGTCGTCGCTCCAGTCTGGGCTTTGACCTCGGCTTCGCACTCCGGACGCCCACACCAGGCAATGTCGATCATGCCGGCGCGCGCCTTGCACCGGGCGAAGAATTCCTCGCGATCGGTAACGCGGAACGTATGGCTGCGCAGAAAGTCCCTCGCCTGCTCGAAGAGCGACACCTGAATCGCATCGAGTACGGTACGCAGCGCTGCGGCAAGCTCGCCGAGCGGCACGCTCTGCTTCTGCTCCGGGTCGCCCTTCTCGCGATCGCGCCGCACGAGCACGGCGCTTGCCGCATCGACATCGCGCGGACCAATCTCGATGCGCACCGGCACGCCGCGCACGTCCCATTCGGCATACTTCCAGCCGGGCTGCTGATCGCGATCGTCGACCTTTACGCGGAAGCCTGCTTCACGCAGCGATTTCGCCGCGTCGTGGCACGCACCGACCGCGCGCTCGTCGCCCTTGCGCACGATCGGGACGAAGACCGCTTCGATCGGCGCCATCTTCGGCGGCACGCGAAGCCCGCGATCGTCGCCATGCACCATGATCATACCGCCGAGCATCCGCCACGACATGCCCCACGACGTTGTATAGGCATACTTGATCTGCTGATCCGCATCGACGAATTTGATGTCATACGCCTTGGAAAAATTCTGTCCGAGATCGTGCGACGTTCCGGATTGCAGCGCTCTGCCGTCGGGCATCAACGCCTCGATCGAATACGTTTCAACCGCACCCGGGAAACGTTCGCTCGCGCTCTTGATGCCGGCATAGACGGGAACGGCTGCAACGTTCTCCGCGAAGTCGCGATAGACGCCGAGCATCCGTTCGGTCTCCTCGCGCGCTTCTTGCGCGGTTGCGTGCGCCGTGTGACCCTCTTGCCATAAGAATTCCATCGTGCGCAGAAACGGCCGCGTCGCCTTTTCCCAGCGCACCACGTTGGCCCACTGATTGATGAGGATCGGCAGATCGCGATACGACTCGATCCACTGCGCGTACATCACCCCGATGATCACTTCGGATGTCGGCCGGATCGCGAGCCGCTCGGTCAGCACTTCTTGACCACCCTGGGTCACCCAGGCGACCTCCGGCGCAAACCCTTCAACGTGCTCGGCTTCCTTAAGCAACAGACTCTCGGGAATCAACAACGGAAAATAGGCGTTCTCGTGACCGGTCGCCTTGAACGCAGCGTCCAGATGTTTTTGCAGATTCTCCCACAGCCCGTAGCCATAGGGGCGCAAGACGACACAGCCGCGGACGGGCGAATACGACGTTAGTTCAGCCTTTAAGCAAACGGCCGTGTACCACGCGGAGAGGTCGGCCGCCTTGGGAGGTATTTCCTTGACGTCCTTCGACAGGGTCAGGATAACAGCGTCGGGAGCTTCCTCGGACATGACCGGCCCGGTTTCGCCGCGAACCCGAGGGGACCATGCCCAAGCTGACCCGCATCTATACGCGCACCGGCGACGACGGCACAACCGGCCTCGTCGGCGGACAGCGTGTCAAGAAAAACGCGCTACGCATCGAGACGTACGGAACGGTCGACGAGTGTTCGAGCGCGATCGGTATCGCGCGCAGCGCCTTGCGCCCACTGCTCGGGACGCACGCGCGAGCGGCACGGCTCGACGCATGGCTCGCGTGGACGCAAGACGCGCTCTTCAACCTCGGCTCGGATCTCGCGACGCTGCCCAAGGATCGTTGGGAAGGCATGCCGCTCACGACGGCAGCGGACGCGGCCGCGCTCGAACGCGCAATCGATGAGGCGCAGCGCGATCTCGCGCCGCTCAGCAACTTCATTCATCCCGGCGGTTCGACGGCCGGCGCGCACCTGCACCTCGCGCGCACGATCTGCCGCCGCGCCGAACGCCTACTCCTTACGCTGCGCGAAACCGACGACGGCGTTTCGATCGAGACACAGCGCTATTTGAACCGGCTCTCGGATGCGCTCTTTGTTTGGGCGCGCTGGATTAATGCGGACTTAAACGAGCCGGAGTATCTTTGGGACGCATGCTCCGCTCCACCGCTGCCATAGGCGTCTGCGCAACAGCTCTGCTGGCCGCGGTAAGCGCGCACGTCGGCATTGATGTTCTCGGCGACTACCTGGTGCGAGACGACAGCTACGATCACGTCGCGCACGGTTCGCGCGTGCTTTTCACCCTATGCGCACTCGGCCTGGCTGCGTTGATCGGCCTCTACCTCTTCTCCCACCTGTGCACCGCCGCCGCCTCGCTGCGCGAGCGGGTGCGTATGATCCGGATCCGGCGCTCGCAGATGGCCGCCGCGATCGCCTGCATCGCGCTGCTTGCGCTCTTCTTCGTTCCGGCCATGGAGACGCTCGACGCGCTCCGCGCCGGTGCGGACGTCGACTCGCCGGCTGACGCATTCGGCGGATCGTTGTTGCTCGGCATCAGCACGACACTCGGATGCGCGCTCGCCTGGAGCGGCGCGCTGCTTGGCGTCGTGGCATGGCTCGTGCGGCATCGCGACCGTGTTGCGCGTCTGCTTTTTGAACTTTTGAACGTCGGGCGCACGCAGGTTGCCGGCGCGCACGAGCGCCTTGCCCCCGCAGCGCTGCTCGCAAGTGCCCCAGCGCGCCGCACCCGCCATCGTTCGAAACGTGGCCCGCCCGCCACGGCAACTGCACTTCTCGTTCACTAGCAGCTGCCCAAAGGGGTATTTCATGCGCCTATTCGGCGTGCGCACGATGTGCGCAGCGCTTACGTGTGCGTTTCTTGCGTGCACGCTGCCGGCTCTCGCCCTCGCGCGTTCCAGCATTGCCGGGCAAGTCGTCGATGCCGCATCGGGTCTTGCGCTTGCCGGCGCAACCGTCCGCATCACGGGCACGACGCTGCGCACATCGACCGACGCACACGGTGCGTTTCAGTTTGGCGACGTTGCGCCGGGGACGTACCGGCTCGAGGTGCGCGCCGAGGGATATCAGCCGGCACTTTCAACCCCGATCACAGTCGGTGCACACACTCCTGTCCGCACGACGCTTGCGATCCAGCGTGCGGCGGGCAATCTCAACGTCATCGCAGTGACCTCGACAAAACCGAGTTCAAGCCTGCAACAGTCGAGCGTCATCACCGCCACGCTCAATAGCGAAACGCTCGAGGCGATCGGCGTCGTGCGCGCCGGCGACGCGTTGCGCACGCTGCCCGGCGTGAACAACGGTATCAACGGCGACACCGCCGCACTCGGCGACGACATCAACGTGAACATCCGCGGCATCGGACAGCCCGAAACGGTCGCGGCAATCGACGGCCACCCGATCGGCTATGGCATCAAAGGCGGCTACAACTACCAACTCTCGCCGATCTTTCCATTCCGCAACATCCAGGTGCTCTACGGGTCGGGCGGCAGCAATATCCTCGGCGTCAATGCGATCGGCGGCGTCGTGAATTTTCAGACCCTCGACGCTACGCCGAACGCACACACGACGTTCACCCAAGGCTATGGCTCGTTCCAGCGTCTCGCAAGCAGCCTCACTACAACCGGCAACGACGGCAAACTCGGCTATGCGCTGGCCTACGGTGTCGCCGGGCTCGACGGCCCGTTTCGCAACGCGTACTTCTATCAGGCCGGCGCCCAAGCCAGTTACGTCGACGACTCTTCGGTTACATCGCGTGCAGGCTTGCTCAAGTTCAATTACGCGTTCGATGCGAAAACAAGCGCGACGTTTACCGACGTCAACAGCTCCTACTGGGAGAACAAGACCGGTAACGGCGACGGTGACTACCTCCCATACTCGACTGCGCTAGCACGCTGCGAGGCGCAGAATAATTCCGATCCCTCGCAATGCGCCGCGGCGACGACCGGATGGCAGGGCAGCGGGGCTGCATGGCAAGCGTTCAACTTCGGCTACCAGGATCTCGACGTCACGCACCGTGCCGGCGCCGGAACGATCGCACTCGACGGTTACACCACGCTCTACGACGACACGCAATATCGCCTGAATCTACCGACTCCGGCAAAAGCAAAGACCACCTACATGCGCGTACAGTCCAGCGGCACGATTCTCGACGACGACTTCGCCGGCGCGAACAACGACTTCACCGTCGGCTATTCGTATCTCAACAACGCGTACATCTACCAAACGATCTCGAGCGCGCCGAGCTACGCCGCGCCGTTCGACAATGAGATCGCCTACTTCGTGCGCGATGTCTACCAGCCGCAGCACTCGACACTGACCGCGTTCTTGAATCTGTGGACAAAGCACGCAAGCGCGACCGACTCGTCATATCTCGACCCGCGCCTCTCGCTCCTCGACCGATTGAGCGCGCGTGACGTCTTGCGCGCTGCAGTCGGCGCAACGACGACCGAACCGACGTCGGATGAGATCGACGTCCCGTTCACGCCGAGCGCGCTCGCGTTAGGCACACTGCAAGGCGCGGGCGGCGGCACGAGTTACGTTTGCGGCGGCCTCAACTCGATTGGGACCGCGCCGTCGGCCGATCTCAAACCTGAGCGCGGTGTCGACGAGGAGCTCGCGTACGGGCACACGTGGTCCGGCGATTCGATCGCGCAACTCCAACTCTACAATGTCAACGTGTACGACAAGCTGTATTCAACGATCGCACCGCTCGGACAAACCGGAACGGCCGGCATCAATCCGAGCTACATCACGACGGCTGATTCGCTGCTGACGACGGTGTGCGGCGCCGGGAACTATTCCGTCGGTGTGACCGGTACCGTGAACGTTGGGACCTTGCAGGCGCGCGGGGGCGATCTCTCGGGACGTTGGCGCGCCGATCGCCGGTTCTACGTCGACTACGACTGGGCGTTGACGTCGAGCGTGCTCAAGAACGCGCCGCAGCAACTACTCGAGTCGAATCTCACCGACATCATCGACAGCCAAATCAAGGGCGTGCCGCTGCATACCGCGAGCATCGCGCTGGACGGCACCGTGGGCATCGTCGACACGCGGTACACGCTCTACACCGTTTCGACCAACAACACCAAAAATCTCCCGGCGTATAACTACAGCAATATTCAGGTCGGCATGCCGGTGGCGCACCTGGGCACATTCACGGTCGCGGTGTTCAACCTGTTCAACCAGTGGGCGAACATTGCTGGGCTCATCGGTGAAGGCGTTCCCGCACCGCTCAACGGCTACGCGCCGGCCAGTGCGTATACGCCATTGATCGGCACGGCAGCGACCGAACAGTTCGGCCTGCCATACCGCTCGATCTACTTCAGCTTCGCTTTTCGGAAATGATGAGGTAGCGCAGCAGGGCGACGAGCGTGACGGCATCATCGATCCTTCCATCACGCGCCGCTCGATATGCATCGTCGATCGGAATACGAACGGGATCGATTGCTTCGACACGCTCGGGCGCGGTTGCGACCTTGCGCAAGCTGCGCGCAACGAAGAGCGAGACCGGATGTTCGACGATCGAGGGAATTTCGTACGCGACGCCGAGCGGCATCCAATCGGTTGCGACGAGCCCAAGCTCTTCGCGCAGTTCGCGTTGCGCACAGGCGAGCGCGGTCTCGCCTTCGTCCGCACCGCCTTTGACGATCTCGAGCATCGGCGCATCGGCTGCGAATCGCGCTTGGCGTGCCAGCACGAAGGCCTCACCGTCGACGACCAATACGCCTGAGGCGCGCCCGGTCGCGATCGCGATGTGCTCGCCCGCGGCGCCGGTGGGGTGAACGATCTCGTGGACATGTACCGCGACCCACGGGTTACGGTAGAGCTCGCGTTGCGCGAGCCGGCGGTACGGAGCGCTAGGGGGACGCATGGCCCCTCCTTGCGAACCTGCGCGAAATGTCCTTTGTCTCCCAGCTCTTTGCGACGACCAACGTCGACAAACTTCGCGCGCTCTCGCAACAGAAAATCCTCAAACGTGCGCTGACCGCAAAAGATCTCGTCGCAATCGGTTTGGGAACGATGATCGGCGGTGGCATCTACACCACCATCGGCACCGCGGTTGTCGGCGCGGGACCCGCCGTCATCATTTCGTATTTGCTCGCCGGCGTTACGTCGTTCTTCGCAGCCTTATGTTACGCCGAACTCGGCGCAATGGTGCCGGTCGCGGGCAGCGCGTATACCTACACATACGCTACGATGGGCAAGCTTTTCGCGTGGATCATCGGCTTCGCGTTGCTCTTCGAATATGGGATCAGCGTTGCGCCGGTCGCGCAGCAGTTCTCCGCGGCAATTCAAGACGTCCTCAAGCCGATCGGCATCGCGCTGCCCACCTGGGCACAGCAATCGAACCTCGCGATCAACGGACCGTGGTGGCTGCCGGGAAGCTGGGATCTCGCGCACTCGCAATGTGACGTGCTCGGAGCCGTCTTTGTCATCGCGCTTGCCGTGTTGCTTTCGATCGGTATCCGTGAATCGGCGACGGCCAACAATATCTTCGTCGTGCTCAAGATCTCGGCGCTGATCGTCTTCATCTTTGCCGGCATCACGCTCTTCCATGCCGAGCACTTCGCGCAGTTCTCGCCCTATGGATGGGGATCGCTCCGACCGTTTGGCGGCATGGCCGACTTTTCATCGACCGCACAGCCCTACGGCATCGTCGCGATCGGCGCATTCGTCTTCTTCAGTTACATCGGCTTCGACACCGCGACGACGACCGCCGAAGAGTGCAAGAAGCCGCAGTTCGATATTCCGGTGGGTGTGCTGGGCGCGCTTGCGATCGGCACGCTCCTCTACTGCGCGACGGCGATCGTCTTGATCGGCGCGGTGCCCTGGAGCAAGGTGCCGGTGAAAGACCCGCTCGTGTACGCGCTCGCGCCGTTGCACCAGCCCTGGCTTACGTGGATCATCACGATCGGCGTCCTGGCCGGCACGACCAGCGTCGCGCTAAGCTCGCTGCTCGGACAGACCCGCATCTTTTATGTGATGGCGCGCGACAAGATGCTGCCACCCTGGGTCGCGGCGATCAACCCGCGCTTCAAGACCCCGGTACGGACAACGATGCTGACCGGCGTCGCGGTCGCGATTCTGACGCTGATCGTGCCCCTCACCCAGCTGCTCAACCTGGTCAACATCGGTACCCTCATCGCCTTCACCGTCGTCTGCGCGGGTGTGCTCTACTTCCGCCGGCGCCGGCCCGACCTGCCGCGCAGCTTCCGTGTGCCGTTTGTCCCATACTTTCCGCTCCTCGGGATCGTCTGCTCGCTCTTCCTTGCGATCTTCGGCCTCTCACGGACCACCTGGGAGTGGTTCACCGGGGCCCTCGTCGTGGGGCTCGCGTTCTTCTTCGCCTACGGATTTCGCGCGTCCAAGCCCGAGGAGGTCCAGCCCGTCGTCGAGCCCGAGGGCATTGCCGAGCAGTTTGTTTAGGGGTCGCTTGGAAGCTGTAAACCTTGCGTAAGCATGCCACTTTTGACGCTACGAGCACGCAAGACGCGGCAAGTTTATCCGATTACTCAAATCGGGTGTGAATTTAATTAATTCACGAAATGAGGCTGTATATGATGGCCCTGGTTTCTGCACGTCCTGCTCAGCGCTGGCTCTCGCTAGAACACCTTCGTGCCCGCGCTACCGAGCTCTATGCGGTTCTCGCATGGCTCCACGTTCCCGCGGTTGCGGCCATCGCGCTCGTCGCGCACAGCGCCTGGGTTACACCCACGGTCACGTTGGCGGCGATTGCTCTCGTCGCTACCGCTTGCGCCCGCTACATGAAAGACGGCATCGCGCTTCGTTCTATCATGGCGCTCGCAATCACGCTTGGCCCGATCGCATTCGGCTGGGCCGGCTTCGCGACGGTCGACACCTCGCTCTACTTCTTCGCGGTGATCGCGATGCTGGTCGGCTACGTCGACTGGCGCCCGATCATCATCTCGGCCAGCGCGGCCGCGTTCAACGCGGTGCTGCTCTCCCTCGCCGCCTCGGATATCGTCTTCCCCGCTGAAGGCATGAACAGTTTTGTGATCCAGGGCATCTGCCTGCTCGCCGAACTCATCGTGCTCATCAGCATCACGAACACGCTGCAACGGCTCTTCTCGAACGTCGATGACTTCATGGAATTCACCATGAAGGAAACGGCGGAGGCCCTTGCCGGCGAGATGCACGAAAAAGCTCGCCTCCAAGCCGAACTCAGCAAACTCCGCGCTACCGCCTAGCGCGCACCACCACCCGCACATTTCAGGATTCAACGCAGCTTACGAGCCGTGTTGAGTCCTGAACCATTTATGAGGAGAGGGTCGTGAGGCTCGCCGATATTCGCTCGCGTGCAACGCAGCTCTATATGTTGACCTTGTGGCTATATGTGCCGGCCGTGGCACTGATAGCGTTTACCTACGCAGCTCTAACCGCCCATCATTTTTTGCTCGGCCTAACGCTACCCACCGTCGTGTTCGCGATTTGCGTTGTTGCCGAATGCTGGGCGCTCTTGAGGATCACTACGACGACGAAGGCGCTCTTCGCGCGGGTCGACGACGTCATCGAACGCACGACGCAAGCATCTGCCGAAGCAATCGCCATGGAGCTGGACGAAAAGGCCGCGCTTCATGCCGAGCTCAACCGTCTGAGGCGAAGCGCCTAGTTCTATTGCGTTTGCGCGGGTTGCGCGGGTGAGGCTTCGCCGATACCGGGCGTCATCACCGCGATCCGCGCGTTGCGCGCGTCGTACGAGGCATGCACGCTAAACGCGCGCGCGATTGCGCGCAAGCCGATCATCACGCGGCCACGCACGCGGAACGGCGCGTGCTCGAGGGTGAGCGGCATCCCGTTGACCGTTGCATGCACGTCGCCGACACGTAACCGCACCGATTGCCCACCACGCACGACGACGATATCTTGCCCTTCGATGCTCGTTTGCGCACCCAGCGCGTCCGCAAGCGTGCGCACCGGGACGTAGATGTGATTGCCCGGCGTCGCAACCGGCGGCACATCGCTCGCCACGGATTCGCCGTCGACGACCATATCGATCGGCCGCGAAAAGGCTACGAACGTCGACGCCGTCATCGCAATGGCGGCGGTGAGGACGAACATGCGCAGCGACGGCCGGCGATAGGTCATGAGAGGCTCGTAATCTCGTCGGCGTAGGCGGGATACTTCTCAGCGATCACTTTTTCTATTTCCAAGCGTAGCATGCCCAACAATTCATTTTCGGGATAGGTGCCGACCAGCTCGCCCGCCCGATAGATCGCGCCCTTGCCTTTGCCGCCGGCAACGCCCACGTCGGCCATCTTCGATTCACCCGGTCCGTTGACCACGCAGCCCATCACGGCGACCTTGACCGGTGCGCTGTATTCCTTCGCGATCGCCTCGACGGCGCGGCCGAGTTCGAGCACCGAGATCTCGGCGCGCCCGCACGACGGACACGCGGTGATCTCAAAGCCTTTTTCACGCAGGCCCAGCGACTTGAGGATCGACCAGCAGACCGGCACTTCTTCAATCGGATCGTCGGCGAGCGAGACGCGGATCGTGTCGCCGATGCCTTCATACAGCAAGATGCCGAGGCCGATCGACGACTTGATCGTGCCGTCGCGCAGCAAACCCGCTTCGGTGATCCCGAGGTGCAGTGCGTAGGGCGTGTTGCGCTCGCGGAGTTTCTTATCCGCGAGACGATACGCGTCGACCGTGGTGTTCACGTCGTGCGCTTTGAGCGAGATCGCAATGTCGGTATGGCCATGCTCTTCGAGCATCTCGACGTGACGAAGCGCCGAAAGCACCATCGCTTCGGCGGTGTGGCCGAGCGTCTTCTCGAGATCAGGCGCAAGCGATCCCATGTTGACCCCGACGCGAATCGGGATGCCGCGCATTTTCGCGGCGGTGACGACTTCGGCGACCTTCTTGGGATCGCGGATGTTGCCCGGGTTCAAACGCAATTTCGCGACGCCGGCTTCGATCGCCGCCAGCGCCATCTTGTGATCGAAGTGAATGTCGGCGACGATCGGCACGGGCGAACGGTAGACGATCGACGGCAAGCCGGCGGCGTCGGGCGGATCCTTGACCGTCACGCGCACGACCTCGCAGCCTTCCATCGCGAGCGCGTAGATCTGCGTCAGCGTCGCATCGGCATCAGCCGTGTCGGTCGTCGTCATCGACTGCACCACGACCGGATTGTCGCCACCGATCCAGACGCTCTTGGCGTCGGACTTGCCGGTCTTGTTCTGCAGGAAGATCGGGTTCGATTTGCGCCGCAAGCGAATCACGGTGTCAGAAGACTCCTTGCCCTGAGAAGATGCGGGCGATGTCATGGAAAGCAACCATCAGCATGAGCGCCATCAGCGCGGCGAACCCGGCGAGATGCACGAGTGCTTCTTTGTCGGGATCGACCGGTTTTCCGCGCAGCAGCTCAGCAATGATGAACGCCGCGCGTCCACCGTCGAGCGCGGGAATCGGCAGCAGATTGAAGAGGCCTAGCGCAAACGAGATCGTTGCCGCTAGCGAAAGATACGGCCCCCATCCAAAGTCTTGCACGATGCCCGCAACTTGCCCCATTCCAACGACGCCCGACACTTGTCCCGCGTATTTCGTAAAGTGCGTGAAGAGCAGGCCCAGCGACATGAACGTTGTATCCGCGATGTTCTGGTATTCGATCGCGCTGTCGCGCACCGCGACCCCGAACGGCACGCGCTCGAAAGCTTGTACCGGTGAGAAGCCGATGCACCCGAGCTTTTGACCCGGTGACGGACACGGCTTCGGTTGCGTGACGAACATGCTTTGCTGGCCGTCGCGCACGTAGGTCACTTCAATGGTCTTGCCGAGCGAGCCGTGGATCGTGTCGACAAGTTTGCTTGCATTGGTGACGTCACGCCCATCGACACGCACGCCGACGATACGGTCGCCGGGACGCAAACCGTGCGTCGCCGCCGGATAGCCTTGCACCACCGTGTAAACGATCGCGCGGTCGACACGATCGCTCGGCACGCCGAAGACGACCGCACCAAAAAGCAAAATGACGTAGGCAAGGATAAAGTTCATCGCCGGTCCCGCGAGGATGATCGCTAATCGCCGCCAGGGATTCTTGCCTTGGAAATTGTTCGCTGCGTCGCTCGGCGCGGCACGAAATTCGCGCTGCTGCTCGGCTTCAGAGGTCTTGTTGTCCTCGCCTTCCATCGCGCAGTAGCCGCCGATGGGCAACAGGCGCAGGGAGTATTGGGTGCCGGTGCGCGGACTCACCCACGCAAAGAGCTTCGGCCCGAAGCCGACCGCGAACTCCATCACGTGCACGCCATTACGCCGCGCCAGGATGTAGTGACCAAATTCGTGCAGCACGATCAACAGCGAGAGCATCACGAGGAACGTGATGACCTTGTCGATCGAGACGAGCGTAATCGCTGCTAACAACACCTGATGTCCTCTACAAACTCCGCGGCCGCCAGGCGCGCGTCCGAATCCGCTTCCCGAATGTACGCGAGGGTTGCATCCCGGTGTGCCACCCGTCCGAGCGTGGTTTCGATGATGCGCGCGATCTCACCGAACCGCACCCTTCCTTCGACAAATGCCTTCACGGCGACTTCGTTGGCGGCCGAGAGGACCGCCGGCGCCGTCCCGCCCCGGGCGAGCGCCTGGTACGCCAGCCGCAAGCACGGAAACCGCTCGAAATCGGGCTCTTCGAAGTCATACTGTAGCGAGTCAGTCTGGGCTTTACCCCCGAGCAGGGAGAGAACCGACCCTTCGACAGGCGCAGAGGGACCGAGACGGTCGGGATAGCTCAGGGCGTAGCCAATCGGGATTTTCATGTCGGGGTGGCAGAGCTGGCCCTTGACGCTGCCGTCGGTGAAGAGCACAAAGCCGTGCGCGATCGACTGCGGGTGGACGACGATCACGACGCGCTCGCCGGGCTGACCGAACAGATGGCTTGCCTCGATCACCTCGAGCCCCTTATTCATCATCGTCGCCGAATCGATCGTATTCTTCGTGCCCATACGCCACGTCGGATGGGCGAGCGCGTGCTCGAGCGTAGCTTCGCGCATCTCGTCCGCGCTCGCAGTGCGAAACGGGCCACCGGAGGCCGTCAACACGAGCGCCGCGACGTGTGCCGGATCTTCGCCGACGAGGCACTGAAAGAGCGCGCTGTGCTCGGAATCGACCGGCAAAATGGTACTGCCACTTTGCGCGGCCGCGGCGAGCATCACCTCACCGGCGGCGACGATCAATTCTTTGTTGGCGACCGCAATGCTCGTGCCGCGCTCGATCGCGGCGAGCACGGCGTCGAAGGCGACCGCGCCATCCGTTGCTGCTAGTACGATATCCGGTCGCGACTCGATCGCGACGCGCATCAAGCCGTCCGGCCCATCGACCGCGGAGGTCGCGATCTCCGGTGTAAAGCGCGCATACTGATCGCGCAGGCGTTCGAGATTGCGGCCCGCCGCCAGACCGACAACCTGAAAGCGATCGGGATGCGCGGCAATGACGTCGAGCGCTTGCGTGCCGATCGAACCCGTGGAACCGAGAATCGCGACGCGTTTTCGGCTCATTGCGTCACCGTCAGCAATCCGATCACATGCAAGACGGCGAAGTAGGCCATACCGCCAAACAGATATGAATCGAAACGATCGAGCACGCCGCCGTGCCCTTGGATAAGTTGCCCGGTGTCCTTGACGCCCGCATCGCGCTTGAGCGCCGACTCCGCGAGATCGCCCGCCTGCGCGGCGATCGACGTCGTCGCGCCGAGAACCATGCCTTGCCACCACAGCAGGTGCAGCTGCGGAATGTACGCCGCCGCGGCCGCGCCGGCCACGCTCACGATAAGCAACGCGCCGATCGAGCCCTCGACGGTTTTCTTCGGCGAGATCTTCGTCAGCTGGCGCCGCCCGATCAGCGAACCCACAACCATGCCGAAAATGTCCGTGAGCGCAATCAGCACGATCACGTCGTACGTCCACCAGATGCCGAGTTGCGGGACGCTGCGCAAGAATATGAAGTAGGTGAGCAATTTCCCGATATAGAGCACGGCCAGCAGCGTGTAGGCGGTGCGGGCGAAGTAGCCCTTTTCCCCGCCGTACATCCCGATCGAGAAGCTGGCGATCGTAATACCGGCAAGCAAGACGCCTTCCCATTTGTGCAGCAGGTCGAACCACGCGAGCACGATGTAGGCGACAACGCCGACCATCGCGACCTGATACTCGAGCGGTTGGCCTTTGATCTCACACAAAGCGTTGAGTTCGTAGAGCATCAAGACGCCCAGGACGAGCACGAGCGCATCGAAGGCCCACTGATTTGCGACAAGCGTCAGCCCGACGACCGCAAGGAGCAAGCCGACGACGACCCGGCGCGTAACGCTAGTGGTCTGCGATGGGGAGATGCGTGACGCCGTCATGGGCACCACGGGTGCGAATGGCGAGGCGCGAGGAGGGAGCATAGCCGTACCTCTGTGACCGACGAGCAACGACGCCAGCGCACCGGTGCTGCCCATGACCCTTTGGGCTGTGCATGTTCGAGCGAACCGCTTCGTCGTTCCTCACTCGCAAAGCTCACTTTTGTCGTTCGTCACTCCTACCGGTTCATCTCGAACATGCACAGCGGCATTACGTATCTCCCCATCGCAGACCACTCACTCGCCGAAGCGTCGCTGACGGTGTGCAAACTCACGGACGGCCTGCGCAAGATGTTCGCCCGAGAAGTCGGGCCAATAGACGTCGCTCATGACGAGTTCCGCATACGCGGCCTGATACAGCATAAAATTCGAGAGCCGCTGTTCGCCGCCGGGGCGAATCAACAGATCGGGGTCGGGCACGCCGGCTGTATAGAGATACGACGAGATCAGCTCGTCGTCGATGCGCTCGAGCGTAAGCTCCCCGCTCTGCACGTGAGCTGCAATCGCGCGGACCGCGTGCTCCAACTCACTGCGCGAGCTGTAATTCACCGCGAGGTTCAAGATCAAGCCGGTATTGGTAGCCGTGCCGCGTTGCAAATCATCAAGCGCGTTGCGCGAGCGTTCCGGCAGGGCCTGCCAATCGCCGATCACGCGAACACGCACGTTATTGCGCTGCAACTCGGCAAGCTCGCTCTTGGCGAAATACACGCACAGATCGAAGAGAAACGCGATCTCCTGCGCATCGCGCCGCCAGTTCTCGGTGGAGAAGCCGTAGACGGTGACGATTTCGATGCCGAGATCGCGGGCAGCCTGCGTCACGCGCCGCAGCGAGATGATGCCCCGCCGGTGGCCTTCGAGCGCAGGTAAGCCGCGTTCGCGCGCCCACCGGCGGTTGCCGTCCATGATGATTGCAACATGGCGAGGCACGCGCTGCTCAATCGGCTCGATCATACGATTCATATCCGCAGACGAGATCGATCAGATCGTCGCGCTCGATCACGCGCAAGACGCGAAGGGTTCCGACCCCGAGCGCTGGACCGACCGGTGCAAGGACCGAGAGATGCACGCGGCGTCCGGCCAAGGCCGCGCGCGCCGCCACTTCGGGCATCAGCGTGAGATCCAAGAGATCTCCACCTAAACTTCCATGATGTCTTTTTCTTTGGCCGCAACGAGCGCGTCGATCTCTTTGACAAACCTATCGGTCAGCTTCTGGAGTTGGTCCTGCATGCGCTTGTTGTCGTCTTCGGTGATAGCATGCTTCTTGAGCTGATCCTTGAGATCGTCGTGCGCCTTGTGGCGCACGTTGCGTACCGCAATCTTGCCGTCTTCGGCTTTCTTTTTTACGACCTTCACCAAGTCTTTGCGACGCTCTTCGTTGAGCGGCGGAATCGTCAGACGAATGGTCGACCCGTCGATGTTGGGCGTAATGCCAAGATCGCTTTTTTCGATCGCTTTGCGGATGTCGCCGACGACGTTCTTGTCGAACGCTTGGATGACCAGCGTGCGCGCGTCGGGCGTACCGATCGAGGCGACTTGCTTCAACGGCACGGCCGAACCGTAGGCTTCCACGTGTAGTCGATCCAGCAGTGCCGGCGTCGCCCGGCCGGTGCGGATCGAGGCAAACTCCGAACGCGTAGCCTCCACGCATTTGGTCATCTTCGATTCGAGGTCTTTGAAGAGGTCGGACATGCTAGTTGCCTGCTCCAACAATTACGTTTGATTCGCGCTCGACGACCGTCCCGATCGGATCGCCGTAGATCACACGGCGAATATTCCCGGGAACGGACATATCGAACACGATAATCGGAAGCTTGTTGTCCATGCAAAGCGCCATCGCGGTCGAATCCATGACCTCGAGGCCGCGCTGCAGCACTTCCATGTAGTCGAGGCGCTCGAAACGCGTCGCGGTCGGATCTTTCTTCGGATCGGCGCTGTAGATGCCGTCGACCTTGGTGGCCTTGAGAATCGCGTCGGCGCCGATCTCGACCGCGCGCAGCGCCGCAGTCGTGTCGGTCGTGAAGTACGGATTGCCGGTACCAGCCGCAAAGATCACAACGCGGCCTTTTTCCAAGTGCCGCATCGCGCGGCGACGGATGTACGGCTCGGCGATCTGGTGCATTGCGATCGCGGTCTGGACGCGCGACGGAACACCCATGCGCTCGAGCGCATCTTGCAATGCGAGCGCGTTGATCACGGTCGCGAGCATGCCCATGTAGTCGGCGGTCGCGCGATCCATGCCGGCCTCTTCGTGGACTTTGCCGCGCCAGATGTTTCCGCCGCCGACGACGACGGCTACGGAGACACCGGCGCGCGCGACGTCGGCGATTTCATCGGCCATGACGCGTGTCGTATTAACATCGACGCCGGTATCGGTTCCGGCGAACGCTTCGCCGGAGATTTTGAGAAGAACGCGGTTGTACTTGGGTCGACTATTGGGATCCAAGGGCTAGTGCCTCAATTTTCTCCGAGTGCGTACTTCGTGAAGCGGCGAACCTTGATTTTCTCTCCAAGCGACCCGACCGCCGCGTTGATCAGATCGTTGACCGAGAGCGAATCGTCCTTGACGAACGGCTGGTCGAGCAGCACGTGCTCCTCGTACCACTTGTTCAACTTCCCTTCGACGATCTTCTCCGCGACCTCGGGCGGCTTGCCTGCCGGCACCGCGGCTTTGAACTCCTCACGCGCCTTGGCGACGACGTCCTCGGGGACGCTGGCCCGGTCGAGGTACTGCGGCGACATCGCCGCGATGTGCATCGCGATGTCGCGGCTGAGCTCCGAAAACTTCGGATTGCGCGCAACGAAGTCGGTCTCGCTATTGACCTCGACGAGTACGCCGATCTTGCCGCCGGCGTGGATGTAGCTGGTGACGAGCCCTTCGTTTGCCGAACGCTCGGCCTTCTTCTCGGCTTGTGCCGCGCCGCGCTCGAGCAAGAGCGCCTTCGCCTTTGCGAAGTCGCCGTTCGCTTCGATGAGCGCCTTGCGGCAGTCCATCATCGGCGCGCTGGTCTCTTCACGCAGCGCCTTGATCTCTTCGGCCTTCGGTTGGTAGGACATTGAGGTGGACACCAGTTCTCCTTACAGCGCGGCTTCGACTTCGGCCATGGTCAGCGGAGCTTCGTCTTCCACGCTCTCCGCATACGGTTGCGCGTACGCGTTTTCCGCATCGTAAGCGCTCTCGTTCTCGGTCTTCCCCTCGATGATTGCGTCGGCGATCTTGCTCACCATCAGCTTGACCGCACGAATCGCATCGTCATTGCCGGGAATCGGATAGTCGATCTCGTCGGGATCACAGTTCGTGTCGATCACCGCGATGATCGGGATCTTGAGCTTGCGCGCCTCGAGAACGGCGATCCGCTCTTTCTTCGGGTCGACGATAAAGACCGCATCCGGGAGACGGTGCATGTCTTTGATACCGCCGAGGAAACGCTCGAGCTTGGCCATCTCGTCTTGGAGCTGCGCGACTTCTTTCTTGGGCAGGCGATCGAAGTCGCCTTGCATCTTCATACCCTCGAGCTCGCGCAGACGCGCGATGCGCTTCTGGATGGTCGAAAAGTTGGTGAGCGTACCGCCCAGCCAGCGCTGATTGATGAAATAGGTGCCCGCGCGTTCGGCCTCTTCGCGCACGACGTCCTGCGCTTGCTTCTTGGTGCCGACGAAGAGGATGACTTTCTTTTCACGGGCCATCTGTTTGACGGCCTCGTAGGTCTCACGCAGCTTCTGCACGGTGAGCGCGAGGTCGATGATGTAAATGCCGTTGCGCTCCTGGAAGATGAAAGGCTTCATCTTGGGGTTCCAGCGACGGGTCTGATGCCCGAAGTGGACGCCTGCCTCGAGGAGTTCGCGCATGGTAACTACAGACACAAGGTTTCTCCTTCTGGCCTCGGTTCGCGTGCCGTCATGGCGGTGCGATCCGTGTCGAGAGGCCATATACCACCAGCCGTCCGTGGCGGGCGTAGTAAAGTAGCGCCGCCCATACGGACAGCCGTCCGAGTATACCATGGCCCCGGGGGCGGGTCCAGCGGGCGAAGGGTCTTCACCGCTAAGGCTCTCGGGCGAAGATACCGAATGTCAAAAACGATGCGGTGGTTAGTTACCGGCGGCCTCGGTTTCATCGGCTCGAATTTCGTCCGCCTCGCCCTCACCGAGCGGGCCGGCCTCGAAATCGTCAACCTCGATGCGATGACCTACGCCGGCAACCCGGCCAACTTGCGCGATGTCCAGACCGACAAGCGGTACCGCTTCGTCCATGGCGATATCTGCGATCCTCGCGCCGTGCGCGCGGCAATCGGCGAGGGCGTGGACGCCATCGTGAACTTCGCCGCCGAGACGCACGTCGATCGTTCGATCCTCGACCCCGAGCAGTTCTTGCGCACCGACATTCTCGGCACGCACGTCTTGCTCGAAGCGGTGCGCGAACGTTCGATCCCGCGTTACCTGCAAGTGTCAACCGACGAAGTCTACGGCGACGTCGCCGAAGGTGAATCGACCGAGAACGACGCGCTGCAACCGCGCAGCCCGTATTCCGCGAGCAAGGCCGGCGGCGATCTCCAGGTGCTCGCCTATTGGACGACGTTCGGCACACCGGTGCTCATTACGCGCGGTAGCAATACGTACGGACCGTATCAATATCCCGAGAAGCTGATCCCCCTCTTCATCACCAACCTCATCGACGACCAGCAGGTCCCGGTCTACGGCGATGGTCTGCAAGTGCGCGATTGGTTGCACGTCGAGGATCACGCGCGCGGGATCATGCACGTGCTCGAACACGGTGAGACCGGCAACATCTATAATGTCGGCGGCGGCAACCCGCATACGAACCTCGAGATTACGCGCCGTCTGGTTGGCGGTTGCGGTCGCGCGATGGATACGCACGTGCGTCATGTGGCCGACCGTGAAGGGCACGACCGGCGCTACGCCGTGTCATGCGAGAAGGCCAACGCGATCGGGTGGACGCCGCGCGTCGGCTTCGAGCAGGGGTTGCGCGACACGATAGCGTGGTATCAAAAGCATGAAGACTGGTGGCGACCGCTCAAGTCCGGCGAATTTTTGGATTATTATAAAAGACAGTATGCGCATAGATGAGTAGTGCCGTCGACGTGGTCCCGATACCAAGTAACATGACGACCCTGACGTTCAATGGGCGCGCCCCAGGGGAACCTTTCGCTTACCAAGTTGTGTCGCGCGCCATGGTTTGGGGGCCCCACGAAGTGGGGGGCGCTGAGCCTCGGGCGGAGCGCCTTTCCAAATGAAAGGCGTTATATTAGCGGGCGGCCTTGGGTCGCGGCTTCGGCCACTAACGAAAGTTACGAACAAACATCTCTTGCCGATCTACGACAAGCCGATGATCTACTATCCGATCGAGACGCTGTGCAGGGCCGGCATCAAAGACATCATGATCGTTACCGGCGGAAACTCGGCCGGCGACTTCCTGCGCTTGCTCGGGAACGGCAGAGACTTCGGCCTCAAGGATATCTACTACACGTATCAAGAGGGCGAGGGCGGCATCGCCGACGCGCTCAAGCTGTGCGAGCACTTTGCCGAAGGCCAGCGCATCGTCGTGATCCTGGGTGACAACATCATTCAAGACGACATCGGACCCTACGTACGCAAGTTTGAAGCACAAGATTCGGGAGCGCGCATCCTATTAAAGGAAGTCGACGATCCCGAGCGCTTCGGCTGCCCCGAACTCGACGGCGACCGGATCGTGCGCATTGAGGAGAAGCCTACCTCGCCCAAGAGCCGTTACGCCGTAACCGGCATCTACATGTATGACCGGCGCGTTTTCGATCTCTGCAAGCGCCTCAAGCCTTCGGCGCGTGGCGAGCTCGAGATCACCGACGTCAACAATGCGTATATCAAGGAAGGCGATCTTTACTACGACGTGCTCGACGGCTGGTGGACCGACGCGGGACAGTTCGAGAGTCTCTACCGCGCCGCGCAACTCGTCGCGGAGAGCAAACTCTCGTTAGTCCCCGACGACCGCGTATGAGATACGCGGTTCGAAAGGGAAACGCCGGAGGCGCCAACCCTGCAGCGAACCGCTTTTCTCCAATAGCGCAATCGTCTCGCCCGGGAACGTCTCTTCGTTGAGCTCGTCGAACACGACGACACCCCCCTTGGGCACGCGCGGCAAAAAACGCTCGAGCGCGATTCGCGTCGGTTCGTACACGTCAAAATCCAAGTAGAGCAGACTAATGACGACGTGCGGATGCTCCTCGAGGAACCGCGCGCTCGTTTCGGCAAAATCGCCACGAACCAGCTTTACTTTCGGGAAGTGGTTGAGCAAACGGTTCTGGTCGTAGAGATCGATCCAATTCAGCAAATCGGCGTGCGAATCGGGAGCAGCGAAGCCGCCGGGCTTTAAGTGGCCCGACTTGCGCTGCGTTCCGCGCAGATCTTGCTCCGACACCGACGTGAACCCGGTCCACGTATCGAATCCAAAGAGACGGCGCTGAAAGTTGTAGGGTTCGAGAATCGCGCTCAGTTGCGCGAATCCCATGAGGCCGCCACCCTGCAGCACGCCACACTCAACGATCGATCCCTGCACATCCTGGACGAGCTTGAAGAGTTCGTAGCGGGTTAGAAAGCGCGCAAGCGTTTGCCGCGGAACGTATTTGGCGAAATTCTCGAGCTTCTCGACATTCGAGCCCGGCGCGCTCTCGAAAGCCTCCTCGATGCGCATCCGCCACGTCACATCGCCGGGGGCTTGCGTTCCGGGATCGTGACTGTTCGCGGCCGGGTCGAGGGCGCCGTTTGCAGGACGCACGCGCTACGCTCCCGCCGCGGCCAAGACGCGTTCGCGCACGTCGTCCGGGATGGGTGAAAAATCTCGCGCCGAGATAAAATCGACGATCGTCGAACCCGTCGATGCGCTATCGATGTTCGGTGCACCGCGTTCGGCACGTACGTCGTCCAAGTTGACCGTGCGAAAGTCGATCGAAAACCGCGTCGCGTTCGTCGTGTTCGGAGCGGTCGCGTGCAACTGCGCGGACGAGAAGGCGACCATCGTTCCGGCGCTGGTCACAAAGCGTAAGCCTTCGCCTCGCAACGAGGCTTTCGGCACCGGATGGTTGCGCGTGTCCTTCGAGATTTGGCTCGTCGCCGCCGTCCGTCCGTTGTTTTGCCAGTCGGTGTAGTCGAACGAGGCCGATGAGTTCTCGAGCGGCACGTCCCAGTGTTCGGGGTGAAACACGAGCGCCTGGTCCGGTTGCAGCGCGTACACGGGGAACCACCAGTTGATTTGCTCGCTCGGCGCAGCGTACCACGTGTCGCGGTGCGGCTTGTATGCGTAGCCAACACCCGAGGTGAGATAGCCCTGTGCGCTCACGACACGTAGACGCGGTACATCGAAGTAGGTCAGCTCGATGTCGCAGCCGTGCTCCTCGAGCAGTGCGCGCATGAGTTCCTTCGTACGCAGGTCATTCGTGAAGCGCGACTTCAAGGGGCCCGCGATCTCGACGAACTGTTCGACCGCCATATCGTGCTGTGCGCTTTGTGGATTGCGCCCACCAAAGGCATCATCGATCAAGGCGATCGCATGTTCGCGAAGCGCCTTGATGGCAGGCGTCTCGGCAAAAAGGTAGATCCCACCGGCGAAGATTCGCTCGCGGCGGCCGGCGTCGGACGTGCTCCCGTTCAGAAAAATATCGGTCTGCATACCACCAGGTTATCGACCGGCCCAGAAGGCCGGTTTAGACTAGCCGATACGCTGCAGCCAGGCCCCCGGCCATTGCGTGACACCGGACCTCAGTCCGGCGCTCTCGTCGAACGCCCAGGGCGGTTGACCCTCCGTGAACTCCGGGTGGGTGGCAAGAAAATCGCGGGCGGCTTCGTACGGGTTGTCGTGCAGCCAACCGTGCCCGGCGCGTGGAGAGTCGGCAACGTCGCGCATAATGCCGTCGGTCGCGACGATGTACGATCCCGGCGACACAAACGAGGCATAGGCTTCAAGTTCGGCGAGCACGTGCTTGCGCGTGTGGTTCGAATCGAGGAACACAATAGCCGTTTCGCCGGCGCGCATCAAAGCCCGAACTTTATCGAGCGTCGGCGCGGCAACCGAGTCACCCTCGATTAGCTCGATGCGCTTCTTGAGCTCGTGCGCTTCGAGCGCGGCACGGTTGTGCGGTCGAATCTCGACGTCGACACCGATCACTCGTCCGTGCCCCATGGCCTCAAAGATGCTCGCGTAATAGACCAACGAACCGCCGTGCGCGATGCCCGTTTCGATCACGACATCAGGGCGCAAACGATAGAGCACCTCTTGCACGCGAAACATATCGTCGGGCAACTGAATAATCGGGCGACCGAACCACGTGAACGTATAGAGGTATTTCGTCTCCCACGCACAGCGCATCCACAGTGACGAAAGGATCTCAAAAGCTTCAGGCGAGTCAAAGGCAAGCGTGCGTGACGCTCCGCCCTCCTCTATGACAACCTGTCGTAGGTTCGTGTCGATGGTAATTGCCACGGTTACACCGTTACCAACTGCGCGGAGCTTCCTATCTCCTTCAGCATTGCGGCACATTCGGTCAGGTAGTTCGGATTCATCACGTAGATGCGCTCCAGCTCCATCGCGGCAACTGCGGCCGGCGGGACGATGCGATGCGCGGAGCCGGCGATGAAACAGCCTTGCTTGTTCGGGTTGATATCGACGAGCGCCGCGATAAGGTTCCTGTTCGGGTCGACGAGATTCGCCATCGTTACGCCCTTCGCCGCCGCACCCCAAAGCGCGACGCGTCCCGCCATCGTGGAGATTTCCGCGTGCAGCTTCGCGCGACGTTCCGCTTCCTGGGCAGCGAAGACGCTGAGCCGATTGCGCAGTCCCGTATCGCGATCCCGGCGGAACGACTGCCCCGGCGCGTCGCTTGCGTGACCCTCGACCCAGAGAAATTGATCGCGCCAGATCGTGCGCACGCCGTCGACCGCCAGACCCGAACCCTCGAAAAGCGCGCGCATCGAACGGGCGCTCCAATAGTTGCAGTGTTCGTAGAAAATGTCCCAGAAGGCGGATTGTTCGAGGATCCAATCGATGCTCGGCGTTTCGAGGAAGAATCGCACCGCCGGCATATCCTCGACCGCGCCAACGATCGAAGTGAGAAACGCACGCGGGTCGGGGATATGCTCGATCACGTGGCGGCTGAGCAGCGCGTCAGCATGCAAGTGCTTAACGGCCGGTCCAAACATCATCTGTTCGATCACGAGCCGGCCGCCGAGCGTTTCGCGCGGACCGGTATAGCTCGGATCGAAGCCGTAGCCGGTGACGCGGCTCCCAGCGCTGCTCACGAGTTGCCCGAGAAACTCACCTTTGCCGCATCCGACTTCGATGACCCTCGCGTCACGCAGACCACACGTATCGAGCATATAGGCGACGAGTTCGCCAATATATTTTGCATAGGTAGGCGAGGTCAACTGTGCATTGTCATAACGCTCGTCATACATCACGGCGGCCTCGTCGAACGCCCCGTTGAACACGAAGTCGCATTCCGCGCAGTGCACGAGCTCGATATCGCGCATCGCGATCGTGGCTGCGTCACGCTCATTCGAGAAGACGATATTTTGGTTGACCGGCACGCTCCGCCGTTCGAACACAACGGCGATGTCGACGGAATCGCACACGGGGCAGCGCTCGCGACTCGTCACACGCCCTCACCCAAGAGGGATCGACGAAGCTGCGCGATGCCGGCGGGCAACTCGACGTCCGGCGCCCATCCGAGCTTGGAAAGGCGCGCTATGTCACCCACCACGTCGGGTTCGCGTTCGTTCATACTGATGGTATCGGCAGGCGCGAGGAGGGCGCCCGCGAGCGACGCGACGTCGCGCAGGGCCGTCCCGGCGCCGCTTGCGACGTTGTATGCGCCGGGCGCTTCGAGGGCGGCCAGAAGCGCGAGGGCGCGCGCCGCATCATCGACGTGCACGAAATCGAGCCGCCGCTCCGGCTCGCGCAGCCGTGCCGGTTCGCCGTCGATGCCGCTTCGAACCAGCGATGTCACCAATTTGTCGGGATCCTCGCCCGGGCCGTACACGAAGAACATGCGCGCCCAGGTAAAGCAGGCGCCATAGTGTTCGCAGGCAGCCGTGAGGTCGGACCAAAGCGCGGCTTTGGCCAAGCCGTACGCGGTTCGGGGACGAATCGCGGTGCGGTCTTCCACGAGCGTGCTGCCGTCCCAGTCGTATTCCGCGCACGTGCCCACGCCCAAAATAGCCTTGCCGCCCGTCACCAGAAACCGCTCGGCCAAGCTACTGCTGGCCACATGCCATGCTTGGTTGGCGGGGTCGCTCCAAAAGACGCCGTGTTCGGTCGTCCATGCCAAGAGCGCCAAATGCGTCGGAGCAATCGTCTCGAGCACGTCGCGCATACGGCGCGCATCGAAGATGTCGCCCACAATCGTGTCGTTGGCCTCGGACCGCGAAAGGCAAAAAATCTCGTCGCCGCTACCGCGAAGTTGCTTGACGAAGCGCTTTCCGATGAAGCCGGTTCCTCCCGCGACCAACCACCTTCGCATGATTAGGGGTCGGGAAGTTCCGTTGCGTCGAGATACGGCAGGGTTTTGTCGCGCGGCGAAATCGACGTCACCGGCAACGGCCACGGAATCGCGAGCCGCGGATCGGCCCAATTGATGCCGCGCGCGGCCGATGGCGCGTACGGCGCTGAAATCATATATGCAACGACTACGTGCGATTCCAATGTTTGATAGCCATGTGCGCAGCCCGGCGGAATATAGAGCGCCCGGTATGCTTCCCAATCGAGCGTGAAAGCCTCCCAGGCACCGAAGGTCGCGCTCGAGCGACGCAGGTCGACGACGACGTCGTAGACGCTACCGTACGTGCATCGAACGATTTTCGCCTCGGGGGGATACCCGATTTGATAGTGCAGACCGCGTAGCGTTCCGGCTAACGTGTTCGTCGCAATGCTGTGCTCCGGAAAATCTGCAATCAGACCGGCCTCTCGAAATAGCGCGCCGTCGTAGGTGCGCGCGAACGCGCCGCGATCGTCCGCGACCGGTTCCGACTCGACGATCGTAACCCCGGCGATGCGGGTGGCCGTAAGAATCAAAAGATCTCCAGCGCGGGCATCGCGCACACGAAGCGACCGCGCCACGAGCGCACGTTTGCGTTCTGCGCCACGATTTCATCGCGAATGTTCCATGGAAGAATCATCACAAAGTCGGGCTTGGCTTGGCCGAGGTACTCGGGACCGTAGACGGGGATGCGCGATCCAGGTAAGAGCGTACGCTGCTTCTCAGGATTGCGGTCGACGGTAAACGGCATCATGTCGGTACGAATCCCGCAATAATTGAGCAAGGTGTTGCCCTTGGCCGGCGCGCCGTATCCGGCGATCGTTTTTCTCTCGCCCGCCGCGCGCAGAAAGAATGCAAGGACCTCGCGCTTCTTGGCACGCACGCGCTCTTCGAACGACCGATAGATGTCCGGCTGATGCAAGCCGCGTTCGCGTTCTAGCGTGCGTAGCATCGCGACCGCGGGCAACTCCTCGCGCGCATCCGCCTCACGAACGATCCAATAGCGTAGCGAGCCCCCGTGCGTGGCCAGGCGATCGACGTCCCACAGGCGCAAGCCGTGCCGTCGCAGCACGTCTTCCATCGTTAGTAACGAGAAATACGAGAAATGCTCGTGATAGATCGTATCGAATTGCACGCCGTCGATGAGCGCGAGCAGATGCGGGATCTCGACCGTAATCGTGCCCTGGGGAGCCATCAGCGCTTCGAGCCCATCGATGAAATCGTGAAGGTCCGGCACATGCGCGATAACGTTATTCGCTGCGACGAGCGCAGCCGCGCCGCGCGAATCCCGGATGCGCCGCCCGGTCTGGGCTCCCAAAAACGCTACTTCAGTCGGCACGCCCCGCTCCCGCGCAATCGCGGCCACGTTCGCGGCCGGCTCCACGCCATACGCCGTGAAGCCGCGCTCCACGAAGTATTGCAGCAGGTAGCCGTCGTTGCTCGCCGCCTCGGCAACGATGGCATCGGCCCGCAACGCCAGTCGTTCGATCGCACGATCGACATAGGCTCGGGAATGCGCGAGCCATGAGTCCGAGAACGAAGAAAGATACGCATAGTGCGAAAAGATATGCTCCGGCGGCTCGAATGCCGGCAATTGCACGAGGAAGCACACGTCGCAAACGCGTGGGTGGAGCGGATAGAACGGTTCCATCTCGCCCGCGCGATCCAATGGTATGTACGAGTTGGAAAGTGGCGAGACGCCCAGATCGACGAACGTTGTGGAAACCGGGGCGTCACAATTGCGGCAGCGAAAGTCGCTCATTGCTGCAAATATTCGCCGATCTGTGCGAGCGTCGTAGCGCGAACGTCGCCACCGGATAGCTGCGCTTTGTACCACACGGAAGTCCACGCTACCGTCATATCGAGATCCAATTTCCCGCGCCATCCCAGAAGCTCATGCGCCTTGGTCGAGTCGAGGCGCAGTTGCGCAGCCTCATGCGGTCGTTCGTCGCCGTCGACCTCGATGCGCGCGGGCTTGCCGAGTCCTTCGAAGATCGCTGTGGCCAATTCTCGCACCGTGACGTGCGCCGAGCCGTCCGGACCGAAGTTCCACGCTCCACTGTCGCCGCGGTCGAGCGACATCGCGAGCATGAGGTACCCCACGAGCGGTTCGAGCACGTGCTGCCACGGCCGAACGGCGTTTGGAAAGCGCAATACGAGCGGCCGACCTGCCGCAACCGAGCGGATGATATCGGGCACTAAGCGATCGCTGGACCAATCGCCGCCGCCAATCACGTTCCCGGCGCGAGCGCTCGCGATACGCAGCTCAGAGGAGCCGTAGGACGCAGCATACGCATGCGTGACGAGTTCGGCCGCCGCCTTGCTACTACTATATGGGTCCTCGCCGCCGAGCGGCTCGTCTTCGCGGTAGCCCCAGATCCATTCACGGTTGCGGTAACACTTGTCGCTGGTAACGACAACGACGCCACGAACGCTTGGGGTCGAACGCGCAGCCTCGAGCAGGTGGGCCGTGCCGAGCACGTTCGTCGCGAAGGTCTCCACCGGCCGTTCGTAGCCGGCCCGAACCAGCGATTGCGCGGCAAGGTGAAAAATATATTCCGGCTTGACGCTTGCGATCCAACCTGCGACCGCGCTCTCGTCGCGAATGTCGTTGATGCGCGATTCGACGTCCGCGCTTAGATCAAGCAGGTCGTGGAGATTCGGTTGTGTAGGCGGAACCAACGCATACCCGCTAACCCGGGCTCCAAGATGCAACAGCAGCTCGCAAAGCCAGGCCCCTTTGAAGCCGGTGTGTCCGGTCACGAGAACGCGGCGGCCTTTCCAATACCCGGGAAGGTCCGCGCCGCGATTGGGACGATAGGATGGCATTATGCAGGCCGTGATTCTAGCCGGAGGCCTCGGTACCCGCATCTCCGAGGAAACGCACCTTCGCCCGAAACCGATGATCGAAATCGGTGGCGAACCCATTTTGTGGCATTTGATGAAGCTGTATTCGCACTACGGAATCAACGATTTCATCATCTGCCTCGGATACAAGGGCTACTTCATCAAAGAGTATTTCCATAACTACGCCCTTCACATGTCCGATGTCACCATCGATCTGCGAGATAGTTCACTGACGGTCCACGAATCGACCGCGGAACCCTGGCGCATCACACTCGTCGATACCGGCGCCGAAACGCTGACGGGTGGCCGCCTTCGGCGTGTGCGCTCGTATCTGCAAGATGGTCCGTTTTGTTTTACGTACGGCGACGGCTTGAGCGATGTGAACATCGCCGAGCTGGTTGCGTACCATCGCAGCCAACGCCGCCTCGCAACGCTGACCGCGGTGCAACCACCGGGACGTTTCGGCGCAATCGTCCTTAACGCGGGCCGCGTCACGTCATTCCGGGAGAAGGCCGACGCCAGCGACGCCTGGATCAATGGCGGTTTCTTTGTGCTCGAGCCCGGCGTGATCGACTACATCCAGGGTGACGACACCGCGTGGGAAGCCCAGCCGCTCGAACGGCTGGCTGCCGAGGATCAACTCTCGGCATTTCAGCATCGCGGCTTCTGGCATCCGCTCGATACGCTGCGAGACAAAACGATACTCGAGGCGCTTTGGGCAAGCGGCTCGCCGCCCTGGCGCCCCTCCGACTAGTGCCGATATATCAAGGGTGACCTCGCCGCACGCTGCGCCGATAGACGGCGTCAGCATCCTGATTACCTCGTACAACTACGCAAGCTATCTCCCGCGGGCGATCGCGAGCGCGCGCGCGCAAGAGGCCCCCAATCTCGAGATCGTCATCGTCGACAATGCGTCGACCGACGCATCGTGGGATATAATTCAAGCTTCCGCAGCCGAAGACGCGCGAATCCGGCCGTTTCGTAACGATACGAACGTCGGCCCGCTCGGCAACCATATGCGCGCCGCCGAGCACGCCCGTCACGAGCGCCTCTTGTATCTGGCCGCCGACGACGTCTTCTTCCCCGGACATCTCACGACGTTGCTCGGCGCGCACGCGGCGCAACCCGACATCGATTATTTCTTCACGTCCTATGTAAAGATCGATGATGACGACCGGTTTCTCGCGTTCTTTGGCCATACCGGGCACTTGCGGGCACCGTACGCAGGCGGTCGAAACGAATTCGCCGATCTGCTGACCTACGATTGCTACGCGTGCTTTCCCACGACGCTCTGCCGGCGTAGCGATCTCCTCGCGCATCCTTTCGGTGACGAGATCCTCGCAGCCGACCTTGACTACTATCTGCGCCTTGCATCCGAAGGCAAGCGCTTTGGTTTCATCAATCGCGCGGGCATGGCGATCCGTCTCCACGAGAATGAGCTCTCCGGACACGAGCGTTACGTGACAACCGGGCGGCAACTCACCGATCATGTGCTGCTTCTCGAACGGCACCTCGTTCCCAGCAACAACCACCTCATCGCAGGGCGCGAAGACGGCATCCTTCGGCTGCTCAAAGCAAAGATCGACAATCTCGTCGCCTATCCAGCGCGCTTTAACGAGCTTGCCGCGGACCTCGCACCGCGGATCAAAGTGATTGAAGAACGGCTTCTCGCTTCACGCGCGCGCACGCATCGCGGTGCGCTTTCCAATCCAACGGTCAGCGTCGTCCTGTTGTGCGACGACGACGTCCAGGCTTGCGTCGCGGCCGCACAGGCGCTGGCCGCGCAGGATTACGAACGCAAAGAGATCATCGCGGTCCATCGCGGTCACGTCGACACATCGAAGCTACTCGCGGGCGCGCTGCGCCACGTAAGCGCGAACATCATGGTCCAAGGTCCGGCCTATTCACAAGCCGTCTCGTGGAACGACGCGCTGCGGCTCTGTAACGGTGAGGTCGTCGTCTACGCGGATCGCTTGACGTCGTGGCAACCCGGCCACCTTCGGCGCCTTGCGGGACATTTCGAAAAAAACGACATTGACGTTGTGTTGGTCCGTGGGGACGCGCTGTTCACGCGCGGCGGCCTCGATGCAATACGTTTCGACCACTTCTACGGCGGTGCGTTCGCCGAGGACGCCGCCGTCGGCGAAGGCGTTCCACTTGCAACCGTGGCACACCGTCGTTCGCTCGTCGACGAGGTCGGAGGGATTGAAGAACAGCTCCCAATGCTCGCAGAGTTCGATTTCGTCGCGCGTCTGGTTACCGGTCGCAAGATCGGCGTTGATACCGAGCTGACCGTCACGCTTCGCAAACCGCTCGAAACGCCGCATCCCGCGATTGCGAATCCGAATGCGTACCTTTCGGCACTACAGCAGCTCTTTAAGGCGAGGCAAATCGCCGGACCGATCGGCGAGCGACGCGCGCTGCACCTGCGGCGCGTGCAAGCGTCGCTCCAAGCCTTCGTTGCGAACAAGACGAACGACGCGGCGACCGCGTTCTTGCGCACGGCGCGCGGTCTGGTCGAGCCGGCAACCCGGCACGAAGGTGACCGGCCGCGCATCCTCGTCATCGATGACCTCGTACCATACGACGAACTCGGGCGGGGGTATCCGCGGGCGCGCAAGCTGCTCGAGAGCCTGCGCGACGGCGGCTACGACGTGCTCTTCTATCCGCTGGTTACGCCAAAAGATACACCGCCACTCGACTATGGCATCCCGGGCATCGAACCACTCTACGGCCGGGGCCCGGAGCTGCTCGCACTTACGCTCGCCGAGCTCTTGCCCACGCTCGACGCGCTGTGGGTCAGCCGCCCGCATAATATGAAGTCGGTGCTCGAATCGCTTGCGTCGCTGGGCATCACCGAGCGTCGCTGGGGCTTCATCTACGATGCCGAGGCGATCTATGTCGAGCGTCACGCCGTGCAGGCAGAACTCGCCGGCAGACCGATACCGAAAACCGAGTACGAAGCATATCTCACCGAAGAGCTGCGCCTCACCGACGCATGCGACGCTGTCTCCGTCGTCTCCGCAGCCGATCGCGCGACGTTCGGGCAACGCTTTAAGGGACCGATCGAGACGATCTCGTTTTCAAACGCGGCTGCGCCGACGAACGCGCCCTTCGCGCAGCGCGACGGCGCGCTCTTCGTCGGTGCCGTCGAACCGGGCAGTCCGAACGAGGATTCCCTGCTGTGGTATTGCGAGCACGTTGCGCCGCGTGTCGCGGCGACGCTCGGCTCGCCCGTGCGACACGCCGGCGTCATGGCCTCCGAGCGCGTGCGCGCCTATTCGCCCGAACGCGTCACACTTCTCGGTCTCGTGCCCGACCTGCGACCCGTCTACGAGCGCGCGCGCATCTTCATCGCGCCGACGCGTTTCGCTGCGGGACTTCCGCAAAAAGTGTACGAGGCGGCGGCGCACGGCGTCCCCGTGATCGTCACGCCGCTGCTCGCTCGCCAACTCGGCTGGAAAGACGGCGAGGAGTTACTCGTTGCGGAGACACCCGACCAGTGGGTCGCGGCGATCGAGCGGCTTTATACCGACGCAGCGTTGTGGCAGCGGTTGCGCGAGCGGGCGCTCGAAGCCGTGCGCCGCAGCGTCGCACCCGATGCGTTTTCGGCAAGCGTCCTTCGCGTCGTCAGCGAAGCGCTTTCGGCCAGAAAGGCCTCAGCCTAGCACCCGTGCGGACCTGTATCGTTCACATCGGCACGCATAAGACCGGAACGACCTCGCTCCAGGTGTTCATGGCGCAGAATCGCACGACATTAGCGTCCGCCGGCCTGTACTTGCCCGACGCCGGCCGGCCTGCGCAAATCCCGATTGGGAATCATCAGTTGGCCTGGGATCTCCTCATGCGGGGCGAGAGCAAGGATCTGCCGTTGCTGACCGATGAGTTACGGAAGAACACGATCGAGGGCGCCCTGATTACATCCGAAGATTTCGATCGTCTTCACGTCCGCCCCGAGACGATCGAACGTCTTGCCGAGGCGATCCGGTCCGCGGGTTACGTGCCGAAAGTCGTGGTCTATTTTCGACCGCAAGCCGGTTATGCAGAGTCCATTTACGTCGAGATGATCAAGCACGGCCACGTTCATCCGCTCGCAAACTTCCTCGAGCCTAGCATCTCGAACGGAATGTACCGACAGGGCGACTCACCGGTCGTCATGGATTTTTTGTATACGCGAATTCTCGAGCCCTGGGTTCGAGTGTTCGGGAAAGAACATGTAATCGTCCGAGCCTACGATCCCGCACGCGCGAGCGAGCACATCTTCCAGGATTTCTTCAACGTGCTCATGCAGGCCGTTCCCGGCTTCGGCCGCAAGCCCTTAGAGCTCGCAGTCAGTCAACCGCGCGCAAACGACAGCCTGACATTCGGTGCCTTGCTCGACACAGCGTTTGCGAAGCTATTCCCCCATGGCCGTCCGGAAGCCGAGCCGCGCGGACTACTGCGTTCCAAGCTTCCAGACTTTCCGGCCGATCTTTTAAATGCGCGCTACGCGCTCTTCTCGCGCGATGAGACGCTCAAGCTGCTCGCAGCGCTGGGTCCCGACAATGCGGTCATCGAGCGAGAGTACGGCGCACATATCGGCTTTCAAAACGAGCGCGATATTGCTCCGCAAGACGATCCTGTCTGGCGAAAAGCAACGGTAGAACGCGCGATCTTCGATCAATTCCTTGCGCTCTGGACGTCCTAGAAAAATAGACGGACGCCCACGATCACCAATATCAGCGAAAGCCCGACGCGAAAGGCACGTTCGGGGAGGCGCTTCGCAAGCGGCGTCCCGACGAGCACGCCCGGAATCGAACCTGCAAGCAGCAGCCCCGCGAGCCGCACGTTTACATCGCCCAGTTTGAAGTGACCGATAATCGCCGGCACGAGCAAGACCACGGCAAAGGCCACATCGGTACCGACCAGCGTGCGTAGCTGAGCTTGCGAGAGCACGAGCAAGAGCAGCGGCAGGGTCAGTGACCCGCTGCCGATCGAAGTGATACTGACCAGCGTCCCGACCACGAAGCCCGTGACCACGAGCGGCACGTGCGGCAGCGCCTGCGGCGGCGCGTCTTTGTCGGCCGCGATCGATTTCGTGAACGCGACCGCGGCAGCGGCAACGAGCAAGGCGACGCCGAGCGCGATACGTAGCACGTGATTTACCGTGCCGAGCGGGAGATGCGCATGCAGCCATCCGGTGATCAAGACGCCAACGATCGCGCCGGGTACGCCACCCAGCGAGAGAAAGAGCAGCGCACCGTAATGCACGGTTTGCGCGCGCATGTGCGTAAGGAATGCAACGATCTTCGTGCCGAGGCTAAAGAGCAGGTCCGAACCGATCGCGGTGCTCGCGTTGTAGCCGAGAAACAAAACGATGAGCGGCGTCGTAAGCGAGCCGGCTCCGACGCCCGAATATGAGATGCACAAGCCGACGATGAACCCGACGAGAATCGTCTGAATCATCGCGTCCTCACGTGCGATTCGATGTACTCTAACAACAACGCTGCGGACTCCTCGATACGATGGGTCGCCGTATCAACGATCAGTTCAGGACGTTCGGGCACTTCGTACGGCGAGGAAACGCCCGTGAAATGCGCGAGTTCGCCGCGCCGCGCACGTCCGTAGTGGCCCTTGACGTCTCGGCCTTCCGCCGTGACCAGATCGCACGAGACGTAAATCTCATGAAAGCCGTTCGGATAGGCGGAGCGCGCGAGTTCGCGATCGGCGGCGAACGGCGAGATCAGCGCGCAGATAACGATCATGCCGGCATCGGCAAAAACGCCGGCGACGGCCGCGGTGCGCCGCACGTTCTCCGAGCGATCCTCGTCGCTGAACCCGAGATCGACGTTCAGCGACGTGCGCAGCGTATCGCCGTCAAGCACGTAGACTTGGCGACCGCGTTCGAAGAGCATGCGTTGCGCGGCCATCGCGACCGTAGATTTGCCCGCGCTCGGCAATCCGGTGAGCCAAAACACGCCGCCGGCGTGGCCGTTGCGAACCGTGCGCTCCACCCGCTCGACCGACGACGTCATCGCAACGACGTTGGTTGCGCCCTCGCCACGTGCATGACCGAGCACCGCGTCGATGCGACCGCCGGCTACTATTGCACCGCCGCGCAGCAGCACAAAACGGCCGAGGCTCGACTCGGAAAGATGCGGGTCACCGGCGATCAGCTCGCGTGAGACCAACGACACCACGCCGACGTCGCCGCTGCACAGCTCTTCCGCTTCGCGCGGTTCGAGCGTGTCCGGATCGATCATCTCCTCGATCTTCTGCAGTGTCACCGGGATCTCGCGCGTACCCAAGCGCATGCGCAGTGCTTCGCCCGAGCCGACGGGATCGCGGCCGAGCCAGACAACCGTCGTTTGCACGACGTGGCCGAGCTCGGGCGCGTCCGTCGCGCGGCTGCCCACGGCACCGCGGTCGACAAACACTCGCGCGTCGAGTTCGACCGCGACCGACGATCCCGCCGACGCACGTTCGACTTCGCGCGGCCACTGGTGGACGGTGACGACGCGCGCGCCGGTCTGCAGGGGCCAAAAGGTAAGAAACTCGCCGCGCTCGAGCGTGCCGCTTTCAACCCGACCCGCGATCAGACGTTTGCCGTCGCGCCGATAGACGTCTTGCACGACGAAGCGCAGGGGACCGTCCTGGCGCACGTCGGTGCGCTCGAGCGTTCCGAGCGCCTCGAGCAAGGTCGGCCCGCGCCACCATGCCGTCAGCGGACCGGGCTTCACGATGCCGTCGCCGCTGCGCGCCGCCACCGGCACGATCGCGCGCGCGTGCATCCCGAGCTGTTCGAGAAACGCGCGCACCTCGCTCGCACGCTGCTCGTAGGCAGCCTGCGGGTCTTTGGCGAGATCGAGCTTGTTGATTGCCACGAGTACGTTGGCAAACCCGAACCAACGCAAGAAGAGCGCTTGCCGCCGCGTTTGCAACGTGATGCCTTCGTCGGCGGCGACGACCATTATCGCAGCGTCGACTTCGGATGCGCCGCTGAGCAGATTGCGAATGAGCTCGCGATGGCCGGGCGCGTCGACAAAAACGAACTCGGCGTCGGGCGTGCGCACCCAGATGCGCGTGAGATCCAGCGTGATCGCCTGATCGCGTTCCAATTGGAATGCGTCGAGTAGAAACGAGTACTCGATCGGAACGCCGCGCTTGGCACTGGAGCTTTCGAGCTCTTCGAGTTTTGCCGGCGTCACAAGTCCGAGATCGACGAGGAGGCGGCCGAGGATCGTGGACTTGCCGGCATCCACGTCGCCGACCATTACAATGCGAACGTTCTTCACATGTACCCCGTGGTGCGCAAACGTTCGAACGCGTCTTCGCTCTCGTTGTCCATGGCACGGCCGGCGCGTTCCGGTTCGCGCGTCACTTCCAACTCAGCGATGATCTTCTCGAGCGTGTCGGCATTGCTCGCAATCGGAAACGTGATGTTGCTTTCCCCGAGCGAGCGAAAGCGCTTCCCCGCCTTCGCAAGATACAGCGGAACGTATGGAATCTGCTCGCGCAACGTGTAGCGCCAGATGTCCAGCTCGGTCCAATGCAAGAGCGGATGGATTCGCACGTGTGCGCCATCCGGCACGTCGTATGCATAGTAATCCCACAGTTCGGGCGGTTGTCCGCGCGGATCCCACGAACCGTCGGCGTTGCGCGGGCTGAAGATCCGCTCTTTCGCGCGAATCGCCTGTTCGTCGCGCCGAATGCCGAGAATGATACCGCGATAGCCTTCACGCGCGAGCAGCGCGCGCAAACCCGCCGTCTTGCGCGCGGCGTGACGCGCTGCCGGCGGCAAGGTTTGATCGACACTGCTCTCCGGCGGACATAGTTCATTTGCGACCGGGAGATTCCACTGCGTAACCAAGCGGTCGCGGAACGCGTAGACCTCCTCGAACTCCATGCCCGTGTCGAGCAGCACGACCGGAAACGGCACCTCGCCGAGGAAGGCCTTACGGACCATCCACAACAGTGCGGTCGAGTCTTTGCCGATCGACCACAGCATCGCAAGCGGTGAGACGCACGAGAAGGCTTCACGCAGGATGAAGATCGTGCGTGCTTCGAGTTCGTCGAGGTAGTCGAGGCGGGACATCGGTCCTAACTCTCGACCTTGGCTTTGTAAGGTCCTCGTTTGTTAGAGCGAGTACACAATGACTTTGCGCTTGCGGGTCTAACCTATCGGTGGCGTTATGTCACGGTACTTCGAGTTTTTCGGCCTCGAACGCGACCCGTTCTTGGATACGGCCGACCCGTTTTTCTATTGCGAGTTCGGCGCGTTGCGTAAGGCGAAGGAGCGGCTTTACGCCTCGGTCGACGCGTCGCGCGGCCTCACCGTGATTTTGGGTGACCCAGGCACCGGAAAGACCAGCCTCTCGGGCGCGCTCGAGCAGGAGCTCCTTGCCGACGACCGGGTCGTGCTCGCGAAGATTCTCGATCCCGCGTTCGCGACCGAGATCGAGTTTCTGATCGCTATCGGGCGCGTCTTCGGCCTCGCGCTGCCGCCGCGATCGAGCGCCGCCCTCAAGAATGCGCTCAAGAACTTCTTCTTCGAGACGGCGATCCTCGAGAAGCGCAACCTCGTGCTGACGATCGACGAAGCGCAGAACCTCAGTGACGAGAACCTCGAAGCACTGCGCTTGCTCTTGAACTATCACGTGCCGCAGCGAAAGCTGCTCAATATCTTGCTCTTTGGGCAGAGCGAGCTAGCCGACCGCATCCGCGCCAAGGGGAACCTCGAAGATCGCGTCGATGGGTGGATTCGGCTCGCCCGGCTCGATCCGGGAATGGCCTCGGCGGTGCTCGATTTCCGCCTTTCCAAGGCGGGCTTGCTGCCCGAGCGCCAACTCTTCACGCCGGACGCGCGCACCCAGCTGGTCGACGCCGCAGACGGCCTGCCGCGCCGGCTCACGATGCTGGCGCACGCCGCGATGCAAGAAGCGGCTGACCGCGCGAGCACCCTGGTCAACGAAGATCACGTCCGCTCGGCGATGCTGGCGCGCGGCATCGCGCCGCACGCGCCCGCGTCCCCCGTACGGACCGAGAACGGGGTCGTCGAAGCCGGCGAGGCCATTGCGACGCAGCCGGCGCGTGGGCTCCTTGGCCGCCTCTTTGCACGCCGCTCGTCATGAATCGCGAGCCGGACTTTGAGTCCAGCGCCGACATGCGACTGCTCGAGCTGCAACGCTCGTCGCTCGGGCTCGTGGCGCCGGAGCGCGCGGCGTGGGAATCTCGCTACGCCGTAGACTCCACCCCCGGTGTCGACGTCACGCTGGAAACGCCGGCCCCGAGCAGCGCGGTGCTCGCGGTAACGCTGACGGCAACCCCGCCGGGGGACGTGATCCCCGGCACGGTCATTACGTACGCGCTGAGCCTGGTGAACGACGGAGCCGCGGCGGCGACCGCGGTGGTCGCGGCGGTGCCGCTCCCTGCCGGCGTCTCATACCGGCTCGGCTCGCTGCAAATCGACGGCAGGCCAGCCGACGACAGCAGTGCCGATCGCCTCTTCGCAAGCGGGTTCGAGCTGCGCACCGTGGCCCCGGGAAGTCGCGCGACGCTGCTCTGGAAAGTCGGCGTCCGGATGGGCACCAAGCCCCTGATCGTCATTCCGCAGGTGCGCGCGCGCGCGACCGCGATCATCGGTGGCGGCCCGGTGGTCGTCGAACGCAAGGGCGCAACCGGCGCCTTCGCCGGAGAACTCGCCGCAGCCGATCGCGTCATGTTTGAGCCGCAACCCTTGATTCCGGTCGAGATCCCGGCTGATGAGCTCCCCATCTACGAACTCGACGCCGAAGAGCAAATCGTCTACGAGGCCGCCGATGCAGCGCTGTCCAGCGCCGCCCCGCCACCCGAACCGCTCGCCGAGCCGGAACCGCAGATCATCCCCGAACCGGCAACGGAGCCGGCACCGCCGCGCGAGGCCGTCGTCCTGTACGGCGCGCTCGAGCGTCCTACACTCGCCTTCTTCGAGCGCGTTTTCAATGGGTCGAAAGATCCGACGATCTTACAGCATTGCATCTTTGCAAGCGCGCTGGCGTGCGCCGTTGACGTCGACGGCACCGACGCCGTCGGCTTGCGGGCGCACCTCTCGGCGCAGTCGCAGATTCTTCATCGCGCCTCTTTGCATGAAAAGCTCGGCAAGAAAGAGCCGATCAGCGAGTACGCCGGCCAGTTGCTCGCCAAGATCGACGCGATCGCGCCGGTCCCGGTGCATCCCGTCGCGCAATTTAGCACGGATCGTCTGGTGCTCGCGAACGAACTTCACGAGCCCGCACTCGTGGTCGTGCGCAAGATCGCCGAAGAACGGGAGCGTTGGGACTTCATCAAAGCGCGTCAACTCACGCTCGCGTTGCAGGCACAGCGCGTCGTGCTGGCGGACGACGCAAAGGCTGCCAACATCGACAACGCACTTCGGGCCTACGCACAACACGCGATGACGGTCTTACAGAAGCTCTTCGTGCGCTTGCGACTGGATAAAACCACGGGCGTGCTCTTCCAGACCGAGCCGTCGCTCGATAACGCCGCGCGCGCGCTGCTCGCCGCGTGCGCCGCCGCAATGCCGAGTTGAAACTCCTTCTCGGCATTCCCAGCGCCGGTGCACCCGCCGCCCCATTTCTCGAGAGCCTCGCAAAGCTCGAACTCCCGCCGTCGGCCGAGCAATTCACGCGCTGCGTGATCACCGGTAACTATGTGCCGGCGCAACGCGATCTCATCGTTGAACGCGCGCTCGAATCGAGCGCCGACATCCTCATCATGTGTGACGACGATATGGTGTTACCGCCGCATGCGGTCACCCGGCTCTGCGCAACGCTCGAAGCAAACCCGCGAGCTGCAATCGCCGGCGCGCTCTACTATTCGCGCGATGGCTTCCGGCCTATGGTCGTCGATAAGTGGAACGAGCACGACACGCGGACAGCCATCATCCCCGCCTTCGATCGCGAGCCGGTGGCCGTCGACGGTGTCGGCTTCGGATGCGTCGCCTTGCGGGTTAGCGCGTTACGCGAATTGATGCCACCGTACTTCGCAGCGCACATCTTCGTGGAACGCGAAGCCGGCCGCGTTCGGGTATGCGACGAGGACTATCTGTTTTGCGCGAGAGTGCGGCGAGCGAGATGGTCGGTCGTGCTCGACCCAAACGTTCGCTGCGGGCACTACAACCGCCAGCTCCAGCGCACGATGCCGGATGTATGGGAAGGACCTGAAGTTACCGCGCAGGCGCGCATCGCCGCGCTCGTTGACGGACGCCCGACGCTGATTCCGGAACAAGACGTCCGGGAAAGCACGGCGGAATCGCAGGTTCAGGCCGATTTGCGGTACATCATCGTACCGTAGAAAAGTTCAGCGAGCGTCGTTGAGGATTGCGCCGTTCTGCTGGCGCCTGCCGATAACCGACCGCGCATACGCTTTCCAGCGCGAAATTAACTGCAAGCGGCCACCCGACTCATCTTGAAAGCGCTGCAAGCGCTTGAGCTGCCATTCGCGGTACTCAAGAATGCGGCGCACACGCGTGGCGATCTCGTTGTCGAATTCGGCCGTCCGCTCGGCCTGCGCTGCCTCCCATGCGTTCATCACCGCATGACGTGCACGGCCCATGTCGGAGAGCAGGTGTTCGAAGGCCGTCCAGTCGCGTCGATCGATCAAGGGACCAAGCTCGCGACACTGGACCTCGAGTTCGGTAACGCCGGTTCGAACGTCTTCGAGTGCCGACCTAGCCAACGGCCGCGAATGTCGACGTCATACCGTCGCCTCCAGCAAGCCCCGTCTGTCCTCGCTTTTGCGCCTTGAACTGCGTCACGGCGACGTTCCAGGTGTCGCGGTATTCGCGCGCGTACCCGAGGATGCGCTCGACCCGCGTCGGGTCTTTGCGCATGTTCGCCATCACCAACTCGCGATGCCAGAAGCCATACACGCGCAGCAGATTCTCCGAGAGCTCGCCGCCAATTTCCATGTTCAGTGAGCTCATCAACACGGTGCAAGCACGCTGCCCACGTAACAGCGCCTTGTGGATGCCTTCGATGTCGTCGCGCTCGTTCACCAGTTTCTCGTGCGCCTGTTGCGTCGCAATTATCAGGACATCGAAGATCTTCACGATGAGATCCTCGGGCGCCGCAGTGAGAATCGACGTCTCGAGATAGGTCTGCTGCTCGTTGTTCTTCCGCGTCGCCATTACTAGCTGCCCGATCCCGACGTGCTACTGGTAGTCGAGAATCCGAAGACCGACGCGAGTTCTTGCTGTTCGGCTTGAAGGCCCGCGATCGCGGTTTCACTCGCGACGAATCCCGTGCGCAGCGAGTTCGCCTGCGCGTTAGCTGCATCGGTAATCTGCGTCACCTGCTGCTGCAGGTTTGTAATCGTATCGTTGTTGCCGTTCTCGTCGTTCTGTATTAGCGAGACCGACGGTACCGTACCGACCGGACCCGCGTTGAGCAAGGTGGGTGCTCCGGTCACGGTTGCCAGGTACGAGCCCAACTGCGTGGTCAAGCTATTCGCGCCGACGAGTAATGCTTGCACGGCGCTCGGGTTCGCCTGCAGCGCCGCGAGGAATGAGTTCACATCGAGCGGCGCGAGCAGCCCGCTCGTTCCGTCAATGGTTTGCTGCTGCACGGGTGAATTGCCCGGGCCCTGATCGTCGATGCTCGTCGCTTCAACCGTCGCAAAGGAACTATTGAGCAACAAGCCGGCCTGCGAGAGGGAATTGTAGGTTGGGTTGTTGCCGAGGAATCCACCGACGATGTCTTCGAGTTGCGGAATAATCGTCGAGACCGACGGGTCGCCCCACAACACGCCGCCCGGTACCGACTGCGCGATCGAATTCGTGCCGGGTTGAATCGCGAGCACGATCGGCGGAGCCGTCGCATTGTTGATCTCGTTGACCGCGGCATTATAGACCGAGACGAAGTTTTGCACCGCCGACACCAGCAACGAATTGTTCTGCGTCACATTCAACGTGAACGGCGTCGTGGTATTCCCGGAGATTGAAAGCGAAATGCCGGGGATCGCATTGGTAACCGTGTTCGAGTTATTGTAGTAGGTGCTCGACGAGCCGTCAGGATTCTCGACCGTGATCGCCGACTGCTGACCAACCGTCGTCGTGGCGCCGCTCGCCGCCGTCAATCCGGCCGCGGCCAAGAAATTGCTCGTGTCGCCGGACGCGCCGAGCACGATGCTCTGCGGTCCGGAGTTCGTATTGGTCAACTCGATCTGCCCGGTGATCGCATTGAAGACCGCGGTCACGCCGGCGGAGCTACTGTTGATCTCGTTCAGAATGTCGTTGAGATTCTGACCGCTGGTGACCTGAATCTTCACGCCGTTGATCGTGAAGGTTCCGGCCGTCACCGGCGTTACGAAGCCCGCGTCGTTGGTCGAGTTGAAGTCGGCATCCGGGTTGATGCCACCGACGTCCGCGGTGCCTTCGATGAACCCGCCGCTGCCGCTGTTAATCAACTGCGCGTTGCTCAACTGGAACACGCTCAGCAAATTGCCCTGGTCTTGCACGCTGCCGAGCGAGATCTGCTGATCGCTCGACGTGAATTCGACCTTGCCGTTCACCAGCGTCGCCAAGAACCCCGCGTCGGCTTGCGAGTCGACCTGTGAGGTAATGTTGTTCAGGATTTGGTTGAGCGATTGCCCGTCGACGTTGTATGAGATCGACACGCCGTCAACCGTGACCGACCCGTCGCCATTCGTTCCGTTCGAGGGAACCACGCTCGCGTAAGAGTATGCGAGCGGTACGGTGTTCGACGCCTGACCGGCATACGGACCGCTCGTGAGCGTGTCGGTGATCGAATGGCCCGCGGTCGCGCTCGAAAGAATCGACGTGTTCGTGGCGGCCTTCACGCTCTCGATCGTGTACAGTCCCGGCGTTGCGCTCACGCCGGGAACGCCGGAAGCCGAAAGCGCCGAGCTGCTCGACGTCGCTTGATACGTGTCGAAGAGGTCGGGGTTCGAAAGATTCCCGAGCGCGTTCTGCACGCTGCTCAGCAAGTTGCTGATCTTGATCAGCTCGGCGTTTGCGTTGTTTAGCGTCGCGATCTGCGCGTTGAGCTGCGTCGTCGGCGCGAGGCTCAGCTGCGTCAGCTTTTCGATGATGGAATTATAGTCGATGCCCGAGACGATCCCCGGGAACGAGATCGGCGCAGCGTTGGTGCCGAGAGTACCGCCAGTTGACACGGTGTTGGCTACGCTTTCTTGTCGAGAGTGACGCCGTCGATCTGATCGAAGAATTCGGCCAAACCAATGAGCTCTTGCGGGGGAAATTGTGCGACCTCTTCACCTGTCTCCGGATTGGTGAAGACGGTCACGACGAGTTGGAGTTCGCTGACGTACTTGTAGGAAATCGCGAGCTGCGGCGAAGTAGCCGACGATCCGGACGTGCTTCCGACGTTGTAGAGTTTGGCAACCACCGATGCAATCGTCGAGGATTCGCCGGCTTGATGGGGAGGCGGTGCAGCGGCAGAGGAACTAGAAGAGGTCGCCGGCGCCTGTTGCGCTGCAGCAACCTCCGTTGTTTGGGGTGTTTGCGGCACCCCTTCGCCTTGACCGGTACCAGCCGCGGCGACGGTCTGAACGTCCATGTTTACAATCCTTCTCCCGCTTCTTCCGTTTTCGACCTACACGGCCGCCTATTTTAGGCCCGGACCCCGGCCGCCTCGGCATAGGCGCCCAAAACCGTTTGGAGCGCCCGCAGCGGGTCGGCAATTTCGGCCGTCCGCTCGGCGATCTGGTGCCCGATCGCGGGGGCCCGCATCCAGGCCTGGCGCAGTGCCGTTGTCGCGCTTTCGAGCGAGGCAGGGTCAACCCCGCCCATAGCCTCCGGCCACAGCTGCGCGTAGGGCAGCGTCCGCGACATCACCGGGGGCACGCCGTGCGCCGCGGCGCGCGCCGCCCGCGAGGCGCCGTGGCCGGCCCAGGAAAGGTCGGCGTAGACCCGTGCACCCGCGTAGAACGCTGCCAGCTGCTCTGCCGTGAGCGCGTCTTCGGGAAGACAGACGAATTGGCTGCCCCCGATGCCAAGCAGCGCGTAATAGTAATCAACCTCGACAACGGTCCCGACAAGGACGGCGGGCAGGCCGGCGGCCGCCAACGCGCGGGCTGCCAGAAACTGATTCCCGCGTGGATCGATGATGCCATGGAGCAGGACGTATTCGTCGAGTCCGCTGATCGCGCCGATTGGATCGGTGGCCACCGGGCTCGCCGGTACACACGGGACCACACGCGACGCACCGGTGAATGTGAAGAGCGCGCGAACGCGCGTTTCCTCTTCCGTGCTTGCGAAAATCACCGCGCGCGCCTGTTCCAGCAGGCGGCTTACCGCGCTCCGATCGTACGCCGGCGTCCCGCGCTCGTGTCCACCGCCCACGAGCAGCCGCCGCGCGATCAATCCGCGTTCGATTGACGCTTGCGCCATGTCATCGCGAACGCCGGTGAGCATCGTGCGAATCGCGCTCGAGCCCCAGAGTGCCTCGTGATCGAAATCATCCAAGAGCGGTGTGCTGACGACCGGCACGGCAAGGCGCTTCGCTTCTTCCAGCACAGGGCCGAATTGATGGGCGTGGCGATGGCCGAAGACGTGTATCAGATCGAAGCTCTCGGCCCGCGCTGCGGACGCGACACTGAGCTTCGCGTTGAAACCCTGTACGCAAAGCGCGTTGACCAGGTCGCGTGCCTGATCGACGTCGGCATCGGGCACGGTGAGTCCGTTGTCGCGGATCACGACGAGAATGTGGCCTTCCGAACCGCCGATGACCGGAGCGCCCACGAGGCGATTCGCGCGCAGGATCGGCTCACGCGATCGAACGCCGAAGCGGCGGATCTCGGGGCCGTCCTGCAGATCGAACGAACAGGCTACCGATGCAAAGAGTGGACGTGCGACGCCGACGGTTCGCGCGCTTTCACCGTTGTCATCCAAACTCAGCGAGGCTGCCGCGTCGGCACTGTGCGCGGGCGCGATCGAAACGTCGAACGCCGCGCGTGGCAGATCGCCGTACACCCCCAGGCCATACCAGGCGCGTGCGTGCTCGTTACGTGCCGGAGTGCCAAGATCGGCATGCACGCTTGCCGCGATCCCAGCCAGCAATGACGCGCCGAGTCCGCCGTCAGCCGATCGGATTCCAACGCGCCGTCCCTTGGCAAAGCGCTGCGCGTAGACGTACGGTGCGGCGTCCGCCAGCACAACATCGACCGGTGCCGCACACAGGAAGCGCGACGCACGCGCCGCGGCAAACGTTTCGCGCGCCTGCACGCTCTCGGTGAAGTAGCCGATTCGCTCCTCGATGATCCCACCGAGCAGCGCGTGCGAAAGGAGCCAGGGCTCAACGCGTTCCTCGATTTCAGGCAAGGTCTGTTCTTCGAGCGGCAGCCACGATGGCCAGATCAGCGGGCTCGATTCGCGAACGCTGATCATCGTGGGATCGATTTGTACGAAGGGAAGGAGCACGATCTCGCCGTCACGCTGAAATACGAGATCCATCCAGCCCTGTGGCCAATTGCAATACGACGGCTGCAGCCGCGCCGCGAGCAAATACGGCGCACCGACGACGCGCGCAAATCGTCCAGGCTCGCTGAACGGCGCATAGCGCCCCATCTGCGAATGGCGTCTCATTTCGCCGTGACTCCGAGCGCGCGTCGTAGCGCACTGGGGCTTCGATCGCGCAGCGTGCGCACGTCGATCCAACGCCGATCGCTCTGCTGCGCCATCCATGCCTGCTCGCTATCGTAATCGGTGATGTCGATGTCGGCACACTGCGCAGGCGCGATCTCCGCCTTCTCGAGAATGCGCTCGACGCGACCACCGATCGTCATCGCGTCCGGTTCGCCGAACGCAGCGATCGCGAGCGCGACGCGATCATCCAGTTTGAACGCAACGGCGAAGCGGCGCACGAACTGCGCCACTTCCGTCCACTCTGCCTCGTTACGGACGGCTACCGCGAAGACCGCGCGCGCGTCTCCCAACGGGTCGGCCGGCGCGACCTCGACGGTTACGGCCTGCGACTCGCGGACAACCGGCAGCGGATGGTAATGTTCGGCCGTCTTGAACCCGCGCGCATGTGCCTGGTCGGCGCTGTAGCCCGCTGCGGGAAGCGATCCCGAAAATCCCCATTTCTTCGCAAAGCGTTCCCAATTCGCGTTCATCGTGGCCGAATAGTCGACGTTGTTTGCCACAAACGACCGGCTGCCGAAATGATGGATGAAGACATCGTTGCAGACGTAGATCAAATAGCCCGCAGCGCGCACGCGCATGCAGTAGTCATCGTCCTCGAAGTTCCCGATCGCGTAGCCTTCGTCGAGGCCTCCAATTTGCTCGAGTACCTCGCGGCTGATGCACCAGCAGAATCCGATCGCCCGATCGGTGACGTAGCCGTTCCCCGCGTACGCGCGACGCCGTTCAAGTGCGAATGCTTGCATCTCGTTTTCGTCGCGATAACCGGCTTCGGGCAACTGTTGATCGCCCGCTACCAAGTTGCTCCGCGGCGCGGAGATACCGAGGCCGGGGATACGTCGAAACGCATCGACCAGACTGTCGGCCCAACCCGGCGTTACTATGACGTCATTGTTCAAGAGGATGACGTACTTCCCGAGCGCGTGCGCGATCCCGTCGTTGTTGCCTCCGGCAAATCCGCGGTTCGTTTTGTTGTAGATAATCCGCACGTGCGGATCGTCGATCGTTGCCAACGCCTTAAGCGTCTCGGGCCCCGAACCGTTATCGACGACGATGACCTCGTAGGGCTCGGCGGTGTGCTGCCGGATCGACTCGAGCGCCTTCATCGTAAACTCGGGCGCGTTCCAGCTCAACGTGACGATCGAGAGCAGACCGCGCTCGAATGCCGGCCGGGAACGCAGGACGCGCTCGATCGCTTCGGGTGAACGATCGAGGACCTCGGGAAACGTGCTTGGCGCCAACCGCGCGAGCGAATGCGCAGCCACGGTTCCGCGACCGAGCTGCAGCCCGCGCGTGAGGAAATCGACCGTGGCAGCGTCGAGCGAAGAGAAGTCGCCGAGCCTGAGATGTTGAGGGAACATGCGCAGGCGTAAGAGGACGCAACGCGCATCGCTGGTTGCCATCGGCTCGTGCGTCCCGCGCCGTACGCCGTCGGCGAAGGTTGCAGCCGCGCCATTTGTCGGCGCGGTAGAACGCGCGAGCAATTCGTCGAGCCAGCCTTCTCCGAGCTGCGTGTCTGCACGGACGAAGGCCACGAAGCGTTCGCCGCGCAGGTCCATGAGTTCGCGCGCACGCTCGACGGCGTCATTTGCGCTGCACCAGACGATTGCACCGACCGGCGAGCGATTGGCGCGAATGGCTTGCTCGAAGGTGGCGCGATCGAAGTCCGCGGGAACGCCATGGACGAGCACGTCGATCGGCAAGGTTTTCAAGAGCCCGAGCATCTCGCCGCCATTTCCCGAGCGACGCACGCTTTCGTAAACACCGGCGTCGACAAATCGCCGCGCCGCATCAAACTCTACCTTGTTGTGCCAACGATCACCGAGTCGCTGCAGGTTCGGTTGCATGCGACGAAAGCGCTGCGTGCCGGACTGCGATTCGAAGTGAATCAGCGAGGCAGCGGGTTCGTAGAGCACCCGGAGCCCACGTTCGCGCACCTTCAGGCAAAAATCGACGTCCTCGTTGCCGTTCCAATAGCCTTCGTCGAGACCGCCTAATTCGAGGTACAGTTCGCGCGGCGTCGCAAGGCACGCCCCCGTTACAACTTGATAATCGCGCGCGACCTGCGCATCCTTACACGCGTCGTCGAGCTCGCTGTACCAGAAGTGAAATGGCTGCATCCCGATTGCGCTGTACGGCCACCAACGTATTGCCACGCCCGCGTGCTGAATTGCGCGATTTGGAAAGAGCAGCTTCGCCCCGACGATGCCGATACTCGGGTCCTCGAATCGACGCATGACCGGCGCGAGCCATTGACTGATGGGTTCGGTATCGTTATTGAGCAAGACGAGGATGCGGCCACGCGCCGCGCGCGCCCCCTGATTGTTCGCGCCCGCGAACCCGAGATTCGTCTCATTACGAATCGCGCGGATCCACGGAAATTGTGCGAGAACCTCTTGCGTGTGGTCGGTCGACGCGTTGTCGATTACGATCACTTCACCTTCACCGGCACCCTCGAGCGACGGGCGAAGCTTGCTCAGACAATTTCGCGTCAGGTCCGCCTTGTTGAAGACGGGAATGATGATCGAGTAGTCCACCGGATGGGCTACTTCAACACGGCATCGGCAACGGCTGCCGCGTCGGCGAACCGTTCGTGACGAAGGTAGTAGAGCGAGAGCGCGACGGACGAGCGCACCGGATCGATTTCGCGGGCGCGAAGTAGTGACGCCTCAACGCCGGCCGGCGAGGCCAAGAGTTCGAGCGCACCGGCACGCGTCATTAACATATCGAAATCGCTCGGATTGAGCGCAAGCGCCGTTTCGGTTGCTGCGAAGGCCGCCTCGGCCCGTTTCTGGTCGAGCAGCCGATGCGCTCGGTCCTTCCATCCCTCGAACGTCTGCGGTTCCTGACCGGCACGGAGTGCATCGGCTTCACGCGCGCGCCCTTGCGCTTGTAAGAACCGCTCGAGCTGTTCCGCGGCCGCCGTGGAATCCGGATCGCATTCAACGGCAAGACGCAAAAAGTGTTCTTCCTTCCCGAAGCCGTAGCGTTCCGAGACGCCGGCCGCGCTAACCAGCAATTCGCAAGCCTCAGGTGGCTTCAGCCGTGGATACCACTTCTCCACGATCTCGAGGGCTTCGACTGCACGTTTCATGCGCAGTAAGAAATTCACGAAGTGCAGCATCGCATGCGCGCTTTCGTGCGTGTCGAGCACGAGCTTATACGCATCGTGCGCTTCCGCGAAGCGTTTGAGTCGCTCGAGCGCCTTTGCCCGATTGATCATCAGGGGTTCGACGGTCGGCGCGTTTTTCAACCCTTTTTCGAACCACTCGAGCGCCTTACCGTCATCGCCCTCGAGTGAGTAGCTCGAGCCCATCTCCGAATACGCCTTCCATACGTACACCTGGTCGTCAACGATGAACTGGTTTGCGGCGAACGCACCATCGTCGATCGCCTCGGCGAACGCTTTTCGAGCCTCCTCGTAGCGCGCTTGCGCGATCAACGTCTTGCCCAGCATCATGTGCGCGTTCGCGTAGTGCGCGCTCCGTCTGAGAGATTGGCGCGCCATTTCTTCACCCTTTACGGGATCCTTGAAATGGTCGCAATAGAGATCGCCAAGCAATGCGAGCCCGTTGGGCATAAATGCACGCGGCGTGTCTCCGACGAGCTCATACATCTTCAGGAGCGAACTCAGCGCCAGTTCGTAATCTTTGTTGAGGTAGGCCGTCGTGCCTAGGTTGTACCAGTGGTATGCATTCTCGGAATCCTTTTGCGTCGCGGCGAGCAAGATCTCGAGATTGCGTTGCCCTTTGTTGCGTTCTTCGACGACCGAATTCACATATCCATGATGAATCAGCGTGATCGAGCTTCCCACGGCATCGACACTGGTCGCGGTCCCATCGAGGGCCGGATATTCGTGGATCGGTCCAAAGAATCGGATCCGATCGCTATTCGGGAAAATCCGAATGACGTGGTGTGACACGTCACCCGATCCGCGATAGTCGTCGGTCCGGTTAACGATGCGCGTGTAGAATGCATCGATGTATGCGGGCACATTCTTGAGCGCGAGCAGGGAGGGACGCGAGTCCTCGGTCAGTTCCTCGTCGGCGTCAATGAACAAGATCCACCGCTTCGTTGCGGCTTCGATCGATTTGTTACGCGACCACGAGAAATCGTTGCGCCATGGATCCTCGATCACGGTTGCACCGTACGAGCGCGCGATCTCGATCGTGCGGTCGGTGGAACCCGTGTCGCAGACGATGACCTCGTCGACGTAATCGCGCACGCTGTTCAAGCACTGCGGCAAGAACTTCTCTTCGTTCTTGACGATCATGCACAGGCTCACGCCGGCCGGCTTCTGCGGATACCCGGGTGGAGGCGGCTTAAGCGCCGGCAAGTGAGCGCTTCCTTGCTGCGCGGGCTGCAGCAGCGCCTGCGGCTTCGAACGCTTGGCACGGACGTGGATCGGCATCCTAGTGGTTATCGGCAGAATGCAACGAGGGCCCGCCGGAGCGGGCCCTCGAGGAACGGTCGTTGGGAGACGGCCTTTTGGCCGCCCACGAGACCAATTAACGGAACAGCGTGAGAACCGATTGCGCGTTCGCGTTCGACTGCGCCAAGACGGACGTACCGACTTGGACGAGCAGTTGCAGCTTCGTGAACTCGGTCGTCGCTTGACCCACGTTGAGGTCGGCGATGTTCGATTCCGAGGCTTGCAGGTTCACCGCGGCCGTGTCGTCGTTCTGCTGGTCGATACCGAGCCGGACTACGACTGCACCAAGGTTGGCTTGCTGCGTGGTCAACGTCTGCAGCGCGATGTCGATCTGGCCGATCGCATCTTCCGCCGCAAGCGACGGGTTCTGCGCCGAGCTGACGGCGAGGTTGATGTTCGAGATGCGCAGCGTGTTCGTGTTGGTCGCTGCGATACCGAGCTGAATCACATCGCCTTCGTCCGCGCCCGATTGGAAGTTGAACGCCGGGGCGGTTGCGAAGTTCGACGGACCGACGTACTGCGAGATCTTGACGTACGCGCTCTGCCCGACGTCGCCGAGGGTCGGCGTGCTGAAGAACAGCGTAACGCCGTCGTTCGCGCCGGCACCGGCCGTACCGAGCACGAACTTGCCGGTCGTACCAAGCGAGATGAACGTGGTCGAGACCGTAGCCGTCGAGCTGATGAATTGCGTGACTTTCAGCTCCGGGGTCGCCGTGGTCGGGTTCGCCGTGTTGGCGATAACCTGCACTTCGACCGTTTCATCGGCAGTATTCGCCGACGTGTAGAAGCTGTTGTTCGCAACGCCGACGCTGGCGATCAGGAAGCCCGTCGACGAGCCAATCGATTGCGCGCCGCTCGAGAGCAGCGCCGCGTTCGCCGTGATCGTGTAATATGCTTCCGCGCCGCCTTGGTCGCCCTGGTGGCTTCCGTTGAGGAGCGCCTGTCCGTTGAAGTTCGTGTTCTGCGCGATGCGATTGACTTCGAGCAGAAGCTGCGAAACTTCGGTTTGCAGGTTCACGCGATCGCTGGTCGAGTTGACGTCCGACGCTGCTTCGACCGCAAGGGTGCGGATGCGTTGCAGAATGTCGGTCTGTTGGGTCAACGCGCCGAGCGCGACCTGCGCGGCGTTATTAGCGTTCTGCACGTTTTGTGACGCTTGATTGAACGCTTCGTACTGCGAGGTAAGGTTGGTTGCAATAGCGTTGCCCGACGGATCATCCGCTGCGGTGTTAATGCGCAGACCGGATGAAAGCTGGGTAACGACGTTCTGCAGTTGCTTTTGATTGTTGTCGAGGTTCAGCTGAACAGCATTCGACAGCAAGTTTGTGGCAATGCTCAGGCCTGTAGCCATTTTTCCTCCATGATGTGGTGCTCAGAGGCACCGATACGCTAGCCTATGGGGGAAGATTTCCTTTCTCCCCTACGTCCAAGTATCGGCCCCACTTTTACCGGACTTTAGCCGGAGCCGGGCCGAGGGTTTACTTGCGCGGCTTCAGGGTGGCCTTTTCGGCCTTGCCGGCAGCGGCGGGGGCGGCCCCCAGCGCCTCCTGGTTGGCGCGGCGGATCTCTTCGTAGACCTCGGACCGGTGAACCGGCACGGCGCGCGGAGCTTCAATCCCGAGCTTCACTTGGTCGCGATCGACCGCGACGATCACAATGCGAACGTCGTCACCAATCATAATCGATTGATTGATCTTACGGCTTAGAACCAGCATCTGCGAAGGCCCTCCTTGGCGATTAGAACGGCCCTTCGGCAGGGTTAAGCGCTCTTACTGCTCGCCGGTACCTTGGACGGGCGTTTGCGCGGGATCGGTTCGCGCGACGAGTAGCTCGAGCCGTCGAGCATGATCTGACGTGCCTTCTTGGTACGCAGATTGATAACGACCGGAGCCATGAGGTTGATCGTCATCTCCTCCGCGTTCGGGGTCACAACCACGACGCAGAGCGTGGCAAAATCACCGGCCTCGCGGATCTCAAGTGACGTGAACGCATAGGCTGGAAGCTTCGGATCGTAGTCTTCGAAGACCAGCCACGGATCGATCGATGGAAGGGCGACGGAGTGATCGTCGAGGCTCTGCAGCCACACGAAGCTGGGATGGCTCTCCAGATTGAGCGGAAGCCAGTTACGCAGCGAAGGAAAACCCGGGAGGCCCCATGGGAACTCCACGACTTCGCTCGGTGTGAACGAGCACGAGCCAAAGCGGGGGAGTTCGACGGTGATCGCTGTTTCTTCCATATATGACTCCGCTAGCTGCATGACTATCCGTTACCGAGGTAGTCAAAGAGATCGTTCTGCTCGAGCCGCGTGGTCGTCTGGTACGCCGCCTCCAGGGCGGTCTGGCTCAAGCTGAATTGGCTGGTTACCTTAGCAATATCGGTATCTTCCAGGTTCGATTGCACTTGGGTGTCGGTTTCCCCGCGTGTAGCTTCGGTTGAGGAGAGCGAGGACACCGTCTGGACCGTGGCCCCGATCTGGCCCGCGGCGTTGAGGGTGACGGTCAGGCTGTTGTCGATATCGCCGAGCTGGGTCGAGAGGTTGTTTACCACGTCCCCGGTCGACGCCAAGAGAAAGGCGCTGGTAAAGTTGCTGGTCGCGAGCATCGACGGCGCCTTTGCGTCGCTGACGTAGAACGACTGGTTGGCCACGTCGTTGAGCTGCAGACGCTGCGTCTGATAGTTGAAGCTCGCGACGATCCCGGTCGTATTGGTCGAGCCGTTGATCGACGCGATGACGTTCTGCATCGTCGTACCGGTGCTGAAGACGAAGGTCGTTCCCGCCGACGGTGTGAGCGACGAGAACAGCGTAAACGCGACGTTGCCGTTGCCGGTCGAAGCCAGCGGGACGCTGAGGATCGGCGGCGCGGTCCCTTCGAGTTGGCCGATCGTGGTCGCCGCGGTGATCGCCTGATCCGAGACGTTGACCTGCGAACTGCTCTCATCGGTCGTCTGACCGTTGTCCAGCGTGTCACGCAGCCGAATCAGCATGTCGAAAACGCTTGGCGAGCCGTTCGAGGCGTCCAGATTAAAGGCTTGCTGCAGGGTAACGTTCGTCGGCACGAGTTGCCCGTCGGGAAGTTCCTCGTTCTGCTGCACGATGTTGTTCGCAGCGGTCACCGCGGTCGGCGGGTTGCCGACGGCCTGGACCAGGCTCGAACCCGGCGGGGCCGCCGTCCCCGAGAAGACGAACTTGCCATCGTACTGCGTGTTGGCCAAACCGATGGCTTGCGCCAGCAATTGATTGACCTGTTGCCCGATCTGGGCGCGCTGCGCGGAGGTAATCGCGTCGCTGGCACCCTCGATTGCGAGGTTGCGCGCACTCTGCAAAATACTGGTCAGACTCGAGAGCGCGCTGTCGCTCGTCGAGAGCAGGTCATTCAGTCCGGTCAGGTTGCTGCTGACCTGGGTGGTAACCGCGGAGTCGTTGCGCACCTCGATGTCCTGTGCGATGATCGTCGGATCGTCCGAGGGCTCGTTGAGCGAGATGCCGGTCGAAAGCTCTTGGCCTTGCAGCTGGTATTGCGACTCGATGTTCTCGATCGCGAGCGTCTGCTCCGAGTAGATCGTGGAAGTTGCGATGCGCATCATGGCTAGTTAACCTGCCCCTCCTTAGGCTCCGACACCTAGACCGGTGACGATCGTGTCAAGTAATTGACTGAGTGTCGAGATGGTCTTTGCTGCGGCTTGATATGCCGTTTGGTATTTGATCAGGTCCTGCGTTTGTTCGTCGATATTGATGCCGGCGATGCTCTGGCGCTCCTGATCGATCGTCGACGCGAGATTGGTCTGCGTCGTAGTTCCGGTCGTCGCCGTCTGTGTATCGAGCCCGACTTGCGTCGAGAGTTGCCCGTACTGCTGCACCAGCGTCTGGGTCTGCGCCGACGTAATCGTAAAATTCGCTGCGTGCGCCTTTTGCACGGTAAAGGTGATCGACTCTTGGCCGGTTGCAGGATTGAAGCTCACCGACGAAACCGTAACGTTCTCTTGCGCGTTGAGCGAGGTCTCGCCACCCACTTGCGCGTCGAGCGTGAGCTGCTGGCCGGCTTGAATGTTATTGACGCCCTGCGGAAGCGCGACCGTGACGGTCGAGCCTGCGCCGACGGCACCAAGACCGCTGAGCGTTTCGAGCGCCGGGAAGCCGACGTTACTCTGAAAGAGACTGGTCAGCGAGTTTGCAACACCGTTGTCGTCTTCGCCGTAGTCGTTGGTCCCATCTTGCAGCTGATTGTTGATGTTGCCCGCACCGAGCGCACCGAGAATCGACGTACCCGGGGTTGCGGGATTATACAGACTATCGGTGATTGTGAACGAGGCGGTCTGCGCGTTGCCCTGCTGCGCACCACGCAGCGCCAGGCTCTCGTTCGACGGATCGCGCGCGAAGACGATCTGCTGCGAGGTGGAATCGTACGATGCGGTCACACCCGATCCAAGGGCGTTAAACGTCGAAACGAAATCCTGGACGTTATCGGCCGAGATCACGCCTGCGGCCGGCGGACTCGCCGGCGGGTTCGACGAGTAGTCGAACGTCTGGTTTACGCCGTCGACGTTGATCGTCAGCGTTGCACCTGCCGCGAAACCGGCGACAGGCACCGGGTTTGCGAGCGCGCCGTTACCGATGAGCGGTGCCGAGGTATCGACGGTATTATTGGCCGAGTTCATCGGCACGATCCCGGTCGTCGTACTGGTATTCGCCTCGGTATTGATGAGCACGACCGGCAATTCCGCCGCGTCCGAGATGCCGCACTTAATGTTTCCGGCCGAGATCGGAAGGTTCGCGTTGATCGGTTGGAAGAGTGCCGTTCCCGCCTCGGCGTTCGAGTCATAACCCGACTGCGTTACGCGGTTGACTTCATTTGCGAGCGTCGAGGCGAACTGGTCGAGCTGCGTGCCGTAGCTGGTGAGTTTGTTGTTGTAGAGATCTTGCAGCGCGGCGAGCTGCCCGCTGCCGAGCGGTATGCCCGCCGCATTCGACGCTTGCGGCGGATTGGTGGCGAAATACACGTTGAAACTCGGCGCGCCGTTCGACGACGTGCCGATCACCGGAGCCGCGAGATGGTAAGCGACGGTATCATTGACCAGCGCCTGTCCGTTAACCATGATCAGCGCCGAGCCGTCGGGCTGGATCGAGGTTTGCGTCGAGATGTACTGCGAGAGTTGATCGATGTCGTAATCGCGCTCGTCCTCGAATGTGTTGGGGTTGTCCCCGACCGCCGTCGACGAGCGAATTTGCCCGTTGAGCGACGCGATTTGATCGAGGAGCCCGTTGACGGTCTGCACGATCGTCGCACCCTGCGAGACGGTCTGACTCTCTGCGTTCTGAATCGCCTGCGATGAGTTGCCGAGTGACTGCGCCAGCGCTTGCGCCGACGTCAATACGCCGGCCGCCGCTGATGCCGTGTTGCCCGAGGCCGGGGCGTTGACGAGCTGCGTGACCGCGGTCTGGAAATTGCTGTATGCCGTGCTCACGCCGTCGTCCGGATCGCCCAGCTGCGACTCCACGCTATCGAGGATCTGCTGTTCGGTCGAGTAGTAGTTTTGCGACGAACTCGCGCCGCGGAAGAGCTCGTCATACGACTGCACGTTGACGCGCTGAATCTGCGAAACGATCACACCTTCGCCGGCGGTTCCCGGCACGTGCGTTGCGGTGAATGGCGAACCGACGATCGGCGGTGCCTCGGTGAGGACAGCCTGCTGCTGCGTCGCGCCGGGCGTGTCGACGTTCGCGATGTTGTCACCGGTCACGTTCTCAGCCACTGAGAAGGATTGCAGTGACGTCGACATCAGGTCGAGCCCGAAGAACGTGCTTTGCGGAAAGAAGCTGCTCATGCTTTGCTGCTCACCAGCACGCTGTTGGTCGGCGGCGGCACGAATCCGCGACGCTTATACGTACCCGGGGTGTCGGTTGCGGCCTTTTGAAGCGCCGACGTGATCTTGACCAATCGTTGCATCCCTGCTTGGATTAGCGCTTTATTGTTGTTATTGGTGATCTTCAACCCGATCGAGGTCGTGGTAAGCTCGACCAAACGCTGATTGAGCGTTGGCCAGAGTTGGCGTGGGGCGTACAGACACACTTGACGCAGCGTCAACGCGCCGAACCCGCGGATCTGCATCCCGCGACGCTTGCCCGAGGCCGAATGATATGCGCGGCGCGCCGAGTCGAGCCCGCGCTCACACTCGAGGATCTCGCTCGCATCGCTCTTGACGAGCGCCTTGGTCAAGAGAAGGGCCGCCTCGTGCGTGCGCTTGAGCAATTGCGCTTCCTCGCGCAGGGCGCCGGCAAAAGTCTCCCATGAATCGCTCACGGTTCCATCCTCTTATCGACGTCGACCTTCGCTTCGTGGCTCGCGTCGCTCAGCACTTGATTGCGCATCTGATTCTCGAGCTGCGATGCCAGGCCGAACGACCCGTCCTTCGCGATCGCCTGCGAGCGCTCGTCGTTGAGCATGCTCTGCCACGTCTGTTCCGCGGAGTTATCGCCGCCGAAGAGCGACTGTTGCGGAACGGTGTCCTGCATCGCATTCATGAGCATCTCGAGGAACACGCCTTCGAACTGCGTCGCGACGGTGTGCAGCTTCGCAAGCGCGGCTTTCTGGTCGGCAGTGAGATTCTGCGACGCGTTGGCTTGCGCATTGGCCTGCGGATTGCTTCCGACGGGATCGGTTGCCACTAGATGATCTCCAGGTCGGCCTGCAGCGAACCCGCAGTGCGAAGGGCTTGGACAATTGCGATCAAGTCGCGCGGCGAGACGCCGAGCGCATTGAGCGCGCGGACCACCGACGCCAGCGTGGTCGCGCCCGCGACGAAGGTGAGCTGGTGGCCCTTCTCCGCCGTGTTTACGGTCGTGTTCTGTTGCAGCGCGGTGCGGCCGGTCGCAAACGCGTTCGGCTGTACGACCTGATTGGTGGTCGTGATCTCGATCGTGAGGTCGCCGGATGCGATCGCGCACGGCGCGAGGCGAATGTCGCCGCCCATGACCACCGTGCCGGTACGCTCGTTCATCACGACCTTGGCGAGCTCGTCCTGGTTGAAGCTCAGATCGGACGCGTCGGCGAGAAATTGCACGGTGTTATTCGCGTACTGCGAGGGGAGCTGGATGTGCACGGTCTCGGCATCAAGCGCGGTCGCCGTACGCGCCCCGAAGTGCGCGTTGAGCAGCGCGGCGAGATTCGCTGCCGTCCGATAATCCGGCGTGGTAAGCACGTAGTTAAAACCGCTCGGCGAATTCTGCAACGGCGTGATCATATCGCGCGCGATCACCGCTCCGTTGGGGATACGGCCGGCGCCCGTGAAGTTTTTGTTGACGGTTGAACCGCCGAAGCCGGCGACGAAGCCGCCGACGGACATTGGGCCCTGCGCCGTCGCGTACACGAGGTTATTCGCCGCGCGCAACTCGGTGAGGACCAGCGTTCCGCCTTGCAAGCTAGTTGCATCGCCCATCGCCGAAACGTCGACGTCGACGTTATCGCCCGAGTGCGCGAACGGCGGCAGCGTTGCGGTGACCATTACAGCGGCGACGTCGCGCGTACGCACGTCTTGCTGCGTAACGGTCAAGCCGAAGGTCTGGAGGATGTTCTGAATCGTTTGGCTCGTGAAAATGACCGAGGTCGAGTCGCCGGTGCCTTGCAAACCGACGACGACCCCGTAACCCACCAGCTGGTTGCCGGTGACCCCTTGCACGTGCGCGATGTCTTTTACGAGCACCGGCCGGCCGAAGCTCTGACCGTACTGTTGCGCGAGCGCGCTCGAACTCGCGCACGCAAACGCGAGGAGCAGCGCGATGAATGAGCGAGCGAATGCGCCAGGGCGCGCTAAAATAGCCAACTGATGATCCTCGCTAGCAACCCTTTGTTCTTCTGATCGTCGCCTTTGAACGAGGCTTGGACGTTCGCCACGTGCGAGGCGAGCACCGTATCCGTAAAGTCGATATCCTCGGGCCGAATCGTGCCGGTGATGTGCAACGTCTGCTGCCGGCCGTTGACCGACAAACCTTGATCGCCGGTGATCTCGAGCGCGCCACTCGGCAACACGCCGGTTACCGTCGCCATCATGGTCGAGGTGAATGAATCAGCGCCACCTGCCGACTGCGCCACGCTGGCCGCGGTCTGTCCCGAAACGCTGTTGTTCAGGCGCACCAGCGGCAAGTTGAAGATACCGGTACCATTGCCGCCGCTGGCAGATGCCGACTTCGCACTCGAGTAGTTGTTGGTGTGCGAATTGGCATCGGCGATGTCGAACTGGACGTAGACGAGATCGCCGATCTGGCCCGCACGGTGATCGGCCATCAAGCGCAAGGGATGTCCCGGCGCGGCCGGTGGCGGCGCCGCCTGATAGAGTGAGTCGGCCGACGCGGCTACCGGCGCAACGAGCGCCACAAGTGCGAACGCGGCAAGCAGAATGCGCATCATTGTGTCTCCCCCGACAGGTTCACTTCCACGCGATCCGGACCGACCACGGTGCCGGTGAGCACCTTGCTGGTTTGCGGATTATAAACGCTGACTTCGTCGCCCAGTCCACCGCTGCTCCGGGCCACGACATCGGTTGCGATACGCACGCCGTTGCTGTCAACGATCAAGCTGACCGTATTCCCGGCCTTGACGATTTGATCGACGCGCGTGTCTTCGATCGTTACCGGCGTGCCGGCGCGCACCGCCGCGACGACGCGCCGGCCGACGAGTACGTCGGTCCCGTTGGTGCGTTCACCGGTATAGACCATACGCGCCATCTTGAGATCACTCGCGCTGAGCACCGCGCCCGGCACGAGATCGTGCGTCGCAACCGCGGTCCGCACGTAGCGCTGGACACGGTAGCCGACGAAGATCTGGCGCAGGAACTTGCCGTCCAGATCGACTTGAATCGGCACGTTAACGTAGGTGGGCGTCACGATCGCGCTTTGCGCAACCAGTTCGACGTGTCCGGCCGGCACGATTTGGTCCGGAACCGGATAGGCCTGCACGAGCTGCGCGTCGCCGCTGAGCCGCACGGCCTTGCCGATTGGCGTCGCGAGCGCTTCGAAGCTGCTGCCCTTGACGGTCTGCGTCATCGCGGCGCACACGATCCCCGGCACGCACGCGAGGGCGAGCGCGAGAGTGGCGGCGGCGAGCGGCAGACGCTTCATCGATCAGTATCCTATTGGAACGGCGACATCGCGATAGCGGTTTGCAGCATGTTGTCGGCCGCGCCGATCGCCTTCGAATTGGCCTCGTACGCGCGCTGCGACACGATCATGTTCACCATCTCGTTGACGACCGAGACATTGGAATTTTCTAGGTAGCCGCCCTCGAGAATGCCGGCGCCGTTGAGACCCGGTGTCGTCACGATCGGCGGACCACTCGCGCCCGTTTCGACCAACAGGTTCTGACCCGTCGGCGAAAGACCGGCGTTGTTCACGAAGCGCGCGAGCTGCAGTTGCCCGAGCGTCTGCGGCTGCACGCTACCCGGAACCTGTGCGGTGACCGAACCATCGCTAGCGATGTTCACCGAGATCGCGTTTTGCGGAATCGTGATCTGCGGCTGCACGAAGTAGCCCTCGGCCGTGACGATCGAACCGTTCGCATCTTCTTTGAACGAGCCGTCGCGCGTGTACGCCGTCGTGCCGTCGGGAAGCGTGACCTGGAAGAAGCCGTCACCTTCGATTGCAACGTCGAGGTTGTTGCCGGTTTGCACGAGCGAGCCTTGCGTGAAGACTTTCTCGGAGTCCGACACGTTGACGCCCAAACCGACCTGTTGGCCAACCGGCACGACCGACGCGCCGATCGGTGCGCCCGGAACCGACAGGCTCTGGTACACCAAGTCTTGGAAGCGCGCCTGATTGCTCTTGAAGCCCTGCGTATCGACGTTCGCGAGGTTGTTGGAAATCGTGTCCATGTTGTACTGCTGGGCCACCATGCCGGTTGCTGCAGTGAAGAGTGCTCGCATCATATGGGTTTGCTCAGCTCCTCGCTATTGCGTCTTGCCGACCATTGCGATGGCCGTGTTGGTTGCGTCATCTTGGGTCTTGACGGATTTTTCGTTTGCGTCGAACCAGCGCTCGGCCGTGATCAAATCGACCATGGATTTCACGACGTTGGCATTGCTCGTTTCGAGATAGCCTTGTTGCACCGTCGCGGCCGTCGTCGGGGTCGGTCCCGCTGCGTTGCCGCTGATCGCGTAATTGTTCGTGCCTTCGGGGCGCAGATTCAGGAGGCTGTTGAACTGCGTCAACTGCAGCTGGCCGACCGCGATCGCCTGATTGCCCGCAGTCGCGCTAGCCGAATTCTGATAAATTGTGCCGTCGGCTTGAATCGTGACGGTGCCGCCGGTCGGTTGCAATTGAATCGCCTGGCCCTGCGTGTTCAGCACGAGGTTGCCGTCGTGCGTGCGCAAGAAGCCTTGGCCGTCTTCGGCGAATTCACCGTCGCGCGTGTAGCGAATGCCGTTTTGCGTCTGAATCGTGAAGAACGCATTCGGGCTGTTGGTGATTGCAACGTCAAGCGGATTACCGGTGCTTTGCAGCGAGCCTTGGTCGAAACTCGTCGGCGTATCATAGACCTGCACGCCCGTGCCGAGCAGCCCGACCTCTTGCGAGACCGGCTTGCCTTTCAGCGAACCGTCCGGGGCTTTGCCCGGATCGGTTTGAATGCGGTAGACGTCGAGCGACGGCGTGGACTCAATCTGGAGCAGCGTCTGTTTGAAGCCGCTCGTGTTCACATTAGCGAGATTGCTCGCAATGTTGTCCGCCATACTCTCCGCTACGAGCGCTCCGCTCGCAGACGTGTAGAGGCCACGTACCAAAAGAAAAAACCTCCGCACGAACGGTTCCGGTTCCCCGGTTGCGCGAGACCGTCAATCAGTCGGGTCCCACTCGGCCTTCCACCCTTCGTGCGAGGTAGTCCAGGCCGCGAGCACCAGCAATCTCCTGGTACTCAGTCAAAGTGTCGGCTGAACTGGGGGAAAATTTAAGGGCCCGAGCTTGACCCGGCCCCTATTGCTCCATGCCGTGTCGGGCCGTTCGTCGCGCAACCTCCTGTCGCGCTCCTACTGACGCTGCGCTCGCGCCACCAGGTGGAGGTTGACCTCCTGTCAATGGCGCTCGCGTCAGAGTCCCCTCCACAGCACGAAGCAACAAGGGCCGCTGTTGCGGCCCTTAAATTTTTCTGGGGTAGATGGGATCGGTTAGAACTGCATCTGCGAGATTTCGGTGTAGGCGGACATGATCTTATTCCGCACCGAGAGGGTCATCTGCATGGCGAGGCCGGCCTCTTCAACCGCCTTGACGGTGCCCTCGAGATCGTGGCTCTTGCCCGTCGCGTAGTCCTCCGACTGCTGCTGTGCCTCGGTCATCTGATTGTTGACGTTGTTGAGCATCCCCGAAAGCGTGTCCTTAAAGGACGCGCCGCCGACGGCACCGGTGGCATCCTCGGGCAGCGGCTCAGCCTTCGGCCCTTGCGGGCTGATGTCGGGAGCGAACGTTCCCGGCGAGACCTTGCTCATCGCGTCGCCGTAGTTGCTGTTGATATCCATCTACTTCTTTCGTCAGCTCTTGAGGATCGAGAGGGACGAGGCGCCCATATTCTGCGAGGCGGTGATCGCCGCGACGTTGGCCTGATAGGCGCGCGAGGCGGCCATCAGGTCGACCATTTCCTTGACGATCTCCACGTTGGGATAGTGGACGTACCCACGCGCGTCGGCCTCGGGGTTCGTCGGATCGAACTGCAAACGGTCCGGGCTCTGATCGTTCTCGATGCCGAGTACCTGCACGCCTTCGACCTGCGCCGGATTGGAGTTCTGCGGATCGAACGGGTCGGGAGGCGCAAACGGGTCGTCGTCGCCCGAGGCTCCGACTTGGTCGGACCCCGACGGCGCAGCCGCCTTTTGCGCAAAAATCACGAGCTGCCGCTTAAAAGCACCGCCCTGCGGCGTACGCGTCGTATTCGCGTTTGCAATATTGTTTGCAATAACGTCCATCGCGAGGCGCTCGGCCGAGAGCCCCGACGCGCTGACCTCGACTGAATCGTAATAGCTCATTAGGTCGGCTGCTCCGTAGCCGCTTCGCGGAAGAATTTGTACTGCTCTTGCAAGAGCTGCGAGACCGTCTGCTGGTAGCTCGTGTTGTCCGAGAGCAGCGCCATCTGCTGATCGATGTCCACGTTAGACTGATCCACGCGCATCGTGGTCGTGTCATCGACGATCGCCTTGGGATCGTAGGGCACCGGGGTGGCCGCGTCGAGCGCGAACTGCCGATCGTCATCGGTCGTCAATGGGAGCGCGTCGGGATCTGCCGGCTCGCCCAGACTCGCCTGCAGCGCCGAACGGAAATCGACCGAGGACGTCTTGAAGCCCGGAGTGTTGACATTTGCGATGTTGTTGGCGATTTGATCGTGTTCGAGCTTCGCGCCCTTGATCGCGTCGCCCATGACCGTCGTCGCTTCCCCGAGCGGAAGTATGCTGAAATCAGCCATCTCCAAAGCGTTATCGGCCTACGGCAGTCAGGTCTTAAGGCGCTTGCTAAGCTGTAAATTGCGCGGCGTGAAGCCGGGCGTAGGCACCGTTGCGCGCGAGCAGCGCGTCGTGCGTGCCGGCTTCCGCCACGCGGCCGGCCTCAATATAGAGGATCGTGCTCGCGCGCCGGATCGTCGAGAGGCGGTGGGCGATGATCAGGGTCGTCCTGCCCGGCAAGAGCCGGTCGAGGGCCGATTCGATCAGCGCCTCCGAGTGACGGTCGAGCGCGCTCGTCGCCTCATCTAGAATCAAGATGCGCGGATCGCGCACGATCGCACGCGCAATCGCGATCCGCTGACGCTCACCGCCCGAGAGCCGGTAGCCGCGCTCACCGACTTCGGTAGCGTAACCTTCGGGCAGGGCTTGAATAAACTCGTCGGCATTTGCTTCGATCGCCGCTGCGCGAACCTCCGCATCGCTCGCGTCGAGCCGGCCGTAGCGGATGTTCTCGGTCACCGATGCACGAAAGAGCTGCGGATCTTGCGGCACGATCGCAATTTGCGCGCGGAGGTCGGCAAGCCGGACGCCCGCGATGTCGATACCGTCGATCAAGACGGCGCCGCGCTGGGGCCGATAGAACCGCGGAATGAGATTCACAAGCGTGGTTTTCCCCGCGCCCGACGGACCGACCAATGCGACGATCTCGCCCGCATCGATCGTCGCCGTCACATCGGCGAGCGCCGGCACTTCTTCGGCATCGTACGCGAACCACACGCGATCGAACTCGACGCGCCCCTCAATGCGCGGCATCGGAGAAGGGCTGGCGACGGCCTCTTCTTCCACCGGCAGGTCGAGCAATTCGAACGCGCGGCCGGTTGAGACCAATGCCTTGCTCAGGTCGCCGAAGAATGCCGCCATGCGATTCATCGGATTGACGAGGTTGACGACGAGCAGCCAGTAGGTCCAGAGGAGCCCTTGGTTCAGCCGCCCGACCAGCACCTCGCGTACGGAAAGCCAGATGATCACGATGACGCCGCAGGTGAGAATCGACGAAATCACGACCGGCTGCATGTAGACGAACTGATTGACTTTCATGAAGGCGCCGAAATAATCGTCATTCCGATTTCGAAAGCGCTTCGATTCAAAATCTTCGCGCCCGAAGGCCTTGACGATCCGTTGGGCCGAGAGAATCTCGGTCAACGTCGCCGAGAGATTTGCGATACGCGATTGCGAGCGCTGCATGCTCGACGCAATCAACTTCTGAAACCTCGAGACGGCAATCGACATCAGCGGCGCAATCACGATGAGTATCAGCGTGAGCAGCCAGTCGATGTAGATCATCGCAAAGAACGAGCCCAAGAACGTGAGGAGCGCGTTGATCAACTGCGGCAGCGATACGCTCACCGCGTCGCTCATTACTTGCAAATCGCTATTGAAGCGCGCGATCAGTTCGCCCGGGCGCCAGCGGTCGAAGACCTGCAGCGGCAAGCGTAGGAGCCGCTCGTACAGTCCCTGGCGCAGCTTGGCGAGGAAGCGTTGCCCGGAGAGCGTTGTGAGGTAGTTCGTCCCGTAGGTCGCCAGATTGGAGAGTACGAGCGAGACGTACGTTGCTCCAAGCGCGACGTAGAGCGCTTGCAGATCGGGCTTCTGGTGGTGGGTCGCCGGATCGACGACCTTGTTGATGATGACGCCGAACGCCCATGGGCCGACGAGCAAGAGCAGGCTGTTGACCGCGCCGAGCGCGATCGCCAGGAGCAAGCGCGGGTAGTAGGGACGGCCTTCGCGCGCCAGCCGCGCAACCGTGGAACGCGTGGAACCTTGCGTCATCGCAAATTCCCTTGCCGCCCGCCGAGGATGAAACCTGCCCCCGTACCCGACGGTAGTCGAAGGGTGTAGGATTGGAGCGAGACGCAACAACTATGGACTGCTATTTTCACTCGAATGTTCCATCGATCGCGCCGTGCGCGCACTGTGGCAAGGCGATTTGCGCAACCTGCCGTGACGAGCAGGGCGGCTGCCCGAGCTGCCGGCTGGGACAAAAAATCGAAGCGACCGTCGGCGAGCGAAAGCAAATCCACGGCCAAGTTCCACCCCGCCCGAGCGCTCCGCCCATGCCGCCACCGCGCGCTACGGTGACGACGATCTCCGACGACCCGGTCGAATCGCGCGCACTCGCGGCGCTCGGTTATCCGCTCTGGCCGCTCGCGCTCTTGGCGCTGCTCGACTCAAAGAAATCGAGTTACATCAAGCGCCAAGCCCTGCAAGCGCTCGGGTTCAACGTCGGCTTCGCGGCTTTTTGGGGGTTGCTCGAATTGACGACGTTCATTCCGGTGCTCAACTGGTCGTCGTACGTGGTACTGGCTGCAATGGTGCCGCTCTTTATCCTCTCGAGCGTGATCTTCGGCATCAAAGCTTGGCACGGCGAACCCGTGCGCGTGCCGGTTATTAGCGACTGGCTCGACGAAAAGATGCCCGCATAGCGGCTCCTCAATCAGAACGAATCAGCGCTCTATGAAGATACGCCTTGTATTTTTCTAGGAATTTTCGGGCTTCGCGCTCGTGATCGACGACCGGGCGTGGATAGGCGTCGCCGGCAAAAAGCGGCAGTGTGAGTTGAGCCTCGTCGCGTCCGCCGCTCCATGCGCTCATCGGTAGCTGCGCGAGCTGGGGAATCCAACGTCTGACATAGGCGCCGTTTGGATCGAAGCGGCGCCGCTGCTTTTCCGGGTTGTAAATGCGCGGGTACTGGGCCATGTCGGCGCCGACGCCTGCAATCCACTGCCAATTCCCGCTTGCAAGCACGGGATCGTCTTCAATCAGCCAGCGGTCCCACTCGTCACGTCCGATACGCCAGTCGACCCCCAGATCGAAGCAGAGAAACGACGCGACGACGGCTCGCACGTGCGGATGCATCCAACCGGTTTCGTGCAATTGCCGCACGCCCGCATCGACCAGCGGAAAGCCGGTCTTGCCGCCGATCCATTTGTCGAGCGCGGGATTCGTACGCGCAAACGGAAAGCCGCGCATCTTCACCTGCAGTGCCTCGTCATCGATCGGCCCATAGAAATGGCCAAGCTGCAAGAAGAAGTCGCGCATCGCAAGCGAGCGCAGAAACAATCGCAGCGAAATGCGCTCCTCGCTGAGCAAAAATGGATCTTCTAGTCGCGTAAGCGTTGCGCGCAGCACGGTGCGCGCGGCGATCGCGCCAAACGAGAGGTGTGCCGCGAGGTGTGAAGTGCGGTCGTCGCTCGGAACGTTCATTGCGACGGCATACTGCACGGCGTCGCCGTAAAGGAATCGCTCGAGCAACGCCGCCGCTACCGCCGGCCCGGCTTCGACGGCGCGGTCGCTCGCGCCGAATTCGTGCGGCACCGGCAGCGGTTCGCTCTGCAAGTCACTCGGCGCAAAGCGCACGAGTAACGGTGCGTCGTAGGACGAAGGGCGCAACGCACGCCACACGTCGTAATACGGTGCAAATGCGCGATACCCGTCGCCGCCGCTCGGGCGCGCTGCAGCGGTATCGTCGGGAGCGATCGCCGGCGCATCGTGAACCGTGATTGCGCGCAACCCGGCCTCTTCTAGTTCGGACTGCACGCGCGCATCGCCGGCGACGCCGGTGCCGTCGTAGCTAACGCTCCAGGCGACGCCCGTCGCCGCCGACGCGCGCGCGATATTCTTTAACGTCGCGCCGGCTGCGCCGCGGCGTACCAAGAGCCGCGCACCACGCTCGCGTAACGCGCAGTCGAGCGCGGCTACCGCCGCGCAGAAAAATGCCGCGCGACGCGGCGAGCGCGCGAGGCGAGCTTCCATCGCGCGGTCGATCACCAGCACCGGCAGCACGTAGCCATGTGTCGAAGCCTGCGCCAAACCCGCGTGGTCTTCGGTGCGCAGATCGTGCGTGAAGCGATAGATAAACGGCGCCGCCATGTTTACTCGATACTAGAGGGTCTTCACGTAGGCAGCAATGTCGGTAACGTCCTGCTCGGAGAGCGTGCCGGGGTAGAGTTTGGGCATCGGTGGGTCGGGTTCTTCGATTGCCCGGACGATCTGCGCGAGCGTCCGCTTGCGTCCCTCGTTCACGAGTGACGGACCGATGCGCGCAGCGTCGGGAGTGGAATTGTGACAGACCAGGCAATTTTTTACAAAGAGCACGGCCCCCCGGCCGCCATCGGTGCGCGCGGCGGCCACGCGCTGATGCGAACAGCCCACGTTCATAAGTCCCGTAAGAATTACCAGGGCCGCAGCGAATACGGGTCGACGGCGGGTTTGCATTGCTGGGCGGGCACCTTCGTGTGAGGGGGCGCGTTCTCCACCTTGGTATCGAAAGGTAGCGTGGCCCGGAAGATCTTCTTGCGTTTTGCGCAAACGAGCGATGTGGACCGCCTTACCAAGGAGGGTGTGCTTACTGGTGCACCGTCGCCGCGCGAGAGCTGGACCACACGCATGACGATGTGCCTCGGCGAGCAGCGCGCTGGTCGCCGGGCGATTCTCATTGCGGAAGACCAAACCGGCCTGCTCGGCATGGTGCAACTCGTCTTTAAGCTACCGCCGGGTTATGACGATCCTGAAGCCGCAAATGGGATGGACGTCGCGATGATGGAGACCCTGCGTCTCAAGCCGAGCGTGCCTGCGGAAGTCGGCAACGAACTCGTAGCCGAGGTGCAACGTCTGGCGATGAAGCGCAATGTCAAAACGCTCACGTTCTTGATCTCAATGCACAACACGCGCGCCATCAATCAGGCCAAGAGCTGGGGCTTCGAAGAATTTCGCATCATGCCCGAAGCCGACAAGATGCTCGCCTTCTTCCGAAAGTCGGTCGATTAAAACGGCTGCGGGGTGTCCTCGTCGGTTGCAGGACGGAACGTGAACGCGTCGCGATAGAGGCCCGGCACGGCTTTGCCGTTCACAAGCTTGGGCGAATATTTCGCGGCCATCGCCGCTTTGCACACCGCGACATCGAGCGCGCGATAGCCTGACGTCTTCGTGATCGTGCATTTTGTCGGAAGCCCGCGTTCGTCGACTTGCACTTCGAACGCGGTCGTGCCTTGCGCGCCTTCAGCATAGGCGATCGGCGCCGGCTGCGGTTTAATCGCGGCATCGCCACCGAGCGGCAAGACGTCGCGCACCACGGTCACCGGCGTCACCGCCATCGATTCCGCGCGGCCGCCAAGAACAGGTGCTGCCGTAGGTGCCGCCTGCGCGAGGCCGTGTTGCACCGGCATCGCCTCGTCGCGCCGCCAGATCGGCACATTTGACGCAGGTGCCGTCGCCTGCGCGACCGGCGCTTGCGCGACTTCAGTTTGCGCGGTCGTCGTTTGCGTGGTTGTGGTCTGCGTGACCGCGTCACCGCGACGCTCGATCACGTTGTGCACGACGACGATGCTACGGGGCGTTGCCGTGGTTTTCACAACCGGCACCGATGCAGCCGCGACGTGCGGCCGGTGCTCGAGCGCGATGTGGAACGGCGAGACGGGTTCAACCGCAACTGCTTTCGGCTCGATCGAAGGCGCGCGTACTGCAGTTGCGAGCAGCGTGTGGACGCCGAATGAAATTGCTACTGCCGCCGCCAGCACGGCTGCGCCCGTCTGCCAGACGCGTGCGCGCGACCGCTCGCCGGCCCGGCGCGGAATCGGTTCCCACGTCTCGGCGTCGCGTGCTTGGACAATAGTTGCCATCACGCGTTCGATCTCGCGCTCACCGCCTAATGCGGCAAGGCACGACGCGCAGGTCGAGATATGATTCCGATACTCTTCGCGTTCCGCTTCCGTCGCTTCGCCGAGCCCGATCGCTCCGGCGAGGATTTCCGCTCGCGAACACCCGTTGGTCACAATTGCTCCGTCATTACCGATCGCAACACTTTCATCGCTCGACAGACGCGTTGGCGAACGGCGTCAGGCGAGGTTCCGAGGATCGTTGCAGCCTCATTGGAGGAGTAGCCCGCATAGCTCGTCAGCAAGACCGCTGCGGCTTGCTCGGGCGGCAGTTTCGAGATTGCCGCCTGCAAGTCGACCGAGGCCGCGCTACGCTCATCGATCCGCCACGACCGGTCGTCGCCTTCGCGATCGAGCGGGAGCATGCGGACGATTTTACGGCGCCGCAGATGCGAAATCGCACCGTTGGTCGCAGTCTTGTAGAGCCACCCCGCCGTCAGCGGTCGATCCGGATCGCGCTGGAGCGTGCGAAACGCCGCCAGGAACACGTCCTGCGTCAGATCGAGCGCAAGTTCGCTGTCACCGACCATGCGCCGCAAGTAGCGCGCCAGCTTGGACTGGTACTCGCGCACCAAAGCCTCGATGCGCACTTGCACGCCTGCCGCCGATTGCGTGGTGAGGTAGACCTCCTCCATGCGTTCTGGTCCCCCTTTCTCGTAGAACGGCAGCATGGCGGCCTCTGTGACTAGCCTCCCTGGCTAAAGAGCGAATCGGGCAGCTGCGGGTTGATCTGGTACCTGGAGAGGGTGGTGGTGAAATCCCCGATATAGCCCGGCTCCTCCACGTGCCCCGTCTGCGAAGTCACCATCGTATTCCCCTGGACAACGCCATAACGCTGGCTCAACGCGACCCAACCGCCGTTTTCGTACTCCCAGCGCATCGACGCGATCGTGGCCGAAGCGTCATCGACCAGCACCACGATCTTCCTCACGTTGCCGGACCTGCGCGGGACGAGCGTGAGGTCGGTGGTCTTGCCGTCGTCGCCGCTCTTGGTCACCGTGTAGAGATCGTTCCAGCGCGAGGGCGGTTCCATATGCGCGAAGAGATTCGAAAACCTTTGCGCGATGATCGGCAGACCACTCGTAACCTGAAGCTTATCAAGGTCGGGATCCTTGTGATAGTAGGTCCCGACGATGTCCGTCGCGAGGAACGGAAACGTGGTGAGTGCGACGTGCGCATGGAGCGTCGCCGTATAGCTGTGCAACGCTGGATTGATCGCCGACATGCGCCCAAGCAAATCATCCGCAGCCGCAGTACGCACCGGCAGCGCGCAGGCAAGTGCGATGACCATTCCGGCGAATTTCGCAGACGTGTTCATGGCAGCGCGGCAGCAATCTCCTCTCGTACGGTAGCGTCCGTTTCGCTGCTGGCGCGTGCGCGGAGCGCTTCGAGCGCGCGCGGCGCGCCGATGCGTCCGAGCGCCCAGGCCGCCGCACCGCGCACCATCGGGTGCGGGTCCTCGCGCAGTGCCGTGACGAGGGCCGCAATTGCCGAGCGGTCGAGTGCGTTGCCCAGGCCGATCGCCGCATTGCGGCGCAGGACGGCGGCTCCGCGCCAGCCCATCGCCGTGTGCGCGTAGCGCCGCTTGAATTCTCCGCTGCGAAGTTGAAGAAGCGCTGTGAGCGACGGCGCGGCGACGGTCGCGTCATAAGGAACGAACGCGGCGCTTCCTACCTTGCCGGCGTTGCGCGTCGGTGGACAGACCACTTGGCAGATATCGCAACCCCAGATCCAATCGCCCAGCAGGGCGCGCATCTCGCGTGGAATGGGACCGGTGCGCTGGGTGAGGTCGGCGATGCACCGCGTCGCATCGATCGTATAATCTCCGCGCAGCGCGCCGGTGGGGCATCCTTCGATGCAGCGCGTGCAAGCACCGCAGGTTTTGCGCAACGGCGCGTCCGGTTCGAGTTCGAGCGTGGTGATGACCTCGCCCAAGAAGACAAACGAGCCGAGCGCCGGCGAGATCAGGTTCGTGTGCTTGCCGATCCATCCCAAGCCCGCTCGCGCCGCGAATGCACGTTCGGCGATCGGTTTGGTGTCGCACGCGATCGCGGTCACCGGTGCTTGCGCCGCTTGATCGATTGCGCTCGCCACCCCGGTGAGCAAATCACGCATGCGTCGATGGTAATCGAGCGACCATGCGTAGTTTGACACACGTCCTTGCAGCGTCGTGCGACGTGTTTCGGGCGTCGCGTACGGGACCGCGACACAAATAACGCTCCGCGCTCCGGCGAGCACCGCACTCGGGTCGGCAGCCTTGCGCGCGTAGGTCTCGTCGTAGCCCCAGGTTGCGAAATCGCCACGTTCGAACGACGCACGCATACGTTCGCGCGATTGCGGGTCTTCGTAGGCGGCAACCACGCGCACGTCGCCCGCACCGAGCGCGCGCGCGCGCTCGATGGCAAGCGCCTTGATCGACGAACTCGATGCGTTCACAGCGTTGCGAGCGGTCGTTGCGGCCCGGCCGGAAAGGCCGAATCGATGGCCGCGAGGTCGCTCGCATCGAGCACGAGGTCGCCCGCAGCGGCGTTCTCCTCGACGTGCGCGACCGTCGAGGCCTTCGGAATCGTGAACACGTTGGGCTCGCGGGTGAGGAACGCCAGAATCACTTGCCGCGGCGTCGCGCGGTGTTCTTGCGCGATGCGCGTGAGCACCGCGCCCCCATTACTCGTCGGCCCGGGAAACTTTCCGCGACCGAACGGCGTGTAGGCGACAATCGCGACGCCGGCCGCCTGCGCTTGCGGGATCAATCGATGTTCGATCCCGCGTTCGCGCAGATGATAGAGCACCTGGTTACACGCAAGCGGAATCTCACCGAGGAGGTCGCGCGCCTCGAGCATCTCCTCGACGTCGAAGTTGCTAACGCCGACGAAGCGCGTCTTGCCCGCATGCACCAGGTCGCCCAAGGCGCGCATGGTTTCGCGAAGCGGCGTGCTGCTTGGCCAGTGCAGCATATAGAGATCGAGATGGGCGAGCCCGAGATTGCGCAAGCTGCGCTCGCAGGCCTCGATCGTTCCTTTATATGTGGCATTGCTCGGCAACACTTTGCTCGCAACGAAGATCGACGCGCGCGGCACGCCTGCAATCGCTTCGCCCAGCAAGCGCTCGACCTCGCCTGCGCCGTACATCTCCGCGGTGTCCAGATGGGTCATACCGAGCGCGATGCCACGACGGATGGCGCTAATCGCCGCGGCGCGCCGCGCACCGTGTTCGGGCATATCCCAGGTGCCTTGGCCGATCACGGGCAGCGCGATGCCCGCGTGGTTAAAAGAATGCGAACGCATCGTGGAGTGCAGCGTACGTAAGTAAACCGCCGTGCAAATGCCGCACGCGCGTGAAGCCGGCATCGCGCAGGCGCCGCACGGCCCAGAGCGATTTCGCGCCGACGCGGCAGGCAACCACGTAGGTGCGTGCACTATCGAGTTCATGGAGTCGCGCTTCCAGCTCCGACGCCGGAATGTGCAACGCGCCGTCGATTAAACCGAGCGCCGCTTCGTGCGGCTCGCGCACATCGAGCAACACCGCGTCCGCCAGCGCCTCATCCAATTCGCTCGCTTCAAGGTCGGTTTCGTCGCGCACGTCATCGAGATCGCGTTCGGTCGCATCGGTAATCGCCGGTTGCTCGCCGCAGATCGCGCAGTGCGGGTCGCGTGCAAAGCGCACCTCGCGCGTTCGCGCTCCCAAACTCTCGATCAGCAACAAGCGCCCGACCAGCGGGTCACCGATGCCAAGCAACAGTTTGAGCACCTCATTTGCCTGCCATGTACCGACGAGCCCCGCGAGCACCCCGAGCACGCCGCCCTCTGCACACGTCGGAACGCTGCCGGGTGGCGGCGCATCGGGATAGAGACAGCGATAGCACGGACCGCCGGCGGCGCCAAAGACGCTTACTTGTCCGTCAAAACGGAAGATCGATGCGTACACGTCGGGCTTGCTTTCGAGCACGCAGGCATCGTTGATCAGGTAGCGCGTCGAGAAGCGATCGGTGCAGTCGACGACGACGTCGTAGAGGCGCACGAGATCGCGCGCGTTGGACGTATCGAAGCGCCGCGGAATCGCGTCGATCGCAATCTGCGGGTTGAGCGCGCGCAAGTGGTTGGAGGCAACCACTGCTTTCCCGTTGCCGATGTCGCGCGTAGTAAACAGCGTTTGACGTTGCAGATTCGTCTCGTCGACCACGTCGTCGTCGACGACGCCGATGCGACCGACACCGGCGGCCGCGAGGTAGTGCAGTACCGGCGAGCCGAGGCCGCCCGCGCCGACCACTAAGACGCGCGCCGCCGAAAGTCGCTCCTGGCCCGCGAGTCCAACTTCGGGGATGAGCAGATGGCGGCTATAGCGCCGCAGTTCAGGGCGTCCGGCGAGGCTTAGGCGCGGGGATGCCGGTGATTTAGCCATTGCAACACATCACCCCGAGCATGTTCGCCCGCGTTGGTATGATCGCTTTCGATCGCCGCAAAGCTCTTGGGTTCGGGCGCCCGGTCGTACAGGTCGCGGACGCTTGCGGGGGAGACCATCGCATCATGTGAGGCTGCAACGTAGAGCACCGGCCGGCCCTCGAGCTTGCGCAACAGACGATCGAACGCCGCATCGACGCCCTCAAAGAGGGTCGGCAGGTCGGCGCCAACCACGTACGACGAACGAAAATCCGTCGCGCCGCGCAGCGCCGAAAATGCACTCGGGCGCCCGTAGCCGGTTGCGATCGCTACGGCACCGTCGATCGCCGGGTCGTTTGCCGCAACGAACAATGCAGTGATCGCGCCCATACTATGTCCGAGCGTGTATAGCGGTGTAGCATCGTATCCGCGTGCCGCTGCGACGACCGCCGACATTGCGTCGAGGCAGTCGTCCATGCTGCGCAGTTCACCACCGCTTGCGCCGAGTTTGTGTCCGGGAAAGTCGAGGCTGAACACGCGAAAGCCGTGACTCTGCAGAAAAGCGCAGAGCAGATCCAGGTTCTGTTTGCTCGACGAATAGCCATGACCGGCAACGATCGTAACGTTGCGCGGACGGCGGGGCTCGTAGACGAGTACGGCTACCTTGTTGTTTCGCGCATCGACGCGAATTAAGTTCAACGACATTCGTTCGCGACCCAGTCGCCCGTGCCGTCGCTGTAATGCTCCTTCTTCCAAATCGACGCCCGGGCTTTGAGTTCATCGATCGCGTACCGGCACGCGTCGAACGCCTGCGCGCGATGCGGCGCGGCCGCACACACGGCTACGGCGACCTCGCCGACGCGCAACGCACCGATACGATGCACGATACCGATGCGAATGCCGGGAACGCGCTCGCTCACTTCGTGCGCGATCGCCGCGAACTCCGCAAGCGCCATCGCTTCATGCGCCTCGTACGAGAGCCCGCTGACGGTGCGCCCATCATCGGCGGTGTCGCGCACCACGCCCAAGAACATCGCGACCCCGCCGCAACTTTGCGACCACACGGCCGCTTCGAGTGCGCGCGGATCGATTGGATCGCGAACGATCGCAAATAACGACACGTCCCGTACTATCCTCCGCCGACGGGCGGCAGCAGCGCGATCTCGTCGCCGTCGGCCACGCGCTCGTCCAGGAGCGCCGCGACGCGACCGTTGCGCGCGATGCGTGTGGCCGAGGCAAGGGTATCGACTTTACGATTGCGTGCCCGCAAGGCGTCCCAACAATCGACAAGCGTCGCGCCGTCGGGCACCTCCAGATCGAACTCGCTCTCGCCCAGCAACTCGCGCATCCGCGCGAAGGCGCGCACGCGCACTTTCATTGCGGCGTCAAAATCCACCGAGGTCGATGCTATATCCGCGCTCGGTGAGCCATGCCCGCGCCTGCGCGTGCTCGTTCAACATGTCGATACGACTGCAGATGAGTTTGTGCAACATCACTTCCCAGAAGTGCTCGTCCTTTTCGTAGATCTCGTCGGGGATCTGATTCTCGGTACGCGCGAACTCGCGAAGGCCCTGCCAATCCCGCTCGCTCAAGATTTTGCGCAGTCGCGCCTCGTAGTCAGGCGAGGGCGTCCCCTCGATCACGCGCTGCGCTCGCGGCGTTCCGGTGGTCCGAGGACGAAGCGATCGATCGCGTGCGCGACGCCGTCCTCGTCGTTGCTCGCGGTCACGAAGGGCGCCGCCTCGAGTACTTCGGGCAGCGCATTGCCCATCGCGACGCCAACGCCGGCCCAACGCAGCATCGGCACGTCGTTGCGCGAATCGCCGATGGCCAGCACCTCGCCCGCATCGACGTCGAGGTCGCGGCAGAGTTCGGCGAGCGCGCGCTCTTTGGTCGCGGCTTCGCTCGTGATCGCGAGCTCTTCGAAATCGCCCCACGTCTCAAACTTGAAATGTACGGGCATGCCCGCAAAGCGCCGCGTGATCGCGTCGACGGCCTTGTGACCGAAGAACCGGATAAAGGTCGAGTCGCGCTCCGCAAGGTCGATCAAATTCGGCACATCGACCCACAACGGTCCGCGCATGTCATCCATATAACGAGGCGCGTCCGCGAGCCGGTGAAAGCGTTCGCCCGTGTATACCGCGGCATCAAGGCCCTGCTCGTGCGCAAATTCGATCAAAATCGTCGCGTACTCGCGCGGGATCGCAATATGCCGCACTTCACGGCCGCTTGGGCACTCTTTGGTGAGCGCACCGTGGGCACAGATGATCGGGTCGCGCAGGCCCAGGTCGCGCCCGAACGCGAGCGGTGCGTCGGCGCCGCGGCCGGTAATGAGGACGATGTGAACGCCCGTTGCCTGCGCCCGCTTGATAGCGGCGCGGTTTGCCCGGGTAACACGTTCCGAAGAATCGAGTAGCGTGCCGTCGAGATCGAGGGCGATGAGTTGGATTGGCACCGTCCTTAGCATACCCCGAGGCGTCAATAGCCTCACTGGGGAAGGGGCCGGGCAGCGCAACCGCCGGGGCGGGCGGGGCGTTAGGAAGGTAAGCATGCGGCGCAGATACATCGCGTTTAGCAGTTCCAAGATCCCCGACGGTTGTAGACGCTCGGAGCACGTATAACTATGCCCTGTACGGCCCAAGTGCCGAATCTCACGGCTCGCGAACAAGCGCAGTTCATCCACGATGCGATACCGCCCGGACTCTTCCGGACCGACGACGACAGTCAACGCATCCCATGGCGCGTAAGTCCCGAGCCGTTCGCATTGTCCCAAAAGACTCTGGCCCAGATCGAAGCGATCGGCGCGGACCTGCTCGCGTTCTATCGGGCGCTCAACAGCCTGTACAATCGCAGCGCACGGGGTACCGCACCCGCGTTCATCGCCGAGTATCTCGATCACGGGAAACCCGAGAACATCGTACGTCTTTCACGGCAGAATCGCTTTCGACAAGATATCCCCGGCGTTATTCGGCCGGATCTGCTGATGACCGACGATGGCTTCATTGCCTCGGAACTCGACAGCGTGCCGGGCGGCATGGGGTTCGTCGGCGCGATGACCGAGGCGTATTGCAAAGCCGGCATCGATTCAATCGGTGGCGTCGACGGTATGCCGCGCGGCTTCGGCAAGATGCTCGCCTATGCGAGCCGCACACCGCACCCGACCGTTGCAATCGTCGTCTCCGAAGAATCGAAAGATTATCGGGACGAACTCAGCTGGCTCGCGCAAGCAGTCAATCGTCTTGGCGAGGTGAAGGCGTTTGTGTGCGCCCCGCAAGACGTGATCTTCACCGAGCAGGCGCTGTTCGTGCGCCACGAAGACGGTCGCGAAGAGAAGCTCGACGCGATCTATCGCAACTTCGAACTCTTCGACCTGCTCAACGTGCCCAAACAAGAATTGATGCTGTACGCGGCGCGCCATAATCGCGTGCTGATGGTTCCGCCACCGAAAGCACAACTCGAAGAGAAGTTGTCGTTCGCGCTCTTCCAGCATCCGGCGCTTGCGGCCCTCTGGCGCACCGAGCTCGGCAAAGACGGCGCCGCGATCTACAAGCGCTTAGTGACGCTCTTCCCGCGCACGTGGATACTCGACCCTCGCCCATTACCACCGCAGGGGGTCATCGCCGACCTCGAAGTGCGCGGATTGCCGGTCAACGACTGGCGCACCCTGCTCGAACTCGGCAAAGGCGAACGCGACTACGTTGTCAAGCCATCGGGCTTTTCGGAACTTGCGTGGGGTTCGCGTGGCGTCAAGATCGCGAACGACCTGACCAAGGAAGAGTGGACCGCGGCGCTCGAGGGCGGTCTGCGCTCGTTCGACAAAACGCCCTACATCCTGCAGCGATTCCACAAAGGCAAGCGCATTCGCATGCCCTATCTCGATCGCACGAGCGACGACATCAAGATCTTCGACGGCCGCGCGCGGCTTTGCCCATACTACTTTGTAACGAGCGAAACGACCGTCGAACTCGGCGGCATTCTTGCGACCGTTGCACCTGCGGATAAACGCTTGATCCACGGGATGGTCGACGCCGTGATGGCGCCGAGCTTTGTGAAAGACAACGGATACTAGCGCCTTACTAGAGCGCTGTTAACGCTGTCTTGTTACGGTTAGCCCTTGTGCGGTGACGTCGATTTCGTCGGGGACGTTGGTCGACGGATCGTACCAGATCGTGAACGGCGCTTCGCCGCTAAAAACGAGCGCGACGTCGCTTGCGGGTACGCTTGCCGGGCGCTGCGCGCTTGCACCGGCATCGGGGGCGAGCGCAACCGAGCGACCGAGCATCGGCACGACGACGAGAACCGGCGCGTCATCCCACGCGCGCATCTGCGCGGGCAGCGGCAAGAGTCCGGCAAACAATCCGAAATCTGCGACGACGAAGTGCTTGGTGTTTGCCAGCAGGTCGAACGACGCGCTCTTACCGTGCACGTCGGTGATATTAGCGGTCGCGTTCGCAATCGTAGCGGAGTCTTTGAGCGGCGACCCATCTTGCATCGCGTTCATCTGATAGGTCAGCGGGCCGAGGTCTGCGCCGAGCACAAGCGTGTCGCTCGCACTCGCGCCCGACCCACTTATCGTGCCGGTGACTTTCTCATCGATTACGGTCGTTGTCCCGACGCTCTTGACCACTAACGTGGAAGTGCCGACGTTCGCACCCGCCAGGGTGGCGTTATAGGTGTACGTTCCGGGGGCGATCGCCGTCGCCAACAGCAGTGCGAGCACGAGTGACTCCTACCAATAACCGATCGATTTCATCGTGCGTGTTGTAACCGTGTGGCGCGACGCGAATGCCGCTCTCCCGCCAGGTGGTGATCACGCCTTCCGATTGTAACGCACGCCCGAGCGCGACCGGATCGATCTCGGGATACGTGAACGTGACGATGCCCGAGGAAACGCCGGGGCCTCGCAGCGACCGAACGTTGGCCCCGGCCGAGCGGAGCCCCTCTACGAGGTGGTCGGTCAGGTCGAGGACGTGAGCGCTAATGGCTTGCGTGCCCGCCGCCTCGAGTACCGAAATCGACGCGTCGAGCGAGACCGCGCCGATGAAGTTGGGCGTCCCGCCTTCGAAGCGCGAGGCGTTGGCCGCAAATGGCTGGTCGTAGTCGAGAAACGCCCACATGTCGCTCATCGAGCGCCAACCCGGTGCGCCGGTTGCAATCCGATCGAGCAACGCCGCGCGGACGTATACAAAACTCACGCCCTGTAGCGCGAGCAGCCATTTCTGGCCGCCCGAATAGAGCACGTCGATGTCGAGCGCGCGCACGTCGAGTGGAAAGGCGCCGAGTCCCTGAATTGCGTCCACGCAAAAGAACGCGCCTCGCTCATGTGTGACTTGCGCGAGCGCTGCAAGGTCGTGGCGGTATCCATCTTCGAACGACACCCACGAGATGGTAACGACGCGCGTGCGATCGGTCATCTTTGCGCGCAACACGTCGGGCGTCATACGCTCGCGTGACGTGTCGATGAAGTCGATCTCCACGCCGAGACGGCGCAATGCAAGCCACGGTATTGCATTGGCCGGAAATTCGTTGTCCGGAAGAATCACCCGATCGCCGGGCTGCCAGTCGAGCCCCAGGGCGACGACGTTGGCGCCGTCGGTCGTGTTGCGGAGGATCCCGATCTCCGAACCGGCCGCGCCGATGAACGCACCGACGTGGGCGCGGTACGCCGGCATCTTCATCTCGTAGCGCGCGACCCCAACGACGCCTTCTTCCGCTTGCGCTCCAACAAAAGCACCGAGCGCGTCGCGGGTGACCTGCGGCAAGATTCCGGTGGCGGCGTGGTTGAGGTAGACGTAGCGCTCGGTAACCGCAAACTGCGAGCGGGGAAGCGGGGTCATCCCGCGGCGTTAGACCTCGGCGCCGATCATATCCTTCGTATGCCAGGCGATGTTGCCGGCGCGGTCACCAACGCGTTCGAGCGAAGCCAGCACGAAGAGGTAGCGCGTGCCCGAGCGAACCAGCTCCGGATCCTCTTGCATCTCTTCCTGCAACAGCTTGATGCTGCGCTTGTAGAGTTTGTCAACCTCGTCATCGCGATCGATCACTTCGCTCGCGAGACGCGCGTCGCGTTCAGTGTAGGCCCGCATCGCGTCGAGCAACATGCCGTGCGCAACGCTTGCGATGCGATCGATCTCGACCTTATGCGGCCGCAACGACTGGTCGGCAAGTTTGATGGCGTTTTTCGCGATGTCAACGGCGTAGTCGCCGACGCGTTCGAGGTCGGTTGCAATTTCAAGCATGGCCGCAATCTCGCGCAACTCACCGGCGACCGGCTGCTGACGCCAAATCAATTCGATGCAGTGTGACTCGATGCGCCGGCGGAGATCATCGATCGCATCGTCTCCGGCCACGACGCGGGCGCCCGCGCTTGCGTCGCGGCGCTCCAACGCTTCAACGGCAACGCGTATCGCATCGCCGCATAACGCACCCAGCCGCACGACATCGAGTCGCGTGGATTCGAGTGCCTCGTGATAGGCGGTCCGCACCTCTGCGCTTCCTCCCTCTAGGCGACGAGTGTAGCGGAAGTAAGTCTACCGCAGGGCACCGAAAGCCCCTGCGCTCTTTATGAAATCATAAGATATAGGGGGCCCCGACGCGCGAAGTCGCGGCGGGGGCGCGAAATGCCGAAGCGCCGCGCAAAGTGCGGCGTGCTTTCGAACGGAGACTCATGGCGCAAGAAATTCAGAAGGTCGGCGTCTGCGGGGCCGGCCTGATGGGCAACGGCATCGCGCAAAGCTGCGCGTCCGCCGGATTCGATGTGGTGCTGATGGAGGTCGCGGAGGAGCCGCTGAAACGCGGCGTCGCGAGCATCACGAAATCGCTCGACAAATTCGTGGAAAAAGGGAAGTTGGCGCAGGCCGACCGGGACGCAGCCATTGGTCGCATCAAGCCAACCACCAAGGTCGCCGATCTGGCCGGATGCGACCTGATCATCGAGGCGATCGTTGAGAACGTCGAGGTCAAAACCAAACTCTTTGCCCAGCTCGACGAGCTTCTCGCTCCAAGCGCGATTATCTGCAGTAATACCTCCAGTTTATGCATCATCGAGCTCGCCGCGAAGACCAAACGCCCCAATCGCGTCGCCGGCCTGCACTTCTTCAACCCGGTGCCGATCATGAAGCTGGTCGAAGTGGTCAAGACGATCGCCACCACGCAGGGCGTGATCGACACGCTCTTCGGCTTTGCGAAGAAGCTCGGCAAGGAGCCGATCCTCGCGCAAGACACGCCGGGGTTCGTGGTAAACCGCTTGTTGATTCCATATCTGCTGTACGCCATTCGCTGTTATGAAGGCGGCCTCGCAAGTAAAGAGGACATCGACAAGGGCATGAAACTCGGATGCGGGTATCCGATGGGGCCGTTCGAGCTGCTCGACTTTGTCGGGTTGGATACGACCTACTACATCGCTCAGATCATGTATGACGAGTTCAAAGATCCGATGATGGCGGCGCCGCCGCTGCTCAAACGCATGGTGCTCGCCGGACGCTACGGCCGCAAGAACGGAAAGGGCTTCTACGACTATGAGTGAGACGATCTTCGAAAACATTCTGGTCGACAAGGACGGCGCGATCGGCGTCATCACGCTCAACCGTCCGAGTGCGCTCAACGCCCTCAGCGTGAAGTTGCTCGGCGAGTTGTCGTTTGCGCTGCTCGAACTCGAACGCAACGCCGATGTGCGCGCGATCGTCATCACCGGCGCCGGCGAGAAAGCATTTGCAGCCGGTGCCGACATCGCCGAGCTGAACGCCCTCTCCAGCGCGACGTCGGGTGCGGATCAGGCGCGCATGGGACAGTCGATCACTCGTCAGATCGAGCGCTTGCGTACGCCCGTGATCATGGCGGTCAACGGCTTCGCGCTCGGGGGTGGCTGCGAGATCGCGATGTCGGGCGATATTCGCATCGCAAGCGAAAACGCCAAGTTTGGCCAGCCCGAGGTCAACCTCGGAATCATGCCGGGCTACGGCGGATCACAACGGACAACGCGGCTCGTTGGAAAGGGCATGGCGATGTATATGTGCCTGACCGGCGAGATGATCGACGCGCACGAAGCGCACCGCATCGGCTTGGTCGAAAAAGTCGTGCCGCTCGCGGAGCTGCTCA